>JBLMYT010000074.1:0-81706 GCA_050258455.1 Candidatus Omnitrophota bacterium | reverse complement strand
TAACATTTAACATTTTAAGTTTTTGCGAGCGAGCACTTAAAAATCAATCAGTCTTTAGACTGATTGATTGCGAGCCGACGCAAAAACTGATGAACAAAACCGCTTCGCGGCGCGCTTTTTGGATTTTACTCTACAATTATTATTTGGGAATTTAGGATTTGTTCTTTGAGAGCAAAGCAATGGGGTGGAAGGACCAAAATAGGCTTTTTCCGAAAAATGAGTGGCCCCGAATGGGAATCGAAAGGTTTTTGGTAAGTATTTAATGTTAATTGATAACGATGATAGGTAAGAAAAATTGGGTAAATAAATAGGTGCAATGACGTATAAAAGAATGGGGCGCAATAAGGTGGGAGTTGGATGACCTTCATCATCCGGTTAAGATGAGCGTTTGTCTTTTTCATGGGGTGGTGGCCGATAGGGAATAATAGTCCCATTTCGATAATAGAAATGGTGGCGAGTCTTCAATGTGGCGCATTTGCAATAAGGGCATCTAAGATGTGGATTTTGTTCCTGTTTGGGAGAGTTCGGAGTCGATTCGGATACCTGGTCCGGGTTGAGTTTGGAAAGTTCCAGTTTGAGTGATGAATAGATTTTTTTATAAGATGGGGAAAGGAATCCTAGGAATCGAACCTTATGAAACCCGTGGGGCAACACATGCTGGAGATAGCGTCGGATAAACTCCATGACAGGTAGGGTGAGTTGGTGCCATTGATGATTCTTTGAATCTTGATATTTAAAGGTGACTTTGGAGTCTTTAACCGAAACGATTCGTTGATTGGTGATCGCGCACCGATAAATATATTGGGAGAGATATTGAAGAATGCTCTTGGTGTTTTTATGGGTGGGTTTGGAGTAAACGACCCAGTCTTTGGCAAATACGGATTGGGGAATTTTGAGTTTGGGAAATTTTTCTCTGACCAACCGGATGAAGACCGCACGAAAGAGGCGAGAAAGAGCCTTAACCGGAGCCAGGAACTTTCGATGGGTGAATTTGAACTTCCATTTTTCTTGGGGCGTTTTGTAGATCACCACTCCCGGGATGAGGCAATGAATATGGGGATGGAACAATAAGGTTCGAGTCCAGGTATGAAGGACGCAGAGTGCCGCGGGTATCCCACCGCCGTATTTAGGGTTGGCCATTATTTGACGAAGGCAAATACGGACGGATTTAAAGAGGATTTTAAGATATACCGAAGGCTTGGACCGAACCAGTTCTCCGATTTCTTTGGGTAGCGTAAAGACGACATGGAAATAATGGACCGGCAGGAGTTTATCCGAATGTTTGTCTAACCATTTTTTGGCGTGAGTTCCCTGACATTGGGGGCAAGAGCGATTGTAACAGGAGTGGTAAAAGATATGCTCTTTGCCGCAAGTCGTGCATTTATCCACATGTCCCCCAAAGACTTCGGTACGGCAAGCACCGATGTCACTGATGGCTTTTAAATGAGAGGGTGGGATTCTGTCCCTATATATTTGGGTATACTCGGGGGAATACGTTTGGAAAATCTCTGTGATAGTCACAATACCTGGAACTTAAATGCGAAGAGGGGCTCTGATTAAATGGGGTTAAGCCAATAACCGATCCAGGGCGTGACGCAATACCTGATCCGTTTTTTGCGTCAAGTGGGTATATATGGCTGTTGTTCGTATACTTTGATGCCCCAAACTCCCCTGAATAATCCGAATATTTACCCCTGACTCCAGAAGATAAGTCGCATAAGAGTGGCGGAGGCTATGAACGGTAGCCTTGAGTTTATTAGTAATTCCTGCCTCCTTGACGGCATGTTTAAATGCCTTCTGGACGGTGTCCTGTCCAATCCGTTGATTGGGGTCTTTGAGTGAGGGGAATAAGTAAAGTTTTAATTGATATACCTGCAAATATCCTTGAAGTTCTTCCAGCATCTTTTCCGAGATAGCGATTTCTCGCACTTTACTCCCCTTCCCTTTGACACGGATGGCTTTGCAGCTAACATCCACATCGGAAATTTTCAGGCTCAATGCTTCATTGATCCTTAATCCACAATTATAAATTAATTTGAGACACATCCGGTAAATGGGCACTCTCACCGCTTGAAGAATTCGTTTGACTTCATCGTCTGAGAAGACGATGGGCAAACTCCGCCCTTTGGGAGGCCTGACAATATCAAAGATTTTCCAATCCTTACGCAGGGTTTTTAAATAAAAGAAACGCAGGCCATAATATTGATTTTTAACAAGGTGGAGGGATAATTTCTCATCGTTTTTTAAAACAATAAAATATTGGCGAATATCTTCTTCGCTAATATCGGCGGCATTTTTATTGAAGAAATTTGCCAGATTAATGACTGCTCGCACAAAAGCATCCTTTGTGGAATCGCAATATCCATGCAACTCCATATCGTCCAGCATGCGCTGCCTTAAGGGGCTTATTTTCTTTTCGGATTGCTCATCCATCTCTGCTAAACCTTCGGTGGATTTTGGAATAGGGGAACTCGAAAACTTTTCTTTCATGATTTTCTCCTTTATTTTTATTGGTTTTTTCTCTTTATTTTCCCTTAAGGGTGTGGTATGATGGGATATTGATTTGGGCTCTCTTTCTGTGTTTTTCATAGTCGTCAACTATAATAATACACCAAAGAGAGCCCTTTTTAAAGGGGTTAGTGCAGAAATTTAGAATTACGACGATAGTGCGCTGCGAAGCGGTCCTGTTTACACGAGAGTTCTTTGAAAAGGGGTTTAGCACAGAATTTGAAATTACGGCGATAGCGCGCCGCGAAGCGGTTTAGTTCAAATTGATTATACGCGACAAAGATTTGTTCGTACGCGGTCGGCGATTACTTGTACGCGATAAAAGTTTGCTTGTACGCGTTCGAGGATTGCTTGTACGCGTTCGAAGTTTACCTGTACGCGATAAAAGTTTGCTTGTACGCGTTCGAGGATTCCTTGTACGCGATAAAAATTTGCTTGTACGCGGTCGAGGATTGGTTGTACCCGATAAAAGTTTGCTTGTACGCGTTCGGCGATTGGTTGTACCTGATAAAAATTTGCTTGTACGCGTTCGAGGATTGGTTGTACCTGATAAAAATTTGCTTGTACGCGGTCGAAGTTTGGTTGGTCGCGAGAGACGATTGCATGGCGATTGACATTTTTCTCTATAAAAAGGCCGTTACAAATACTTCTTTTTTGAGAGTGTCAACAAATTTTGTGTGTAAATTAAAAAAAGGTGACCAAAAATTTTTTGGTTTTGGATTTATTTGAATCGTAGAGACGTAGCGTGCTACGTCTCTGTTATAACTTGTTAATAGGATAAATAAAAGAAGAGACGTAGCACGCTACTTCTCTACAAACCAATACGCAACCATAACATTTATACAAATTATAATGATGAATCGGGGACGGAGGTTTACTTCTTTACTTATTCAAATCAAGGAAAAAGAAAATTGCCCGCACCCAGTGGACTGAAAATAATCCCAATAACAAAAATTCCGACCTTAGCTCCATGAATCATCGCTCTTATTTAGATTCATCATGCGCTGGTTTCGATAATTCAAATTCAATGAATTATCCATTACAGAACGATGAGAATGTCTTTTGTAAGTTCCGATATACTTGACTTTTATAAAATAATTGGGTATATTTTAGTGGGAGAGATAAGGAGACATTTACATGAGGCATATGAGACATATTCTTATAATCGTAGCAATCAGCTTAATGGTTAATTCATTTCCAATTTTCGGAAAGAAATTAGGAGATCTATCTCAAGTTGGAATCCCCCATGAAATTAAAGTGGAGAACGATCAATTGTATGTGATCGATCAGAAAGTCAAAATCCACTTATACTCATTGAAAGATTTCAAATATATCAAATCTTTTTTAACCCTTGGAGAAGGGCCGGGCGAATCAAAATCTGTTCCCCGTTTAACAATTTATCCGGATTACCTGTCCTTGTACGGTTCCAAAAAAATTATGCGGGTATCAAAAAAACTGGAATATATCGATGAATTTAAAACATCAAAATCATTTGTATCCATCTTTCCCATTGCCAAAAATTATGTCGGCATGTCAGGCGGAGTAAATGAAAAGACTGAGATGTTTTATAGTGACATATGTATATATACCCGAGATAAGGATTTAAAGTTCAAAAAGTTAATTTACTATTCGGAAAAAGAACCTATTGTTAAGCTTGGACAAAAGGAAGATACTCCTATGATGTCAGAGTTGCACTCCTTTATTGTTTACAAGGACCGAATTTATATCGGGGATCCCACCAGGGGATTATCCCTTCAAGTTTTCGACAGTAATGGAAAGGAATTATATCGGATTAATCTGAATTATGAAAAAAAGAAAGTACCGGAAGAATTTATACAAGAATGGCTGAGTGAGCGTTGGCCGGATCGATCCGTATGGGAAGCTTATAAAAAAACATGCAATCCCTATTTCCAGGAGTATTTCCCTCCCTTTTTAAAATTTGAGGTGAAAAACGACAAAATTTATTTTTTCACTTACAATCGTAAAGGCACGGATAGTGAGGTCATTGTTACCGACTTAAAAGGAAAGATTTTAAGGAAAGCGTATGTACCGCATTCAAGAAGCCGGTTGGGTTCTGATTTTACGGTGGCCAACGATAAATATTATTACGTTGTCGATAACGAGGAAACGGAAGAGTGGGAATTGCATGCGGTAGACATTAAGTAAGGAATAATACCTAATCGGTATCTTTACCAGATCTTTGTTAGAGCATTAATACAAAATGCTTTAGGGAGTTCAGAAAGAATTGTATTTAATTTCTAAACTAGGTTTTCTGTGAAAAGGTATTGACATTTGGTGTAAAGACCAATACAATATAAACTTCAAAGATGAGACTTTAAATAAAATTAACGAGTAAAGGAGGTTTCATGAAAGTGTTAAAACCGGTATTTATGGGGTTAATTTGCGTCTTTATCACGGCTGTTCTGGTTTTGGGGGCTGTCGAAATTTTTCAGCCCGATGCGAAAGCTTTGCTGTTTGACTGCGGTACTAAAACGGGTTGCCACTTGAATGGTGACCCATGCGAAGGAAGTAATATTGGTTGTACCTGCTATCTGTGGCCGGATGGAGTTTTTTCCTGCTTTCCGCCGCAAATTGAACCGCCGATACCATAAGTAATGCAGTGACATGGTTTAGGCGATCCAAATATTCCTGCCGAGTTAATCCTCGGCAGGAATATTTGGGACTTAAATAATGAGAATAAAAAAATGAAAATGAGAAAATGAATCGCCAGTACAAAAATATAAAGATTGTTCTTACTATAGTTATTATCAGCTTAGTGGCCAATTTGTTTCCAATTTTTGGAAAAAAATTAGGAAACTTATCTCAAGTTGGAATCCCCGCTCAAATTATGGTTGACAATGATCAATTGTATGTCACTGATCAGAAAATCAAAATCCACTTATACTCATTGAAAAATTTCAAATATATCAAATCCTTTTCAAACCGAGGCGAAGGACCGGGCGAATTTAAAGTTGTTCCCCGTTTAAAAATTTATCCGGATTACCTTTTTTTGTACGGTTTCCTAAAAATTATGCGTGTATCAAGAAATCTGCAATATATCGATGAATTTAAAACATCAAAGCATTTTCGATATATTTACCCTGTTGGATCGAATTACGTTGGTTTTTCAGGCGGATTAAATCAAAAGACGGAGATGTATTATAGTGAAATATGTATATATACCAGAGATAAGGATTTAAAGTACAAAAAATTAATTTATTATTTGGAAAATATCCCCGTTGTAAAACCTGGCCAAAAGGAAGATTCCCCTATGTTATCAGAGACCCACTCCTTTATTGTTTACAAGGACCGAATTTACATCGGGGATCCCACCAGGGGATTATTCGTTCAAGTTTTTGACAGTAATGGAAATAAATTGTATCAGATTAATTTGAATTATGAAAAAAAGAAAGTAACGGAAGAATTTAAACAGGAATGGATGCGGGAGCGTTGGCCGGATCTATCTAGATGGGAAGCTTATAAAAAGACATGCAATCCCTATTTCCAGGATTATTTTCCTCCCTTTTTAAAATTTGAGGTGAAAAACGACAAAATTTATTTTTTCACTTACAATAGAAAAGGGACGGATAGTGAGGTCATTGTTACCGACTTAAAAGGAAAAATTTTAAGGAAGGCATATGTACCTCATTCACGAAATCGGTCGGGTTTTGATTTTACGGTGGATAACGATAAATATTATTACATCGTCGATAACGAAGAAACGGAAGAGTGGGAATTGCATGCGGTAGATATTAAGTAAGGAATAATACAAGAATTTGTGTCTGGTAATAGGGCGCCACTCAACAGGTATTTCTGGCCGCTTTGGAAATAGTCAGGGAAAAGAGGGTCAACTCAATTTTTGATGTCCGGATGCAAACTTTTTTTCATAAACTAGTTGACAATGCCTTCAATAAATTTTAAAATCATCTTGAGGAACGATAAAAGGCAATGAATAAAGCAAAATGGATTCTTTACTTTGGCTTGATCTTGTTTTTGGGCGTCCAGATTTTTCTGTATTTCAACGGATTTTTTACCGATAGACTGAAACCCCTGTCTATCCCGCTCTCAGATTCGTTTACCGGCAATATCCTGTTTACCGGCGATACCTCCGGCGCCTTTGATCTGGCCAGTTGTGAGCGTTTCGGCTCTTTATCGCGCCGATCCGCTCTTTTAAATAAATTCGGCGAATACCTCTACGTCGATACCGGAAACTTCACATCGGAAAACCCGACAATCAATACGCGCACCCTAATGTTATTTGCACAAGCCTACCGGTATATGAACCTAAGCGCTATGAATATCACCAAACGAGACCTAATCGCTCTGGCTGATGCGAATGCTCCAAATATGGGCGCTCATTTCGTCTCCGCTAACCTTGAAATTCACACACCCGAAAATCTGAAAAACGCCGTTTCCACATTTCGCCTGATTCCACTCACTCTCAAACGAGGAAAGGAAGCCCGCCGTATCATGATTGGCGTTACAGGAATTACCCATAATGAACGCCAATTGCATGATGATAAGGTGCAGTTCACCATTACCGCAATCGAGAACTCCCTGGCTGAAGTTCTGAAATCACTCGAACAGGCGGATATCAAAATATTGCTGTTTAACGAATCGTATTTCACCTTGAAACGACTGATCATGCAAGATAAACTTAAGTTTGACCTCATTATCGCGCGCGCCACCCTTCCGGATCAGGAAAACCGGGTCGAATATATTAACCATATTCCCGTGGTTTTTCCATCCGAATACGGACGATCTCTGGGATACATTCGCGTTTCTCAAACAAACTCCAAATTCAAATTCGATTTCAACGCATTCGATTTGGGAATGGGAGCACCACTGGATAAGAACATGGAAACGATTTCCCGCGCCATCCGTATCAAAATCAGGGAAAAATCGGCGCCAAAAACAACCAGCGGAGTAAAAACACCATGAAAGTTAAAATCGCTTTACTGATCATTATTTTAATTTTAGGCGTGGAAATTCTTTTTCTCGTGAAGAAGAATAATGAGCAGAGGAGAGAATTGGCCAAATGCCAATTCATTTTATATACGCCGAGCAAAGCCATCGCGAATGACCGATCCCTGCCCATGTTTGATTTTCTCGAATTTACGGACTTAAAAACCGGAATGAAAAAAAGATTTCGCGATATGGCGATTAAAGACAGAATAATCGTTTTTGCCTTTTCAACCGATTGTTTCTCGTGCGATAAAATGTCCGAACAGTGGAACCCGATTTATGACGCATTACATGATAAATACGCGATATTTGGTATTTCAAAAGGGGGAAATCAGGGGATCGAAGATTATGTGTATCGAAACAGCGTGCGGTTTCCCGTATACCAGTACGAAAGCCTTGCCGGAGTGGATTTCTTCGATTCATTTCCCGCTACCATTATCACGGATCCGGATGGAAATGTGGTTCGATCCTTCAACGGGCTCACGGAAGATCTGAAAAATAAGATTATAAATTAATAAAATAATAAAAATAAAGAGGCAATATGCGATGGTTAATCCTCACCGGATTGATTTTTTACTTCTGCTTGATACCGGCATGCACGTCAACGAAACATGACGCCGCGATTCCGTTCTTCGAAACCGATAAACCCATTGTATCGATGGGAATCGATGACGAGTTAAAACGAACAGGGAATTATCAATCGATTTCCACATTTGTCGTGGATAACAATCAAAATACGTATATCACGGACGAGAGCCGGTATGCCGTTGATAAATACGACAAGAACGGAAAATACCTCATGTCGATCGGCGGTATACAGAGTAAGACCGTCGGATTTCCCCGCTGGCTCAATGTGTTTACCGTGGACTCCCGGGAACGGTTAATCGCCTATTGCAGTATCGAAAAATCATTTTTGGTTTTTTCCCCGGATGGAAGCGAATTTAAAACCTTCAAACTCAACAGCGATTTGAAAAAGTTTGAGATTAGAAAACTAAAAACCAATCGCGAGGACCACTTGTATATGCTGGGGTATTCCAGGGAATCGGGAGCCCGACTCTTCCGGTACGACATCGAATCGGGACACTATAACGCGATTCATTCCGATCAGCAACACGTATTGAACGGAGCCCTCATTCTTTTGCCGGACTTCGCCCTTGATGAGACCGGTCATATTTATATTCATCCGATCGGAGATTACAGGATTTATAAATATTCGCCTCAAGGTCTTCGGTTAACGGTTTTTTCAAAAAAAGTTGAGAAGAACAGATTGAAGAAAACGGATTGTTATCATTTGGCTGGTCCGGGAAAACTTCGAAAGATTCAGGGATGGGACGAAGCATGGGAAGCTATGAATGAATCGTCCCGCTGTTTGCCGGCTATCTTCGGTATCCACGTCGATGGTCAGCGCATGTATGTGTGGACATCCCGAAAAGATAAAGAAAAAAAGTTTCTGATTGATGTGTATGACCTGAACTTCCAATGGATCGGACAAACCTCTTGTTACAATTCACTATTGAGCCCAATGGTATGCATCCAATCGGGACGGGTGGTTGTACCCGACATTGGAACCGATGACCACGATTTAAAGAATGCAGCCGGTTGGTTGGGATTATTTAACTTTCCCCATAAGATAGATGTGTATGGGATTTCAACTACACTCATTCGGAACCGCGTGTCTGCCCGTTAACCATCGTTTAATGATTTAATGAATTCCTTCCCTGAATTTAAGAAAGTAAATCGCATAAGGCCGGATTACCCGTTTTGAAAAAGAACATAACGTATCGATATAATACTCCCTTTCAATTTCCAGACCCAATTCGGAAAACAAACGAAATAACTCATCTTTATTATAATACGTCCAGGTGGAGAACTCTTTTTTTACCGAATCGGTTTGAAACTCCGTTTCGCCCCTGAGTTTACGCGCTTCATACTTTAGTTTCCCCTTTACCCGGTTGGTAAAGATTTTGATTCTATTGGCCCACCGGGAAACATTGGCCGGCACTGGCATAAGGCTCAGGATTCCGAATCGAATACAATCGAAGGCTCCCATTGGTTTTTGGGTGCGAACACCGATAATTAAGCCTTTACCCGAAACCCTGCAAAATTCGTTTAACATTTCCTTCATTGTGTCTGCCATCACCCAGTTTAAGAGCCGCAGGCAAAACACGTAATCAAGGGATTTATCTCTTAATGGTAAACTCACGGCGTCACCGCGAAGGATATCGACCGGATCGGACATGTGTTTGGCCTTGGTCTGTAAGAGCATATCCATCGAAATATCGATGCCATAAACCGTATGAGAGGCCTCTTTCAACGGAAGAAGAATCCGACCGGTTCCGGTCGGGATATCGGCAACGATTGACCCTTGATCCAGTAGGCCGCTGATTTCGTTGACCACTCCCATTTCAAGCTTCCACTTTTTTCGTTTTTCACGTTTTTCATCGTATGTGGATGCCGTATCGTTTTGATATCGCGTGCGAACCGAATTGTTTTTATAATCGAGATGATGCATTGTTACTTTTTTCTCCTGGATTTATTTTGTATAACATACATTTAAAAATAATATGAATTTTTACAAAAGTCAACCCACCGAAACCTTATTGAAAAATTGAGTAATCGATATTATAATAATCGATGCTAGAATCAAAACGACAATTTTTTTGTATTTTGGAAAAAGACCCCGACACCTTTGCCCGTACCGGAACCCTTCAGACTCCCCACGGCGAAATTCAAACCCCCATTTTCATGCCCGTCGGAACCGCAGGCGCCGTCAAAGCCCTCACCCCCGACGCGCTCCGCCAAAACGGCGCCCAAATCATCCTCGGGAACACCTACCACCTCTTCCTCCGCCCCGGCATCGAGATCATTAACCAATTCGGCGGCCTCCATGGGTTTATCTCCTGGGAAAAACCCATTCTCACCGACAGCGGCGGATTCCAGGTTTTCTCCATCAAAGAAAATACCCGCGTCACGGAAAAAGGCGTGGAATTCAAATCCCATATCAACGGCAGCAAATTCTTCCTCTCCCCCGAAGACGTCGTGGATGTTCAAAATATCTACAATTCCGATATCCAAATGGTATTGGATTACTTTGCCGGCTACCCGGCCACGTTCGACCAGGACCGCAAAGCCCTGGATATCACCCACCTCTGGGCCGGACGCGCCCGAAACCGGTTCCTCCAAACCGGTCAAGAAAAAGGCAACGCCCAATTCGGGATCATCCAGGGAGGCCTGCACACCGAACTCCGCGCCGAATCCCTCGCTGCCCTGAGCGCACTCGACTTCGAAGGCTATGCCGTGGGCGGCCTGAGCGTCGGCGAAACCCGCGACGACTTTGCCCGCATCGTCACCTTCATCGTCCCCCAAATGCCCGAAACCAAACCCCGCTACCTCATGGGCTCCGGTACCCCGGAGGAGATCCTCCTGGCCGTGGAACACGGCATCGACATGTTCGACTGCGTCATGCCCACCCGAAACGCCCGAAACGGTTGCCTCTTTACTTCGTCGGGTAAAATTTCCATCAAAAATGAGCGGTACAAAAACGACCCCAAACCGCTGGACCCCGAATGCACGTGCACCACCTGCCGCAACTTCTCTCGAGCATATCTTCGCCACCTTTATATCTCGCGCGAAATCAACGCCTCGATCCTCAATTCCGTCCACAACATCCATTTTTATCTTGATTTTATGTCCAAAATAAGGTATGCTATAAAATCGAAAAAGTTTAAAGAATTCCAGAAAGAGTTCTTGACGCGTTTCAAACAAGGAGTATAAACTATGGATTTATTGTATGGACAGACCGCACCTGGCGGCGGTAATGCGTTTTCGTTCGGGCCCTTAATCATGTTTGCCCTCATTTTTGTGATCTTTTACTTCATCATCATCCTCCCTGCCAAAAGAAAACAAAAACAACACCAAAACCTGGTCAATTCCCTCAAGGGAGGCGAACGGGTACTCACCGCCGGCGGTATTTACGGTACGGTTTCCCGAGTGATGGATGACCGTTTTGAAATCCAGGTCGATAAAAACACCAAAATCCTGGTCACCAAAACCTCCATCGCCGCAGTCATCACGTCCGAAGAAGGACTCTCGTCCAAAACCGAATAGTATTGAATCAACGACCAAATGCGTGATTATAGAAATAGATGAGAAAATTACACTGGAATAAAATGCTAACTCGGAGGCCAAAATGAGCAAAGAAATAGGGTGGAAGCTAATTTTCATTCTTGCAATTATCGTGATTTGTGTGGTGTTGTTCTACCCCCCCAAAGACAAGATCAACCTGGGTCTTGACCTCAAGGGCGGAATGCACCTCGTATACCGCGTGGAAGCTGTGGAAGCGGTCCAAAAAAATACCGAAAGCAGCGCAGTTCGATTACGCACATTATTGAAAGAAGCCAGTATCAAATTCGACAAGGTCGTTCGACAGGGCGTCAATAAAATCGACCTCATGGGCACCAACCCCCAGGACGAGTCTTCCTTAAAGAACATCATCGAAGACAATTTCCGAGAATGGGATGTCCTGTATTCGGTCAACGGCGCCACATTAACCCTTCGACCCAACGTTGAAATGAATATGAAAGATCAGGCAGCCGAACAGGCGTTGGAAACGATCCGAAACCGAGTCGACGAATTCGGCGTTTCCGAACCGATTTTTCAACGGGAAGGCGAAGATCGATTGATGATTCAGCTTCCCGGTGTCAGTGACAAAGAAAAAAGTCGCGTAATGGGATTGATTAATAGTACCGCCTTGTTGGAGTTTAAGAAAGTCATGGACATGGGCCCCTATCAATCCGAGAAAGACGCACTTCAAAAATACAACGGCGTACTACCCGAAGATCTCCAGATCTTAAAATGGGGCGGAAAATCCGAATATACCGGACTCTATTCCGTGGTTCAAGCCGCCAATGTGATTACGGGCCGCGATTTAAAGAGTGCCAAACGATCAACCGATGGTTACGGGGCACCCGAAGTGGCCTTCTCCCTTAACCCGGACGGCGCCAGCCGGTTTCATACCTTTACGGCCGCCAACGTCGGTCAAAAACTGGCCATCGTCCTGGACAACCGGATCATTACCGCCCCGGTCATCAACGGCCCGCTGTCGGCTGACAGCGTGATTCAGGGAAACTTTACCCGAGAAGACGCCGATGACATGGCCCTGAAACTCCGTTCCGGCGCACTGCCCGCCCGACTCACCCTGCTCCACGAGCAAATTATCGGACCGTCACTCGGCGCCGATTCCATTCGAAAAGGACTCCTGTCCTGCCTCGTGGGTTTACTCCTCGTGGTCGCCTTTATGCTCTGGTATTACAAAGCCGCAGGCGTCAATTCGGTCATTGCTCTTTTGCTCAACCTGATTATTTTATTAGGCTTGATGGCTTCTATTAAAGCCACCCTCACCCTCCCCGGCATCGCCGGTATCATCCTGACCATGGGTATGGCCGTGGATGCCAACGTGCTCATCTTTGAACGAATTAAAGAAGACATGCGATTGGGTAAAGCTCCCAAAGCCGCCATTGACTCCGGATTCAAAAAAGCATTTATCACCATCTTCGATTCCAACCTGACCACGGTTATCGCCGCCCTCTTCCTGATCCAGTTCGGAACCAGTTCCATCAAAGGGTTTGCGATTACCTTAATCATTGGTATCGCAGCCAGTATGTTCACCGCCGTATGGGTTTCACGCGTTATCTTCGATCTGACCTACTCCGGAAAGAAGAAACTCGAGAAGATTAGTATTTAATGTGACCAGAGGAGCACTCTTATGAGAATATTTAAAGATGTCCCCAATATTAAATTCATGAAGATAAGGAAAGTCGGCTTCATCGTTTCATCCGTAATCGTCCTCGTTGGAATCATTCTCTTTTTCACCCGGGGCTTTAATATGGCCATTGAGTTCACCGGCGGAACCAGCCTGGACGTCAGCATGAAAAATAAAATCAATATATCGGATGTTCGAAATGCCCTGGATAAAGTCGGATTGGGAAAATCCGTGATTCAGCAGGTTTCAACCGACACCGGAAGTCGTTTTATTATCAAAGCCTCATTGGAACAACGAAACAACGCCAAACAGACGGATGAAGCCAATGAGACCGAACGGGTATCCAAGCTGATCGAATCGGCCTTGATCTCAAACGAGGAAAAGAACCAGAATGCATCGAAAGTCGATTTAAATAATGCGCCGGAAAGCGATATCACCAATTTATTGATTTCAAAAGGCGTACCCCGCGAAACCGCGGAAGAAACATCCAAAGCCATCGCGAAATGTCGAAAGGACAGTCGCAATGGATTGATCAACACGCAATCGGAAATCGATGGGTTGAATCTGAAAAAACAACCGCTGACCGTGTTAAAAGACAACGCCTATCTGGGAAGCTTTACCTTCCTCAGCGTGGAGAGCATCGGTCCCCAGGTCGGTAAAGACATGAGACAACGGGCAACACTGGCCACGATCCTGTCCCTCATCGGCATGTTGATCTACATTGCCCTGCGCTTCCGGATCCTGTACGGGGTCTCGGGCGTCTTAACCCTGGTGCACGATACCGCCGTGGTGTTGACCTTTATTATGCTGTTCCGCATCGAATTTTCCCTGTCGGTTTTAGCCGCCATCTTAACCCTGATCGGTTACTCGATTAATGACACCATCGTTATTTTCGACCGTCTCCGGGATAACCTGTCGTTCATGAAGAAAGACAACCTCGAAGTCATCATGGACGCCAGCATCAACCAGACCCTGAGTCGAACCGTGATCACAGCCGGTACCGTATTTTTAACCGTCATAGCCCTGTTCTTTTTCGGAGGCGAAGTGATTCATGCATTTTCAGCAACTTTGCTGGTGGGCGTCATCGTCGGAACCTACTCATCGATCTACCAATCCTGCGCGTGGTTGATGGTTTGGGAAAAGAAGTTTATGCAAATGCTGAAAAAAAAGTAAATTATTAAGAGTTTATACTTGAAATTTACAAAGAAATATTATATAAATAAAGACTAAAAAGATATTTTTAGGGAGGTAAAAATGTTCGAGGATGCACTTACAGAGTCGAATGCGAAGAAGAAAGCACGCAGAAGGTGGATCACGTTTCCTGCTTCAGTAATCTTGCACGCACTGGTCGTTACGGCAGTATTGATTGGACCACTTCTGACAGCCGATGCCAACCGCCCTGCAGTTAAAGTCATAGATGTGTTCATGGCTGCAGCTCCCCCGCCGCCTCCTCCTCCGCCGCCTCCGGCCAAGAAAAAATCCGATAAAGGTAAGAAGGAAGACGAAGGTAAGAAGGAAGTTGAACAGAAAGTCGTCATGTCTGGTCGATTGGTGGCACCGATTGAAATTCCCGATGAAATTCCGGATGAGAAAATAAGCGATTTCGGCGTGGATTTTGGAGTGGAAGGTGGAGTCGAAGGTGGAGTTGAAGGTGGAGTTGTTGGTGGTGTTCTCGGTGCACCAGGCACCGCAGATGCGAATAGTGTGAGCCAGGCTATCCAGATAGCAAGTATTCAGCAGCCCAAGCTGATTAAACGAGTGGAACCGGTATTCCCGCAGGTTGCCTTAAAAGCACGTATATCGGGTCAGGTTATCATCAATGCTACAACGGATATCTATGGTAAAGTTGTAGATGCGAAGATCATTAACGGTCACCCCCTGCTCAGACAGGCAGCAATCGAGGCGATCAGGCAGTGGATTTACGAGCCTTACATTCTCAACGGGGTTCCCAGACCTGTTAAGTTTACGGTTATCGTAAAGTTCAATCTACAAAATTAGTAATTTATATGCAAAAAATATAGGAGGTTTTATATTATGGGAAGTTTTGATTTACAGTCAATGTGGATTTCAATGGGCCCCGTGCCAAAAGGGGTTGTCTTTGTGTTGCTGTTGATGTCGATTTACTCTATTGCAGTTGGTGTCGAACGGTTAATCGTTTTTTCTAAAGCCAAAACTCAATCGCGGATTTTGCTCATGGAAATTGGAAAGCTTTGGCAGCAAGGAAAAGTCGAAGAATCGGTTAAGGTTTCTTCTGATAAAAAGTATAAAAATAGTCATCTGGCTAAAGTACTGAGTGCCGGTTTAAATGAGTTGGAATTCCAGGTTGGCAGCAATGCGCCGTACGCAGAGAAAGTTGAATCTGCCAAGAGAGCCATTGAACGGTCAACGATTAAAGGTCTGGTTGAATTCAAACGAGGTCTCAGCGGTCTGGCTACAATTGGTTCCGTGGGTCCGTTTGTCGGTCTGTTCGGAACAGTGTTCGGCGTTATTACCGCGTTCCAGGGTATGTCCGTATCCGGGTCCGGTGGTTTGGGCGCAGTGGCCGGCGGTATTGCCGAAGCGTTAATTACGACCGGTTTTGGAATCTTGGTTGCAGTTATCGCAGTTATGTTTTTTAACTTTCTCTTAAATAAGATCGATATTTTCACCGGTGAAATGGCAAACGCTTCTTCCGAATTGATTGATCATTATATTAAGAAAAGAACAGGAGCTTAATTATGGCTGGCGGTGGTGATAGCGGGGCTAAAAAGACAAAATCCGAACCGAACGTCGTACCCCTTTGTGATATTTTATTGGTGTTGTTGATCATCTTCATGGTCGTGACGCCATTAATCAAGAAAGGTGCGAACGTTAAGCTTCCGGAAGCCACGAACACCCAACAAGAGCCCGAACCTGGTAAAATGATTACTGTGGACGTCAAAGCGGACGGATCCGTTATGTTGGATGGTAAAGCTGTTGACGAGTTGGGTAAATTGGCCGGCTTAATTCAAGACCGACTGGAAGAAACAAAACAGGATGAAAAAACCAAAGTGCTGCTCAAAGCCGATAAAGAATGTGCTTATGGACGCGTGACCGACGTGATGGACGAGATCCGGCGTGCGGAAATCGAAGTGGTCGGATTGGTAGCTGAAAAGTCTACCAATAGCGGCGGTGAATAGCAGAACCGGTTTTTTACAGCATACAGCAAAAAAGATAAATTAAAATATCATTGTATCCGGCAAAGGGGAAGTGAAAACTTCCCCTTTGCTATTTAAATCATCCCGGTTCGAAACATCTTTTTCAGGGGATGGCCACTGAGGGTGGTCAGCGGAAGGGTCACCGGTTTCCCGTTGAGATAAGCCGAGTAATAGATCCCAAAGATAATCTCCATGGCTCGGGTGGCGTCTTCGCCGGAGGAAAGGGGTTCGGCGTCGGTTTCCATGGCATGGATGAGTTCGAGGATGGCGCCCGTAAAGGGATGGGTATCGCGGGGAAAGGTGGGAAATGCGGTTTTAATCAGATCTTTAAATCCCGAATATCGGTTGGAATTTTGGGCCGTGTAGTAGTCGCAGATCCCGTTTCCGATTTTGATGCGTCCCCGTTCGAATTGGAGGTCCATTTCAAAATTAAAATATTCGCGCATGCCTCCGGCTTCGATAAAGATATTGACTCCGTTTACGGAACGCAAAAAGGCGGTTGCCGTGGTTTCGGTTCCGTAGGTGCGGTCGTGTCTGGACACGTGTCCGCTGATGGTTGCGATGTCTCCGGCGAAATAGCGGATCATATCGATCAGGTGCGTCCCATCGTGGAGCAGAGGGCCGCCTCCGGCCTCATCCAGGACCGATTCCCAGGGACCGATCGGGGCGGATTGGGAAAGCACATTGCCGTTGATTAATTTCAGCTCACCCAGATCCTTATTCTCGATGATTTCCTTGGTTTTTCGAAATAGGGGATCCCATCGGCGTTCGTGATTGACCACCAGTTTCACCTTTTCGCGTTGGCAGGTTGCAACGATTTCCTGAGCCTGGTCGAGGGAGACGGCCGTGGGTTTTTCAAGGACGATGCCTTTGACCCCGTGTTGGGCGGCATACACGGCAATATCGCGATGGGACGCGGTCCAGGTGGCGATCACTGCTATATCCGGTTTTTCGATTGAAATCAATTCTTTATAGTCCTGGTATGTCTGGGAAGGCGATAAGCCGAATCGCGTTTGAAATCGGGAGAGTTTTTCGCCATCGAGGTCGCAGGCGGCCACCAGTTCCAGGCCATTGGCGACATGGCCCTGTTCGATGATTCGGGTGATGCCGCCCATATGGGACGCGGGTTTGGCGCGCAGGGGATCGTCTTCGAGCCAGACGCCGATTCGGCCGCACCCGATTAAGGCTAGTTTATAACTCATGATTTTTCCTGTTTAAATGGTTTCTTGAACTATCTTGAAATCCAATGAATATAAATGGTTCATTGGATAATAATTGTATTAAATTGGATAAAATGATTACCCTTCGTGTCGTCATGGGGTTTGGGGGGACCCGTGACCGGAAGCCGACGGTGCGAATAAAGGGTTTAAGCGTTATTGGCGATACTGGCTTCCACCTCTTTGAGGAGGACGTTGGCGATGGTATTCCAATCCGCCATATCGTCGATCAATTGGTATTCCAGATAATCGGCCAGTTCGACAAAGTCGCGTTTTTCCTGAGCGGCGAGTAGGTCCTGGAAGGTTTTTAGAAAGGACTCGATTTTCTCTTTTACCGAGGTTGTGGCGTTAAACATCAGGTGATCGAAGTTCATGGCGAAAGAAATCCCCACGGAATTGATAAAATTGATCATGGGTTTAAAGGCTTCCATGATGCGGGTGACTTTCGAGGAGGCTTCCTTGATATTGCCTTCGCGGTACAAATCGGCAGCCATGGCGATTTCGCTTTTGATGCTTTCGATCAGGGCGATCACGCGGCCGAGGCCGTCGCGGGTAATCGAAACCGAATCTTTGGTCGCGATTCGGATTTCCCGGGTATATTCGGGGACCAGTTGATCCGAATGATCCATCATCACATTTAATGAATCGAGGCCGTCCACCTGGATCTTGACAATCCCGTGGTTGGAAGGAATATATTGACTGTTTTGAAGGAGTTTCTGAAAGAAGCTCCCCCATGACAACGGAAAAAGAGGCTTGTAATCAATTTTCGTCTCATTAATATATATATTCATTTTTCGTCCTTTATTATATAATTTAAAAAGCTTAATCCTAATTATAAATGAAACGCTTTTTTTTTACAACAAATTTTTTTTTGTTTATGTATTGCCGGATTTATGGGATTGAAATTCTTTCAAAGATGTATTAAAATACCGGCATGAGTAATATAATAGAAATCGAATGTCCGGATTGTCATGCGATGTTGTGGGTGGATATTGACCGAAAGGAAGTGATCCAGCACAAAAAATCCCAAAAAAAAGTACATTCTTCTTTTGATGATCTGCTGATCAAAGAGAAGGAGAAGAAAGAAAAGTCCGATGAGCGGTTTTTAGCGGCCCAGAAATTGGAGCAGGCCAAGAAGCAGAAAGCGGAAGAGATTTTTAAAAATTCGTTGAAGAGCGACTGAATAGATTGATTGGCATGGGACTTGTAGGGGCAGTTCGCGAACTGCCCCTAATCAAAACCTGTTAAAAGGGCGATTCGCGAATCGCCCCTACGATGAATCCGAATCGCACACTCAATTGTGCGAAACCCAAACCAAAAAAAACAAAAAGTTTTTCGGGGTCCAGGGGCGGTTTTTCAAAAAAGCCCCTGGTTTTTATACCCCTTATATTTAATCTTTTATTAATCTTTTATTCCTTTTATCCGGCGGGTCAGACGAATCATTCGGGATTTGAAATTTTCCACTTTCACATACATGACCGGAACCAGGACCAGCGTCAGGAGCAAGGAGCTTGTGAGTCCGCCGACCAGGACCCAGGCGAACGCGCTTTTGTATTCGGCGCCGGAACTTGCGGAAAGTGCAATGGGGAGCATGCCGAACACCATGGCAAAGGTCGTCATCAAGATGGGGCGGAGGCGGGTCTTGCCCGATTCTAAGAGGGCGTCGATCATCCCTTTTCCTTCTTCCCGGAGTTTATTGGTAAAATCGACCAGAATAATCGCGTTTTTACTCACCAGACCAATCAGCATGATCATGCCCATCAGGGAAAAGAGGTTCAGGGATTTCATGGTCATGGCCAGGGCCAGCAGTGCGCCCACGACAGCGACCGGAATCGAAAAAAGAACGACAAACGGGTAGATATACGAGTTGTAGAGAGCGACCATGATCAGGTAAACAAAGAGGATGCCCGCTCCCATGGCCAGAAAGAGGCTGATAAACGCCGTGTCCTGTTCCTGGGTTCCGGTATACGCGATCGTCACCGAAGGCGGGAGTTTTTCTTTTTCGATTTCCCGTCGGATATCTTCGTGGATGGTTCCGACTGCGCGGCCGAACGCTTCGGCGCGAACCGAGACCGAATAATTTCGGTTCTTTCGTTCCAGTTTGGTCGGTCCCACGGTCTGGGAAATCCTGCTGAATTGTTTTAATTCGATCTCTTGGCCTTTGGGGTTTACGAAAAACAGATTCTCAATATCCGCGGTTTGGGACCGGTCGAATTCATCCAGGATCACCCGGATCGTATACTCGTTGGGTCCGACCTGGAACTTCGAATTATCTTCGCCGGAAAGAGCGGTTCGTAGGGTCATCCCGACCTCGCCGAGGTTGAGACCGAATGACGCCATTTTCTCTCGATCGATCTCGATCCGCGTTTCGGGTTTGCCTTCCGAAGAGGTGATGCGGGGATCGGCCGTACCGGGAACCCGTTTGACGATGTCTTCGACCGTTCGGGCGGCCGTGTTCACGGCATCGAGGTCCGTTCCATTGACCCCGATAAAAATGGGCGACTCATCGCCAGTTCCAAAGATACCGATCGGATTGACGCGCACCTTGATCCCCGGAATTCGGTTGATCATCTTCTTGATCTGGCGGGTAATTTCATCGGTTTTGCGTTTCCGTTCGGTTTTGGGGATCAGGGTCACGCTCAACTCGGACGCGTTACTGGAACTTTGCCCGAACAACCCTTCGCTGGAGGTTCCCACATTGGTAAAAATCTTCTTGACCTCCGGGATCGAGGCAATCATCTTTTCAACCTTCTGAGTCATCTCATTATTTTTCTTTAAGGTGGTCCCCGGTGCCATTTCCATGGTCACGGTAAATTCGCCGCGATCGATTTGGCTCATGAATTCAGCGCCGACAAACCCCAGGGGCACGAGCATCAGGGAAACAACGATCAGGGCGGTGGTCAGCAGAATGACTTTTCCCCCGTTTTTCAGGCTCCATTGCAAGAGCCGGTAGTATTGCTCGGTCAATTGATGGTATTGCTTTTCGAACCATATACCGAAACGGCCCATTAGGGTATGTTTCATGGCTTCTTCCAGCTTGGTAAAGCGCGACGCCAGAAGGGGCGTGACGGTAAACGACACAAACAGAGACAGAAGCGTCGAGCACACGATCACCAGGGCGTATTCCCGAACAATCGAGCCGACCAGTCCCGAAATTAACGACAGGGGCAAGAACACGACCACATCGACCAGGGTAATCGACATGGCGGTAAACCCGATCTCGTTTCTTCCGATAAGGGCCGCTTTTCGACGTTCCTCTCCCTTTTCCAGGTGCCGGTAGATGTTTTCCAAAACCACGATGGAGTCATCGACCAGAATCCCGATGACCAGCGACATGGCCAGCAGGGTCATGAGGTTCAGCGTCATGCCGAAGGCGTACATGGCCGTAAAGGTCGAAATGAGAGAACAGGGAATGGCCACCATGACAATGAGCGAGTTCCGGATGGAATGGAGAAAGATCAGCATGACGATTCCGACCATCAGGATCGCGATCAGCAGGTCTTTTTTAACGCTGTTTGCCGCATCGATCGTAAATGTGGAGCTGTCCGACGACACCTCGAATTTGAGGCCCGTTTGCCGGTATTCGGTTTCAAGCCGGGCCAATTCCGCTCTGACCCGTTTACTGACTTCCACGGCATTGGCATCCGATTGCTTTTGGATGAGAATGCCCACCGCGGATTTACCGTTCAAGCGTCCGATATTGGTATATTCTTTAATCGTATCCTGAACCTCGGCCACATCGCGAAGCTTGATGTCTCCGCCGGATTTGGATTTCCCGATGGTCAGGTTTCGCAGCTCGTCCAGGGACTGGAACTTGCCGGCGATGCGAACCACAAATTGCGCGTCCCGGTCCTTAATCGTTCCCGTGGGAAAGTCCAGGTTGGCAACCGTAATGGCCTGGGTGACCAGAAGAAGGGGAAGACCGTAGGAACGGAGTTTCGGCATATCCACATTGACCTTGATTTCCCGTTCGTCGCCGCCGACAAAACCGATCTGACCGACCCCATCCAACTTGGAGATCGCGGGTTGGACGTTGTCCTTGAGAAATTGATAGAAATCGACCGAGGGCAAATTCGAGGTTACCCCCAATCGGATGATGGGGAGTTCATCGATGGCAAATTTGGAAATGACCGGCGGTTTGGCGTCATCCGGTAAAAGGGTTCGGATCTCGCCGATCTTGCGTTGGGCATCCTGGAGCGCCACGTTCACATCCGCGGATTGGTTGAATTCGATACTGACCACGGACACGCTGTCGCTGGACGTGGCATAGATATTTTTGACCTTATCCATGGATGAAACCGAGTCCTCGATGATTTTGGTAATGGATGTTTCCACGACTTTGGGGGATGCCCCCGGGTAAATGGTCATGATCGACACATAGGGCGCCGTAATGCGCGGCAGGAGCTCGTAGTTCATTTGAGAATAGCTGAACAGCCCCAGGACGGCCAGTACCGTAAAGATGACCACGACCAGGGTCGGGCGTTTAATCGAAATTTCAGTGATGGTCATGCGTTGCCTCCTCGCCTTATCCTGATTATTTTAATTCGGTATCGGAGCCGGGCACGGTATTGACCGAGGATCCTTCCACCAGGTTATTCTGGCCGCTGAGAACGACGGTTTCGCCTTCGGAAAGGCCGCTTATGACTTCGACTTTGGTCCCGATTTCAGCGCCCAGGGTAATCTCGCGGCGCTTGGCCACCCCTTTTTCAACGACAAAGACCTGAGGGTTTCGCCGGCTCCCCACCAGGCATTCGCGGGGGATAATCCGCGCGGTTTTGCGGGCGATGGCGGGAAAGGTCAGCCGGGCAAACATTCCGGCTTTTAAAGGGTGTTCGGCGCTATTTTCCATCCGAATTTCCACCCGGTATGTATGGGATTCGTCGCTTTTGGAGCTGATGTTATCGATTTTTCCTTCGAAGGTCACGCCGGGATAAATATCGGTGGAAATTTTGACTTTATCGCCTGTTTTGAGTTTAAACACATCGCTTTCCGCGACATTGACCGTGACCTTTAATTTGGAGATATCCACCACATTGGCAATCGGGGTTCCGGGCGAAACCATGTGCCCGCGGTCGACCATCCGGGACGTCACCACGCCGGAGATCGGGCTTTTGATCCGCGTATCGTTGTACTGGCGTCTGGCGGTCAGATACTGGGCTTCGGCGGCTTTACAGGCCAGGCGGGCCGCTTCGATCTCGTTTTCCGTAACGGATTTGGATTTAAAGAGGTCTTCGTATCGTTTCAAATCCTTTTGGGACTTCTCGTAATTGACTTCCGCGGTTTTGTAACCCGCGAGTTTCAATTCGTCATCCACGCTGACCAGGACCGAGCCGGCGTTCACGTGGTCCCCCACGTGCGTGTGGACCGCGGTCACGCGTCCCACGGTTTCGGACACGACCATGACGTCGAGGTTGGCCTCCACGGTTCCGGTCAGGGATAAATCCTGCGACATGTCTTGTTTGCCCACTGCGATCACCGAGACCGTGGGGACCAGCGCCACATTTTGAGCAATTTGGGCCCGGCTTTTTTGCCGGTTAAGAAATAAAACCAAAACGATAAGCGCTAAGATAAGAATGATAATGGCTGAAAATCTGACTTTTTTCATTTTGAATACTCCTTTAATTCAATTCCCGATTCATTCGTCTTTACCCGTGGATTTATCCAGCCTTGCCCGCGCCAGTTCGACATCGATAAAGGCTTCGGTCCGGCTGACCTTGGTATTGAGCAGGGCCACTTCCGCGTCGAGCAGTTCCGAGTTGGTCGTTAATCCGGCTTTGAATCGTTCATTGGTAATACGATAATTTTCTTCGGCTTGTTTCACCGACGTTTCCGAAAGGTTAATTTTTTCTTTGGCTTGCATCAAATCAAAGTAGTTTTGCTGAACTTCCAGGGTAATCATATCCTTGAGCTGGGATTCGCCGGCCCGGGCTTTGAGGAGTTGGGAGCCGGCCTGATTGACCTGGAACGCGGTCGAACGCCAGTTCCACAGATCCAACGAGAGCCCCAGGCTCAGGTCCCAGGTATCGTTGAATTTGGACTGAATGGGCATGATGCGGGTATTGGGGTTGGAATAGTAATAATTGGCAACCAGGAAGAGACGGGGGTAATAGCCCGCCTGGGCGATCTTTTTGGAGGCCTCCAGCGCCCGGATATTGTAGCCCATGGCTTTGATCTCGCTGCGCTGGGTCAAGGCCTGGCTCACCTGGGCGGAGACCTCGGGGCGCGTTTCGGGAATCACGTTGATCGGGGACGTCAACGCGATCTGCTGATCCAGGGGAATTCCCAGGAGGCTGTTGAGTGCCATCGTGGCGAGCCGGACCTTCTGGGTCATATCCAGTTGATTGACCTTCATGCTGGAGAGTTGGACCTGGACTTTCATCACATCGTTGAGTTTGGCAAGCCCCTGATCAAAAAAACGCTGAACATCGTTCAAATGGGATTGGATCATCCCGACGTTTTCATCGATTAATTTTTGAAATTCGATGGCTTTATAAAGCGTCCAATAGGCATTTTTGATGTTGTAAATCAGCTCGTTCCGGTCGCGGGTATGCAATTCCTGAGCCGCCATTACCCCCATTTTGGCGGCTTTGATTGAATTTTCAATGGCAAAACCGGTAAACAGGGGTTGCTGAAGCGAGAACTGAAAATTATAATAATTCAAAATGGATTGGGAGAGCACAAAATGCATGGGCGGCACACCGGGAAATTCGACCACGACTTCAAACGGGGGAATCTTGCTCATTCGGGTGTAAGAACCGTCCAATTTTAAACTGGGGAGCTGTTTGGTCCGGGCTTCCTTGAATTTGGCAGTTGCGATGTCGACATCCATTTGCGAGGCATAATAAGTCTTACTGTATAGTAAGCCGATTTCGATGCATTTCTCAACGGTCAGCGAGAGTCGCTCGCCATTGGAAAAACGCTTCAACTCGCCCGGGTCCATCGGGGTATCGGTGGAAGGAAACACCAGCGGAGCAAGGAAAAGCGAGAGGAATATAAATAGAAAAGAAAATAGAAAAAGTTTCGTTAATTTCATCGGCAATTCTCCTTTTGGAATCATTACATGGTTTACATTTTTAATGACCGACGGTCATCGAATCTTATGGAAGTATACTATATTTAACGTGATAATTCAATGTTTTTGGGGAGGGTGAAACCGGAAAAAATATCTCTCGACCGACTCGAAACGTTTAGGGGAGGGAGGAAAAAAAAGGAAAAACTTAAAACGGGTATCACAACTGCTTGCGATACCCGTTACTAGATATCAATGGCTATCTAGATTATAATTCGAATTCGAAATTATAATTTGACTACATTAGCGGCATGCTCGCCTTTTTGGCCCTGCCGAATTTCAAAACTGACAAGCTGTCCTTCATCCAGTGATTTGAAGCCTCGGGATTCATCTTTAATTTCGCTGTGGTGAACAAAGATATCTTTGCCGCCTTCCATTTCGATGAAACCGTAGCCCTTTTGTGAATTGAACCATTTGACTTTTCCTTTAGTCATGTTAAACTACCTCCTGGTAAGAATTTTAAAATTGGGTTTATTGTAAATAGAGGTAGGAACTTTTGAAACAAGGAAGATTAAAACTTTACTTGATAAACAAACTTCAAACCTTTACTTACTAATAAAAAAAGAATATACCACATTTTTTGTTTTTGTCAATGGTCTTTTTGGAATAATTTTTAATTTCAAGCGATGTACCTTTATTTTCTGGCCGCGCTTTTCTTCTTCCCCTTCTTAAAATAGGTGGAACGGGGCTTACTGGCGGCAGTCTCGATGATCTTCAGGCAATCGTCCAGAGACAGGGACGCAGGGTCCGTGGTTTTCGGTACCTTGTAGTTTTCTTTTTTATAGGAGATGTAAGGGCCCCATCTGCCGTTTAAAATCTTCATTTCGGGGTCCTGTTCGAATACCTTGATGGTTTTCTTCTGATCCGCTTCCCGTTTTTCCCGGATTAATTCGATCGCGCGATCCAGATCGATGGTGAAGGGATCGTCCACGCCTTTTTTCAGGGAGAAGAACGCGGATTGGTGTTTGATGTAGGGACCGAAGCGTCCGATGGCCACGGTGACCTCGTGATCTTCGAACGGACCGAGGTGACGCGGCATATTGAATAATTGCAGGGCCTCCTCCAGGGTGATGGTCTCGATGCGCTGGCCTTTGGCCAGGGCGGCATACTTCGGTTTTTCTTCGATTTCACCGGTTTCAGCGGTTTCCTCGGATCCGGCGGCCGGAGATTCCCCGATCTGGACCATGGGACCGTATTTACCGATCCGGACGATCACGGGTTTTCCGGTTTTGGGTTCAACGCCCAGGCGGCGTTCACCGGTATTGCGTTGAGACTTTTCCGTGGTCTCCACCACTTTGAGGTGAAACGGCTGATAAAAATCATCGATCATCTTGTACCAGATGCGTTTGCCTTCGGCAATTTCATCGAATTCCTCTTCGACTGTGGCCGTGAAGTTATAATCCATAATATCGGTAAAATACTTGATCAGAAAGTCGTTGACCACCATTCCGATATCGGTGGGAAAGAGTTTGCTTTTTTCGGCGCCGGTGATTTCGGACCGGGTTTCTTCTTGAATCTTCCCGGCTTGAAGGGTCAGTACCTGGTAGGACCGCGGCGTGCCTTCCCGGTCTTCCTTGACGACGTATCCCCGTTGTTGGATGGTGGAGATGGTCGGGGCATAGGTCGAGGGTCGCCCAATACCCAATTCTTCGAGTTTTTTGACCAGGCTGGCTTCGGTATAACGGGCCGGGCGCTGGCTGTAGCGTTCCATGGCCTCGATTCCAATCGCCTCCAGCCGATCGTGGACCTGAAGGGGCGGGAGCAATCCCCGGCCGCCTTCTTCCTCGTCATCGGCATCCGCATCGATTTCCAGGTCCGTGGATTCGATGTAGACCTTGAGGAAACCGTCGAACTTCAGGACTTCGCCGCGGGCAATGAAAAGATCGTCCGGCCGGGTGGAAATGGCGATGTTAACCGTTGTTTTTTCAAGCTGGGCATCGCTCATTTGCGAGGCAACCGTGCGTTTCCAGATCAGTTCGTAGAGTTTTTTCTCTTGAGCGGTGCCGGTAATCGTGTGCTGGTTCATGTACGTGGGCCGGATCGCTTCGTGGGCTTCCTGGGCCCCTTTGGATTTGGTTTTATAATGGCGCGGGCGCGAGTAGGCGTCTCCGTACGAATCGATGATCTCCGCTTTGGCCGTGCCGATGGCCAGATCGGATAAATTGACCGAGTCTGTTCGCATGTAAGTGATTTTACCGGCTTCGTAGAGTTTTTGGGCAACCACCATGGTTTGGGAAACCGAAAAACCCAGTTTACGGCTGGCTTCCTGTTGCAGGGTGGAGGTGGTAAACGGGGGAGCCGGGGATTTTTTGGACGGCTTGGTGACAATATCGGTAACCGTGAACGCGGCGTCCTGGCAATTGTTTAAAAATTCGAGGGCGTGCTTGGCGGATTTGAGTTTTCGATTCAGTTCCGCTTTCAGTTGAGCGGTTTTACCCTTTTTATCGGTCACCGTAAAGATCGCGGTCACTCGAAAGGTGGACGTGGGTTTAAAGTTTTGGATTTCCCGTTCCCGTTCCACGAGGAGTCGAACCGCGACCGATTGCACGCGTCCGGCCGAAAGGGAGGGTTTCACCTTTCGCCAGAGGATGGGGGAGAGTTCAAACCCCACCAGGCGATCCAGGATGCGGCGGGCTTGCTGGGAATCGACCAGGTTTTGGTCGATCGAGCGAGGATTGGCAATGGCGTACATAATGGCGTCTTTGGTGATTTCATGAAAGGCGATCCGGCGTGTTCTTTCCGGTTTGAGTTTCAACACTTCGGCCAGGTGCCAGGAAATGGCTTCTCCTTCCCGGTCCTCGTCGGATGCCAGCCAGACGATCTCGGCTTCCTGCGCGTACTTTTTTAATTCGGTGACAATCTTTTTCTTATCGGCCGAGATTTCATACTGCGGTTGATAATTGTTTTCCTTGTCGATGCCGAAGTTTTTCTTCACCAGGTCGCGAATGTGGCCCATGCTCGATTTCACGATAAAATCCTTACCCAAAAATTTCTCAATCGTTTTTGCCTTTGCCGGCGATTCGACGATGACTAAATTATTTATGCCCATAATTTTTTCTCTTTTTCATTTCGTATTCGAAGGTTCAAGGTTTAAGCCTTATTCTCTTTTAAATATAAGAACTGATTCTATAAAAATTTTTTCAAAAAGTAAAGGAAAAAATTTTTTTAGCGCCTGTCTCATTCGGTAAAGCGAATATCCCCGGCGTGTAATCGGACCAATTCATGATTCAAACGGCATTGAATCAGGGTCGTGGCGTAGTTGATCATAAAATTGCGGTACATGTCCATCGATTCCAGAAAATCCGGGACGGGTAATTCGCCGCGAATAAACGCCTCCCTGCTTTTCTCTTTCAATTGAAGAAGTTCTTCCTTTCGTTTCTTATAGGCCTCCAATGTTTTGAGCGAGGCCTCATAATCGTTCAATGCCTGTCGAATATCCACGGCAATTTGTTTTTGAATCATGTCCGCATTGGTTTTCGCCTGGTCGAGTTCGGCTTTCCGTTGGAAAATGGGGCCTTTATTCAAGTCGAAGAGCGGAAGGTCAAGCGCAATTCCCACGCCGATGGCCGGCAGGTGTCGCGCTCCCAGAAAGTCGTACTCGAGCCCCACGCAAATATCCGGGATTCGGCGCGATTGCTCGAATTTCAGCCCCCATTCCGCGGCCTTCACCTGGCTGAGCGTGCTTCGGAAATCGGCACGGTTTTGGGCACGCGCCAAAAGCGCGGCTTCCGAGAATGAGGGGAAGTTTTCGTCCTCGAGATGGGGCCGAACGGGTCGGTAATTGCCGGCGCCGCCCAGCAGAAAATTAAAGTCTTCCCGGTCGTTTTTGACCTGATTCTCGGCGTCGGCAAGAGCGGTTTCAAGCGCGATCTGCGACACGTGCAGTTTGATGTAATCGATGGCCGTTAAGTTTTTTTCGGCGTATTTGGTTTCGGCGAAGGCGAGTAGGGGATTGAGGTCGGTCAGCTCCTGTTGATAAAACTCCAGGGTCCACTCATCCTGGAGAAACGTGTGGTACATCACAAAAAAAGAGGCTAGGAGTTTTCGGATATTGTCCTGGTGGGCGAAGGTGATCGATTCCAGCGCGTATTGGGCGGCCCGGACGCGTTTTTTGCGTTTCCCGCCCATTTCCAGGAGTTGATCCAGCCGTAAATTCAACAGGCAGCTATCCGTGAGGTGGAGCTTTCCATCGCCGATTTCAATCGCCGTGTAACTCGAGGAAAAGGTCGGATTCGGGATGGCGCGCGCGGCAAGGTAGTCGCCGGTGGCCTTGTCGATCTCAAAGCGGCTCCAAAGGAGATCGAAATTGTGCCGGCAGAAAATCTCGGAGGCTTTTTGAAGAGAAACCGGTTCCTCACAAAACGCCGGGATATCGAATCCGTGAAAAAACAGGACCACACTGCTTAACATAAGCGTCATAAATGTTCGTTTCATTTCAAGTTCTCCTTCTCATCCATTATACAAAAATCCGATAAATTTTCAATGGATTCTTGCCCTTAAACATTGTCACGATATCAAAAACTTGCTACAATCATTCATGAATCAAAACGAGCTTATCATCGAACGGAAAGCGTTTCGTGACCGGTACCTGAATGTGTGTGAAACGCCGCAGGTAATTTTGGGTTTTTCCGAGCTTCATTTTTCCCTGGAGGATCTCGGGGCTCTGTTTCCCGAATTTGCGCCGGTATTATTAAAACAGGTGCATTCGACGCGGTCTTTTTTTCCAGTGAAATTCCCCCGTTTGTTCGCGCTCACGCGCAGCATTGGGGGGAATGGGAAGGGGACGGCATTATCCTGGATCAGGCGAATAAAATGGCGGTGATTGAAACCGCGGATTGCACGCCGCTCTTTTTCTGGTATGAGGGGAAACGCGGGGATATGCCCATCGGCGGCGTCATTCATGTGGGATGGCGGGGGCTCTGTCGGGGGATTGAAACGCGGATGTTGGAGCGCCTGGAACAACTGCATCTATCGCTGGATTTTCAACGCCTGCATGTGTTTCTCGGGCCTTCGATTGCAGCCGAATGTTATGAAGTGGGGGAGGACCTGCTCGAGCAGTTTGCGTCCCATGCGTTTCGGGACGAGATCTTCTTCAAGATCAGTCGGGGAGACCAATCCCCGCACTGGGTATTGGACGTTAAAAAAGGAATTCGCCGCTCATTGGAGGCTTCGGGGATTCCGTCTTGGAACATAACGGAATCCCCTCTATGCACATTCTGTGAACCAGAACGGTTTCCGTCGTATCGCCGGGCCCGAGGGACCGGCCAACGGATCCATAACTTCTTATGCCTGCGACCGCCTGGTTGAAATAATCAGTTGGATACTGAGCGGCAAATTAAAAAATGTTGGTGCGTTGTGGGTTATTTTCCTTCAAATTTCTTAAAAATCAATGAGCCGTTGGTGCCACCGAAACCGAATGAATTGGACAACGCGTAGGTGAAGTCCATGGGAACACCGACATTGGGAGTATAATTTAGATCACACTCGTCATCCCGGTTTTCATAGTTCACGGTTGGTGGAATAAACGACTCCCGGAGTGCAAAAACGCAAAACATCGCTTCTGCGGCACCGGTAGCGCCCAGCATATGACCGGTCATCGATTTTGTGGAACTAATTTTGAGCTTATAGGCATGCTCACCGAAAACTTGTTTAATCGCCTGGGTTTCGATCTTATCGTTGAGTGGGGTGGACGTGCCATGAGCATTGATGTAGGCGACGTCTTCCCGTTGGATTCCGGCACTCTGAATGGCAATTTGCATTGTTCGGGTCGCGCCGCTGGCTTCCGGATCCGGGGCAGTCATGTGAAAGGCATCACTGGTGGCCCCATAGCCGACGATTTCCGCGTAAATCTTGGCACCGCGTCGAACCGCATGTTCCAGGTCTTCCAACACAAACATCGCAGATCCTTCGGCAGCCACAAAACCATCCCGGTCCCGATCAAAGGGACGGCAGGCTTTGAGCGGCTCATCGTTTCGGGTCGATAATGCCTTCATGACCGAGAAACCGGCGATTCCCAGTTGGGTAATCGGATACTCGGCTCCGCCGGCCAACATGATATTGGCATCTCCTTTCTGGATGATTTTAAAGGAATCGCCAATGGAATGGGTGCTGGCCGCGCATGCAGTCACGCTCGCCATGTTGGGGCCTTTAAATCCAAATCGAATCGAAACCTGACCGGACGCAAGATTTGCAAGTGAAGCAGGTAAGAAAAAAGGCGATACACGGGAGGGCCCCTTTTCCATCAGCAACTCTTTGTTGGCCTCGATGGTGGAAATACCGCCAATTCCCGAACCCACGAATACACCGGCACGTTCTCTATCGATTTGATCCAGGTTTAAACCGGAATCTTTGACCGCTTCTTCCGATGCAATCAATGCATATTGAATATAAGGATCGAATTTTTTGGCCTCTTTTCGGTCAAAATAATTGAATGGATCATAATCCTTCACTTCAGCGGCAATCTTTGTCCCGAATTCCGTGGTATCAAAACGCGTGATTTTACCGATACCACTTCGTCCGTTCCTGATATTTTCCCAGGACTCCGCAGCAGTTTTACCGACAGGGGAAATGATTCCCATGCCGGTAATGACTACTCTTCTTAACTGTATCGTTTTACTTGTAAAATCCATAACCGCTTGCAATTATACTTTGCCTACAATAAAATCGACTACAGAACCCACAGTGCCTAATTTCTCAGCTTCGTCTTCGGGGATCTTGAGGCTGAATTCATCTTCCAGGGCCATGATTAATTCCACCTGGTCCAACGAATCCGCACCCAAATCTTCTACAAACTTTGCATCCGAAGTGACCTGGTCTTCGCCAACATTCAATTTTTCAGCGACTACAGTTTTAACTTTTCCTAAAATCTCATCTTTTGTCATTTTCTTCTCCTATTTTAAATAAAAAGCCCACCGGAGACATTGATGACTGTCCCGGTTATATATGAAGCCGAAGGGGATACCAGGAAATGCACCACTTCGGCAATGTCTTCAGGGGTACCTGGACGGCTCAACGGGATATTGGCGACGTATTCTTCTTTCACCTTATCGGAGAGTTGTTCCGTCATTTCGGTTAAGATAAATCCCGGGGCCACCGCATTTACGGTAATGTTGCGTTTGCCCAATTCCCGGGCAAATGATTTGGTCAGGGCAATGACGCCGGCCTTGGAAGAGGCGTAATTGGCTTGCCCGGCTGTGCCCAGAAGCCCGCTTACCGAGGCCATGTTCACGATGCGGCCGAACCGTTGTTTCATCATGATTTTGGCGGCTGCCTGGGAACAGAGAAAGGTTCCTTTCAGGTTGATGTCGAGCACCAAATCCCAATCTTTTTCCGACATGCGAACAGCCAGATTGTCGCGGGTAATGCCGGCGTTATTGATCAGGAAGTGAATGCCGCCCCATTCCTTGACCGCGGTGTTGATGAGGTTTTCCACCTCGTCGAGGCGGGAAACATCGGCTTTGACTGCCAGGGAACGAACACCCAGGCCGCGACAGTCGTCGGCGACTTTTTCGGCTTCGTCGATCAGGACATCGGAGATAACCACGTCCAGACCCGATGCTGCCAATTTGAGCGCAATCGCTTTTCCGATGCCGCGGGCGGCGCCGGTGACGATGGCTGACTTGTAATGTTTATCTTCATACATCATTAAACTCCTTCAATCGATACTGCATGTGTTCGATTTCGCCGGTGATTTTTTCCAGAACGTTTTCTTTGATGAATCGTTTGCCCATGTGAATGGCGCTTTGAATCGCCTTTTCATTCGATGACCCATGGCCGATGATCACAATGCCGTTGACGCCCAGTAAAAGGGCGCCGCCGTATTCGGAATAATCCATTTTTTTCTTGACGCGCTTGATCGAACTTTTGAGCAGAAAAAAACCGATCCGGGCAAGGATGCTCGATCGGATTTCCTGTTGCAACAGGGACATCATGACGTCCACGACCCCTTCGGAGACTTTGAGGGCAATGTTTCCCGTAAACCCATCGGTCACGATCAGGTCCGCTTCGCCCATGAACACATCTCGGCCTTCCACGTTGCCGATGAAATTGATATCCATGGCTTTGAGTAACTGGTAGGTGGTTTTGATCAATTCGTTGCCTTTTTCTTCTTCTTCGCCGATGCTCATGAGGGCAATTTTCGGGTTGGGGATGTTCATCACGTTTTCCAGGAAGATTTTTCCCATGAGGGCAAATTGGACCAGATGTCGGGGTTTGGAATTGACATTGGCGCCCACGTCGACCAGAAGGGTATGGCCGGTGAGGGTGGGGATGATGAGAGCAAGGGCCGGGCGGTCGATCGGTTTGAGATTTCCCAGGGCTTCTTTGGCCATGGCCATGATCGCGCCTGTATTTCCGGCCGAGATCATGGCTTCTGCCTTCTTTTCGTTGATCAGCTCCAGGGCTTTCCGAATCGAGGTTTTTTCTCTCTTTTTCCAGTACGAAAAAAAATGCTCTCGCATTTGAACATGCTCGAGAGCATCGATAATTTCGAGTCTTTCGGGAATATCGATTCGGTTCTTCTTGAATTCCTTGCGGATTTCTTTCTCTTTTCCGACCAGCAGGATGGATAAATCGTCATTCTCTTTGAGGGAGCCGATAGCCCCTCGTATTACCACTTCGGGGGCAGCATCACCGCCCATTGCGTCAACGGCAACTCTCATCATTTCCATTGCTAACCGAATCGCTTCAGTTCACCAATATTCATTTATTTCTTGATTTTTACTCTTCTTCTGCCTTAATGATTTGTCGTCCGCCATAATAACCACAGGCTCTGCAAACGCGGTGTGGAGATTTTGGCTCGTTGCAATTGGGACAGGAAGACAGGGAGTCCACCTTCAATGCATGATGGGATCTGCGTTTGTTCTTTCTTGCATGTGAGTGTCTACGTTTGGGTTGCGCCATATTTCACCTCTTTATCTTATCTAAAAAACCACTCAGTTCGTTGGTTTTATATTTGTCTTTGCATTGGCAAGTTTCATGGTTGAGATTGATCCCGCAGGTCGGGCAAATGCCCTTACAGTAGGGGCTGCAAACGGGATTTATCGGAAGGAACAAATTGATCTGTTCGGCCAGTAAGCGGTCGATGTCGATTTGGTCTCCTTCAAAAAAAATATATTCCATTTCATCCATCGTTAAGGGAGTATTTTTGGTTTCCATGCGTTTAGCCGGAAATAGCATCACATCGAATGTTGAATCCACGGCGACTTTGAAATTATCCAGGCAATTGACGCATTGGAGTGACACCGCGGTTTGGATTCTTCCTTTTGCTTTGATGGCTGCTCCCTCTCGGGCAAAATGAATCGCATACGAGGTCTCTTCCAGGAAATAACTTTCTTCTTCGACAAGCAATTGGTTATCCAGTGCCACTTTGTCTTGAAGCGTCATGCCTTGTATGTCGATTCTATTTATATCTATAAACATTTCAATCCTTCTATTTTCATAGGGTTAAGAGTATAATCTGCGATAATGCGAAAATAACCTTATTAAGACTAAATTTTTAACATATTTCCGATATAAAGTCAAGTTATGACGCCCTCGGTCACAGCAGCGCCGTGGTGGGATGGTCTGGTTTTCTCTTTCTTTTCCGGTATTTCTTTTTCAATTCTTGTTTTTCAGATCTCTCATCCATTGGTTGGAGGGTATCGATGAAAAGTTTGGAGGATATCGATCAAAAGTTGAAGGGTATCGATCGAAAGTCGGAGGGTATCGATGAAAAGTTGGAGGGTATTGATCGGAAGTTGGAGGGTATCGATCGAGATGTTGGAGGTTATCGATGAAAAGTTGAAGGTTATTGACCGGAAAGTGGAGGGAATCGATGAAAAGTTCGAGGTTATCGATCGAGAGTCGGAGGGTAGCAACCAAAAATCGGAGGGTAGCGATGAAAAGTTGAAGGGTAGCAACCAAAAATTGAAGGTTATCGATCAAACGTTTGAGGTTATCGATGAAAAGTTGGAGGGTAGCAACCAAAAATCGGAGGTTATCGACCAAAAATCGGAGGTTAGCAACCAGAAGTTGGAGATTATCGATGAAAAGTTGGAGGTTATCGATCAGAAGTTGAAGGGAATCGATCAAAAATCGGAGGTTATCGACCAAAAATCAAAGGTTATCGATGAAAAGTTGGAGGGTATCACCCAAAAGGAACCGGAAGAATTTTGAGAAATGGGAAAGCCTTGAAAAATTGAAATAATTCCGATAAAATACAATCTAAATATTTCATTTCAGGAGACCGCAATGACTGTCAATCTCGAAGGGTTACCGTATCCATACCGAATCGTATCGGCCCGACGCCGGGGCGATATCAAAAATGAAATTGAAATGCTTCACGACAGCGGGAAATTGGCCGATATGGTTTATCGCTCATATTCAAGGATTTTTGATTGCCGGATGCCTGATGGGTATTCCGAATCGGGTTCCTTAATCGTTATGGCCATTCCTCGACCTCAGGAAACCATCGGGTTTTCCTGGAAAGGTGACATCAAATGGTTACTCCTTCCCCCGTCGTATATTCGGTATTGGGAAATCACCGAAGAGGCGGAATCTCTTTTGAACCAGCGGCTCGAGCCGCATGGTTATCGGGCAACGTTTGCCCGACTCCCTCAAAAGATCGCTGCCACCCGAAGCGGTCTGGCGCAATATGGACGAAACAACATCACGTATGTTCCGGAATGCGGCAGTTTACATATGTTGGCGACGTTTTATTCGGATATGCCGTGTACTGATGATACCTGGCACGATCCTCAACTCATGCCCAGGTGTCAGACGTGTTCGGCCTGTGCGGCCGTTTGTCCCAGTGAAGCGATTCCGGTTGATGGATTTCTCATTCGGCAGGATCGTTGCATCACGCTTTACAGCGGTTATTTCGGAGGGATGGAATTTCCGGAGTGGCTTGATCCGTCCTGGGTGGAATGTCTTATCGGATGCATGAAGTGTCAGCGTGCCTGCCCCGAGAATCGGGCGCATGTGAATTGGATCGAAACGAATGAAACCTTTTCCGAGGATGAAACTCATTTGTTACGAGGTGGTCTTTCGGAAGAAACGGTGTCGGATTCCATTCGGGAAAGGCTCGATCGTATGGGGTTGATTCGTTTCTTCGGATTAAAAAACTGCCTGGAAATTTTTGCCCGTAAGCTTCCCCTTCTCCTTTAAAATTAATTTTTAATAGTTGAAAAAATGAAGAAGTTATATTATTGTACCAGTATACCATAGACGTTTGGGATGTTGGAGCGAGGGGCAATGATGTCTGTTGTTTAAGATATCATCGATGAGATTGGGGAAGGAAGGAGGGGGAACGTGGTTCCTGACATTAAAAAGGAGGAGAGCATGGTCAAGAAATCAGCGATTCTATTGATTTTTATTTTTTTATGGGTGCAGTGCAGCAAGAGCCCAGACAATGGGGTGGATATTCTCGAATTAAAGGATCCGGTGAAAAAGATTCCACTCAAATTCGAGCTGGTTCAGTCCACACCGATCGAGAACCTGGATTATCCGACAATGTATGTTAATCAAAATGAAATCGGCGTTTATGGCTTTGTTATCAAGGGAAAAAATGGCGTTGGCGTTTGTCGCTTCGATCATGGGTTCAATCCTAAGGAGGAAATTTATTTTCCGTTTGGCCAAGGGCCCGGGGATGTCGGTGCAGGAACGCGTTTTTACCCCATTAAAGGTAGACTCATGTCTTACGATAATACAACCAAGTTATTCACCTACTATGACGAGAACTTAAAATACCAAAAAATGCAAAGGGGATTAAAGCCCATAAACCCCTTTTATTTTTTTAAGAATGGTGACTATTGTGTATCGAGCGGTTGGAGAGAAAAAAGAAATAAGGAATATAAAATAATTAATATCACGAAATTTCCTTCTCTGATATCTAAACCAATCCACGAGTACGGGCCTGTTATCTATGATGAGAAACGAATAATCGCCAGAGATCCCGGTTATGATTATTTCTATTCTGATAAAACAGGGTGGGTTTACGTCCTCAATATGGCGGAATACAGGCTCATGGCCTTTGATCTGAATGGGAAGATGGTGAAGCAGATTAAAGTTAAAACGAAGAAAATAAAAATAAGCCATGAAGAGCAATTTAAATATGTGGAAGAATATTTAACCAGTTGGGGGGTCCGGAATCATTACAGGTTTTGTGAAATCGTTCAACCGGCTTCATTGATGGTTCCTCTTGACAAAGGATTTGTGGTTATTCGACGAATCGATTGGAGACGCCATAGTGAAAGTGGATTTATCGATGGGGATTTATTTGATTATCGTTTGAATCTGCTGGGGAAAGTCAAAATTCCTGAATTTTACAAATGCTATTACACCGCGAATATGTTGCCATCTCCCCACACCAGTTGTTACTTCAACGGATACTTATACCTGATCAAAGAAACCGATGATGATTATAGACTCGAAAAGTGGAAAGTGGTTGAATAAAATGATAACCAATATTATATATTGTTTATCAAGGAGGTTAAACGACAGTTATTCATAAATGAGTTCACATGTCTTGTATAATGGACCAGGGGGCAATGATATCGGTGGTTGAGATATCATTGATAAAATTTGGGAAAAGGAAGGAGGGATAAAATGGTTACCGAAATCAAAACCGAGAAACTCGGGAAAGAAGAAACCAAAAAAATCCTTGCCGGGGGTATTTTTCCATGTCATTGTGGCTGGGACCAGCATGGACTTTGTGGGGAACTGTACACTTCTAATATTACTTTCAATCAGAATTTTCACCGAAACTAAAACTTTTCAGAAGCAGGGAATGCCCCGGCATTCCCTGCTTTCTAAGTAGGAGGAGAAAGATGATGAAAAAAATAGTAGCTGTATTGATTTCTTTTTTATTATCAATTCATTGTATTAAATGCCAAAACAATGAGGTTGATACCCGTCAATTAAATGATTCAATAAATATAGTATCGCTGAAATTTAAATTGGTTCAGTCTACGCCAATTGATAATATGCAGTGTTCGTCAATATATGTCACGCCAAACGAAGTCGGCGTTTATGGATATATCATCAAAGAAAAAAATGGGGCAGGCATTTATCGCTTCGATCATGATTTTAAACCTAAAGGTAGAATATATTTCCCTTTTGGTCAAGGGCCCGGAGACATCGGGACGGGAACGAGATTTTACCCCATCAAAGGCAAATTCATGTCTTACGATTGTGTGTCCAGAGTATTTTCTTATTATGATGAAAATTTTAAATTTCAAAACATGCAAAGACAATTACAGCCAACAAAACCCTTTTATTTTTTTAAAGATGGCGATTATTGTATTTCGATTGGCGGAAGAGAAAAAGGCAACAAAGAGTTTGATATCATTAACATCACAAAATTTCCTTCTTTTGAACGTAAGCAGGTCCATGAATATGGGCCGGTTAATATTCATGAACCGATAATCGCCAAAGAACCCGGTTTTGATTATTTTTACTCCGAAAAAACAGGGTGGGTTTACGTCTTGAATATGGCGGAATACCGGATCATGGCCTTTGATCTGAAGGGGAAGATGGTAAAACAGATTAAAGTAAAGACAAAAAAAATAAAGTTGAGTCATGAAGACCAATTCAAATATGTGGAAGACTATTTAACCAATTGGGGGGTTCGAAATCATTACAAGTTTTGTGAAACCGTTCAGCCGGCCTCATTAATGGTTCCGTTCGAAAAAGGGTTCGTGGTCATTCGCAGAATCGATTGGAGACTCCACAATGATAGTGGATTTGCCGATGGCGATTTGTTCGATTATCATCTGAATCTGCTGGGAAAAGTCAAAATCCCCGAATTCTACAGATGCTATTACATTTACACGATGTTACCTTCTCCTCATACCAGTTGTTACTTCAACGGGTACTTCTACCTGGTCAAAGAAACCGATGAGGATTACATCCTCGAAAAGTGGAAAGTGGTTGAATAAAATGATAACCAATATTATATATTGTTTATCAAGGAGGTGAGACGACAGTTATTAATAAATGAGCGCAATGTCCTGTATATGGAACAAGGGGCAATGATATCGGTGGTTGAGATATCATTGATAAAATTGGGAAAGGAAGGAGGGATAAAATGGTTACCGAAATCAAAACCGAGAAACTCGGGAAAGAAGAAACCAAAAAAATCCTTGCCGGGGGTATTTTTCCATGTCAATGTGGAGATGTGACGATTGACAATTGTGGCACTTATGCGTATTCATCTTATATCTTTAACCAAAACAGATATAAAAATTGATTGTACAGAGTAGGGAATGCCCCCCGGCATTCCCTGCTCCGATAAAGGAGGGGAAGATGATCCGAAGAATAACGGTTCTATTGACTTCAATCTTTTTGATAATTCATTGCGGCAAGAGCAACACTGGAGTCACTGCCCTCGAATTAAAGGATCCGGTAAAAAAGATTCCACTCAAATTCGAGTTGGTTAAATCCATTCCCATCGATAACATGGATTGCCCAATAATCTATGTTAATCAAAAGGAGATCGGCGTATATGGATTTATCATCAAAGGGAAAAACGGCGTCGGTATTTATCGCTTTGATCATGAATTCAATCGGAAAGGAGAGATATATATTCCGATTGGCCAGGGCCCCGGGGATACCGGTACAGGACCTCGATTTTATCCGATAAAAGACAAATTTCTATCTTACGATAATACAATCCGCAGATTTTCATATTATGATGAAAATTTAAAATACATAGAAATGCAAATGAACTTAAAACCGATTTCACCATATTATTTTTTTAAAGATGGGGAATACTGTATTGCACTTGGTTCAAGAGAAAGAAAAGATAAAATATATTACACCATTAACATCACCCGGTTTCCCTCTCTCGTCAATAAAGAAATTTGTGAATTCGGGCCGGTCTGTGGACTTGAGCGGATAATAGCAAAGGAACCCGGTTATGATTTTTTCTATTCCGAAAAAACAGGATGGGTTTACGTGATCGATATGGCGAAATACCGCATCATGGCCTTTGATCTGAGAGGAAAAATGGTTAAACAAATCAAAGTAAAGACCAAAACCATAAAGTTAAGCCATGAGGAACAATTCAAATACGTCGGAGATTTCTTAACAAACTGGGGTGTAAAGAATAATTATAAGTATAGTGAAATTGTTCATCCGGCCGCCTTGATGGTTCCCCTTAAAAAAGGGTTCGTGGTCATTCGAAGAGTCGATTGGAGGCTAAACAGCGAAAGCGGTTTTGCCGATGGCGATTTGTTCGATTATCATTTGAATCTACTGGGAAAAATAAAAATCCCCGAATTTTACCGATGCTATTACAGGCAAGGCATGATGTATTCTCCTCACACCAGTTGTTACTTCAACGGATACTTATACCTGATCAAAGAAACCGATGAGGATTACTTCCTCGAAAAGTGGAAAGTGGTTGAATAAAATGATAACCAATATATATATTGGTTATCAAGGAGGTGAAACGACAGTTATTCAAAAAATGAGTTCACATATCTTGTATAATGGAATAAGGGGCAATGATATCCTGCGTTTAGATATCATTGAGAAAATTTGGGAAAGAAGGAGGGATAAAATGGTTACCGAAATCAAAACCGAGAAACTCGGGAAAGAAGAAACCAAAAAAATCCTTGCCGGGGGTATGTTTCCATGCCATTGCGGGACAGGGGATGCTGGCCTTTGTGGATGGGCGATTCAATCTGAAATTATTTTCAATCAGAATTTTCACAAAAACTAAAATTACAGAACAGGGAATGCCCCCGGCATTCCCTGCTTTATAAGGGAGGAGAAGATGGTCAAAAAAATAGTAGTTCTACTGATTTCTGTTTTATTATCAATTCATTGCGGCAAAAACCAAAACAATGGTGTAGATTCTATCGAATTAACGGATTCTAACAAGGTAGTCCCACTTAAATTTGAATTGGTTAAGTCAGTAAGGATAGATAATCTGGCATACCCGGAATTCTATATCAATAAAAATGAAGTGGGAGTATATGGGTATTCTATCAAGGAAAATAATGGTGTCGGTGTTTATCGCTTCGATCATGAATTCAACCCTAAAGGGAAAATCTATTTTCCTTTTGGCCAAGGCCCTGGAGACGCCGGAGCTGCAACGCGGTTTCACTCCATGAAAGGCAAAATCATGTCCTATGATCATACAACCAAAATATTTTCCTATTATGACGAAAATTTAAAATTCCTGAAAATGCAAAGGAAATTAAAACCGACAACCCCTTTTTATTTTTTCAGAGATGGCGAGTACTGTGTTTCAATCGGCGACATAGAAAAAGGAAACAAAGCGTATAGCAACATTAACATCACGAAATTTCCTTCTTTTGAACGTAAACCAATCCATCAATATGGGCCGACCATTATATGTGATCAAAAACGGATTATTGCCAGAGAACCCGGTGGTGATTATTTTTACTCAGAAAAAACAGGATGGGTTTACGTCCTTAATATGGCGGAATACCGGATCATGGCCTTTGATCTGAATGGGAAGATGGTAAAACAGATTAAAGTAAAGACAAAGAAAATAAAGATAAGTCATGAAGAGCAATTTAAATATATCGAAGACTATTTAACCAATTGGGGGGTTCGAAACCATTATAAGTTTTGTGAAATCGTTCAGCCGGCCTCATTAATGGTTCCGTTCGAAAAAGGATTTGTGGTCATTCGCAGAATCGATTGGAGACGCCACAACGAAAGTGGATTTGCCGATGGCGATTTGTTCGATTATCATTTGAATCTGCTGGGAAAAGTCAAAATTCCCGAATTCTATAGATGTTATTATATTCATACGATGATACCTTCCCCTCACACCAGTTGTTACTTCAACGGATACTTCTACCTTGTCAAAGAAACCGATGAGGATTACATCCTCGAAAAGTGGAAAGTCACTGAATAAAAAAATAAAGGAGGATACAATGCGTATAAAAACCCAAAACGAAACCTATCAACTATTAAAACCGGTATCCCTGGTCCTTCCCGAAAAAATTGCCCCCATATACCTAAAAGAATTTGGTGTCGATAAATCCGCATTCGAAACCAGAATCATCGACTCCCTCCATACCGAAATCACCGACCGGACCATTACCCGAAATCTTTCCAATGTAAGAAGCCTCATTCTCGAATTAACCCAAACCTGCAACAACCGATGCACCTATTGCATCTACTCCGGCATCTATCGCGAACGCCGAAACCATTCCGATAAAAACATGAGCCTTGCGGTAGGCCAAAAAGCCATCGACTTCTTCCTGCACCAACTCCATTCGCCCTTAAGAATCAATCGCGAATACCCATCCATCAGTTTCTTCGGAGGAGAACCCTTAATGAATTACGATACGCTCATCGCACTGATCGACTACGCCCAAAACCATATGCTTTCCCGTCAAATCAAAATTAAATTCCTCGCAACCATCAACGGAACCCTCTTATCCCCCGACCGCATCGATGAAATTGTTAAAAAAGGCTTACGGTTAGACGTCAGCCTCGATGGCCCGAAAAGTGAACACGATAAGTTCCGACTCTCCGCCACCCACGAAGGCACCTGGGATACCATCATGACCAACCTCTCCCTATTCCATGATAAATACCCCGACTATTTCAAAAATTACATTCGCTTCTTTTTAACCCTCCATCCCCTCCATAATATCCTCGAAATCGAAAAATTTCTCCTCAATACCCCATTCTTTAATAAAGATAATGTGATCATCAGCCGTTTAAACCGACACGGATTGAAAATCGATCAACTGGACGCATTCAAAGAAGGCCGAAGAAAAATGGATGAACAAATCCGAAATTGTCTCCAAAAAGATCAATGGTTCTACCGGAAATTAAGGTTCGATTACATCGAAGACGCCCTGGGAAGAGAAACATCTTTCTTATCCTATGTCGAGAAATTTACCGGCACCTGTGTTCCCGGCGCGACACGACTCTTTATCGATGCAACGGGAAACTTCCACATATGCGAAAGAATCAATAACCATTTTCCCATCGGAAATATCGACACGGGTTTCGATTACCCGGCCATCCGAAACATGATGATCGCCTGGCGAAAGGAAATCGTGAAAAGAGCCTGCTGGACATGCCCGGCCTGGCACTTTTGCCCCTTTTGCTTTGCCCAAAACAACGCCAAAGGACAATTTAAACTCAAGACCGCGGATTGCAACCAATTAAAGAAAAACATCATCAAGGATATGGCAGATTATTTATCGGATAAAGAAGCCCAAAACGTTCAGGGAAACCATAGCGGATTGTTGCTATCGACCAACATCACCCTGTTCCCTTTTGTTCATGACGTCAACGGGAGAAAAAAACGGCTGTTCGTTGACCTGTTAAATGAACGGCTATTTCATATCGAACCCGGAGATATGGAGTCGGTAACGCGCCAATTAATCGCCCTTAACCTGGTCCATGAAACCCGCGGGATCATCCCGTTTAAGAATTCGTTAAATATTAAGAAAAACTACCGGGCGGAAATAAGGTTGCGAACCGTATTCCTTCGCCTGACCGGTGAATGCGATGAGGCGTGCCAAAGTTGCGGCATTTGTTCTTGTTTTAAAAGCAAGGGAACCATCTCGAATTCGGTGATAGAAAGAATCATCGACCAATTAAAAAATATACCGCTTGACCAACTGATCCTTTCCGGCGGCAACCCTTTTCTGGAGATGGAGAAGATGAAACATCTGTTAACCTCGATTTCAGCCCAAAAATATGGCGTTGTGTTCAAGGGAAAGGTTGAACCCCTTTTTAACGAAGAGCTGGTTGAAAAAGGAGTCGAGCTCAACCATCAATTCAGGGATGCAATCCCCGCGAAAGAGAAAATGAAAGCTGATGCCTTTACTTTTTTTTATTTGAAATCCTTCAACCCCTGCTGGGGAAATGCGCTGGCCATCAATAGCGATGGCCGTATCACACCCTGTCCCTGTTCAACGCATGGGGTCGGTCACGTGATGGAAACCACCATCCGGGAACTGATCGTGAGTGAAGCGTTTGATCCCTATTGGGAGCTATCGAAAGATCATATCGACACCTGCAAAGAATGCGAATTCCGCTACAGTTGCGTTTATGATTGTCGGGTTCGGGCGTATCGGGAAACCGGGCAATTGAATTCAAAAAACACGGGGTGTTCCTACAACCCTCAAACCGGGGATTTTTAACCAACCGCTCTTCCAAATCAGGGAACAAAAGAGTCCCTAAAGATTTTATTTTAAAAATTCTAAAAATGAGTAATTTATAGAGTAATAATATTGGTTCATTCTATTTGAAAAAAGTTAAATGATCGCTCTTTCCCTTCATGATTTGATCGTTTAAAAAAATTTTAAAAAGAGCTTTAAATTCCTTGACAAAAAGAGGCTATTTACTTAGAATGACGATGTAACATTTCGATGAGGGAGATAAGTATCAACGAGAGATACGGGAGAACAAACATGGAAATGAATGCACTGGTTGATGGAACCATCGTCAGAGAGGAACCCTTTGGATTCTTTATCGCTTTCGCCGACGGCCATATGGGATTCTTTGATAAACGAGCGTCATCTCTGATCGAAGTCGGGACGAAAGTAAACATCCCCCAAAGCTGGTTTTCTTATTTCCGCAAGGAAGACATCAAAGTCCCCACTCGCAGCAATTGGAATTACCAATTGAAACACCCTTTAATCGTTACCCTGGAACTCACCCGTCAATGCAACTGCAAATGCGATGTCTGCTACATTGATGGCGGCGAACCCAGACCCCACGAAATGTCCGATAACCAACTCTTCCGGGTGTTGGAACAACTGGTTTCCGCGAAGGTTTCCTGCGTCCAGTTAAACGGCGGCGAACCGCTTCTCCATCCGCTACTTCCGGAAATCATCTCGTATCTGCATAACCATGGAATCGTCCTATCGCTGGTCACCAATGGGATTTTACTCAATGAAACATTCATCAAAACACTGCCGAGAAAGGATTTCGGCTTGGGATTGAGTGTGGATTCATATGCCCAAAACCACATCATCCGCGGCGATCAGGCCTCGTTCGACGCCCTGAAACCCAATGTGAGAATGCTCCGGGATTATGGGATACCATTTCATTTAATTTCAACGCTTTCGAAACAAAATATCCACGATGTACTGCTCTTAATCGAGTGGTGCCGGAAAAACGACGTGATGCTGGACACCCTGGAATCTCAACCCTTAGGAAGAGCCCGCTTGAATGACCATTTGCTCCTTGATGAAGATGATCTTCCCATGCATGAAGCCATCTATCGAGGAAAACAAAAATTGGAAGATGAATATGAAGCCCGCCATGATCGCTCCGGCCGTTTTTTTTCCGGCTTTCTCCGGATGGGCTATTTATTTGAGTCTTTGACACGCCGATGCATGGGAGGCAGGGCAATCGGTTATATCACGAGTGAAGGGATCTTGTATCCATGCTCGAATTGCGCCAGCATGGATCTTTTTGCCGCAGGAAATGTGACGGAAAACACGTTTGAAGCGTTGTGGAGCCATGGATTTTCGCAAATCCATTCCCTGTCATGGGACGATTTCAACGAATGTAAACATTGTGATGTTTCCAGGTCTCCGTATTTGTGCACCACCCGGTGTCCTGCGCTTTCCTATTCCCTCACGCATGAGCTGACCCATCCCGGATGCACACCTTATATGAAAAAGGTAATTCTTAATCGAACCCGTATTCATGAGGAAATGCACGCCGAACAACACAAACGAAGCGAGAAAAAAACGGACCATTGATCCGTCTTCAAAAAATTCGGTGCCCTAATTCCTTTCTAATTAATATCAACATTGATCCAAAGAAGCCGGATCCCGAAATTTTTACAGTTTGTCGGTTCCAAATATCCCAAACTAATGATATAATTCCACCTTTAGGAGCGACAACACCATGGGCATGGATCGACCGATAGAAAAAAAGAAATGGCCGCTGAAACGAATCATGATTTACAGCAGCTTCATCCTCCTGATTTCGATTGTGGTTTATGTCGGGATATCCCGGACAGGCGGTACCACCCTCAATGTGGAAAGAGACCGGATCATCATCTCAACGGTCAAAAAAGGACCTTTTCTGGAATACATTCCCATTATCGGAAATGTGCTTCCCAAAACCACGATCTATCTCAATGCCGTGGAAGGCGGACGGGTCGAAACCCGGTTCCTCGAAGCCGGCGCCATGGTCCGAAAGGGCGACAATATCCTGAAATTATCCAATACCAACCTGCTCATGACCCTGCTCAACAACGAGGCCCAGATTAACCGCGCAAGAAACGATTTGCGCTCCACCCGCCTCCTCCTGGAACAAAACCGGCTGCTGCTGGAAAAAGACCGCAACGAATCGGATTATGATTTGAAACGAATCAAAGATAAATACGAACGCTATAAGGCGTTATACGACGAAGGCCTGATCGCCAAACAAGACTACGAAGATTACAAAAACGAATACGATTACTCGGTTCGAAAAAACCAGTTATCGATTGAAACCCAACAAAAGAATCTGACCCTCATGGAACAACAGGTGAAAGACCTGGAAACCTCGGTCAAACGCATGGAAGAAAATTTGAACCTGGTGAAAGCGCAATACGAAAACCTGACCCTCCGCGCTCCGATCGCCGGTCAATTGACGTCCCTCAACGCCGAACCGGGCCAATTCAAAAATCCGGGCGATGCCCTGGGACAAATCGACGAAATCCACGGATACAAGGTTCGGGCCGATATCGACGAACACTACCTCAACCGGATCGAAATCGGAAAAACCGGCACGTTTGACTTTTCCGAGAAAACCTATGACCTGAGGATATTTAAAATCTTTCCCGAAGTGAAAAACGGAACCTTTCAAGTGGACCTGGAATTTCCGGGAAAAGAAGCAGACGGGATCAAACGCGGCCAAAGCCTCCATATCCGCCTGCAATTGAGCGAGGCCACCCAGGCGATGCTTCTTCCCGCCGGGAGTTTTTATCAAACCACGGGCGGAAGCTGGATCTTTGTCCTGGATGAATCCAAAAAAAACGCGGTTAAACGTCCGATTCGCCTCGGACGGCAAAACCCCCAATTCTACGAAGTCCTGGAAGGATTAAAACCCGGCGATGCGGTCATCACGTCGTCGTATGATAATTACTCGAACATCGAGCGACTGACCATTAAATAAAAAAGTTAATGAACGTTAACGTGACCGGCTCAACGAACAGGAGAAGACAATGATTGAAACCATCGATTTAAAGAAGATTTATTCCACGGAAGAAATCGAAACCACGGCACTCAATAATGTGAATTTCAAAGTTTCCGAAGGCGAGTTTGTGTCGATAATGGGACCTTCCGGGTGCGGGAAATCGACCCTGCTCAACATCCTGGGGTTGCTGGATAACCCCACGGGCGGCTCTTATTTTTTTATGGGCGAAGAAGTTTCCAATTATACGGAACGACAACGCGCGGTTTTGCGAAAGAAAAATATCGGTTTTGTGTTTCAGAGTTTCAATCTGATCGAAGAATTGACCGTATTTGAAAACGTCGAACTTCCCCTTCTCTACCTCAAAGTGAACCCGTCGGAACGCAAAAAGAAGGTCAATGCCGTCCTGGAACAATTGCAGCTCGCGTCCCGACGCAATCATTTTCCGCTCCAATTATCCGGCGGTCAACAGCAGCGCACAGCCGTGGCTCGCGCCATTGTGGGCGATCCCAAGATGATTCTGGCCGATGAACCCACGGGAAACCTCGATTCAGCCAACGGACAAGAGGTCATGAACATGCTGATCGCGTTAAATAAGGAAGTGGGTACCACGATTGTGATGGTGACGCACTCGGCAGCATACGCGGAATTCGGGAAACGGTCGGTGCACTTATTCGACGGCAGCGTTGTTAATGAAACGAATCACGCGTTTCATCTTTAACGTCTGAGCATTTCTTTATTATAATCTTATTGGCGTGTTACATCAGAGACGTTGCCCGCAACGTCTCTACGATTCAGATATAAGAGGGATCGATTAGAAAAGAAAGACGATCAGTTTATAAATAAATGCAGCGCAAATAGCGGCCATGGGAATCGTTAAGAGCCAGGCCCAGACGATTCGAAAGGTGACGTCCCATTTCACAGCGGAGATATTATGGGCGGCACCGACGCCGGTGACCGCACCGGTAATCACGTGGGTGGTGGACACGGGGATTCCGAAATGGGTTGAGAGAAAGATACTGGCGGCGCTTGCGGTTTCGGCGCAGAAACCGTCGATGGGTTTGAGTTTGCAGATTTTTTGTCCCATGGTTTTCACGATTCGCCAGCCGCCGGCCAGGGTTCCCAGGGCAATCGCGGCCTGAGCGGAGATCACGACCCACAAGGGAATCGTGAAGCTGTCGACCATACCGGCGGAGTACAGGAGGCTGGTAATAATCCCCATGGTCTTTTGCGCATCGTTTCCACCATGTCCCAGGCTGTAGAGCGCTGCGGAAAAGAATTGCAATTTCCGGGACCAGGCATTGACCTTGGGCAGCGGCTTTTTGTGCACCAGCCAGATGGTAAGGATCATCAGCAGGATGGCAAAGAACATTCCCAGAAGGGGGGCCACCACAATAAAGATAAGGGTCTTGGTCCAGCCTTTGGCAATGACGACGCCCCATCCGGCCTTGGCCACGGCAGCTCCCAGGTATCCACCCATCAGGGCATGGGACGAACTCGACGGCAGGCCAAAAAACCAGGTCAAGAGGTTCCAGAAAATGGCGCCCAACAAGGCACAAAAGATCACGGTCGGATCCACGGCCGAGATTTCGATCAATCCTTTTCCCACGGTGTGAGCAACGGCCGTTCCGAAGATCAGGAAAGCAATAAAATTGAAAAATGCTGCCCAGATAACGGCTTTCTTGGGAGTTAACACTTTGGTTGAAACGATGGTCGCAATCGAATTGGCGGCATCGTGCATCCCATTGGTATAATCAAAAATTAACGCAATGAGTATGATGACAATAATAAAGGTTCCACTAAGCATCGGTCTACCTTCTAAATGCCCTTGATATCAGAATCAGGTGTTTTCAATAACGATTCCTTCGGTAATATTGGCGACATCTTCGCACCGGTCGGTGCTCTTTTCCATGTATTCCAGTATATCTTTCCATTTGATCAGTTCAAAGACATCTTTTTCTTCTTTGAAGAGGTCCGTCAATATCTGACGCCGGATGGTATCGGCTTCGTTTTCCAGCCGCTTGATATCAATGGTCAGCAGAAGAATGCGTTCGGATTTTTTCAAATTGTGAAGATGGCCGATCATTTCCTGGACCAGTTTGGTGCTCTCGAGCAGGACTCGGGCCAGGTCTTTGGCGCCATTCGGAACGGTTTTGGGTTGATACAAATCGATTCGGCAAGCGGCACTTTCGGTGAGATCCAGGATGTCATCCAGCCTGTTGACAAAATGAAAAATATCTTCTCGGTCAATGGGAGTAATAAAGGATTTATGAATATGGGCGATGATTTCGTGGGCCACCTGGTCGGCGTTGTGTTCCAGTTGTTTTAATCGTCTGGCGGAATCGCCGTAATCGCCACCGTGGTGAATCATGTCGAATAGGATTTCGGCGCCTTCAACCATGTACACGGATATCTTGTCGAATTTATCGAAGAAGAAAGCGTCTTTTGGAAAGAGAGATTTAAACATATAAGCTCCTCTTTGGGTTATTATTTTTTTGTTTGTTGTTTAACATAACACGTTATAGGCATTATGATATCACAGGTCGGTACTTTAGTCAAAAATAATTTATTCGTTTGTTTACGTTGTGAAAGACATCGTGATGATCACTTTTTCCAGAAATATCTTCTCGACATTCGCATTTGTCCCCCTCACGAAAACCACATCGATCACACGGGCAGACACGCGGGTCTGCCCCTACAGAAATAAACTCGACGATCTCTTTTTGACGATTTGTTTTTATTCTGTCTACATTAACCGGGTCTTTCCGGTGAATAACTCCTGCTTCATCCCATTCCGAATCTCGATATATTTGGCTCTTTTCCTTTCCAACGCTTCGATTTCCTCATCCATATCGGCAAGCAATTCGGCAATGGCGATCTGCTCGTCCAACGGCGGAAGCGTGACCCCAATGCGTTTGAGATTCGCTTTTGAAATCCCGTAAACCGAAATCCCGGTGGCGATTCGAATCAATGCGCGTTTGACCTCGTCCATTTCCCGTAAATAGCATTTGAACCCATCGGCAATCAGGGTTTTATTACCCCGCAACAGGAGCGTATGCAACCCCGCCACAATCTTTTGATTCCCCAAATTTTTAATTTCAACCGACGCTCCGAGTCCCCTGATGTCTTCCGAGACATCGGCAACCACGAGGTCGCCGTTTTCAACCAGCGAAATCCCCCTTACCTTTTGTTTGGCAATCCGGGGAACGGTTTGCCGGGATAAATTCAGGAAATGCGACCACCGGGTGTGAATATCCCCGTAATGAATATAACCGATCTCCCCGAATTCGGTCAGTTCGTCCCGGGAACAATTGGCCGTGCTTAAAAAGGTGAAGAGCTCGCCGAATGTCCTTGTACGCCATTCGCCGGTGAATCCGGGCAACCGGGTCCTGCCGCTGAGCAGTTGCTCCATGGCCCCTTTTTTTACGGCACGTTTTTTGGCAATCAATTTCTTCAATGTTTGAATCAGGGCACCGACATCGGCCAATGCGCCGGCAATGGCGGTTTGCTCGGCAAGCGGAGGCACGAGAAACGGCAGTTGTCTGAGTTCCTCCAACCCGATGCGCTGACGGGTCGAACCCGTGCTCGCTTCCTGGGCCACCCTTCGAAAATAAACGGAATTGATGTAATCGTGAACGAACTGTTTGTCGAACCGTTTCTCATCAACCACGAGCCGGATGCCGTCGGACGCCAGTAAATACCGTTTGTCGCGCCGCGGAACAAAACACGCCCGGGCAACAGGATCTCCCATTTTGGAGAGGATGATCTCACCGGGATAAATATTGCAACTCAACAGCGCATCCGCTTTTTTCTCGGTGGTATAAATGGCGTAACCGTCATGAAAGAAACCATCCCCGATGTTTTGGAGCTGAAGGATGCGAACCCCTTCCGCCGCATAATCCGTAGTCTTTAAACCCGAACCCGATGGTCCGCCGGTGAGACTCCACCGGATCGTTTGATCGCAAATGTCGGCAAAACAAATGACGCCCCACGCGTCGGGAATGAGTCCCATTTCCGTGCGTTTGTAACCGGTTTTGTTCTCCACGTTCAATCCGTTCAATTCCGGTCATGTTGACCGATGCCCATTCGGCTCAAATGGGCATTGACCTTTTGTTCGAGCTCATCCACGTCGCTTTGAATGCGGGACAGGGGAACGGCGTACCGTTCGGCCAGTTGTTTGATCCGCCCGGCCAGCCGCTGACCGATGCGTTGATTTTCGCTGTGCACGGCATGGGCAATGGCGTCCATCCATTTGCGCTCGATGACGAGCGCTTGAATCGCATCGATCGAAAGCGTCGGATAGGTCTCGAGCACCTTGATTTCAAGAAGGTTCCATGCTTTTCGAATCGCGCGCGAAAGTTCGGCTTCGGCATTTTTATCGAGTTTCATTTTTTTATGAGAGTTGAGCGCATCGATCGCTTCCTTTTCCGGCCGAAAATACGTGTCCACAATCAGAAGCGGGGGAATTAACCGTCCCTCCAGTCCATCGATGCCTTCCACTTCTTTTTTACCCTTCTTTAAGTCTCTGAATCGACGCGTGACGTCCCGTCCCGCTTCCCACCCATCGGCCGAAATCTCATACAGGTCATCCTGCATGATTTCCATATAGTAATTCAACAGATGCTGATACACATCATATTCGTCGATCAGTCTGATATTACGGTAAACCTTCAGAATGTTTTCGGCAATGCCGTGAATCACCTGTTTGGGATGACACCCTTTCTCCAGGTTTTTTAACGTATTCATCGCCTGGGTTTTCCATTCCTCAAAGGCATGACGCATGATCCGGCCGTAGGCCGTAAATTCCGGATGCTGATAGATGGTCCGTGTAATGTCCGACGGCCGAACCGCCAGCTCCCAATAACCGGGCCGGGCAATGGTTTGAAAAAGCGTGGACTTTAACGACGGATAGACCTTCCAGTATGCATTGAGATTGTCGATATCCTGCGCCGGGATATCCCCCTTGAGATGAGCGCCGATATCCTGAATATCGGCCGGTTCGTGATGATTGATGTAACGGGGAATATTCAGGTTATAGTCGTTGCGTTGAATCTCGGATAGGAACACCAACTGGCTGTAACCGGGGATTTCGATTTGTCTGGTAAAAACATCGACGATTTTATGGATATCCTGTTCCCGAAGGCGGTTTTTATTGCCGTCTTTGATAAACCCGGCCGAGGCATCGACCATAAAAATCGCGCCCCGCGTGTCGGCGTTTTCTTTGTCGATGACAATAATACAGGCCGGAATACCGGTTCCGTAAAACAGGTTGGCCGGCAGACCGATAATTCCCTTGATGTATCCTTTCCGGATGATGCTTCGCCGAATATCCGCCTCGGTTTTCCCGCGAAACAGGACCCCGTGCGGAAGAATGCATGCGCCTTTTCCCCGGGGTTTCAGCGACTTGAGAATGTGAAGGAGAAACGCATAGTCGCCGTTTTTAACCGGCGGAATGCCATAATCGTTAAATCGATCGTACGCATCATTGGCCGGGTCGATTCCGTTGCTCCAGGATTTGTAGCTGAACGGCGGATTGGCCACGACAAAGTCAAAGGTTTTGAGTTCTCCGGTTTGGTCGTCGATAAAATGGGGAGATGCAATCGTATTGCCCTGCCGGATATCGGAGGCCGGGTTGGAGTGCAACCACATGTTCATGACGGCGAGTGCTCGGGTGGCATTATCGTTTTCCTGCCCATAGATCGTGATCCCGTAAGGGGTTTCATCCGCGGCCTTCAATAGCAGCGAACCCGACCCGCACGTGGGATCGTAGATTGTGTCGGCCGAACTTTCGGACTTGTTCGCTCCGATGACTTTAGCAATAATTCGGGAGACCTCGGCCGGTGTGTAGAATTGCCCCTTACTTTTTCCGCTTTCCGTGGCAAAATGACGCATCAGGTATTCGTATGCATCGCCCAGAAGGTCGTCGTTTTCCGCGCGGTTCGAACTGAAATTCAGCGCCGGGTTTTCAAAGATTGCAATCAGGTTACTCAGGCGGTCGACCATCTCTTTGCCCCTGCCGAGTTTGTCTTCGTCGCTGAAATTTGCCACATCGATGACCCCGTTCAGGCGGTTGGCGTCGGCAATTTTTTTAATAATTTGGTTGAATCGCTCGCCGATATTCGGTTGGCCTTTCAGGCGAACCAGGTCATTGAAACTCGCGCCGTCGGGAATTTCAATCGGGGATTCCTTATCTCCCGCGTATTTATCGGAGACATATTTGACGAAGAGTAAGACCAGAACATAATCTTTGTATTGGCCGGCATCCATTCCGCCCCGTAACTCATCGCAACTCTTCCACAATGAACTGTACAACTCGGATTTTTTGATTACCATGATGGGTGACTCGCATCTACATTAATTAACAATGAACAAACCGTTTCCTCATTTATTTTGCGTTGATGTAATTTTTATTCAAGTTGATATTGTATATAAATGCGAGTTGAAAGTCAAGAATGGGAATGACGAAAGATCGCCGCGAACAGGAACAGACCCGAAGGGGCCTGGGAATGCTCGCCCATAAAAAAGTCGTGACCCGCTTACATCTTCTCTTGTAAATGCCGAAGGGAAAAGATCTCGTTATCCAGCTTGGTATCAAACCGGACATCCAGATACCGCACCACGGTCTTTTGCCCCGGTTTGTTCGTGGGAATGAGCTCCATCACCGAGGGGATCGTGCGTTTGCCGAAGGTTTTAATCTCACTGTAAATCATCTCCCTCATCGGACGTCCTTTCTCATCGTAATACTTCTGCCATACCGGGAGATAATCTTTCTCTCGAACCGCGGTGATAATCCATCCCCACACAATCGGAAGGTTTTCCTTGGGCACGGCTTTCACGTACACCACGCCCGATTCCGGGTTTGGCACCGTGACCATCCGAAAGGTGTAGTCATCCATAAACGTATACTCTTTCACCAGGTCGTCATTGGTAAAATCCGACCCCATCCAGGAGCCCATCATCATGGACGGCGGAATTTTCATCACTTTATCGGTTTTGGGAAGGAAGTTCCAGATTTCGTTTCCGACCTTGAGGGTCGCCGTTCCCCGTTCTTTCATGGGAGACAGGATGCGAAAGAAGGATTTTTCGAGTCCCTGCGTCCACGCATCCACTTGAAGGGTGCGCTGCCAGTTGGGGGTAATGATCTGCATCTCAAAACGGGCCACGCTGGTATTGCTGCGATACAATTCATCCATCTTTTTCAAAATTTCTTTGGCCTTTTCGTCTCCCTGAACCGTCACCGCATCGAGCCGGGGCATGCAAAAATTACTCCATATCAGGATCGCCGTAACAACCCAAATGAATAAAACCAAACGTTTCGTCATCGTTCACCTCCGCGTCTTAATTAAAAGAGGATAACCAATCCCATGCATAAAGTCAACCCCGTTATTTTGGTTTTAACGCATTCATCGGGGTTGCGAGCCGTTCGGCGTCAGCGAATAAGTAAAAAATTTATGGGTGAGGAATTGAAAACAAAAAGTGACTAGTGATATAATCTAAATATGATTATACAATGTCCTAGCTGTAAGGCGCGATACAATGTACCGGATGAAAAATTACGGAAAAAAAGGAAACTAAAGTGTTCATCTTGCCAGACCGTCTTTGAAGTCGGCGGCGAGGTCGGGGAAAGCTCGGCCGGGGAAAAAGATACCGCCAAAATGGGCCGAGATGAAATCAACAATTCCCTGTGGACCGATGAAAACCTCAAACTCCCCAATGACATCAAAATATCGATTGCCGTCATCAAAGGGGCCAGGGCCGGCTATGTGTACAATCTCGATAAACCCTATGTGTTGATCGGACGAGGGAAAGTGGATCTGATTATCCCGGACAAAGAAATCTCCCGCAAACATGTGGCCGTGGAGGTCCGGAACGATAAAATATTTCTCAGAGACCTGGGAAGCACCAACGGTACCCTCATTGGAAGCGAAAAAGTATCGATTACCGAAATCAAAGACCAGATGGAATTTCGCATCGGTCAAACAACGCTGATGCTGATTACAACGCCTAAAAACTACGATAAATAAAAATAACAAGGGTGCCGTCGAAACGTGCCGCGGAAGTTAAAATTATTCGTTAATTTGTTCTTATCGTCCCTGGTTTTTACCTATTTTATCCAGGTGCTGATTCTACTCTTAAATTCGCATCTTCATGCGGGTTTTTTTGAATTTGTCCGCCTGTTCGTCAACCTTTATCTGTTTTACGGTCCGGTGTGGATCCTCCTTCACGGCACCGTATTTCTGGCCGTTCAATTCTTCTCGGAGAAGAGATACCCCATCGGCTTCATGAACCCACCGACCCTGACGTATTTCTTTTCGTTTACCGTGTTGATCATCTCGTTTATTTTGTATTTTAATTACGATTATTATTTCAATTTCCTCGAAGGGTGGCCCAAAACCTATTTCATTCAGATCCTGTTCATCAACCTTGCCCTGGTCATTACCGGCGTGGTGTTTATCTTCTTTAAAAAGATCAACAAGAAATGGATTCAGTTTCTGTTCTTATCGGTGTTGGGATTCAATATCCTTTTCTCCTATTTCATTTGCAGTGCAAGAGACAAAGAAAAAGACCTCGAGGCGAGTTACCGGTATAACCCAAACAAGGGCATTGCGTCTCCCTTATCCAAACCCGCGTCCCGTGGTTTTGAGCCTCGGAAGATTCGAATCGTGTTAATGGATGGACTCTCGTTGACTGTCGTGAAGGCCTTGAATGCCAATCAAAAGCTCTGGAACTTCAATGAGATCATTCGGGAAGGGGTCAGTGGAAACATCGATACCTTTGAGCCCAACATGGGGTTATCGATGTTGAATTCGGCCTTAACCGGCCTTCGTCCGTCGCAGCTTCCCTCGCATTCCTATGAAAAATTCAAATTCGCGTTTGCCTCCGGTCTGGAGTTTGACGTGAGGCCGCGGTATATCTTGTTTCGAAAATGTCCCCTGATTAAAATCTCCCGGGTGTACAACATCAATGACAGTCGTTTTTTGGATGACCTTCGCCGCCAGTACGAATCGAATAACCAAAAAGCCGCCCCGTTGATTGTTCCCCTGGAGGCTGCCGCTTATTCCCGTCAGGAATTGAATAAAAACAACCGGTTTACGATGTTGTTTCCCGATATCGTGAAGAGTATCGACACCAAGGATGAGAAGTTTAATATTGTGCGGACGTATTTTTTTATGGATGATTACATCAAGCACATGGTGCCTGATTTGAGAAGCAATGATATTTATTATTCGATCGTGCGGTTTCCCGGATTGGAAGTGGTCAGCAAATATTTGTATCAATACCATATGCCGCAGGTTTTCGGCGGGTTCTCGGAAGAGGATCTCAAGATAAAAAAATACGGCACGTTGTTGGAGAAATATTACGAATACTATGATTCCATCATCGGAAACATGCTCAGCCGCATGGGCAACAACGAGTTGCTGGTGATTTTAAGCTTCTTCGAGTACGAACCCTTGCCGTTGTGGCGGCGGATATTGGTTCATCTCTTCGGGCAGAAAGATGTGTACGTTTACATCCCGCTTGAGTCGAAGGGAACGATCTTACTTTACGATAAAAAAGCATTGAAACGCGGTTATCCGTTAAAGAATATATCCATTTATGACATCTTTCCCACCCTTCTTTACTATTCCGGGTTCCGGTCCGACACGGATTGGCATCGGAAGGTTGTTCGGGAGATCTTTACCGACGAGTTTTTGTTAAATAATCCGATCGATTAAGGGGAGAGCGGATCAATTTCAGACAAGAACGCTTGTCCGAGTATTGGAGAGTGTCATATATTTTTATTTTGTGTAAAATTGAAAAAGGCCACCAAAAACTTTGGATTTTGGATTTAGTTGAATCGTAGAGACGTTGCGTGCAACGTCTCTGATATAACACGCCAATAAGATTATAATAAAGAAAGAGACGTAGCACGCTACGTCTGTACGATCTCCACAAAATTCCTGACACTCTCGATAATTGCGGGGAAGAATACCTTTCCTCAAAACACACCGGGAATCGCATAACCGCAAGACCCGCATTTCCCGTCGATTAACTGTTCAACCTGCGTGAAATATCCCCGCCGATTAATCAAAACCGCCTGACAATTCGGACAACGCGTGTCGGCATATCGATTGGATCCGACATTCCCGGCATAAAAAAACACCAACCCCATTTGTCGCGCCAAATCAAGATAACCGAATATCTCATTGGGATCCGTGGGCGAAACGTCGGTCAATTTATACTGCGGAAAAAAACGCGACACATGCCACGGTATCGCGGGATCCACACTCGAAATAAACTCGATCAACGCTTTCACCTCTTCCATCCCATCATTCAACCCCGGAATCAATAACGTCGTCAACTCAATCCATATCCCCTTTTGGTTCATCCCCTTAATGGTTTCAAGCACCGGATCCAGTCGCGCCCCACAATATCTCCGATAAAATTGATCGCTGAACCCTTTCAGATCGATGTTAGCGGCATCCAGATAAGGAGCAATCATGTCCAACGCTTCCACGCTCATGTAACCATTGGTGACCATCACATTCTTTAGCCCCCGGTCCTTAGCCAACCGGGCCGTCTCAATCATCAATTCAAAAAAAATCGTGGGCTCGGTATACGTATAGGAAATCGACTCCGATCCGTGACGCAGCGCAGCCTCAACAATCGCATCCGGTGCAATCGCATCCCCATCAATCTGCCTCTCCCCCTGAACCATGGAAAGAGTGTAATTCTGACAAAATTCACACCGAAAGTTACACCCCATGGCCGCAATCGAATACGACATCGATCCCGGTAAAAAATGATAAAGCGGCTTCTTCTCGATCGGATCATTACTCACGGCTGCCACCCGGTCATAATTCAAAGAGAACAATTCCCCCCCAATATTCTTCCGCACCCGGCATATCCCCACATGCCCCTCATCGATCAGACAACGATGGGAACACAACAAACATCGAACCCGCTTAACGGCCCCTTCCGTCTCCTCTCTCTCATACAACAACGCTGATCTCATGTTAATTCGAATAACGTGATCACTTCGGATAAGTTCTTTATAACTTCTTTATCACTTTCTTGATTTTCTTGATAACTTCAAATCACCGCCTGGAGCGTTTTTTCAATCTGCCGTTCATTGACCGCACCCACCATCTGACTTTTGACGCTTTTATCTTTGATAAACAGAAGCGTGGGCAACCCCCGGACAAAATACCGGGACGACGTCCGCGGCGAATCATTGACATTGACCTTCAATACCTTCACGCGGGAACCGTATTGATCGGCCACTCTCTTCAAACCGGTCTCCACCATCTTACACGGCATACAGGTCGGAGACCAAAAATCAACAATAATGGCTTTCGGGTCCTCAAGCAAAAGATCGAAATTCGAATCGTTTGCCGAAATAAATTCATTCATGGTTCATTCTCCTCTGCTAATAAATAATTTCAAATAATTTTCAATTCAACCCACTCGGTTTTTAAGTTACATTTTAGATTTTTGAGCGCATAATGTCAAGCATATATTGAAAGATTTTTTAAAACACACACAAGATGTAGTGTTTCGGGTATAAGAAATCCCCCACCTCTAGCCGGGTAAGAAAAATGCGTTGACACTTCCCCCACAATATGGTATAAATTTTAGTCATGAACGGTTATAATGCGCTTGATGTTTTATCAACCATGCTCAAACCTTCCATAAACATCGGATACAATTCAATTATTACGCTTAAGAAAGAGTCAAAATGAAACGATTTCACTCTGGATTTCTTTTTCTTTTTTTGGTCATAGGTTCCCTTCATTCCATGGCCCAGGTTATCCGTTTTGACCGTATCTCCATAGAGGAAGGTTTATCGCAAAGCATCGTCCAATGCGTCATTCAAGACAGCCGGGGGTTCATGTGGTTCGGCACCGAAGACGGCCTGAACCGATACGACGGATATAATTTTACCGTTATGCGTCAAATTCCCGGAAACATCAATAGTCTCAGCCATAACAATGTGTTGGCACTCTATGAAGACAAAACCGGTTTAATCTGGATCGGGACCTTCCTCGGAGGACTTTCCACCTTCGATTATAAAACCAACACATTTACGCACTATCGAAACGACGTCACCAACGCCAATAGCCTCAGCAATAACCTGGTATTTACGATTTATGAAGATCATGCCGGGATGATGTGGATCGGGACCCAGGGGGGACTCAACCGATTCGATCGAAAAACCACTCAATTCAAACGCTTTCAACATGTTCCCACCGACCCCCACAGCCTGAGCGACAATTCGGTTCATGCGATCGTTCAAGATCGATCCGGCACGCTGTGGATCGGAACCGAAAACGGGTTAAACCAATTCGATCCCCAAACCGGCCGATTTACCCGGTTTCAACGTCATTCCCCCAAAAAACATAGCCTCAGCCACAACGATGTGCGCGCCATCCACGAGGACCAAAACGGGATCCTATGGATTGGGACCAACGGGGGAGGCCTCAACACCTTCAATCCCCAAAACGGGCAATTCGACGCGTATCGATTCGACCCGAGACATTCGAACAGCATCAGCAGCAACACCGTGTACGCAATTACCGAAGATACCCGACCGGGCGAACTCTGGATTGGAACCGCGGCCGGCCTGAATCATTTCGATCCGAAAACAAAAACCTTTTCCCGTTATACGTCCAATCCCAGTGACCGCTTTAGTTTAAGCAACGGCGATATCCGATCGATTTATAAAGACCGATCCGGGGTCATCTGGATCGGCACCTACGGCGGAGGCGCCAATAAATTTAACGGCAAAAAGAAAGAATTTATGCACTATATCACCCTGACCGATAAGATCGTCTGGTCGGTATGGGAAGAGGATGCTCAATACCTCTGGGTGGGAACCCAAACCGGCCTGAATAAATTCGATCGAACAACGGGTCAAATTATCCCCTATCGGTTGATTCCGGGAAGCGCCAATTGCCTGAGTAGCAACACCATCCGGTTTATCTTCGAGGATCGGTTTAAAACCCTATGGCTCGGAACGCATGGCGGGGGTCTCAATACCTTCAACCGTAAAAGCGAAAAATTCCGCGTTTATACCCATTCCGAAAACCCCAATAGCCTGAGTCACGACGAACTCCGATCCGTTTATGAAGACCGATCCGGCACCCTCTGGTTCGGGACCAATGGGGGCGGCTTGAACCGGTTCAACCGGGAAAAGGATAATTTTACCGTCTATAAAAACAACGCCAATGACCCTTCGAGTTTGAGTAACGATTTCATTCGATGCATGGTTGAAGACAGCCATGGAAACTTCTGGATCGGAACCCAGGGCGGAGGCCTCAACCAATTGGATCGTTCGACCGGAAAATTTACCCGCTATACCAATGATCCCCACAATCCTCTCAGCCTGAGCAACGATTATGTATTTGCCATTTGCGAAGCCAAATCCGGGGAACTCTTTATCGGCACCTACGGGGGAGGCCTCAATCGATTCGATCCGGTAACCAAAAAGTTTACCCACATCGACGTCTCCGATATGGGCAGACTCTCGATCTGCGGCATGCTGATGGATAATGACGGAAACCTCTGGTTAAGTACCAACCATGGCCTCTTAAAGTACAATCCGAACGAAAAGACCTTCAAACACTATACCGAACGAGACGGTCTCCAAAGCAACGAGTTCAATGGCGGGGCGTGCTACAAAAGCCCCGGCGGCGAATTGTTTTTCGGAGGCATCAACGGATTTAACGCCTTTTACCCGGAACGAATCAAAGACAGCGCGTTTATTCCCCCCATTGTCATTACCTCCTTTCTCAAATGCAACAAGGAAACCGAGTTTGATAAACCCATTTCCGAATTAAAGGAACTGGTCCTGGACCCTTCGGATTATTTCTTTTCCTTCGAGTTTACCGCCCTGGATTTTACCGCGCCCCAGAAAAACAAGTACAAATATAAAATGAAAGGCATCGATCCGGATTGGATCGAAACCGACTCCAACAAACGGTTTGCCTCTTATACCACGCTGGATCCCGGCCAATATACCTTCATGGTCAAAGGCACCAACTGCGACGGCAAATGGAACGACGCCGGGGCAGCGATTCGGATCAAAATCAAGCCTCCCTTATGGAAAACACCGGTGTTTATCGGGTTTATTTTCCTGCTCCTGCTGCTGCTCCTCTACTACTTCCATGGGTCCCGAACCGTGCGCCTGGCCCAAACCCTCGAAAAAGAACGGCTGGAAAAAGAACTCAAACTCAAGGCCGATTTCACCGCCATGCTGGTGCATGACCTGCGCAGCCCGCTAACCGCTGTGATCGGGTACTCGGATTTGTTGAAAAACCATGAGAAACAAATCGACATCGTGAGAGTGGGAAATATTATTTATCGCTCCTCGGTCCGGATGCTGAACCTGATCAATGACATGCTCGATTTTTCCAAGTTCGAAGCCGGGAAAATGCGAATGGAGAAACGGTTGACCTCCATTACGCATACCATCGCCGAAGCCGTGGACATCATGTCCCCCATCCTGTTGAGAAAAGAACTCAGCCTGGAACTGAGCATCAGCCCCGATGTCAAAACCTCCGGTTATTTGATCGATCCGGAAAAGATCGGCCAGGTATTAAATAATTTTTTAAGCAATGCCGCCAAATTTGCCCCCCATAAAAGCACGGTCAAAATCGAGGCAACCAATTTACCGAAAGATTGGCTGGAAGTCGCCGTTACCGATACCGGACCGGGAATTTCTTCCGAGAAACAGGCGTTTCTCTTCGACAAGTACGCCCAATTGGGACCCAATCGAAAAGAAAAAGGAACCGGGCTGGGCCTGGCCGTGTCCAAGTTGATCATCGAAGCCCACGGCGGAACAATCGGTTGCCGGACCGGAAAAGAAAACTCCGGCTGTGTGTTTTTCTTCCGAATACCCGGAATGACTAGAGAAAGTTGTTGACAACTTAACGAAATTCTTTTACAATTAAGTGATTGATATACGATTTTGCTAATCATGTATACATGTACACAGGAGGCTTTTAATGAGTACCAAACCAGAGATCGAATATATGCGTAAACTGAAACAGCAAGCGTTGCTCGGTGGGGGTCAAAAGAAGATTGAAGCCCAACACGCCAAAGGGAAAATGACCGCCCGTGAGCGACTTGAAGCATTACTTGACCGTGGCTCGTTTCGTGAAATCGATATGTTCGTGACGCATCGGACAAATGATTTTGGTATGGCCGATAAGAAAATTCTTTCGGATAGTGTGGTGACCGGATGGGGAACCATTGGCGGTCGCACGGTTTATGTGTTTTCTCAGGATTTTACCGTATTCGGTGGAAGCCTGGGCGAAGTGCATTCGGAAAAGGTATGCAAAATCATGGATTTGGCCGTGAAAAACGGGGCTCCGGTGATCGGGTTGAATGATTCCGGCGGTGCACGAATCCAGGAAGGCGTGGAAAGCCTCGGGGCTTACGCCGATATCTTTTTACGAAATTCACTGGCTTCGGGCGTGGTCCCGCAGATCAGTGTCATTATGGGGCCCTGCGCCGGAGGAGCGGTTTATAGTCCGGCATTAACGGATTTTATTTTTATGGTCAAGAAAACCAGCCATATGTTTATTACCGGGCCGGATGTGGTCAAGGCCGTCACTCATGAAGATGTCACCTTCGAAGAACTCGGCGGCGCCGAGACCCACAGTTCAAAGAGCGGTGTTTGCCATGTCCTGACCGAAGACGAAGCCGATTGCCTGGAACAGGTCCGACAGTTTATGGCTTACCTTCCGTCCAACAACATGGAAGATCCTCCACGCGTGGAAACCGGCGATGACCCGCTTCGCACGGATGAAAAATTAAATACCATTGTTCCCGATGAAGCGATTAAGCCGTACGATATCAAGGAAGTCATCCAGTCGGTGGTCGACAATGGGGAATTTTTCGAAATCCACGAGCAATACGCCGCCAACATTGTGGTCGGATTCGCCCGCCTCGACGGCTTTACCGTGGGAATTGTGGCCAATCAGCCGGCGGTTCTGGCCGGGGTACTCGACATCAAAGCCTCGATCAAAGGGGCACGGTTTGTCCGATTTTGCGATTGTTTCAATATTCCGCTGGTGGTGTTCGAAGATGTCCCCGGATTCTTACCCGGTGTCAACCAGGAACACGGCGGGATCATCGTTCACGGCGCCAAGCTGCTGTATGCGTTTTGCGAAGCCACGGTTCCGAAATTGACCGTGATCACAAGAAAAGCGTATGGCGGGGCGTACGATGTCATGAGCAGTAAGCACATTCGCGGCGATTACAACGTGGCATGGCCCAACGGTGAAATCGCGGTGATGGGTCCCGAAGGCGCCGTCAATATTATTTTCCGCAAAGAAATCAGCGAAGCGTCAGACCCCATTGCCAAACGGGATGAATTGATTAAAACCTACAAAGAAAAATTCGCCAACCCGTATGAGGCGGCTGCCCGCGGTTACCTGGACGATGTGATCGAGCCGTCGGAAACCCGACCGCGCCTGATCGAAGCCCTGCGGATGCTGCAAAACAAACGAGACGTGAATCCGCCGAAAAAACACTGCAATTTACCGCTTTAATCTTGTGCGAAAAGGAGAATACGATGTTTAGTAAAACCTCCGTAGAAGAGCTTGCCAATGTGCTGACCGAACCTTATAAGCACCTGGAATTGGGACAAGTCAACGATCACGCGGTTTACGTTGTTCGGTTTATTGGCGAATTCCCCTTTCACCGCCATATCCAGGACGAGATGTATTTTGTCGTGGAAGGTGAAGTGAAATTGGAATTTACCAATTTAACCCCCATCACGTTAAAGAAGAATGAAAGTACGGTGGTGCGAGCGTACACAACGCATAAATGTTATTCCGAGGGCGCGGTGGTCCTGCTCTTTAAACCCAAGGAAATGATTGCGTCGCCCGCGGACATCGAGTGAGGAAAAATGAATAAAAAACCAGTAATGTTATGTGAAACGGTACTGCGCGATGCCCATCAATCGCTGTTAGCCACTCGCATGCGTACCGAAGATATGCTGTTGGTTGCCCAACGTTTAGATAAAATCGGTTATTGGTCGATTGAGATGTGGGGCGGCGCGACCTTTGACAGCGCCATGCGTTTCCTGGGCGAAGATCCCTGGGAACGGCTCCGCGTGCTCCGACGCCAAATGCCGAATTCCCGATTACAAATGCTTCTCCGCGGCCAAAACCTGGTCGGATACAAGCATTACCCCGATGACATCGTCGAACGCTTCGTGGTGGCTTCCCGAAGAAACGGGATCGATGTCTTCCGGATTTTCGACGCCTTAAACGACATTCGAAACATGGAATATGCCATGAAAATCGCCAAACGTGAAGGCGCGCATGTCCAGGCCACGATCAGTTACACGATCAGCCCGGTCCATGATATTCAGAGCTTTGTTCAGATGGGACGCGATCTCGCCGAACGGGGCGCCGACTCCATCTGCATCAAAGACATGGCCGGATTGATTTCCCCTTACGCCGCCTTTGAGCTGGTCTCTGCCCTGAAAAAAGACCCCGGCCTCCCGGTTCAACTCCACACCCACTACACGAGCGGCATGGGAACCGCGGCGCTACTCAAAGCCGTGGAAGCCGGCGTGGATGTCGTGGATACGGCCATCTCTTCCATGGCCCTTTCGACGTCTCAGCCTCCCACCGAAACGCTGGTCGCCTGCTTGAAGGGAACCGATCGGGATCCCGGACTCAACCTTCGAGACATTGCCGATCTGGCCCGGACCTTTTCCGATATTCGCCAGAAGTACGCCAGCTTTGAAGCCGGCATTGCCGCTGTTGATGTGAATGTGCTTCAATTTCAGGTCCCCGGAGGCATGCTCTCCAACCTGGTCAGCCAGCTCCGCCAACAGGGCGCCATGGATCGCTACTACGACGTGCTGGATGAAATCCCGAGAGTGCGCGCCGATATGGGCTATCCACCCCTGGTCACCCCGTCCAGCCAGATCGTCGGCACCCAGGCCACCTTAAACGTCATCCTGGGGGAACGGTACAAAGTCATTCCCGAAGAGGTCAAACAGTACGTCCGCGGGTATTACGGCAGACCCCCGGCTCCGATCAGCGAAGAACTGAAACGCAAAGCCATTGGCGACGAAGAACCCATCCACTGCCGCCCGGCCGAAATGCTCAGCCCCGGCTGGGAAAAAGCCAAAACCGAAGTCGGGAACCTGGCCAAATCCGAAGAGGATGTGCTGTCCTACGCACTCTTCCCGCAAGTGGCCCGGCCGTTCCTCGAACGTCGCAGCAAAAACATGGGCGGAAAAGAAGAAATTGCCGCTGCAATCGGTGCGGTACTGATCGATCAACTGCAAAAGAAAGCCAACATGATGAAAACATCGGATAAATCAACTCGCGGTGCCACTCCATGGAAACTTCCCTACCGAGTCGCATCCGGCCTAGGAGGATGGCGATGAGCAAGAAATTCAAATTGATCCTTGAAGGCGTACCCTATGAAATCGAACACCGCGGCGACCTCATGGTCATCGACGGCCACGAATTCCCTTTTTCGATAAACCAAAATTCGGTGACCGTTAACAGCGCGACCCATTCGGTCGAGGTTCGGGGAAACAAGGCCACCGTCGATGGGTTTTCGTACCAGATCGAAGCCCAGGGCCTCGAAGAACCCAAACCGGGCAAACGACACAAGACTTCGCACGCCGCCGCTGAAAAATCCGGATCCATTACCGCCATTATGCCCGGATTGATTATCAAGATTCTCAAGAAAGAAGGTGAAAAGGTGGAAGCCGGGGAAAAGATCATCATCCTCGAAGCCATGAAAATGCAAAACGAACTGGAATCCAAAGTTTCCGGTACCATCAAACAAATCCTTGTCAAAGAAGGCGAATCGGTCGAAATGCGACAGGTCCTCGCGGTTATCGAGTAAATGTAGTAGTAATTGTAATAAATGTAAAAAATTAAATATCTTTTTTTCCAGGAACCCTTGTGAAAAAGGGTTCCTGGACTTCCCCAAACGTTTTATTTCATTTTTCTTACGGAATTCCTAAATAAATTAGTAAAAAACACTTGCAATTCTCTTCATTTAATTATACAATATAGCTTCTCCGAATGGAGAGGTGTCCGAGCGGTTTAAGGAGCACGCTTGGAAAGCGTGTGTACTGGAAACGGTACCGTGGGTTCGAATCCCACCCTCTCCGTTTGTATTTTTTTTATGTACTCCGTGATAGATGAAAAAAGAACGAAGAGAAAAAAGATCAGACGATATACAAAGCAATAATCGGTCCGGGAGCCTGACAATAAGGTCCTGCGAACCTTGTCAGGGCCGAAAGGCAGCAGCAATCAACAGGATACCTTATGTGTTCAGGATTTCCCGGACTCTTTTACCGATTTTACCGATTTTACCGATAGATGGAAACAATTTTATTTCTGTTGACCGCAGCACCCCACAATGTATCTTGCGTTAGCCCGAAAATATAGACCCCAAACGTTCGAAGATTTGATCGGACAGCCTCATATCACCAAAACCCTGCAAAACGCCATTGCAATGGATAAACTCTATCCTGCGCTGATCTTTTCAGGGATGAAGGGTGTGGGAAAGACCTCGGCTGCCCGAATCCTTTCCAAGACCTTGAATTGCGAAAACGGTCCGGCCATCGAACCCTGTAACCACTGTTCGGCCTGCACCGAGATCACCGAAGACAAATCCCCCGATTACATCGAAATCGACGGCGCGTCCAATAACGGCGTTGAAGAGGTTCGCACGCTCAAGGAGAAGGTGAAATACAAACCCTTCAAAAATCGGTTCCGCGTGGTGGTCATCGATGAAGTCCACATGTTGTCCAACAGCGCCTGGAACGCCCTTCTCAAAACCATCGAAGAACCGCCCGAGCATACGTATTTCATTATGGCAACCACCGATTTTCATAAAATTCCGGCCACCATCGTGTCCCGGTGCCAGCACTTCGAATTCAAACGTATTCCGCAAGAAGTCATCATCAAGCTGCTAAAAGAAATTTGCACCAAAGAAAACATCACCATTCCCGAGTATTCCCTCTATCTTATTGCCAAAGCCTCCGAAGGCGGCCTCCGGGATGCGAAAAAAATCCTGGATCAGGCCATTGCCCTATCCAACGGAAATGTCAGCGATAAAGATGTCGTCGCGATTCTGGGAGTCATTGAAGAAGAGATCTTTATCGATCTGACCCGGAATATCATCACGAAAAACCGGACAAAGATCATCGAAAAAATTCATGACTTGGCCGAACGGGGAATGGACCTGCGATTCTTTTACAACGAATACCTGAAATTCTTTCGGGACCTGATCGTACTCAAATCGCTCGAAGAATCCGAAGGCCTTCACAATCTCAATCCGGAAAATATCCCCCTGCTCAAGGACATGCTGAAGGATGTCGGCGAAGTTGAACTGTTGCGCTACTTCAATGCGGCCAAAGACCTGGAAGTCACCATTCGAAGCACCGAGAATCCCCGGATTATTCTGGAATATCTCTTTTTGAAACTGTCGTTTTTCCCATCGCTCATATCGATCGAAGAATTCATCGAGAAAACCAAGGCCACGTATCGGCCGGGAGCGGCTAACGGTTCGAGTGCCACGGGTGTAAATAATGTCAATAACGTCAATAGCGTCAATCATAATTTAAATCATCATATCAACCATCATGTAAATCATCATGTAAATGTGGCGACGCGAGAGGAGCCGGTTCCCTCGGAAGCGGTGGTTGGCGACCCTTCGGTCGAGGGTTCCCATCCCCATTTACTCGCGAAAATAATCGATGCGATCCGAAAGGAAGATCCCCGTCTTGCCGCCAGTTTGAATGAAGCTCAGGCGTCGCTGGTCGATCATGTCCTGACGCTCACGTTTCCGGCCACCATGGAACTGGCATACAAAAACGCGGAAAATAACCTCCAACGCTTGCAGGACCTTGCGTCCCGTCTGGAAGGACGCAAAATCGAGATCCGTTTTTTATTGGATAAGACCCGGACCATAAGCGAGGACGAGGCCAGGCAAGAGGAATTGAGAAATGACCCCAAACTCCTGGGGTTGGCCGATCGATTAAAAGGAAGAATTGTATCTGTAAAGAAAACATAGATTATTCATCATTATAGGAGGATGAAATGGCAAAGATACCCAATATGGGGCAACTGATGCAAATGGCCCAGGATATGTCAAAAAAAATGGAAGAGCAAATGGATGCCCTGGAAGTGGAAGGGAATGCCGGGGGTGGAATGGTCAAGATTTCCATGAACGGCCACAAAAATGTGCTCTCCGTTCAGATTGCCAAAGAAGTGGTGGACCCGGATGATATCGAGATGCTCCAGGATTTGATCACTGCCGCCATCAATGATGCCTTATCCAAGGTCGATGAGAATCTCAAAGGCGTGATGCAGATTCCGGGGATGCCGGGAATGCCCGGCGGATTTAATTTCCCCGGTTTTTAATTTTGTTTTTAATTTTAATACATGATGGGAGATGCATCCCATTACCATCCGATAACATATGCCGACATTTGAGTTTACCTCTCCGGTTACCCGGCTCATCGAGGAATTAAAAAAAATTCCCGGCATTGGACGGAAATCCGCTCAGCGGATCAGTTTTTATCTCCTCAAGGCAGATAAGGAGAATGCGATAAACCTGGCCAATGCGATCATTGAGGCCAAGAAAAATACGTTTTTCTGTTCGGTTTGCAGTAACATCACCACAACCGATCCCTGTGAGATTTGTTCCAATCCGGGCCGAGAGCAGGGGAAAATCTGTGTGGTCGAAGAGCCGTTTAATATTTACTCCATTGAGAAAACCGATCTGTACCGGGGCATGTACCATGTGCTTCACGGCAACCTCTCTCCCATGAAGGGAATGGGGCCCGATGAATTGAAAATTCCCGGATTGCTCAAGCGCCTGGAAACCGGAAATATCCAGGAAGTGATCCTGGCCACGAGTCCGACCACCGAAGGCAATGCCACGGCGCATTACCTGCACGATTTAATCAAAAAGCACAACTTTAAAGGGAGAGTCTCGCGCCTCGCTCTGGGGATTCCCATTGGCGCCGATATCGATTATGTGGACTCCGTCACCATTGCCAAAGCCATGGAAGGGCGAATCGACTGGTAAGACTTAAGAAATTCCTATAAATCAACTTTCGTAGGGGCAGACCCGTGTGTCTGCCCAAATACCAACCAATCGAGCGCCCCCATGTCTCCCCGAATACCAAATCGGGCGCACACATGGGTGCGCCCCTACAAGATACGAATGTCTTGGTATTGGCCAAAGAACTTGATTCATTCTAAAATTCGTTATATAATAGAAAAAATGGAACCAAGAAATGCGATGCAAGTAATGGATGGCAATTCAGCAGCCGCCGAAGCGATCAAACAGGTAAAACCTGATGTTATGGTCGCCCATCCGGTTTCTTCGGCTGCCGCCATGCTCGAAAAAATTGCATCGTTTACCGCCAATGGATGTCTGGGAACCGAGTTTGTGAACGTGGAATCCTGGCCGAGTGCCATGGGGTGCTGCATCGGCGCTTCAACTGCCGGCGGCCGGGTCTTTACCGTCACCGATTCACTCGGCCTGGCCCAAATGCACGCCATGCTCCGAACCGCCGCTTCCCTGCGCTTGCCGATCGTCCTGGGAATCGCAGACCCATTTTCCACACCCGACTGCGGATGGATTCAACTCTTCTGCGACGATCCCCAGGAGATTTACGATAATGTGATTCAGGCCTTCCGAATCGCCGAACACCTGGAGATCAGACTCCCGGTCATGGTCCACATGGAAGGGGAAATGGCATCCCAGACCCAACTCCTCATCGAAGCCGACCGCGAAATCGACTCCTTCGTCGGAAAATTTACCCCGACCCATTCGATCATCGACACCGATCTTCCACCCCATACGGGCGCGTTCGACGTCCGGGAAGCCGATGAACCGGACCGATTACACGCATTTGAGAATGCCCGCGCCATCATCCGTGAGGTGGGCAAAGAATTTGGCGATCGTTTCGGTCGCTACTATGCGTATTTCGATTCATACAAACTGGAAGACGCCGATGTTGCGATAGTGGTGATGAACCCCGGAAGTCAGCATGTAAAAGAAGCCGTGAAACATTGTCGAGACGAAGGCGAACGCGTCGGCCTTCTCAAACTCAGGGTTTTTCGCCCTTTCCCTTACCCTGAATTGCGGGAGAGACTGCGCGGACTGACGGCGATCACCGTGATCGATCGAACGGTGTCTCCGGGTATGAACGGCGGAACATTATTTAACGAGATTCGATCGGCTCTTTACGATTGCCCGGAATCGTCCCGACCGGCTGTCTTTTCGTTTATTTCCGGGACCCACGGGCACGATCTGGGAGTCGACGATTTTAAACGCATTTTTAAAGAAATGATCACGAGACCCGCCAAAAACGGTAAAGAGGAAAGGGAGCGATGACCGCATTCACCAATTTCAGTGCGCAAGAAGACGCCCTCCTCAATCCCGGCGATTCACTCTGTCCCGGATGCAGCATTCCCGTGATCCTGAAATTGGTCTTGCGAGCCGCCCATCATCCCCTCGTGGTCTCCAATGCTTCCGGATGCTTCCGAACCCCACCCGCTCATTCGCCCCGGAGCCCATGGCACGCGAATTGGATTCATACCCAAACCGGAAGCGCAGCCGTGATGTCCGGCATTACCGCCATGTACCGCTCCTTAAAAAAGAAAGGTAAAACGTCGATTGAACGAGAACTCAAGTTCCTGGTCATCGGCGGCGACGGCGCCACGTCCGATGAGGGATTAGGGGCGATTTCCGGGATGTTCGAACGGGGAGACGACATCGTGTATCTCTGTTACGATAACCAATTGGCGGCCCATATCGGCGGACAGGCAACCTCGGCAACACCGATGGGAGCTTCCACCGGTACCACACCGGCCGGCACCGTGTTCCCGGGAAAATTACAGTCCCGAAAAAACATTACCGCCATATTCGCCGCACATCGCATCCCGTACGTGGCCCAATCGGCTCCGTGGCTCTGGCATGATTTGTACCGAAAAGCCCAACGGGCCTTTGAGATTTCCGGCCCCGCTTATTTGAACGTGCTGAGCCCTTGCCCGGCCAACTGGAAAACCCCACCGGCAAAGACCGTGGCTCTCAGTAAATTGGCAGCCGATACCTGCGTCTGGCCCATTTTTGAAATTCAATACGGCACCCGGGTCACGGTCAACTATCACCCCAAGCCCCAGCGCCCCGTCACCGAATGGCTCAAAACGCAGGACCGCTTCCTCCATCTCCTGGAAAAAGAAAACAAATGGATCGTCGATAAAATTCAAGAAGAAATAAATAAAGATTGGGAATTGCTTTTATCCATGGCGGGTTCAAATTCGCCTTCTCAACCCGATGAAGAAAATTATACCGAGAGTTACGAGAGATAAATTACCATGCAAGAGAACTTTGTCATATACAACGAAGAATATGTTTTGATTAAAGACATTTTGAAAGCATTAAAGACCAACACTCGCGCTGAAATTGTTTTTATCACCGATTCGGAAGGCCACTGCATCGCGTCCACCGGAGAAATGGAAGATTCGCATCTGAACTCGATTTCATCGCTGATTGCCGGCAGCATGGCCGCTGTCAACGGAATCGGGCAAATGCTTCGCGTCCACAAGTTCAATACGATCCTGACCGAATCCAACGAGAAAAACCTTCATATCTCGTCGATTAATGATCGCACCATGCTCATTGTGATCTTTGACACCAATTCCAACCTGGGCATTATTCGATTCAGAGTCAAAAGCGCCATTCAGGAACTTGAAAAAGTATTTGTGACGATCAATGAAAAATTAAAAACCAGTACGCTGGAAGAAGGAACCTCTCCCTTTGAAGGGGTTTCGGATGAAGATATAGATGAAATATTTGGAGATTGATCTTGTCTTTCTTAAATTATTCAACTAGGGAAATTAACTTTAAAATTGTCTTTTATGGGCCGGGTCTGAGTGGAAAAACAACCAATATTAAAACGATTTACGAAAAGGTCAAAGCCGATAATAAAGGAAAGTTGGTCAGCCTGGCAACAGAAACGGAACGCACGCTGTTTTTCGATTTCTTCCCGCTGGATTTGGGCACCATCAAGGGTTACAAGGTGAAGTTCCACCTGTACACGGTGCCCGGTCAGATCTACTACAGCAGTTCCCGCAAACTGATCATGAAAGGGGTCGATGGGATTGTGTTTGTGGCCGATTCGCAGCGCGAACGTTTCGAAGCCAATATCGAAAGCATCAATGACATGATGGGAAACCTCAGGGATTACAACATCGATTTCGAAGCGTTACCCTATGTCCTGCAGTTGAATAAACGGGATTTGCCCAATGTCACTCCCGTGAATGAACTCATTAACGCGCTGCGAAAAAAGGATGAACCCGTGGTGGAAGCCATGGCGCTAAAAGGGGAAGGCGTCGTCGAAACTTTGAAAACCATTTCAAAGTTGATCATGATCGACGTGAAACAAAAATTAAAATAACAAAAATAATCGGGCATAACCAAAGGAGACACATGGAAAACAGAGCCGAGTTAAGAAAAACAATTGCTGCCCGCCTAAAAACCATTCGACGCGAACGGGATATGACTCAGGATCAATTCGTTTCTGCATTCGATATTGGCCGAGCAAATTATTCACGGTGCGAAACCGGCGAAATATTTCCCAATTGCCTGGTACTGTATCAATTATGCACCGAATTTGATATTTCATTGAATTGGTTGATTGGCGATGTAGGCCCCATGCACATAAACGATCTGCCGGAAAGGGACCAGGACCGTGAACGCGAAGAGGATATCGAGCTGTTGATCCGGCATCTGGACCGGATTCCCGTGTTATACCATCGGGTCATGGCTCTCTTTCAGGAATTTCTCATTCAAAACCGCGACATGGTTCGAGACGTCATGAAGAAATAAGGAATCGGCCGATTGGTGAGGAGTGACATGTCATGATTTTTGAACAGATCTTATCGGGCGGTGATCGGAATTATAGCTATCTGATCGGATGCGAAGATACCCAACAGGGCGTGATCGTCGACCCGTCGCCCGACCCGCTTCCCCCGTATCGTCGAATGAGCAAACTGGGGCTCGAGATCCTGTACGTGATCAACACCCACGATCATTTCGATCATACGGGTGGGAATGCCTATTTTCAAACCCATACCCGGGCCCGGCTGGTTGTCCATCGCGCCTGGCGCTCCGGGCTAAAGCCCACGGATGTTGCCGTCACCGACGGCGAGATTTTAAGACTCGGCGATTTGTCGCTTCACGTTATTCACACCCCCGGTCACACGCCCGACTCCATGTGCATCCGGATCCAAAACGAAATCATCACGGGCGATACGTTATTTGTGGGGAAAGTCGGCGGAACGTCTTCTCGCGAAAGCGCCGCCGCCGAATTCGAAAGCTTGAAAAAATTGATGACGCTGCCCCCGGAAACCCGGGTTTGGCCCGGCCATAACTACGGTGTCCGCCCCTTTTCCACGATCGGCGACGAAGCGAGCACCAACCCGTTTATTCTCCGGCTGAACCGCTTCGAGGATTTTGTCTGGCTAAAGGAGAATTGGGCGGCCTATAAACGGCAACACGGCATCGCCTAACCCCATTCATCGGGTCAGGCGACCGATTAACGGTTTTGAGAGCGTGAATCGCTTGAAATTTTGAAATATTGTGAATACATTGGATGGAAGATTTTAAGATACACGACAAACGCGACAAACCCTGGTTTGTCAAATGGTTCGACGAAAATTACCTGATCGTCTACCGTCACCGAAACGCGAAAGAGGCGAAACAGCACACCCAACTCATTATCGATACCCTGCACCCACCCCACACATCGACCATCCTGGATCTGGCCTGCGGTGAAGGCCGCTACACGCTTTTATTCAAAGAGATGGGGTATCGGATCATGGGCCTGGATCTGTCTCAAACATTGATTCGGCACGCCAAAGAGAAAGACCCGCATCTGGATGTGGTCATCGGCGACATGCGGTTTATTCCCGGGCACTTCGACCTCATTCTCTCCCTGTTTACCAGTTTCGGTTATTTTGAGGACGATGGCGAAAACGAAGCGGTCATTCGCGCGGTCTTTGAGTCCTTAAACCCCGGAGGCATCTTCTGGCTCGATTTTTTTAATACCGCTTACGTGGCGCGCCACCTGATCCCGGAAAGTCGTCTGTCCCTCTCGCCCTCCCTGGAATTAATCGAAAATCGACGCATCCAAGACGGACGCATCATCAAAGACATCTCGTTTGTCAAGTACGGTCAGGCGCGGGGCGAGACCTCGTACCGCGAGTCCGTTCGCCTCTATTCGCTCCGGGACCTGGAAGCCTTGTTCACCCAGGCGGGCTTTCGCATTATCCACTGTTTCGGGGATTATCACGGAAACCCGTGGACCGCAGACGCGATGCGAACCATTATGGTCGGCCAGAAAGATACTTAGAACGATATTGAAGGAAGAGGAATGAACCAAACGATTGTGACCGGTCAGCAAATCGGATTATTGGGAGGGCCATTATACACCACCTACAAAGTCCTGGGGGCCATTGTCCTGGCCCGTCAACAGGGGGGAAAGGCCGTTTACTGGCTGGAAACCAATGACGCGGATTTTCATGAGATCAACCACGTCGATTACCTGGACGCCGGCAACCAATTGCGCACACTGAGCTGGAACATCAACAGTCACGGGTTCTCCTGCGGGTACATCGCGGTCGATGCCACCCTTACCGAGATGCTCGGCCATTTTTTCGATTCGCTGCGTCAAACGGAATTTACCGGCGAACTGCGCGACCTGGTCCTCGGGTGTTATTCGCCCGGTCGCACGCTGGCCGACGCCTCCCGCATGCTGGCCTCGGAGCTGTTCGGAGATTTCGACCTTCGACTCTTTACCCCGTTTGAAGACACGTTTCGCACTTTTTCACAACCGATTCTTTTGACGGAAGCCGCCCGCACTCCCGAAGGGGAACAGTGCAACCTGTTTTGCCTGATCGGTCAACAACGAAAAGCGGTGTTTAAACGAAACGGCCGTTTCGTGCTGCGCGATGGGACCGCGGTCAACCTCTCGGACCACATCCTGGTTCCCAATGTCAAAACCCGAAGTGTGTGTCAGGATGCGTTCTTTCATACCCATACCTATGTTGCAGGTCCGGGGGAGGTGGCGTACCTCTCCAAACTCGGCCCCGACTATCGGTTTCATGGGGTCCGGCAAGCGGCGATTCAACCCCGGATGTCGCTCACGCTCCTGGAACCGCGAGTCCGCCGCCTGCTCCGGCGAAACCATCTCACCCCGGAGGAGATTCTGGGCGTTGCGAAAGAAACGCTGGTCAAGCAGGTCCTCAAAAAAGAGACCAATTACGACTGCAAAGAAAACATGGAAATCGCCGGCCGCTTTACCGATGAATACCTGGAACGATTGGAGACCCTGGGGTTTGAGGAGAGCGATATCAAAGCGCTCTGGCGCTCGCTTCACAATGAAGTCAAACGGCTCTGCGGAAAAATGCGAGCCCGGGAAAAAGAGGAAAATCATCGCTTACTGGAAGATGCCGCGTATTTGTCCGATAACCTCTGGCCCTATGCCAAACCGCAGGAGCGGGTGTTTAACATCTTTTATTACATGAATCTATTTGGGGGAAAAGCTTTTATTCGGCATTTATACGATCAATATGATTTTAATCGAAACATAATGGAGGTCGATGGATAACCATGAATGATCAAAAAATCGATATCATGGCGTTCGGTGCCCATCCCGACGATTGTGAAATGTCCATGGGAGGAACGTTACTAAAAATGAAATCCCTGGCCTACAAGGTCGGGATTTGCGATTTGAGCCGCGGCGAATCCGGAACCTACGGCTCGCTGGAAACCCGGAAACACGAGCTGGACCACGCAGCCATGGTCCTGGGGCTGGACGTTCGGGTCACGCTCGATTTTCCCGATGCTTATATCCGAAATACCGAAGAAAACCGGCTCCGGGTGATCGAAGTCATCCGAAAGTACCGTCCCGAGATCGTGTTCTCGTTTGCCGATCGGCCGCTGCGTCACCCCGACCATTATTGGGCCGGTCGCATTGTTCAGGAAAGCTGCTATCTGGCCGGACTTCAAAAGATCCAGACCGATTCGCCGGCGTTTCGGCCTGCCGTGTTTATCGGGTTTTCCGAGATCACATTTGAAAAACCCGATTTTATCGTGGATATCTCCGAGTTCTGGGAGAAAAAACAGGAACTGATCCGTTGCTATGCCAGTCAGGTGTATCAGTCCGGCGAAGATGAATCCCAGGCCAAAACCTTCATCCATTCCAAAGAATTCTGGAATGTGATGGAATCGCGGGCCACCCTCATCGGTGCCACCATTGGCGCGCGCTACGGCGAAGCCTTTTACTGCGACCGCCCGCCCCAGATCGTGGATCCCATCCAGGCATTTTACAAAAAAACGAATTTGAGATAAAATAAAATCAAATCAGGAAGCAAGGTGATGAAATGAATATTGCGATATTATGTTACCATCGAATCGGCGGCTCCGGTATCGTGGCTTATGAAATCGGCCGGGCAATGGCGGAAGACAAGGGCTACAATGTCCATTTTATGGGCCTGGAACCCCCGTTTCGCCTGCGCGAGAACACCTCCAATAAGATGCAGTTCCACAAGGTGCATCTCAAAGAATACCCCGTGTTTGATTACCAGCCGTACGAATTGGCACTTGCCTCGCAGCTCTCTGTGTTGATCAAGCATTATGCCATCGATGTGATTCACAGCCATTACGCGCTACCCCATGCGATTTCCGCACTGCTCGCGCGGGAGATTTCCGGCAAACCGGTTAAATTGGTCGCCACCCTTCACGGTACGGATATTACCGTGGTCGGTGCCCATCCCGGGATGATGGACATCACCTGTTACGCCATTGAAAAGAGCGATGTGGTCACGGCCGTGTCCAACAGCCTCAAAGAAGAAACCGAACGCAAACTCTGCGTCACCCCGGGACGGATCCAGGTCGCCTACAATTTTGTCAACCCGGCGTTTTTCAATGCAGGATTACGAAACGCGGCCCTTCGCGGTGAGGCTCAACACGACAACAAATTCATCATTACGCATATTTCCAATCTCCGCCCGGTCAAACGCCCGGTGGAGGTCATCAAAATCTTCCATGAGATCTACCGCGAGATGGGAGATAAAGTCGAGCTTCGCATCGTTGGTGAAGGCCCGCTGCAATTTGACATGATGCGATTGGTCGAAGAACTGGGAATCGAAAATCAGGTGACGTTTCTGGGCATTCGAAGCGATATCGGCCCGATCATTGCTTCCTCCGATTTGTTTCTCTTGCCCAGTGAACAGGAATCGTTTGGTCTTGCCGCCCTCGAAGCCATGGCGTGCGGCGTTCCGGTTGTGGCCAGCCGGGTCGGTGGACTTCCCGAGGTCATCGACGACGGTAAATCCGGTTTTCTCTTTCCCCTGGGACACATCGAGGAAGCCGCCGCCAAAGCCGTCAGCGTCTTGAAAGATGCCGATTTGTACCAGGCGATCCGCTTCGAAGGCATTAATGTGGCGTTCGATAAATTCAATATGAATAAGATCGTCGATCAATACGAAGCCTTATATAAACAATGATTCATCCATGATCCGGGAGTTCAACCGTTAAACAATTAAAAACACTCGTTCCGTATTTAAAGAAGCATTCCCGGGCGTTGCTCTGGGGATTTTTATTCATGCTGGTCCAAAATTACAGTTACATGAAAATTCCCCTTTACATGCAGCGGGTCCTGGATGAAATCAGTAATCAAAACCGAAGTCCGGTCATTGTTTCCAATCTCCTATATATATTTATCTTTACCGTTATTATGGCCATTTCTCTTTTCCTGATGCGAAACCTCATCATCGGTGTCTCCCGAAAAATCGAGTACGAAATGCGCCAGAAGATGTATTACAAACTGTTATCCCTGGATTACTTATTCTACCAACGCAATGAAACCGGGGACCTGATGTCCCGCTGCACCAATGACCTGGGTTCGGTTCGGACGCTTCTGGGTCCGGGCGTCATGTACATTCCCAATTCCGTGAGCCGGGTCATCCTGTTTCTCCCTGTGCTTCTCCGGCTGAGCGGCCGGTTGGTCTTTCTGATTTCGCTGGTCATGGCCGTTCTGGTCTTTGCCATTTTAAAACTCATGCCCCTGCTCCGTCCCCTGTACAAGGACATCCAGGAGGCCATGGGGACCATGAATAATCGCGTCTGGCAGGTCATTTCCGGAATCAGTTCCATCAAACAGTACACCGCCGAAAAGAATGAAACCGAGCGGTTTGCCCGTTTCAACAACGAGTATATCAAAAAGCAAATGTCCGTGGTCAAGCTCCAGGAACTCCTCCGCCCCATGTTTGTGTTTCTTTTTTCCATTACCGAATTGATCATTCTTCTCGTGGGCGGTAAACTCGTGATCAACGGGAAAATGACCATCGGGGAACTCCTTCAATTCAACATCATGATCTCGTATTTGACCTTCCCCATTCTGGCCGTGGGCTGGATGATGTCCCTGGCCCAGCAGGGCATCAGTGCCTTGGGGCGGATCAACTACATTCTGGATCAACCCGAAGTCGAACATGCCGCCAAGCAACGGCTGTGTTCGGCCGAACCGGAAATTACCGTGAACCATCTGACGTACCGTTACCCCGGCCATGACGCGGTCGTGCTGGAAGACATCTCCCTTTCCATCCAACCGGGGCAGGTGATCGGAATTACCGGACCTGTGGGAAGCGGCAAAACCACGCTACTCAATATTTTAAATGGGTTATTGATGCCCGAGCGGGGCCAATTCCTGATCGATGGGATCGATATCTGCGATGTGAACATGGATGATTTTACCCGCCACGTGGCCGTGGTCTCCCAGGAGCCGTTTTTATTTTCCAAAACCGTATCGGAAAACATTTCCCTGGGACCGACGCCTCTACCCGAGGAAGAGATTCGACAATCCGCGGATAATGCCGGGCTCCTCAACGATATCGAATCCTTTCCCAATGGGTTTTCCCAACTCATCGGCGAACGGGGCATCACCCTTTCCGGGGGTCAAAAGCAGCGCATGGCCATTGCCCGTGCCTTGAGCAAACACACGCCCCTTTTACTGATGGACGATCCCCTCTCCAATGTGGATTCCCGAACCGAGGAGCATATTCTCAAAAGCCTCAGGGATCACTGTTGCTTTAAAACGCTGATTCTTGTCTCGCACCGCATCTCGGTTTTAAAAATGGCCGACAGGATCTATGTTTTAGAAAACGGAAAGATCGTCGAGCAGGGGAATCACGGCGATTTAGTGATGAAAAAGGGCCTGTACGCGAAATTGGCCAGGCTCCAGCAGATGGAAATGGAGTTGGAGGAATAGCCGATGGATGTCGTTGAAACCATTGAACAAGATGAATTCAAAAAACACGATTGGAGACTCCTCAGCCGTTTGCTTCCCTATTTAAAGAAGCATCTCTTCCTTTCCACCGTTTCCTTCTTTTTCATGATGATTATGGATTTATCGGGCGTCGTTCATCCGTACCTGATTAAAATCGGTATCGATCGCTACATCACGCATCATGATGTGCGCGGTCTCGAACACATTGCCTTTATTTTATTGCTGGTTCTGAGTGCCGGGTTTGTCTTTCAGGTTCTGTTCAGTTATGCGATTCAATACCTGGGGCAAAAACTCCTCTTTGACCTGCGCATGGATTTATTCGGCCATATGATCGATCTTTCCAACGATTATTTCGATAAAACCCCCGTGGGAAATACCCTGACCAATATCACCAATGACGTCGAGTCCATCCGGGAATTTATCTCCGAAGGTGTGGTCTCCATTGCCGGCGAATCCCTCAAGGTCGTTTTCATTCTGGTGGCCATGATCCTGGTCAATGTCCGCCTGGCACTGCTGACTTTTGTCATGCTGCCCTTTTTTATTGTCATCACGATTTTTTTCAGGAAAAGCCTCCGGACCGGTTATCGGGGGGTTCGAAAGTCCAATGCCCAGATCAACACCATTTTGCAGGAGTCTCTCACCGGAATCCGAGAGATCATTCAGTTCAATTTCAAAGGCAAAAGCAAAGACCATTTCGATGCGGTTAACACGTCCTTTCTGGAATCGTTTTTAAAAGTCGTTTATGCCTATGCCCTTTATTTTCCGGTCATTGAAGTGGCTGCCAACATTGCCATGGCGATTATCTTCCTTTATGCCCATAAAGCCATGGGAATTTCCATCCATGTCGGTGAAATCTTTGCGTTCTATACCTACATCAACTTGTTCTTTCGGCCGTTACGCGAACTGGCCGAGCAGTTTAATACCTTCCAATCCGCCATGGCTGCTGCGGAACGCACCTTCCGGCTTCTCGATCAACCCGTTACCATTCACCCCCCGTCGGTTCCCCACGTGATCGATCCCCGGTTCAAAGGAAAGATTACGTTTAACCATGTTCATTTTGCTTATAAACCCGATAATCCGGTTCTCAAAGATATCTCCTTTGAAATTCAACCCGGCGAAAAAGTCGCGCTCGTCGGTTACACCGGCAGTGGAAAAACCACCATCATCAAACTGATTAACCGGTTTTACGATATCCAGTCCGGTGAAATTCTCATCGATGACATCCCGATTCAGCAGTACGATCTTCATCAGTTGCGGTCGCGTCTGGCCACCGTGCCTCAGGACCCGTTTCTCTTTACCGGAACCATCACCGAAAACATTACCATGTACGATCCCACGATTCCGCAGGCGCAGGTGGCCGAAGCGGCTCGGCAGGTTTACGCCGATCAGTTTATCGACAAACTGCCGGAGCGGTATGAGGAAAACGTTTTGGAAGAAGGCAAGCGATTGTCCGTGGGGCAAAAGCAATTGATCAGTTTTGCGCGAGGGGTGGTGCGAAAACCCACGGTGTTGATTCTGGATGAAGCCACGTCCAACATCGATTCCCACACCGAGAAATTGATTGAAGCGGCCATTGAAAACGCGCTCAAGGGACGAACGGCGATTATCATTGCGCATCGGTTATCGACCATCCAGAAAGCCGATCGTATTCTCGTTCTTAATAAGGGACGGTTGGTGGAACAGGGAACGCATCAGGAATTGCTCAAGCAGCAGGGGATTTACAGTAAACTTTACCAGACCCAGGCATTTTCGTTGAATTAGGCGCTATATTTTAGTTATTTATCTAACCCATTGACAAAAATAACAAAAATGTTTATATTGATAACGAAAGGAGTAAGAACATGTATTTAGCGCCGTTAAATTACGACCGTTTTTTTAAGAAGGTGTTTTCCGATCCCGAGATAGCCAAAAAATTTCTCGAAGACTTCCTGGATGAAACCATCGAAGAATTTGAAATGCTGAATGGTCGGCATCGCATCACCGATGATGCCACGCTCGTGGAGTTCGATTACCGGTGTAAAATCAAAGGCGCTTATGTCATTATCGATATGCAGCAGTGGTATAAACGGGATATCGGTCAGCGCTTTTATCTGTACCATGCACTCAATACGGGACTACAATTGGAAAAACTCCCCGAAAGGAATTTAATCATGGATCGGGTGACTCAGAAATTGAAAAAAGTAAAGGATTACCGATCCCTGGAACCGGTCATCACCCTGATCTGGATGGTGGATGATACCTTAGGTTTTAAGGAGAATTATGTGTCCTATTGCATGACGCCCGAATTGGTGGTCGATTTTGTTCGAAATGATAAATTATGGCGAAAACCCGATTTCGTCGAATTGCTCAAAACGCGGACGTCGATACTGGATGTGCTGAAAAATAAAAAAAAAGGAATGCCATTTTTATCGATGAACCGGTTAATATTTTTGCTTCAGGGAAATATTGTAAAGAATAAACCGCATACGCGGTATGAGCGATGGTTTACGTTTGCCGAGAGAACGCGAAACGATAAAAACAATGAGCAGGATTTCGAAGAATACAAAA
>JBLMYT010000073.1:0-4721 GCA_050258455.1 Candidatus Omnitrophota bacterium | reverse complement strand
CAAGCGGTTGTATTATGATTACATCAAAGATGCTTATGGTGAAACGGGTATCTTTTCCATCGACCTTTCCACATACGCGAATTTAATGACCAATATGGCGTATGATGGGGAATGGAAACCGTTGTTCGATTATATATGCGGGCTTATCCGGGAGAGCATGAGTCTTCGGGATTTGATTACGGGTGAAAAGTCCATCCAGGCGTTTTTGAATGTTTATCTCGGTTTGAGTAATTTGTTCATTATTCATACCGAAAAAGAGATGAATAAAGGGTATGCGGATATGGTGATGGAACCCTTTAGTGAGGCATATGAAGGGATCAGGTTTTCATATGTTTTGGAAATTAAATATATCAAGCCCGAGGGAAAGCGGAAAAAGAAACCGTCTCCGGGTGTGATCGATCAAGTGAAAGCGGAAGCGGAAGGGCAATTAAATCATTATTGTATGGACGAAAAATTCAAGCGGAGTATGGAAAAAACAGAGGTTAAGAAATTAACCCTGATATTTTACGGATCGGATCTGGTGTTTATCGGTTAAGCTGCCCGATGTGGGGCGCACACATAGGTGCGCCCCTACGGTAAAATTCCGAACGGCCGCTCCCGATATAAAACCAATAATTGGGTTTATTTTCTGTAGGGGCAGACCTGCGTGTCTGCCCGTGTGTTCGATGTGGTTTTCTATTTGGGAGAAAATGCGAATTGCCCTACCCCGAGTTTTGACGCTTGACAATTAATAACAGATAAAATAAGATTAAATGATGAACAGAAAAAACGAAAAGCTATTGGATATCGTAAAAAAAGAAAATAGCGTTTACCGAAAACCGAATCGTTTTCTTTGAAGATTCGGGAAGCGTAAACCCGGAAGCTTCTTATTTCATCCAATTGGAACATGTCACCAATACCAAAAATCAAGACATAAAAACCCTGGTTGATCTGGGCCGGTATTTTTCCATATTTGCCCCGAGACAAAGAGGCAAAACCACTTATTTAAACCAGTTACGCCGCCAATTACATGCAGATCCGGGTTATGCCGTCCTCTTATTGGGCTTCCAGGATTATAATAACTTGGATAAAAACCGATTTTATGCATTGATTGAAAAAGAAATTTTCAAACAACTGATCAGCAGGCTCAAAGAAGTGAACTGCGAAAAAACCGATGCGGTTCAACAACTTTTAAATCAATACCGAATCACCGACAATATTTCTTTCCGCGAATTTTTCGAAGAATTAAACCAGCATCTTCAACATAAAAAAATCGTCATTTTTATCGATGAGTTTGATGGTATTCCAGTCAATGAATTAGGGAGCTTTCTGACTTCGTTAAGAGAATTATACCTGAAATATAAAATGGTTAAACAAAAAGCGTTATATTCCATTGGCCTGATCGGCATTCGAAACATAACCAAACTTGTCCTGGGAGGCGTATCGCCGTTTAATATTGCCGATCATATTGAATTCCCAGGGTTCTCCTTAAAAAATGTACACGATCTTTATGCCCAATATACGGAAGAAACCAACCAGCCGTTTACAGAAGAAGCAATAAGAAAAGTCTACGAAGAAACCGCCGGGCAACCCTGGTTGTTAAATCGGTTGGGTACCATTTTGACGGTGAATGTCAAACCCGGAACCGTCGAACCGATCGATGAGAAAGACGTCGAAACGGCTATCGAACAGCTCTTATTGGAGAAGAACGACCACTTTGATAACCTGTATGAAAAAGCCAAACTTTATAAAGAGACATTTGTAGAAATTGTCTTTGACAATGTCAAATATAGGACAGATAATGAGGATCAGAGCTGGTTGGAGCAATACGGGTTAATCAGGCGAAAAGAAACTAAAGCCGTGGTGGCGAATAATATTTACAAGAAAAGATTTACCGAGAGCTTTTTCAATGAGGTCAACCAGAGAATGTTGATGAAGGGTATCTCTTAATATTATTCATCAGGCGAATGCGTTCGAAAACTTTGTTTTTTCCAAGATCAGGTTAAGCTGCCCGATGTGGGGCGCACACATGGGTGCGCCCCTACGGAAAATTCAGAAACGATCCCTTGCAATATAATCCTGATAATTGAGTTAATTTCTTTCTGTAGGGGCAGACCTGCGTGTCTGCCCGTGTGTTCGATGTGGTTTTCTATTTGGGAGAAAATGCGAATTGCCCCACCCCGAGTTTGACATTATGATTCATTCATTTCATAATATAAATTGTGAGGATAATATGTCAGATTCCAGAAATTTGGAAGAGATTGTTTCTCTGTTAAAAGGCCAGAAAGGCTTCCTGATGAATATATATAAAATAAAAGAAATTGGTATTTTTGGTTCTTATGTTCGGGGTGAGCAAAACGCAACGAGCGATATCGATATTCTTATTGATAAGGATAGTGCGATCGGCCTTCTAAAACTCGCCAATTTGCAAAATTATCTCTCTAAATTGATAGGGATCCCTGTTGATCTTGTACTCAAAAAGACACTTCAGCCTCATGTTGGGGAAAACATCTTAAATGAGGTTATCTATGTTTAAAATTATGGGGCGTTTCGCGAAACGCCCCTACAGCAAAACGGCGGTTAATTCCCACAAGGAATCATAAATTCACCGTCGATTAATCCGCTTCATTCTTCTTCGCACGTTTAATACATTGCAGGTTTTTTGTCATAATATCTAAATGCGGATGGCCCCCGGGAAACAGGGTTTGAAGAATAGCCACGGCTTTTTCGGAAAAGCGCAGGGCGTCGTCCCATTGGCCCATATCTTTGTAAATGGCCGATACATTATTGTACGACGTGGCTAAATCGGGATGATGGGGCCCTAATACCTTTTCCGATATATCAATATCCTTCAATTGAAATTCCAATGCCCGGTCCCATTGGCCCATAGTTCTGTAAATCTGAGATAGATTATTGTACGACGTGGCTAACAAGGAATGCTGAGGATCCAATACCGCTTTCTGGATTTCAATGGCCTTCAATTGAAATTCCAAGGCCCGGTCCAATTGGCCCATATTCTGGTAAATTATTGTTGACAAATTATTCGCCAGAGTTGCCAGCTCGGTATCCTTTTCCTCCACCCCCATTGCCCGAACCACGGATTCGCCATAAATGATATACTCTTTTTTATGAATCGGATTGTCACCGGGTTTTAAATATAATTTATTTTCTAGCGAATCGATTAACGCCTCGCATTTTTGGACATCGGGTTTGGTTTTATACCTGACCACCTCTTGAATGACCGGGTGCATATAAATCCGCGAATCGCCATCCCGCGTTAACCACCCTTTTTCGATTAACGCGTTGATATCATTATTATCCGTTAACTTCAACCATTCCGCGATCCATGGAATCGGGATATAAACCGACGGCAATACCGACAAATTGGCCAATACGGATAATTCCTTCTCTGTGACGCCGGATATAGCGAATACCTTTTGGAGGTGATCGAAAAACGTCTTCTTTTCTTTTTCATCGTGCCAAAAGGTGGAAACCGTTTCGCCTCTTTTTAAATTAAATCCCTTTGAATCCAATGTCTGAACCAAATCCCCGATGGTCATGGCCGCATGAAATGCGGTTTTGGCCAATAATTCCACGGTTAAGGTATGATAACCGCATAACGCCAATACTTTCTCCACCCGTTCATCATCCCGCTTCCCTTTGTAAAACTCATAAAACAAGGTTTTACAATCCGCCGGGCTTAAAAAATCCAAATCCCGACATTCATACCCCTCGATTTTGGAACGCGAATTGGCCAATACTTTAATTCCCGCCGGAAGCGAATTGAAGATCCTCAGGTCCGGATCCTCCGGGTTTTCGATGTTATCAAACACCAATAAAAACGGTTCCCGAATCTGACCCAGTCTTTGCTTTATTTTTTCAAACCGAATATCCGGCGTATCGGTTTCATTAACCGCGATGAAGGAGGCATTATCCTTTCCCAATGCATTCACCATGGATTCCCGGACCGAGGAAATCCAATCCACCCATGCCGCATACCGGTAGTGTTCATAATGTTCCAGGAAAAACGCCTTGCATACTTCGGTTTTACCAATGCCCCCCAAACCATTGACCAATATCACCCGTTTGGACGTTTTTAACGTCTCTTCCAATCCGGCCAGGTCCTTTTCACGACCGATGAGCTCGATCGTTCGTGACGGCAAAGACGTAAAACATTCATATGAATGCGAAGATGGTTTATCCATCTTCTTCTCATGATCTTGAATCGTTTTATGTATCGTTTCGGCAAACTCGGTCAGAGAGCGAAGTTGACTCGCGTCATCCATTTCCATTAAGGTTTTATCACCCGAAGGGAATCCCTGTATCGAACATAACCAGGAAACCGATTTCCATGGACAGGGTTTCACAAACAAAGGTAAAACGATTAAGCCTTCGTTTTTCCGACGTTTCAGGATCGGGGGAACTTCGTTACTCTTGATAAAATTGGACGTGAGAAACCCCGCACTGATCATCAACACGGCAATGTGCGCGTTGTTGATTGCTTTCTCGATTTCGGGAAACCAATCCGTACCGGTTTCGATACGGCTATCTTCCCAGAGATCCAAATCCCCTTCCAGTTCCAATACCTTGAGCTGTTCCACGAGCATCTCTTTAAAGGCTTTATCCTTATGACTGTAACTGATAAAAATCTTTTTAACCATGGGCATCGGTCTCCATAAAACGGATAAGCTACACTATACGCGGTCAAAAAAGAAAAGTCAAGGGATAGGCAAAATAGTATT
>JBLMYT010000072.1:0-9781 GCA_050258455.1 Candidatus Omnitrophota bacterium | reverse complement strand
CTGATCACTCTCTTGATGAAACTTGTTTTGCCGAACATGGAATGAGAAGTTTGGCAAAACGCTTCAGGTTCAGCGACACGGTAGATCCCGCTGCAACGATGATACCTTTATCGAAAGGATTCGTTGTGGTAAGGCGGCATAGTTATCTCACCGAATGTGGCGGTATGACGGATGGGGATTACTTCTCCAATCAATTGGTGTATTTGGGGAAAGTAAAAGTTCCCTGTATCGACGCATTATTTTGGATACATGGTGGACGAAGAAATGAAGCATTTAAATACGATAAAGGTTTCTTGTATTTGATATTGGGGCAAGAAGAAACCGATTGGATTGAAAAATGGGAGGTTCAGGAATAATGAGACCAAGCTTTATCATACAGTCTTCCATCGTTCGATTCGGAAAAATTACCGATACCCGGTTTCCGTCATCCTTGAAGCGCAGTGCTAAAAGAGAATTGAGTTGACAATTCGATCCGTTTGATGTATGATGCATTAACTCGAGGATCGGGTTTAGCGAATGGGCAGTCAGGGTGAATTGAAAAAAAAATTTAATCCTGAAATTGTTATAAGCCCCGATATTTGACTGTTTTAGGTTATTTTGGGTTTCGAAATATTCGTCGACCCCCTGGGGTTTTTACACTACCGGAGGTCGACGAGAAAATCGGATGAAAATGGAAGGGGTGCCGATAATCATTTATAGGAAAATAGGAATTATCGTATTTTCAATTGAATGGATTTTAATCGTACCGAAGAGGGATAACAAACACAAGTATTGAGCATAGGAGTATAAATGAAACATGTATCCATAATTTTAATTTCCTTGCTTATAAGTTTACTGCCCATGTCAGGTAAAAAATTGGGAAATTTATCCGGTATTACAAAACCAATCCAATTAAAAGTAGATCAGAATCAATTGTATGTTGAAGATGAGCAAGTTAAACTTCAACTATATGCGCTGAAAAATTTTAAATTAATCAAATCTCTTTTAAAGCGAGGCGAAGGCCCGGGCGAATGCAGACATGCCCCTTATTTTACTATTTATCCAGATTGCCTTTATTTATATAGTTTACATAAAATGATATGTGTCAAAAGAAACTTGGATTATAAGGAAGAATATAGAATAAACAAAGCATTTCGATATATTTTCCCCATCGGAAAAAATTTTGTCGGTTTTACAGACGGAGTGAACCAAAAAACGGAAATGGGTTATAAGGATATATCGATATATACCCGTGATAAGGAATTTAAATATAAAAAATTACTTTATTACTGCGAGGATAATCCAATTTTAAAACTCGGTCAAAAGGAAGATTATAATTTATTACATGCTATATTGGGATTTACAATATACAAAGATAAAATTTTTTTGGGTGATCCCTACAGGGGACTCTTTGTCGTTGTTTTCGACAGTAATGGAAATGAGCTCAACCGTATTAATCTGAATATGACAAGGCAAAAAGTCACTGAAGAATTCAAAAAAAAATGGTTGGAAGAGCATTGGCCTGATAAATCTAAGTGGGAAGCCTTTAAAAGAATGGTTAATCCATATTTCCCGGAATATTTTCCCCCCTTTTTTAAGTTTGAAGTGAATAATGATAAAATCTATTTTTTCACTTATAATAAAAGAGGAAATGAAAATGAAGTTATTATTACCGACTTAAAGGGAAAAATTCTCAAAAAATCATATGTACCCAGCACATTGAATAAATTCGGGTTGGATTTCACGGTCGACAATGATAAGTACTATTATATCATCGATAACGACGAGACCGAAGAGTGGGAAGTCCACGTAGTGGACATAAATTGAATAATCTTATTAATCGCAGTTCTACCAGCCCCTTTTTGGGGGTCAACCGCTAGCATCGAATTGAAACGCGAATGAATTAACGAGGGGAAATATCAGTCACCAGATTTTTCTCAATCTCCGGATACAGGTCATCGATCTCCTCCTGAAGGCGAATCGTCAACCGAATTGCTGCTGCCGTTCTTAAAAATCGAATCAATTGAAGCGCCGACATCCGCTCGCCTTTTCGGGTCGTCTTATAGATTTCCCATTTATCCATGATCCGATATCCGTTTAACACATACGCCCATTCCTGATCGGTTATCCCCTTTAAATAAGGTCCGGGATCGATGACCGGTTGATCGGGATTTTCCGGTTTTATTTTTAATTCCCAATTGATGTGATCCAGTTCGCCGGATTTCAAGAGATGAATATCTTTCAATCGCTGCCCCAATTCGCTGAACCGAATAAATAAATGATAATCTCCGGTAATCGGCACAGCCGGAAAATCAGTGACCAGTTGGTTCCGATATTGATTCCTGAATCGGTTGGAAAATAAAACCGCATAGATGTAGTGAAATAACTCCTGCGGATTGGGGGTTTTCGGGGCCGGGAATGTTTGTTCCAGGACCTGGTAAAACCCCGGGTTGATATTGGGGGTTCGGGAATCGATTAACGTATTCCGGTTAGGCGGATCGATTCGCTGATAAACATAAAGAGGAAATAGGTAGCAGATTCCCCGAACACCGGCCGTTAAACGGGCGTCTGCCATCACGTCCGAAACAAACGCATGACTGAAGTCCCCTTCCGCGACCTGACGCACGGTGATCAGGGCGATATTCTCCATCAACATTTGCCCTGTCATTTCAGGCCGGGGCATGCAGAGAAAACCGCGGGATTTCCCTGTATAATAAGTATACCGGATATCAAACGGCCGATATAAAATCGGAATAATCCGGATTCGGTCCACCCCGCTTCGGATCACATCCTCTTGGGCTTTTTTGACGCTCCAATCCCGGGCATCCGTTTTCAGATTGAATGCTTCTCTTGCCTGTTCTTCGGACATCACTGAAAATTTCACCGCCTTTCGAAAGATTTCCTCTGCGGTTTCCTCATAACACAATTCATCCCTTGCGGTGACAATGCCGACGCCCCGCATTGGGAATATATCCGTAATGGGAATGAAAGAATCGCGGTATCGATTGATCGGATTCGCGATCCCCGGATGCGGTTTTTCGGAATGACTGGCTTTAAAATCATAATATTTCCAGGTGGGATGGATTTCATTCCATTCCATCGAGCCGATTTCATTGGCAGCGAGGAAGTGCAGTTTCTCTTCCCTGGTTCCGGTAATCTCGCGATAAAAGACTTTGCAATGGTCTGGGAGATCATGGTTTTTTTTCTTTTTCTTGATAAAGAAGCTGATCGCTGTACCTTGACGGATATCGAATATATTTCCGTTTGTCCCGAAATTTTTCATGACATGGCCGTTGAGGTCCAGAATATAGATTTCGTCCACGCTTGACATTAATGATTTTCGCATTCCGCGAAATGTGGGATTATCCAGATAAGAATGGTTGGTGATGAATGCAATGATTCCCTGATCGGTTTGATCGATGATGAATTGAGCCAGACGAATAAATTGAACATATGCGGCTTTGAGTCCTTTGGTGACCTTTTCGTCGATTCGCCGGCCATCGATGCTGAGGTAGTTCTCGACTAATGTTTCGACCATGGTTTTGGGTTTGGCTCTGCCGCCTTTTGGGGACAGATGCATCTCATCGTCTGCACCGTTGGTGAAATGGGTGTAACCATTGTAGGGAGGATTTCCGATGATAACCGGAATATCGGTGGAAGCCAGGCGAGGCAAAGCCGGCGGTGTGTCGATGCCGAATAAATTCAGCGTCAGTGTATCGGTTAGATGCACATTTAAGGATGGGCCCGAAGGAAATTCGGTCGGTTTGAGGTTTAAGAGCAGGGTAAGTCTGAGTATGGAGAGGAGAAACGGCGTTACCACGATTTCAAACCCGTAAAGGTTTTGAATGGTTAGATTCTCGGCCTCTGTTTCGCCTTCGGCGTGTTTGGGTGTACCTGTTTGGGTGGTAACCCGCAGGGCTTCGGCCAGAAACGCAGCGGTTCCGAGAGCGGGTTCGATGATGCGGATATGCTCATCCCCAATTCCATTGGGTTTTTCTAAGGTTTCGTTCAGGATTCGTTGAGTGGAGCGAACGATGAATTCCACAGCCGGTAGGGGAGTGAAGTAGATCCCGTATTTTTCTTTTTTCAATGGATCGTAATGAGATAAAAAAGTTTCGCAGTATAGATTAAACGGGTCGGTCGGCCGCTCGGTTTCGGATTCATGGGGTGTTGGTGAAAAGAGGTTCGTGATGGTTTCCGTTTGATTTAATCGGGTCGCAATGGCGTTTAAAACGATCGTCCATTCTTCGTGATGAAGGAGTTTTGGGATATCGTTTAATATGGAAGCGATCACCGGTTGGTGGCCGGGGATGGATATGGATTGATCGATATCGATTTTTCCCTCGTTCAGGCAGGCAGAGATCAGTAAACCCGTAACAATGACCTGGGCAGTGAAATCGGCAAATCCATCGGTGGAAGTTGGGCGGAAATACTCCTTATATTGAGTATAGATCCGGTTTAAATCGTAACCCGTTGGATTGGTTATTGTTTTCGGAATGATCTCATATCGGATGGTTTTGGCGTGAACCGCGAGATCTTGAGCCAGTTCTTTAATTAATTGGGACTTGTTTATCATCATCACATGTTCCTCCACATGAATTAAGAGTCACTATATATCAATATTAACCGTGGCCGTCAACGTGGTATATTGTCATCTTACCGGATTGGTATATTGAAGGGCCGGTTCCCGGTGAGAGTGAAAGCACCGATATTTCATCCATTACTTTCTTATACCAAATTGGTATAAGAAAAATAAATTTTTTTATTGGTATAAAAGATGATTGGTTTTTGAGGAAACGTTCCGTAGGGGGGCATCCATGTGTGCGCCCGATTTTTTGATCGAGCAGATGGATTGGTCGCTTTGTTTATCATGATTTATTTTTTTTAACGAGCAAGTACTTAAAAAAAAATTTTTCTTATGGTATAATGCAGTCTTCCAATACGGGTGATCATGATACGCACATTATTGATCTTTTGGTTTGGCCTTGCTTATAATTGTAACAAGACAAGAATCATCAATATAAACCATAAATGAAAATGAACAAAATGGAGGAACCATGAAAAAAGTTTTTCTTTGCTTAACATCAATTGTTTTTTTTCTCCCCGTCACCGGTTTCGGTGCGTTTATAGGAAACCCCATGATCCAATCTTATGACAGTAAATCGACCGGTTTTCAGAATTTGAATACGTTAATCGCCAAAGGCGCGAGTTATTTTTTGAAATCCAATGCGGATTATTTGCTGCTGACGCAGCGGTATGAGCAAAACCCCGCGGATGTCGCCGGGCTTCAAGAGGTCTTGAGCAATACCATCGAGAATCTGAAAGGGGCAGCCGCGATTTACAATGATATCAATACACTTACCTTGCAAGTCCCTTATAATCCCTCGGTCATATCTCAATTGGTCGCATTCGATTATACCGGCTTTCAAAAGGAAAAGGGATTAGTCGGCGATATACTTTTAAAGGTGAAGTCTTTTCTGGTCAAAGGGGATGTCAATGGTTCATGGATTGAGATGTCCAATCGAATGAACCAGCTCTTAAATTTATTGTATTTGGTAAAACTGGACCTGGACAAGGGGATTACCCCGGATGTCTTCAAATTGTGGGACATCAATCATAAATACATGGAGCTCATGCTTTTCGGTCAGTATGAATCCCAGATCCTGAAGATAACAAAATAAAATTTTAAAAAGGGTTAGGTTGAAACATGCTTAGAATTTTAAGGGGTGAATTGCGCCGATTGAAAAGCAAGATATTGATTGTGTTTTTTCTCTCTGTCTTTCTTCTAAGTTCTATATTGGTTCACATTGGTATCAATAAATTTGAAAATGCTCAAAAGTACAAGGATGATTTTGTTGTTTTCGAATCAAAGCTTTATAATTCAATCTTCAGTTATATTTTATATGGAATGATGGGGTTCAGGGTTATTGCCGTACCTTCTCCCTTAATTGCCGTTTTCCACAATAATGCTCCATTTGCTGAACTGGTCGGCTCTATGGATTCTGCCATCCGTTTACGAATCGAAGAACCCAAATATGGACAGAATGTATTTGTAAGCTCGAGAGGGGTTATCCTTGATTTATCCTGGTTTCTTGTGGTCATCGGCATCCTGCTGGTGATGGTCTGGGGCTTTGTCGCCTTCCGGGACAAAGCCTATATTCGTTTTTTGATGAGTTTTAGACGTTTGCGGACCATTTACTTTGGCATTCTGGTCGCCCGGGTACTTGTTTTATCTCTATTTCTGGTGTCCCTCTACCTGATGATTATTATTCAATTTTCTCTCCGGGGAATTTTCTTAAATGGAATGGAACTTTCCGGTTTGGGGCTGTTCTTTTCTCTCTTACTTGTGATATGGGTTACTTTTTTATTAATAAGTGCTGCGCTGGGTGCGGGCTCAAAGTGGATCGCAGGTGCTGCAACTGCCTTTTTTGCCTGGTTGGTCTTCTTTTTAATATGGCCGGAAGTCGGAAATATTCTAATCTCGGCCAAAGCCGAAAACGAATTTAAAGGTATTAATTACTATGAATCGCAGAAAGTAAAAATTTTGAACGAAGATTCTTTAAAAGCTTCAGAGATTGGTCAAAAATATAAGAATAGAAGTGAAGATGAGAAATTCGCTGCATACAGAAAATTTGTAACAGCAAAGGCAAAATTCCTTTTAGCAAAAATTGATCATCTTGATCGAGATATCATTCAAAAGACGAAAAGAAACGCGGAGATTCTTAATTTTTTAAGTATTTTCAATCCCGCCACATTTTTAAAAGCTACCGGTAATGAGCTTTCAAGCCTCGGTCTTAAAAATTATGTGGCGCTTTGTAACAGCACCAAAGAAAAACAAAATCAATTTTTTTATTATATCTTTTTTAAAAGGCTTGATACGAGGGATAAAATTATTCCGCATGTAAAGCCATTTCTCCCCCCGGAGAAATGCATCGTTCCCTTATCCATTCAACTGCCATTTTACTTCGAATGGGGACTCCTGATGCTCCTGGCCTATCTGATCGCCGCATTCTATTTTTCCTACTTTCGGTTCAAACGATACATCAAACCCGCCTTTCATTTCAAGAAATTTGAGAAATATCCCGTCGATGTTTCATGGATCAAAAAAAATAAGATCAACGGATTTTATACCCGAAAGGAAATGTATCTGGATTTTTTCTCGTGGATGCTGGAAAAAAAGAAAATCACTGTCATGATGGTGCCCCGTCATCATCATATACCCGACAATGTTCGGATCGATTCCCTGTTTTCGGCATGTTCCGTGACGGTTCCGGAACGTTTCAGACTCTTTGCCGATAAGACATTCGGTGCCCTTAAGGAAGATTTGGCAGCATCGATCCTCATTGAAATTGTTAGATCAGCTAAACCATCCGAGTATTTCATTATAAAAGATTTTATCAATGACCTTTCCAGGGATGCCATCGACGAATTTACCCGGGCAATAACTCAATTAAAAAAAAATAGCACAGTGATTTATATGTCCTCGACACTGGCAGGAGTAAACGAGGAATTTTCAGATCATTTTGCCTATGATCCGGAGGAAAATATAATTGTGTGATCACATGAAAGACATCGGTAATAAATTAAGAAAACTGCGTTTGGATAACAATCAGACATTGGAGGAATTGGCCAAAGTGTTCAAAACATCCCAGGCAACGCTGAGTCGGTATGAAAATGGGGAACGCAAGCCCCCGCTTGAGTTCATCAAAAGTTGTGTTGACTATTTCAAAATATCGGCAGATTACTTCTTTTCCGGGAATCAGACCGATTCGCTTAAAAAAGAAAAAGACGCCGAAATAGAAGAAAAAGCCCCCCTTTCAAACGATTTATATTGGCGGTTGTATGAGAGTTTGAATCTCGAAGACGATCCTATTTTAGATAGAGTCTATATCTATCATTGTGGGGAAGTGGATAAGGTAGTAATCCGGGAAGATTATATTGAAATGATCGATTACATATTAACAGATCCGACGATCAGGAGTTACTTTTACTTGTATTATCAATTATTTATAAAGCATGAGGCTCAGAAGAGAGTCGCCAGGAAAAAAACGGAATCTGAGATAACCGACGTACCTCTCCCGGAGATTGGAGAAGTATCGGTAAAGGTTTAATTCACCCTTGAAGCGCACTCATTTTCCTCTCTTTAAATTCTCCCATGCTTTTTCAGCCGCTTCCCTTACCTGGGATTCGCTATAATAATACCCTGTTTTCACATCTTCTTCTTCCGGTGAAAACCGAATCGTTCGTCTATTCAATGCGCTGAAATTGGTGCGTTCAATTTCTGATAATTCATCGTAGTCTGTTTCTATAACATATTTCCTGGTAAATACTCTTGCAAATTTCTGGGTATCCACGTTTTCATTCAAATAATCTTCAATCAAGTAATACAGTACTTCTTTATCATCCTTATCTCTTTTAACCTGAAAATTCTTCAGGGCTTTCTCCCACTTTTTAACTATTTTTTCCATTGGAATCTTGGATGCAATATAAAAATTATCGAAATCATTGTCTGAATGAAAATAAATAAGGCAATGTTTTAATAATTCAATATTTTTCCACCAATATTGCTTATGATACACATTGAAGACATCGTTAAAATTCGGATCAATAACAAATGCTTTTAGATTCATGGATGATGAAAGAGGCATCTTTTGCAATATTTCTTTTGCAAAATCAAAACTCACCCATGAGTCGAGGAATCCTTCTTTATAATTATAACTAATTTCAGGGGAATAATATCTTCTCCCCTCACATGTTAAAATGTATGGAAAATATTCAGGAAGCTCACCCTCGCACAAATTGCCATCCAGTTGAATGACGCATTCGTTCTCTCCCTTTATTTCTTCGATCAACGTTGGGAGAATTTCTTTAAGCATTGTCACTTCTTGATATAATGTCGGGGAATTATTCTCGATTCTTTCAATACTTATACAGAATAATTCAAATTCAAATGTTGAAGGCAATTCTTCGCTTTTAAATCCACAAATATCCTGTTTATCCCATGGTTCAATTTTAAAAACACTATTTAATTTATCACATCGGATATATTGGTTCATTGTTCCTCCATGTTATGGTAATATTAGGTTAGGGACGGCCGTGTTTTTCGGCCGCACCCTTTACTTGGGCTTCGTTGCCCCATTCATGTCACTCATTTTACAATTCAGCGAAAGGATGACAAGGGAACTATTTCAAGAGAAAAAATATTTCTTGTGCTGTTTCAGAACGTTTATTAAACAAGAAATATCTTATCTTAAAATCTGCAACTTTCTGTATGGTACTCTTGGCGCTATCAATATATGATACTGGTAAATCATCTTGACAAATAATATAAATAGTAGAATCTTCTCCTTTCGCATCAAGTAGATCACCGAAATAATCCAGCAACTTTCGACCCGGTATGATTTGGGATTCTACTCTATAAAGGACTTTCCCATTTTTCTTTTCTATCCAAAAATAAACGTTCTTTGACGGTTTCGCCGTTATCGAATATACCATTAACCCAAGTAAAACAATCAAACTTAAAACCATTATTTTCATGCTCATACCTTTCATCTTATCTCCCGATGATCCAATATGCTCATCACCACCAAAGATCATCCATTCAATCTGCTTTTCACAAAGTAATTACGAATTCAATTTCATCCATATTCCACCAATATCGATTAATCTCCTGATTTAAAGTCAATTCGAACCAATGAATTGATTTGATCATAAGCATCCTTTACTATTTCGAGTGCCTTGCTTTCACCGAAGAATGATGGATCTTCTTTCCTTAGTCGCTCGTCAGCTTCAAAATAATCCA
>JBLMYT010000071.1:0-152539 GCA_050258455.1 Candidatus Omnitrophota bacterium | reverse complement strand
TGGAATCGAGTTTTGGCCTTATCGCGGCATGCCGATGGGATAGTGATTACCGGACCGATTTTGGAAAACATGGCGTTTGCCATCGAAGACACGTATAAAGCGGTACCGGAACCGAAGGTCGCCATTTTGGTGGAAGCCTGTGCGATTAGTGGCGGTGTATTTGCCGGTTCGGGCGCGTTGAACCGGGAATTTTATATATTCCGGGATGCCCCACGCATCCCTTGACATTTATTAATGGGGTTTTGGATTTCCTGACAAGAAAGTAAGCTTCTTATTTCATCAGAGGAGACGTAGCGCGCTACGTCTCTACGATTCAAATAAACCCAAACCCAAAAATATTCAAAATGCGTTTGAACAGTTGAACGCACCGTGCACACTTACATAGAGGAACCATTCCAGGGGAGGCAAGACAGTATTTGTCACCGTTTGTGGCGGCAATCTCAGATTTTATTTTCTTACATTCACTCAATGATGAACGCAGTTAAAAGAGTCATCCACGATATTTTTTACATGATCCGGGGAGTAAAAAGAGTCATGCGCGGAGCCAAAAACATCAACAATGGGTCTTTTTACTCAATCAACGAAGTAAAAAGAGTCAGAATCGAACCCTTGAACATGATGTTCGGAGCAAAAAGAATGATCCATCACTCATTTTTAATCATCCACGGAGCTGTGAACTCCATCTTTTGATCTTTTTACTCCGTTAACGGAGTTCAGAGCTCCGATTATGCAGCTTTTTACTCGGGTAACGAAGCTCAAAGCTTCGATCAAGACTCTTTTTGATTCAATCTTGATATTTTTTGATCCGAAAATGGCGTTCTGAACTTCAGTCACGATACTCCTGGCTCCGATTTCGGAGCTTTTTGCTCCGATCATGGCGCAAATAAGGGAGTGTATAATAATGGGTGGCGCATGCATGATGACGATTAACCCGCTAATTTCTTCTCGAGGTCGATACGCTGAACATTTGCATTGCCCAACACGGAAAAATAATCCAAATAATCGGACGGACGACAGGTAAAGATGAGAAACTGAAGTGTGGATGCCTGCTCCCACACCATATCCATCAGCCGCGGAAATCGATGCGCATCGGTATTGACAAAGGAATCATCCAAAATCATGACTCCGGGTTCCTGACGGGAAAGCTCCATGGCAATGGCCAATCGTAATAAAAACGATAACTGTTCTTTAGTCCCAAACGAAAGGGCCTGCTCTACCCCGGACTGATACCCACCGGTAAGGGTTTTACCCGCAATTTCAAGATTGAGATCATTATCGATACCAATCCGATACCGGTCACCGACCAGCATACCAAAGCGTCCCACAACTTTCTCCTGAAGCGGTTTGAATACTTCCTGCTGGGCATTTGCCTTCTCTTCCTCGATGAGTCGATCCAGTAGCTTCAACGACGCCATGTCGGAGACATGGCGTTTCATCTCCATCAGAATCTTTTCATATTCCAATTTCTTATCGGCTCTTTCTTCGATTAAACGTGAAAAATCCTCGGTTTCACCGATCCACCGCTCCCGTAACTTTTCCTTCCCGGATTTTTCGTCGCTGATCCGTTGGATGCTTTTTTCGGTTTTATCGATTTGTTCGTCGATATCTCTGGATTCCTCCAATCGAAACGGCGGAATTTTTTTTATCTGATCCTTGAGCTGCTCCAATTCTGCTTTCCGGCGAGAATAATTCATCTTGAACGCTTCTTCCGACATCTCCCGAAGTATTTCCCGCTGCCGGCGCTCCAACTCCCGACGCCGATTGAGGGTTTGCATGACTTCATCCCGCAACTGCTGAGAATTCAGCCATTCGTCTGACGCCGAACCGTTGAAATCTCCGATCTCCATTTCCGGGGATAAAGATTCCATATCTTCAAGAAGGGCCTTCTCCTTGCAAGATGCGTCCATGGCACAGACGATCGTATGAATTTTGGAAAACGCTTGTTCCACATGTTGATCCGTGACATTTGGGAGCGAAAGCGGTTCAAGCCGCTGAAACGTATCCCGTTGCATGTTTAATTCATTTTCCTGGTTTCGGTACTCGGTTTCGAATTCCTCAAAGGTCTGCTGCCGCCCGGTCAATATCTGATCCCTTCGATGTTGAAAGGCATTCCATTGGGCTTTGGCTTCGCTTAACCGCTGACTCAACATGGACCACGGCAACCGATTCGTTTCGGTTTCAGTACCGGTATCGACAGGAAGCGATCGTGTTCCGACATATTTGGAAATATCCTGCTTCAGCGATTCAATGATTTCGGTAATCGTTTGTTGCTGATTTTCCAGATCGGAAGGTTTTTCCAACGCCTCTAATTTGATCCTGAGGTTGTCGCACGTGCGTTTGATCTCTTCGATTTCCGCATGTTTTTTCTCCCATTCATCCACGGTTGCGAGGTTAGCGGTTGCCAATTTAGTTTCAAAGATAACTTTTCTGGATGACAGGTCGTTTTGAAGGGCATGAAAATCGGTTTCGGCCAGGTTTCCGGTCACATGGATGGCCAAATGTCCGGGATAATCCAATCGCAGTTTTTGAAACCCGGACCTCTCCAGAGGTTCGGCGGTGGTTCCGGTCTGCGGCGGATTGTCATCGGTTTGCAGGCAGTATGAGATCTCCGTTTCGTCCTCAGGGGTTAAGCGGAAATCCAATTTTAATTTCTCTCGGGAGGAAAGAATCTTATCGCTCAATCGGTTGATTTCGGTTTCGATTTTTCGAAGGTCTTTGATTTCTTTTGGGGTGATCTTGGGTAAAGTTTTCAGTTTCGACTCCCAAACCTCAAGCTCATGCTCGGTCTGAGTGCGCAGTCCCCGTTTCTCCGATATTTTTTTCAATTCGTTTTCCTGAACGTCAAGACTATCGAAAAGAAGTTTCGGGATATCGGTTTGAAGGTCATGGACCTGAATTTCCATTTGCCGGAGTTCCTGATACTCTGCGTTGGTTTTCTCAAACGCTCGCGTTAACGGATCGATGCGCTCGCCTTCCTGTTTTTTAAACTTCAATTGTTTCAAATATTCTTCGGTTTGCGTTTTTTCGTTTTCCAGGTCGGCGATCCTTTTCTTTAAATCATTGATCCGGCGTTTCCGGGTGACCAGGAGCGCGGGCAATCGGCGGCGGATGATCTCCCGTTCATCCGCCATTTTGATATAATCGTCATAATCATTCTTTATCGGAATAAATGATAAGTTTTTCTTTTCAAGATCATCCGCTTGCTTTTTCTTCTGCTTTAATTCGTCAAGGTATTGAGCATTTCTATCGCGTTCGTTTTGAAGATCTCGGATAGCCTGATCTGCCTGTTCGATTTGGGTAACGGTCATGGAAAGCGTTTCTTCCCTGGTTTTCAATGCGTTTAATTCCGCTGCTACTTCGATTTCTTTCTCCCGTAATCGATAATATTCCGATCCTTTCTTCAGGTTCTTGCGTTCCCCTTGCAAATCGAGGTCCAGTTGATTGGCGATGTGGTTTTGAAACTCCTGCAATTCCCGAAACGCGGTTTCTTTGATGACTTCTTTGATATGGGATTTGGTATTGTCATCCAGGAGGTTGTCTTTTCCTTTTCTGTCAAATATCGCCAATGATTCGCCCTGATTGATGTAGAGTAAATGAAGGAGGTTTTTGGTTTTTTCCGATATTCCCAGGATATGGAATAATTTTTCCCTGACGGTTCGCGAATCGTCGGCCACGCTTATTCCCCGTTGATAGAGGGCGGTATTTCCGGCAGGAAAGGATTTGGTGATCCGGTAGTTTTCGCCTCTTGAATGAAAAGACAAACCGACCTGCGCTTTGACGGCGCTTCCCCATGGCATCAGGGATTTGTATTCGGCTTTCTTGATGGAAGCGTCGCCCAACAGGGCCTGGCGGATGGATTCGATTACGGAGGATTTTCCGATTTCATTCTTTCCGTAAACCAGGTTGATACCGGGAGAGAAATCCAGTTCCAATCGGGGAATGCCCATCCAGTTTTCCAATTCCAGTCGATCGAATCTCATTTGCCTTTCTCCTTGAGGTAATGATACACTTGCATTAACGCGCTGTCGATCATGGCATCGCGGTCACCCTTCAATTCATTCACCCGCCGATGCACTTCCGTTCGCTCAATCGACACATAAGGATTGACGATGCCTTCGGGCAGCGGTTCGTTCGATTGTTTTAATTCGAGGAGCCGGCGAATCACGCCGTTCATACACCCGTCCACGGAATGCGGAAACGCGTGTTCATCGGGTTTCATGACCACGTGGTCTCGGATGTCCATCCCATGCGTTCTGTTTTTGCCGAGAAGTTCGCGGTAGGCGGTGTAGGTTTCGAGCGGCAGGCAGCCTGAAACCGTGAGTTCCCGAATCTCTTTTTCATCGCGTTTTTCGAGTGTGGATTTGAAATCGGGAAACGTATCCTCATTGACCTGTTCGTGCATGCGTTTCCATCGGTATTGGCTCTCGATCGGGGCTCGTTCCACGGTCAGTTTTTTTTCCGGGGCGGTCACGGTGACCTGTAAGACGGCGCCGTTGTCGTCAAATGTCAGGGGTTCGGGAACACCCGGATAAAAGGTGCGGTCATTGATGGTTTGGTAGGAATGATTGCCGCCCAACGCCAGGTAATCGAGGCCGTGTTCAAACGCAAAACCGGGGTCGATTCTGCCGTGCCCCAAACCGATATTGATTTTTTTTGGGTCGATGGCCTTTTCATTGATCCAATTCAATGGGTTGGAGGTTGTGTTTTTTTCGCGAACCGATTCGGCAAAAATAGTCAGGTTCCATTCCGGATAATCGAGCACGTCGTTCCCTTCGATCAGAACCAGATTGGGCGGGAAATGGGCTTTTTCGATTTGGGAATAGATGTTTCGGTTTAAGAGGGCATCGTGGTTTCCGGCGATGGTGACCACCCGAATGGCGGGATATTTTCGGATGATATGAAACAGGGCGTGCACATCGTCTTTGGAACCCCATTGGCCATTGTCCAGGGTATCTCCGGCGCACAGGATTAACGGGATGCCGGATTGGCGGGCATACAGAAAGATCATTTCAATGGTTCGAAAAATGGCTTGCCGGAGTTTTTTTCGCATGTCCCGTTCCAAATGAAAAAACGAATGGCCGATATGCCAATCGGCGGTATGTAAAAAAGTAAGGGATGTCGGATCATGGGTCACGTGAGTCATATGGGTTCACCTCATTTGGATGATCGATTCAATCGATCCATTCAATCTATCTATCGGATATAGAAATAAAAGCTCAAAATCTTTACAGGGTCGGCCTGAACAAAGCGTTTGGCTTCGATTTCCAATTCTTTGTCATTTTTGGATTTATAAAACGTGTTTTGGAATTCCAGCAGATCGTTGCGACAGCGGTTGAGGTCGTTTTTCAGTTTCCGTTTTTGGTCCAGGAGTTTATTTCCGGTTTCGCTGTCGAACGTGGAACCGATTTTTTTATCCAGTTCGGCGAGGTTGGCCTGGATATCCGTCTCTTCTTTTCTGAGGTATTCTTCCATATCCATCAGTTCCACTTCCAGGTTATGGATTTCCTTATTGATGCGGGGTTTTTGTTGTTCCATGATCCGGGTTTTATCTTCCGTGATCTTGCGATTCAGGTAGTTTAGCATGGAATTTTCGTCGATGAAGGGTTCGGATGTCTCTTCGGGTAGGAGTGAAAAGGGAAGGTGGTGAAGGGTATCGATTTCATCGGGTTCCAGGAACTTTAACCCGTTATTGACGGCCACAATATCGTAAAGTCGTTCTTCCTCGTCTAATCCGTTGTACCCCACGCGGTAAACGTCCCATCGTCCCCGGGATCCGGAATAGGGTTTGAGGATATCGCTGGCACCCGGAGCGAGGCTGTAATCGATGCCCACCCGGATATGATCGGGGAACCGATCGGTCCTTAGTTTTTGGACCCATTGTTCCAGCATGGGGTGTTTCAAATGCATGTGTTCATAATTCCGGATATTTTCCTCGTCCCGTTTCCCGATATAAAAATTTTTATTATCGAACAGGAAATACAGTTGCTCCTGATTTTTTTCCAATTCTTCGAACCGGATCCCATGTATTGCCGCAATGCAGCGCATGAGTTCCAGCATATCTTTATCGTAGCGGCTGAAGGATTCAGGCATTTCTTCTTCGATGGACTTTAATTTGGTTTTGACATGCGGATCGAGGTCATCCAATAAGGAGCGGGTTTTTTTGAGTTTTTGATCGATCAATTCCTTTTTTTTCTCGTCGATTTCCTCTTCGAGTCGAGTCAACCAGATTTGGCGTTCTTCCTTGGTTTTCAGTTTGTTAAAGATGTCATGAACCCGGGCCTCGAAATTAAAAGCTTTGCTCAGCGTTCCCAGGATATCGTCTCCGGCGCCCATCAGGCTTTTAAATAAATTGAATTTATTTTCCAATATGTTGTATATACGCTGTTCGGTTTCATTATCCGCATTGATGCAGTTGATCACCAAAACGTCGCGGGTTTGCCCGTATCGGTGGCACCGACCGATGCGTTGTTCGATCCGCTGTGGGTTCCAGGGGAGATCGTAATTGATGATGACATTGCAAAACTGCAAGTTCAACCCTTTGGCGCCGGCTTCGGTGGAAACAAAGATTTTTTTACGGGATTTAAAATAATGGACCAGGGCTGTTCGCTCCAGGATGGTTCCGGTCGGTTGTTCGGATGGCGACACCGAGGGGCCGACCTCTTCGTGCCAGCATTCGAGTGCCCGGTCGAGATCGTCTTTTTCTTTGGCGCTGCGGTGGTTGTTTCCGGAGAACAGGAGGACCTCGTTTTCAAACCCGTTTTCTTCGAGTATTTTTAATAAATGTTGTTGAGTGGAAGTATAAGTCGTAAATATGACGGCTTTCCCGCTGAACCGGTCCGGCATGTCCAGAATATTTTTTAACCAGGGGATCAGGATTTTGTCTTTGCCGGTGATTTGGAGTTCGTCGGCCTGACGGATAAAAGATCGGACCTGTTCGATTTCCGCTTCGATTTGGCGAATGTCGGTTTCGGTGGGGGTGAAAACAACCGGTTTTTCCACTTCTTCGGGTAGGTGTACATTAAAGGATTGATGATCTTCCTCATCATTTTCCCAATCGTCGGTTGTTATTGACGATTTGGGGTATACCCATTGCCCTGTTTTCATTTTCTCCAGGCGTTCGATAATGCCGTGCAAGCTTTTTTTCAATGCTTCAAAGGAGCTTCCCAACATCTTTCGGTAACTCATTTTTAAAAGGTTGCGGATTCCGGCCCTGCGGTCATCGTTGATATCGATGGATCCACCGCTGTAGGCGTAAATATCGTCCCGTTCCAGGTAGTTGGAAATCGTATTATAAATTTCCTTTTCTTCCTCGCCCATATTGAAATTCAATGTTTCGCAGTTGCGGTCGGTAAACTTGTATTTCATAAAGTCCTGGGCATTGCGTCGGAGGTTGCGAACCAGGAAATTACTTAATCGTTCCTGGAGTTCGGGCATTTTATCTTCGACAATTTCGCCATTTCTGACGAAGAGATCTTTAAAATGGTTAAATTTTCCCAGATGGCTTTTGTTTCGTTCAGGTAAGATAAACGAGGAAAGTCCCCACAATTCGAAGATATTATTTTGGATGGGCGTGGCGGTAAGGAGCATCACGGGTGAGCGTTTCAACAGATCGAACATATCGCCGGCCGTGGCGCTTTCTTTGGATTTCGGGTTATAGAATCCGTCGCGTGAATTGAAGCGTTTGTAGATATTGGCGAAAACTTCGTGGGCTTCATCCACGACGATCAGATCCCATTTCTTTTTGCTGAGATTTTTTTCGCGTTCCAGTCGGGCGGCAAATTCCCGGCCCAGGATATAGACGCCATGGGGTTCGAATACGTTTTTCCATCCATCTTTTTTCCCCCTTTTTTTGTCCCGGGATGTTATGATATGGGAGGGAATTTGAAAGAGGCGTCGCAGTTCATTGCTCCATTGTCCGGCGAGAGACGTGGGTACGATAATTAATACACGATTATGGCGTTTGGCGCGGTATTGGGCAATGACCAGACCCGCTTCGATGGTTTTCCCCAGGCCGACTTCGTCGGCCAGGATGCAGCCGCCATTCTCCAGTTTTTCCAGGGCAAACACAATGGCTTCGACCTGGTGGGGGTTGACATCGATTAACGATTCGCGGAAGGTTTCCACATAGGCCTGGTAGTCGTGGGTATTGCGTTTTAATAGTAATTTTTCGATTAAAACCCGTGCGTTGATATTTTCATAAACAATCATCTGTTTTCCTCGTGGGATGTTTTATATTTTTCACATTCGAAAACAGATATTATCATTTTTTTCAAATGGATGCAATAATTAATTTTTATTATTAGGAATCTCAAAACTTTTGGCGATTGACTTTGTTCAAGTGGTAATGGTGATATTTCGCTAAATTAGCGATTACCAGATATGGGTATCAAGTAAAACCTTCATTTATAAAATTCCGCTAATATCTCTGCCGGCAACGATTCTGTAAAATCATCACTCATCCATATCTTCCCTTTTTCTCTTCCCAACTTTCTTTTTCCTTTCTTTCGATATGGAATAATCTTGGCAATCGGTTCCCCGGATTTTTTAAGTATGATTTCTTCCCCTGCCTCGACGCTGTGGGCGAGTTTAGGAAGCTGCGCTTCTATTGTTGCTATATTATATGAAACCATAATTTCCCTTTCCCTAACTAAACACCGACCATGACAATGGTCTTATCATTATAAGAGATTTCGTTTATATAAATCTTTTTCTCCCATTCGATATCCGAAGGATCGAAAATAACCAGATAACCTTTGTTTAATTGCAGGCGATCGAGATAGCCGCTCAATTGACGTTTGGCTTTTTCAATCGATTGTTCTCCGCGTTTGATTTTTATTTCGATAGCCGTCCGCTGATCATGAAATTTTACTAATAAATCGACGCGTCCGTTTCCAACTGCCATTTCGCGAACGATCTCACCGCCGGAATTGATCACGCGTTGCAAAAAAGCCATTAATAACAAATGCTGGGCGGATTCTTTATATTCGAACCGTCCCAACCAGTGTTCGGCATTCTCGCAGTAAAAATCCTGAAAGGCTTTCAATATTTCCCCGACATTGAGTTCGCCCTTCGAATTCACAAAACGGGGTGTCTGAATTTCTTTGGGAATAGATTCTTGGATGGAGGAAGCCATGATCCGCGGAAAGATATCGGCATATATCGGGTTAGCAAATTTCAAAGGAGAACTTTGAGACACAATTCCAAGGTCTCGGACATATAAAATATCATCATTCATCACATCGAAGGGTAAATTATCGCCGTTTATAATGGCCTGAATGATTTTTTTGACTCTGTTTTCCCGTAATTTATCCACGAGACTGTCCAGATGGGTATCTCTTCGTTGAATTAATTCAATTTTTGCCTGGTTTAAAAGCGCCAGGGTGATGGGTTGAGAGAAATCGAAATTCAGTATTTCATCAACTATTTGGCGCGCCAGGGCATTGACCAACCAGGGTTGGCCATTGGTCAGCCAAAAGATTTCTTCTTTGACATCTTCCGGAAATACCTGCCCGGTTGCTGTTGTATGTTGCTCAAGTAATTCGTAAACCTCTTCTTTTTTAAAATTGTTCATCAATAAAGAATCCGATTTAATATTAAACGGAGACGCCGCACCATAGGATTTATTCTCTTCGCGAACCTTAATTTTATAATCCCTGACATCGCGGAGACCGACCAGAGCAACGGAAGAAGGGAAATATTTGGGCCGCCCCTGATAACCGTCCCGCAATTGCCGAAGAATGGAAATCAGCGCATCATCCAGCAATGCATCGATTTCATCGATAAAAAGCACAATGGGTTCTTCCTGACTTTCGCACCAGGCCTGTAAATAATTGATGATATCCGGATAATGTTTTTCCTCAGGATTGGGGGGCCGGTACGTTTCTTCCAGTTGCCGGCGGGAAGTGATATATAAGGCGTTAATTAAGGTTTCATTGGCTTTATCGACGGTATAGCTTTCGATTCCCCCCCGTTCGAAGGAAACTACCATGGCAATGTATTTACCATCGGCATTCAGTTTGCGAATCAGCGCATGGAGGTAAGTCGTTTTACCGGTCTGCCTCGGGGCATGAATGGTGAAATAAAGTTCCTGATCGATTAATTGTTCCACTTTTTTCAATCGTTTCAGGGGGTCAACCATGTAGTGTTTTTCAGGAGAACATGGTCCCGCGGTATTAAAATATTTTTTTACGGTCTTTACGTTATTCATGGGTTAATGATAAAATGAATTGAAAAAATTGTCAATCCGATTTGGCGAGAGCAGAAATTTATTGACAAAATAGAAAGGATAATACATAATATCGATGGAGGCATGATAGCACTATATATGAAATTCATTGTCCAAAATAATAGATGATACAGCGATTCTTTATCTTTGATCCCAACCGATGCTTCGGATGCAACGGATGCTCTGCCGCTTGCGCAAATATCAATCATACGCCTCCCGGTATCCTCTGGCGAACCCTTCATAAACTCCCCCCATACGACGGCGATCATCGAACCGTTTATCTGTCGGTGTCCTGCAATCACTGCGAAAATCCACCCTGCGTGAAAGGCTGCCCCGCGAACGCTTTGGAAAAACGACAGAGTGACGGCGCAGTGATTCATCATAAAAACAAATGTCTCGGCTGTCGTTACTGCCAAATGGTCTGCCCTTATGACGCGATTAAATGGGATGACGTATCAAAAGTGGTCAGCAAATGCCATTTCTGTTACGAACGACTGGATAAGGGGCAGGAACCGGCATGCGTGGAAACCTGTTTCGGCGGCGCCCTGAAACAAGAACGGATCAACATAGAGAATATTCCCGATTCATACGAAACGGAATCCCCCGGTTTAAACCATGTCAAAACCATCGGCCCCTGTATCCGATTTATCAAAAACGCCAATCCTTCCCAACCCAAAACAGGACGGTGATTTAGGTGATTTAATGATGGACAAGCATTTTCTTCACATGATTCCCCTCATCCTTTTCACAACGCTGGCAATCACGGCAACAGGCCTTCTCATCGGAATCGGTTTCTTGTCGATTGCAAATACCCCTTATCCGGAAGTCAAAACCCTTTTCTTACTGTCATTCGGTTTGATTGGGATAGGAACCCTGCTTTCTCTCTTTCACCTGGGAAAAAAAAAACGCTTTGTATTCGCAATTTCCGGTCTGAAACATTCCTGGCTTAGCATCGAAGTGATCCTGGCAGCAATGGTTTCCGGATTGTCCGGCGCCACCTTCATGCTCCTCAACACCCATTCATCCGAGAGTCTAATCGATCTTACGGCCATGGCATCGATTGTCTGCGGACTCTTATTGGTTCTATCCATCGGGATGGTATACCATATCCCGATACGCCCGACATGGAAAGGATTTTCAAATATCGGAAGCGCTCTTTTTTCATCCTTATTATTGGGCGCCTATTTGTTCTTTTTTACGTATAAAACATACGTCGCCCTCGGCATGTTTCTCCTGATATGGCTGATCGACTATTTCATGGCAATGATCCGAGCAAAGGCGCTCCTGAATTTAATGCACAACGAACACGGCTTCGTGTTCCCCCATCTGCTCCGCCCGGTAAATTGGCTTTACACCACTCGCCAATTTATTCCTTTTGTTACGCTTATTTTAGCCCGCATTTTCTTTCACACCCCTACCCTGATCATGCTCATAACGACCATTCTCATCGACCGGCTATGCTTCTATGGAAGCATGTCCGAAACTTCCCCGAAATCGGTAATCGCGACGCTAAAGAAGGAAAGATTGTCAGAACCCTTTTGAAAAAGGGTTCCGACACCTCCCAAAACTTTTTGTTTTTAGTCGAATCGCTTGGTATAGATATGACAGTATGGGGTTCCGTTGTTCTTGGTGTAGTAGTCCTGATGGTAATCTTCGGCTTTCCAAAATGTCGACGCTTTCGTGACTCGAGTGGCGACGTTCATTCCTTTTGCTTTTAAGATATCGATTAACTTCAAGGCGACTTCTTTTTGCCGATCATTCAAATAGAAGATTTCCGATCTGTATTGCTCTCCGATATCGGGTCCCTGACGATTCACCTGGGTGGGATCATGCGTTTCAAAGAAAAGCCTGGCCAATTGTTCGTAATGGATCAGGGAGGGATCGAAAACCACTTCTACGGCTTCCGCATGCCCGGTGGTTCCGGTGCACACCTCTTTATACGTCGGATTCGGGGTATGCCCGCCGGTAAAACCAACAGTGGTTTCAAGCACGCCGCGTTGTTTCTCGAGATAATACTGGGTTCCCCAAAAACAACCGGAAGCAAAAATCGCCCGCTCGGTTTTTTCAATGGGAACGAAATTCATGGAAACCGAATTCACACAGTAACGGGTATCCTTTGGGGTATACCCTTCGCCGAGAAACACATGCCCTAGATGCGCGCCACAACGCGCACATTCGATTTCGGTACGCACGCCATCCGGATCCGGTAGACGTTTGACAGCCCCGTAAATTTCGTCATCGAAACTGGGCCATCCGCAATCGGAATCGAATTTTTGTTCGGACTTATACAACGGTGCATCACATCGGCGACAGGTATAATACCCACGCGCTGTATTTTTATAATATTTACCGGTAAACGGAAGCTCGGTCCCTTTAAAGACAATCACCCGCTCTTCTTCGGGAGTCAATGGATTGTATTCCAGTTTATTGTTTGCCATTTTTTTATCCTCCTTACGATTACAATCAGGCGAGAACAAAAAAAACGCGTCAATGATAACCAGCAGCCATAATATCCATCTTAGCCTCAAGAGAGCTTTATCATCCGTAGGTTGATTTTGGTTTTCTTGTTTGATAAAAACACGCATTGTTCATCTCCTGCCTATGATTTGATTATAATATAAAATGTGACTTTTCCCAAATTTATTTTATGATTTTCCCATCGTTTACAGTAATGGTTTGGATACCGAAGAAAAATACGAATTAATTATACTGAAAAACAAAATACGCGTCGAGATCCGGGTTTGGAAAATTATCCGGCAATGCCGGAAACGGGTTACTGAGTTTAAATGCATTTAACGATGCCTGATCATAAGAGCCAAGCTTGGAGGATTGCCTTAACTCCAGCTTTAAAATTCGGCCGTTTCTTCCAAAGACAACATAAATCCCCACCGTGCCTTTAATCCCCGCTTCACACGCAATGGGAATGATCCAGTTGCTTTTGATACTGTAAACCACTCGCTTGGCCCACGGCGTGACATCAAACCCTTTGCTGTTAAAATAAGCCCCACCACCATACGCACTGATCCCGTCTCCCCCTGCACCAAAACCATTGTTCTGATCGGTAAACGGAAGCTTAGTGTACGTGGAAATATCGGGAATCGCATCCAGGAGTCGATTTTCATCACCGGATTCGGATCCGGGATTTTTATTCGCTTTTCCCAAAAGTTTATTCATACTCGGTGAAAGAGGCGAAAGCTCGGGCAATGTCAATCGCCTGGAACTTCCAGTAATGTTTGGGCTCGGACCGATAGTCGGACGCGAAGCCGCATCGGTCTTTGTATTTTTCGAGGGGGTATTTTTCGGAGGTGTTTTCGTCGTTTTCGTTTCAGGTACGTCTTGTTTTTGGTCGGGTAAAGGTTCTTGAGAACGCTGACCGGGAAGCGGTTTAATGGATTTATCCCCATCGGGTTTACCGGGCGGAGGCGAAATCATTTCAAACTTTTTAACCACAATCGGTACCCGCCCTTGCGGCTGAGACGGCTGCGCGTTTTGCGACTGAGGCTGAGGCTGCGCCTGGATCTGTGGCAATGGTTTTTGCGGATTGGGAACCTGAGCATTGGGCGGAACAAAAATTTTGGGCATCGGTGCCACGGGTTTGATGGGAACGACATCGATAATTTTTCTGATCGTGAAATCTTTGATTTCAAACCGGGCAGTCATAAAAAGATAAATGAGCAATGCATGCAATATCAGAGAAATAATAAGGGCCTTTCGTCCATTACTCATGCGACCCTCCGTATTTCTCCGGCAAGCACGCGGTGGATCTTTCTCCGGACTTTTTCAAAATTGATGGGTTTGAACTCGGGATGCACGCGATTGGCTAGAATCACAAAAACGGTCTCATCCTGAGGATCCAGCCACACGGATGTACCGGTAAAACCGGTATGCCCCGCCGCATGAGGCGATAACGCTTTTCCCGCAGCCGTTAGAGTCGAGGAATTCAATTTGAACCCCACCGAGCGATGGTTCGGATTTCGAGGAAAGTCCGTGTAATTGGTCCAGAAGGGTTTGAGGGATTCAGGGCGCAGAATCGAAGCCGATGACGGGAAAAATTCCATTGAAAGACGATACACATCTTCAGCGGAAGCAAAGAGCCCGGAATTTCCGGCAGTTCCGCCGAGATGATGCGAATTGAGATCATGGGTTTCTCCCCGAATGATCGTTTCCCGCCAGGCGTATTGGTTCAAACGGTCGCGATAATTTTCCCGATGTTTATCGATCCAATTTTCAGCCATTTTTCGCTCGAATCGGTTACCGTTTTCTGTTGGCGCGGTACGGGCGAGCAGATGTTCGGGGACAGTGGATAAATGGGTATCAGTTAAGCCGAGAGGTGCGAAGATGACATTCTTGGCCAACGTCCGGTACGAGACGCCGCTGACTTTCTCAATAATCAAACGAAGGAGAATATACCCGGGACAGGAGTAATTGACTTTTTTGCCGGGTTTGGTTTCGAGGTTTATCCGGGAAAAAAAGCAATCGCGGTAACTGTCCGGAGTGTTTCCGAAGAGAAAGAAGGGGAACCATGGCGGAAGTCCGGACGTATGCGTCAACAACTGAAGAATGGTGATATCGAACGGAAATTGGGGGAAGAACGTTTTGACGGAATCCTCGAGGGTCAGGTATTTTTTTTCCTGAAGATAGACGGTCAGAAATCCCGTAACCAGGGGTTTGGTGAGAGACGCCAGGTCGTAGAGGGTATGGGAATCCAGGGGTTCCCGATGAGGAAGAACCGATTTAAAACCGACTTCCTTTTTAAACAGGATATCCCCGTTTCTTCCGGTCAATATGGAGATACCGGGTACAACGCCGGTATCGACCAATGATTGAAAAAATAAATCGACCTGTTTTGCTTTCAAATGCGTTATTCGATATTCACGAAATTTTCGCGAATATTATCAACTATTTGAATCGCCAATTCAAGTGCTCGTCTTCCATCCTGACCGGTAACATTGTAGTTGGTTCCGGTCGTAATGGTTTTATAAAAGTTAAACCAGAGGTTCCACAAGGGTTCGACCTCGGGGATCTGAGGGGTATCTTCGATGATATTTCCATGAGAGAGGGAGAAGGTTTTGACTTCTCTTTTTTTATAATCAAGGGAGATGTAACTGTTCTTTTGGAAAATCCGGAGGTTGCGTGTTTTCTTTTGGGACACACGGCTCGCGGTGATATTGGCCACCAATTGGGAATTGAACCGAAGACGGATATTGGCGATATCAATTTTATCCGAAATAATGGGAACGCCTGAAGCGTCGATTTGTTTGACGCCGCTTTTATCCCATTGTAAAATAATATCAAGATCATGAATCATCAGATCCATGATGACGTCGACATCCAGGGAACGGGGCGAAAACGACCCGAGTCGCTGCACCTCGATAAAGAGGGGACGCTTCACGAGCGGTCGAATGTGTTCAACCGCGGGGTTGAAGCGTTCGAGGTGTCCGACCGCCAGCGTCACACCATTTTGCTCGGCGAGACGAATCAGCTCATCGGCTTGTTCCAGGGTGTTGGTCATGGGTTTTTCAACCAGAACATGTTTTTTATGCTCAAGGAAGAATTTGGAGATTTCATGATGATGAATGGTGGGGGTGGAAACCATAACCCCATCGACGTCATCGAGCATGAGACGGTAATCGTTGGTTTTCTTAATGGCTGGGTACGGCTGGCACGCGGCATCCAGATTGGCCGCATGGGTATCGAAGGCGCAGGTAAGTTCCAATTCGGGAATGGCATTCACCACCCGGAGATGATTGATCCCCATCGAGCCGGTGCCGATGACCCCTATTCTTAATTTGCTATTCATGGTTATCTATCGTATTCTAATCAAATTTCAATTTTAAATTTCAGTTGACTGGTCCCGCTTCTTAAAATTTTTCAATATTCCGCGTTTGGTTTGCGAAATAAAATTGATAATGGCGGCGCTTTCTTCACAATCGGGAAACTCTTCGGCGATGCGCTCGACCGCCTGGGTGGTATTCAGATCCTGTTTAAAGAGAATATTGAAAATATTTTTGACATTATCGATGACATTTCGTCCGATGCCGTTTCGCATCATGCCGATCGAATTGGGACCGTAAAGATTGTAATCGCCCCGGTTTTGGGCGAGTTTGGCAAAGGGAAGGACATCCTGTAAAACAATGGTGTATCCGCCGATGTACGCATTCCTTCCGATTCGGACGAATTGATGAACGGAAGAAAAGGCACCGATGACGGCAAAGTCTTCGACTTCGACGTGTCCGGCCAGCGTGGACCCATTGATAAAAATCGTATGGTTTCCGATCTGGCAGTCATGGGCAATATGGGTGTAAGCCATAAAGTAGTTGTGATTTCCGATACGGGTATACGAACCGCCTTTGAGGGTACCGCGATTGATGGTGGTAAATTCCCTGACGATATTGTTATCCCCCATTTCGACGTAGGTCGGTTCGTTTTTGAACGTGATATCCTGAGGATCGGTACCCATCGAACTAAAGGGAAAAATTTTACAATTTTTCCCGATGGTGCAACGGGTATCGATCACGGAATGATGCATTATGACGGTATTATCGCCGATAATGACATCATCCCCTATAATCGAATATGCGCCAACCGTAACATTCGGTCCGAGTTGAGCCTTGGGGCTGATGACCGCAGTGGGATGAATCGCGTTGCTATCGGCGGCACAAGTAGAATTTAAATCATTCATTTAGCTATGGATGAGCTTAAGGTAGCGGAAGCGGCAAGGTTCCCATCTACGAAAGCTTTTCCCTCCATTATCACAAAGTTTCCCCGGTCTCTTAAGATTTTCACTTCCATGTCCATCCTGTCTCCGGGCACGACGGGGCGGCGGAATTTGGCATGATCAATACCGGTGAAGAAGGCCATGCGTTGGTCTTCGGGAAATCGCCGTAAAACTAATACCGCACCCAGTTGGGCCATGGCTTCGATAATAAGAACGCCGGGAAAAACCGATAATCCAGGGAAGTGACCTGTAAATTCCGGTTCGTTAAACGTGATGTTTTTATACCCTTTGATGTATTCATATCCCTGCACGTCGGTGACCCGGTCCACGAGAAGGAACGGGTACCGGTGCGGAAGAATCTTTTTTATTTCTTCAATATTTATCGTAACTGCGGTGTTTTCCGTCATTTTTTGATCTGTTTTTATTTTCTATTTATTTGGGGAATTTGGCGTCTACGGCTTTGACCACTTCTTCGGTAATATCAGTGGTGGGGTCCACGTAGATGATCCCGCCTCTACCGCTGACATCAAATATAAGGGTAAATCCTTTGGCTTTTCCGACGCTTTCAATGATGGGCATTAAATCCTTTTCAAACTCCATCATTTCTTTTTGGTATTCCCGTTCCCATTCGTTCCGGGCATCTTCGAGATAGCGTTTTATATTTTTTTGTTTGGCATCGAGTTCGAGCGTTTTCTTTTCACGGGCGTCTTCATTGAGTGCGGGGGATTGCAGTTCCTTTTCGAGTTTCTGGGCTTCATCCTGCATGGTCTTCATTTCGGTTTGCTTTTTGTTCTGCAGCTCCGATAATCGTTTCGTCACTTCCACGCCCTTTTTGGTCTTCGCGAGTAATTCCTGGGCATTGACAACCCCGAGTTTCACTTCGGAGTATGCAAATACGCATCCGATTAACAGAGTAAAAACTAAAACAAATAACTTTTTCATTTTTTGATCTCCTTTTTAAAAATATTTTAAGCACATTATATCATGTGTTGTTATATTCATTAATTAAACGACGGTCCAACGGCAAACCGGAACGCGAGGTGGGAATCGTCACGTCTGATGAGTCGAGGGTTATAGGCGAGAATCAGCCGGAAGGGGACATTGAGCATGGGGATGAAAATTTTCAATTCGAGGCCGGTGGACGAGTACACGTCTTTAAAGCTAATGGGTTTTCCGAACGCATAAGCGTTTCCGATATCATAGAAGAGGTTAAAGGAAAATTGATCATTCAACGGAATCTGGTATTCGAAATTAAAGTAAAACGATTTGTTCCCACCGGTGACAACGCCGTATTCATTGCGGGGACCGAGGGTATAGATATCGAAACCGCGAACGGATTGTTCTCCGCCAAGGAAAAACAATTCATAAGGGGGAATGGTCAGGTTGTCGGATCCGAATTTTTTGATTCCATCATAGACCAATTGCATGCCAAAGGTTTGACGTTTGAAGAGGGGAATAAACTTTACGAATTGAAGTCTCACTTTGTGCATGTTCACGTCGCCGCCGAGAAATCCGCCGGAATAGCGATAGCTGACCAGGTACTTGGTGCCGCGAGTGGGGAACAAGGGTGAATCCACAGTCGAATAATAGATCGTGGGAGAAAGAGACGATATTTTGCGTTTTCCTTCGCTGTAATAGAAATAGTAGTAAGGGTCGTTTACATTGATATAATCGGTATTGACATCTGTCATTTCGACGACTTCGTACCCATATTCCAACGAGGCACCGAAGTACATTAAGAATCGGAAGGCGGTCGAGAGGTTAAATCCGGATCCGTTTCGGGTATAGAGGCCGGGGTATTGAAAGGCCGTTTTATGGACACTCACACCGAGGTTAGCGAGGTTGAATAAATAGGGCTCCGTAAAGCTGAGACTGTAATTCTTGCTTCGGGTTCCATTTTGAAAGTTGACGCCGAGCGATTCCCCCATTCCCATGAAGTTTTGAGTCGAGTAGCCCAGTGAGATAAACCATCCGTCGTACCCGCTGTATCCGACATTGAAATTGATCTGTTGACGGTTGAGCTCTTTCACTTCAGCGGTAATATCGACCTTTTGGGGGTTTTGAGGATCAGGCTTGATATCCGGCATCTTATCGATGGATACCAGTCCCAATTGTTTCATTCGGGTGATGCTCGATTCCAGGGCATTCATGTTGAGGCGTCCGCCTTCCCTGAGAAACCATTCCCGGCGAATAACCCGGTCTTTGGTAAAGGTATTCCCTCTGAATTCGAGTTTACCCACATAGGCGATTTCGCCTTCGTGGATGGTGATGGTCAGATCCGCTTCTTTTTGGACCGGATCCAGGTTTTCCACCGGATTAATCTGAGCATAGATATAACCCAGGGACCCGTAGACTTTTTGGATCTCTTTGACCATATCGTTTCTTTTTTTGGCGTTATAAATATCGCCGACTTTCATCTTTCCGAGGGTATAGAGATAATCGGTTTTAATGACTTTATTGCCTTCGATTTTGATGCTTTTGAGTTTATACCTGGGGCCGAGTTCCACCGGGATGCTCAATTTGAGCATTTCTTGTTTGGAACCCCAGATGGTGGTGCCGCGTTCGGTGGAAAACGTGGGTTTTCCGACTTTGTCTTCGAGGTACCCTTTTTCCTGAAGGCGCAATTTGACCTCTTCCAGGTCTTCGTCTATTTTTTCTTTGTTGTAGACATCTTTTCCGCCGATGGCCGAGAGGATATTGTGGGCCTGATTGGTTTTCATGCCTCGCCTTAAAAAGGACTCGGAAACGGGTTGTTTCTCAAGCCCCGGAAACGTGATCCACCCGATTCGGGTTTTGGGGCCTTCTTCGACGGTGATCGTAAGGGCGATTTGGTCTCTGTCGATGAGGGGGGTCACATCGACTTTTCCCTGGGTATATCCTTTATCGACAAGCATTTCTCTGATAATGCGTTCGATCTTTTTTGTTTTGGTCGGGTTATAATACGAGAATGGCATTAATGCAATATTGTTCTGTTGTAATTTTTCGACAATATCTTTTTCTTTTATTTTTTTTCCGGTTTTATAAGTGATGGAGGAGATGAGGGGATTTTCTTGTACTCGGACTCGAAGAATTTTTTGATCTTTGCCGCTGTCTTCGGTTTCGATGGAAATGTTTTCAAAAAAACCGGTTTTCCAGAGGGAATTGAAATCTTCTTTGAGCATGGATTCGGAATACAATCCCTTTTCTCTTGATTTCATGTAAAAAAGAATCGTATCTTGAGAAACTTTGCGATTGCCTTCAACGATAATTTTATCGATAATATCAGCAGTTAAAACCAGATTTGTCATCAACAATAAACTTAGTAAAATAAGCTTTTTTCTCATTTTATAATTACCTCAATAATCCAGGGTATGGTTATATCATATTTTCAAGAAGAATTCAAACGGTCTTTTGGGAAGGAAGGGGTTTCGTCTTCCGGGCCGGGTGAATTGGCGGCCCGGAAGAGTCGGGATAGAAATCTTTTTGATCAAATGTAGGAATTAGGCAAGTGCGGCGGCGAGGACGATCGAATAATATTTCGAATCATCGCTGTCGGCGCGAGAGGTTAAGATGGCCGGGAAAGGAGCACCGGTGACCACGGCAGCGAGAACCGCATTGGCCATCAGAGTCATTGTTTTAAAAAACACATTTCCGGCTTCGATGTTGGGGAAAATCAGGATATCGGCATGACCGTCCAGGGGGCTTTTGAGTCCTTTGATCTCGCAGGCTTTTTTGGATATGGCCACATCCAGGGCAAGGGGGCCGTCCACGAGAGCGCCTTTGATCTGGCCGCGGTCCGCCATTTTGGAGATGATGGCCGCTTCATAAGTGCAAGGCATTTTATCCGATACTTTCTCATTGGCGGTGATCAAGGCGACTTTGGGTTTGTCGATTCCTAACTTTTTGGCAATGCCGATATTGACGTTGATGATCTGGACTTTTTGTTCAAGGGTCGGATTCGGAATCATGGCCACATCCGAGACGATCAGGAATTTGTCGTATGCGGGGGCTTCGATCACGGCGGTGTGGGACAACAGGGCTCCGGGCGGAATGAGGTTGAATTCTTTGTTCAGGATGGATTTCAGATAATACGGCGTGGAGATTAATCCTTTCATTAAGATCGCGGCTTTCTTTTCCACGATGAGTCGGACGGCGAGGTCTCCGCTCTTTCGTTCGTTAGGTTCATGGACGATTTCGAACATATCGGGCGAGATATTCAGGGCTTTGCATTTTTCAACGATTACCTCTTTATCACCGATCAAAATCGCCTGGACTATTTTTTCTCTTACAGCCCGTTCAACGGCTAAAATGGTATCTTCATCCTGACCATATGCGACGGCCATTTTGGGAGCGTTTTTCTCTTTGGCCAATTTTTCCATTTGCTTCAAGTTTGTTATTGGATTCATGCTGGATAGGTCTCCTTGTTAATTTTAATTATCACTATATATAATACCATTTTCCATCGGTTTTTATCAAGAGGTAAAACGCCTTAAAACACGATTTTTACATCCAATGAATACCATACTTTGATTTTGACATTATTTTTTCTGGCGGGTTTGAATTTCCATTTTTTTAATGATCTGGATATGACCGGCTCCAACTCGACCGGGATTTTGGTCAATATTTTTATATCGCGAGCAGTTCCGTTCTCGGTAACCAGAAACACGACCCGGATGCTCAGCCGAAGTCCATTGTATTTTCGCTGGAACGACGGGGGAAGGATGGGATTTTCGCCTTTAATTAATTCGGGTTTTTCAGAAACTAAAAAGATAGAGATCAGTTGACCCTCCGTGACTTTTTCGAATTCGTCGCCATGATTTTCCTGATCTTTTTTGGGGAGAGATTCGGGAACGGGAAGCGGAAGGGCTGCTTCGTTTTTTAAAGGTTCGTCTATTTTTTTGGTGATGACTTGTTCGTTGAGGGGGGGTTTTTCCATTTCCTGTTTTTTATTTTTCAGTTCTTGTTCAAGCTTTTTTAATTCCGCCCATTTGGCCTGTTGTTTTTCAATTGCTTTTCGGGTTTCGTCTTTCTCTAACTGGTTTAATTTTTTAATACTTTCTTCTTTGGCGATTTGTTCTTCGCGGGTGGTTGCTTTTTGGGATTCGATTTCATTGAGTTGTTTGAGGTATTTTGCTTTCAAATCGGCTAAATCGCTTTCAAACTTTTGTTTGCTGTGGGTTTGTTGCTTTTGTTGTTCTCTCAATTGTATTTTTTGGGCTAAGATCGTGTAAAGGCCTGCGGCAACCATCACCACGATAATTGTCGCCAGCACCGCCGCCCATCGTTTGGGTTTTGATTTTTGGGAACGGTGGGAAGTCAAAAGGGCCGGCGTTTCTACCCGAGAGAGTTGAGGTTTCGGCGAAGGGGAAACGGGGATGGGTTTGGGAGGGGTATTCCCGTCAGCGTAACGGATCGGTGTCTCTTGTTGCATTTCAGCCGGTTGTCGGGAGGCAATCATGATTTGGCCCCTTTTCTCATCCAGAAATTTCGAGGCTTCAAACAGTGCTTCCATGAGGGTTTTATCCAGTTTTTCTTTCCGTTTATGCGATAAATATTCGATGTTAATCTCTTTATCGTTTCCCGTATAATCGAGAAATTCGGCCAGAATTTCTTCACCGATGTCGCCTTCGGCTTCAATATCCACGACGTTTCCTTTTTTAAAGAAAATTCGTCCGGTTTTGTGGCTGGTTTTAATCGTCATGATACCGGTTCGCCGTTCCATTTCCAGTACCTGCATGATGGCGGACAAACTCATCCCCGAAATGGAATCCTTCTGTTGGGAGCGTTTGAGCACATCTTCGATTTTTGTTTTAAGATCAGACAAATTGAACGGCTTTAGTAAAAGATCGATGATGCCGAAATCCAGAAATTTATTTTCAATTTCGTTGATACCGTAGCCCGTGATAATGATGATTGGAAACCAGATCTTTCGGTTGCATAATTCCGTGAGGAGTTGGGCGCCGCTCATTACCGGCATCATGATATCCAGAAGTGCCAGATCGATTTTTTCGGTTTCGATAATTTCCAGAGCTTCTTTCCCATTATGCGCTTTTTTGATGATATAATGGGGGCCGATTTTTCCTATAGCCGATTGGATTAAATCAATGATTCGTTTATCATCTTCAACGATTAAAATCGTTTGTTCTTTTTTCATATTATTATCCTTTTGGTTATTCATCTTTTTTTATATTAATATTTTATATCAATATATTGTCTATTATGATTTTTACTTCAATTATATATCATATTTTTCAGAAGAATTCAAACGCTCTTTCAGGTAAGAGCTGTGTAGCATGCCGCTTCTACCGGTTTATCGCAACGCCTTAAAACACGATTTTTATATCCAACGGATACCATACTTTGATTCTCACATTATTTTTCCTGGCGGGTTTGAATTTCCAGTTCTTTAATGATTTGGAGATGAAGGATTCCAGGTCGCCCGGGATTTTGGTCAGTATTCGGATATCGCCCACGTTTCCGGTTTCAGTCACCAGAAACATGACTCGAATCGTTAGCCGAAGCCCCGTGTGTTTTCGCTGAATCGACGGGGGAAAGACGGGGCTGTCGCCTTTCATCAACTCGGGTTTTTCGGAAACTAAGAATATAGAGACCAGTTGACCTTCGGTGACCTTTTGCGATTCGTCGTTCGTTTTTTCCGGCTCCTTCTTTTGGGTCGATTCGGGAACCGGCGTCGGCGACACTGTTTTTTCTTCGGTTTTTAAGGGTTCTTCTATTTTTTTGGCAATGGGTTGTTCCTGGGGGGGTTCTTTTACAATCTCCGGATTGTTCTTTTTCGGTTCTTGTTCCAGATTCTTGATTTCTTCCAATTTGGCCTTTTGTTTTTCAAGAGTTTTTCGGGTTTCTTCCTTTTGCATCTGGTCCAGTTTCTTGATACTTTCTTCTTTGGCTTTTTTCTCTTCCAGGGTGTTGGCTTTTTTTAATTCGATTTCTCGGAGTTGTTTGAGGTATTTTTCCTTTAATTGGGCCAGTTCGGATTCAAATTTCTTTTTGTTGCGTTCGAGAAGGACGGTGGACTGGGTTTGCTGTTTTTGTTGTTCCTTCAATTGTTTTTTTTGGGAGACGATAATATATATGCTTGAGACAATCATAACCGCAATTATCGCAGAGAGCAGCATCCACCGTTTGGGTTTCGGTTTTTGGGGTTTTTGGTTTTTTTGGGGCATATGGGATGTAAAAAGGGTCGGCGGTTCTATCCGAGGCGCGGGTTGCGGTTTTGGGGACGAAGGAACGGGCGTGGGGGGGGTTTGTTGTTCTTTTTTTTCGGCTTCTTTTTGGACGGCGGCGGGAGTGGGAGTGGGTTTGGGTTTGGGCGTTTGAATTTCATCGGGTTCGGAATAGAGAAAATTCATGTAGTAGGACAGGTTAAAGGTTATTTTCGACAAGTCTTCGATATGAAACCGGGATGCAATAAACTGTTTGAATTCTTTGATATTGGCAAAGCGTTGGGCCGGTTCCGGATGGAGGGTCTTTTTGAAGAATGCGATCATGTTGTTGAGGAAGTCGGTGTCGGCGGATGGGATATCGATGATAAAACGGAGATTTGAAAATTTATTGTCAAAATCTTCGTCCCGCTGCGACATAAAGTATTTGCCGGTTAAAATTTTATAGGCAATATAACCGAGGTAATAGATATCGGTTTGGGATACATCTTTTTCTTTTCGCAACAATTCGGGGGCCATCCATATCCCGTATTGTTTTTCGAGTGCGGAGTTTATTTTTTCATCTTTGATGAGGTAGGGATATATCCCATAGTTTTTCAAATAAACGCCGCCGTTGTAATCGAGGTAAATGTTATCCGGGGTTAAAAATCCATGATGGGACTTCTCGCCGCTGATCAGAATACTCGAACCGATATCGAGGATTTCGGCAATGGCAAATAGGATGGAGAACGTCAGGTCAAAATTGAGGGGCTTTTTCTTCCGTGTGGCATCGTGCAGGATATTTTCGAGCGTTAGTCCTTTGATCAATGGGTAAAACAAAAAATATTTATCCTCGAATTGGGTGATTTTTTCCGGGGAATACAGTTGGTTGATTTTGGTCTTTTTAATTCCTTCCAGTAATGCATTGATTTTCTTCCAGGCAATGGGGTTGCTGTAGAGAAAAGAGTAAACTTCGGTGACCAGACTTTGTTTTTTTGAATTCTCTTCCCCGCCTTTATAGTTGACTCCCAGGGCATCGCTGCCCAATTCGTTATAAATCGTGACGTTATCGATGATTGTTAATTGGCTTTCTTGCGTTTCCATACTCCCTCCCTTTAGGATTATACGAAATCCCACTAATAGAAATTATATTTCAATTATAAAAATTTTCAACTGAAATAATGAAAGATTTTTTCCTTCAGGATATCCCGTATCCATATTCGGATTTTTTTGAGGCTTTAGCACTTCATTCCGGTGATGCGGTTTTCCATCTCTCGATAATCGGGGATGTACGTTCCCAACTCCTGGTAAAATCCGACGCTGTGCACCGGATGCTTGATGTGACTCAACTCATGCACAACAATATAATCAATTAACGAAATGGGTAATTTCACAGCTTCGATGTTTAAAATCACGGTGTGACTCCGGGTACAACTCCCCCACCGTTTTTCAAGTTTCCGAAACTGAACATCTCGCGGCTGCAATCCGGTTACATTCATCCAATGGGCGACGCGCGGGGTGATTTTCTCAATGGCTTTTCGTCGATAAAACATCTCCAAACGGAGTTCGATGGCCATTTGTTTTTCCAGGTTGTCCTGAATATGGGTGGGAATGCGAATCTTAAACGAGGAATGATCAAAATGCACGTGAACGCTGGAAACGGCGGGATCGACGATGACATGCGTGTAATACTTGCGCCCGAGATAAAGCAATCGCGATCCGGTGACAATATCCCCTTGGGGTTCGCGGGCCACAAGCCGGAGTTTGTCGACGATCCAGGACGCTTTGGCTAAGACCATGCGACAGGCTTGATCTTCATCCATGGGGGGACTTTTGAGGATGACGCCTTGATGAAAATCAACGGTTATATATGCATGCGTTAATCGGGGATTGACCACATGAGTGAAAGGAATGTCCTGTTTTCCGTAGGTGACGTTCATCTTATTTTATTTATTTTAATCATGAATGGAGAGGGTTCCGGCTTTGAAATGGGTGCCAATGATCCCCAGAATATTACGGGCGACTTGCTCTTTATCATTAGGGGTGAGGTTTCCGCCGATGGCTTCTTTGATCTTGAGTCGCATGGTTTTCTTGACGCTTTCTTTGCTGTCCCATTCGACGATTTGGAGTGATTCGGCGAGGTTTTGAAAGATGGTGTGGGTGAGTGCCTGAGCGGTTTCGGGAAGGATGGTCTTTAAGGTGTGGTAAACGGCAAACTGCGCGCCGTTGGTAAACCCAAGCCGGGTGAGTTGGCGATGTTGGTCAACGATGGCGGTTTCAATGGCATCCAATTCGGTATCGAGGTCGGCATCCGATGGGAAATCATTGGCGGTAAACAGGGACAGTTGTTCCATGCGTTGGGTTTTCACGCGTTCGATTAACTGTTGAATGCGTTCCCACAGCGGGGTATAGAATTCGGGGTTTTTGGGCATTTCGATGCGAATGGTATGTTTGAGGCGGTGGAGGCGGGTATACCGGGCGGATTCGGGGGATAATTTCTTGATCTCCTCTTTGAATTTGGCCTGATCGAGGATGGAGATGGGGGCGTCGAGGAGGTAATCGATGCCCTGGGTGAGAAGGTGTTGGTCCACGAGTTCCTGAATCTGTTGGCTTTCGGCTTTGGTGAGGCGGAGGTCTTCATCGGTATACCGGTTGGCGGCGCGGCATTTGATTTCGTTGTAGATTTTGAAATCCTCGAGGTAAGCGAGGGTTTCCGTCGAGGGAAGCATGATATCGATGGACGTGTTGAAGCGGGAGAGGAGGATTTTGAATTGATCGCGGCGGTCCTGGGGTTCGAGGTAGGATACGGCGTGCTCGACGTAAGCGTCCCGGTCGGTGTTTCGGTCGATTCTGAGGGGCTGGAAGAAGGAAACGAGTTGGTTGTGTCGTAATTGGAGACGGGATAGCTCATTGGTGCGGGTTTCCATGACGTCGTTGGGGTTGAGGTCGTCGGTGTACATGTCCAGGGCTTTGGCGAGGTGTTGGGTGATGCCGCAGTAGTCGATGATGTAGCCGGCGGTTTTACCGGGGCGGGTGCGGTTGACGCGGGCAATGGCTTGCAGGAGGTTGTGTTCTTTGAGGATTTTGTCGAGGTACATGACTTGAACGATGGGGGCGTCGTAACCGGTGAGGAGCATGTCGCACACGATGAGGATGGCGGCATCGTCGTATGGTTTGTTTGGTTCCGGTTCTTTGGGGGTAAAGGGAAGCTTGAATCTGTCGGCGGTTGCTTGAATGTGGACCATTTTTGTGGCGAGTTGTTGGAATTGTTCGGAGTCTTTTTTCTCGTCGAGGCTGATGATGAGGTGGGTGCGAAGGTCATGTTCGTTATTGATGATCATTCGATCCAGTTCATCTTTATAATTAACGGCGGCTTGACGGCTGTGGCACACGATCATGGCTTTGAAGCCGTTGGGGTGGATTTTTTTGGTGTAGTGTGTGATGATATCCTTGGCGATTTCCCGGATGCGGGGAACGGAGTTCATGAGGGTGTCGATTTTGGCGGCTTCCTGGCGGAGTTTTTCGCGTTTGTCTTCGCTGGCGTCTTCGAAGTCTTCGGCGAGTTGGCGGTCGATGAGGTCTCTTTCGATGTGGAGGTGGGGTAAGGCGGCGTCGTAGAAGATGGGAACGGTGGCGCCGTCTTCGATGGATTGTTTGATGGTATAGGTATCGAGGTATTTGTCGCCGTAGAATTCGCCGAGGGTGGATTTATGTTTTTTGGCGATGGGGGTTCCGGTGAATGCGATGAATTTGGCGTTGGGCAGGGCTCGGCGCATGAACGCAGCGAGGAATCCGTAGTGGGAGCGGTGGGCTTCGTCGACGAGAACAAAGACGTTTTTTTCGTCGCACATCAGTGGGGGAACGGTGATGGGGGTTTGATTTTCCTCGATGATTTTGCCCTTCTCATTTTTGATAACGGTTTTTCGAATGAGTTGGTTGTCGGTATCGACGATGTTTTTGGCGGAGATGGTATATCCGTCGGGTAGGTTGGTTTTCTCGGGTCGAAGGGGTTTACCGTCGGCGTCGGTTTCCTGGAATTTTTGGATGGTGGTCATGATGGTTTTGCCGTAGGAGTCGCTGAGGAGTTCGCCGAGGTGGCGGATGGACTTTGCCCGTATGGGGTTGGGGAATCCGCAATTATTGAATGTCTTATGGATTTGGGAATCGAGGTTTTTGCGGTCGGTCATGATGATGATGGTGGGGTTATGGAATTCGAGTTCGTCGCGTCGGAGTTTGGTAGCGAGGTAGATCATGGATAGGGACTTGCCGCTGCCCTGGGTATGCCAGATGACGCCGCCTTTGTTTTGGGTTTTGAGTTTTTGGATGGTTTTGTTGACGGCGCGGATTTGGGGGTAGCGGGGGAGTTTTTTGATGAGTTTGCCTTCGGAGGTTTCGAAGATAATAAAATTGCGGATGATATCCAGGAGGGATTCTTTTTTAAAGAGGTGGTAGATGAGGACGTCTTGTGGGGTGGCGGAGCGTCCGGTGAGTTGTTCGATGGGGGTTGGGTCGTTGGTGCGATAGACGTTGTAGTGGAGTTCTGAGGCGCCGATGGCGCCGTATTTGCCGCCTTCGGTGTGGATGGTGGCGCAGATTTGGTTATAGATGAAGAGGTGGGGGCTGTTTTTTTGGTAATGGAGGAGGTCGTTGATGCCTTGGGAGGCGGCGTTGGGGGCTGTGGGGGATTTGCATTCGATGACAGCGATGGGGAGGCCGTTGATGAACACGGTGATATCGGGGATGGAGTGATGGGTATGGCCGTTGAAGGTCATTTGGTTGGCGATGAGGAAGTCGTTGTTTTCGATGTGTTGGTAATCGATGCAACGGATGCTTTGATCTCTTTCTCGGCCGTCGATGGTTTGGGAGACGGAGATATTGGGACCTTTGAGGAAGGAGTGGAACTTTTGGTTTTCATTGATGAGGTCTGTGGGGTCAGTGGTGGTGAGTTTTTGAATGACGGAATTGAGGTTTTTGTCATTGATCCAGGGGTTGATGCGTTTGATGGCAGCGGTGAGGCGGGGACGAAGGATGACGTCGTTGATGGAAGCGCGGTTGTTGTGTTCGCTATCCGGTTTGGAGGCGTCGGCATATTGGTAGCCGAGGAGTTGGAAGAGTTGGATAGCGGGGAGTTCGGAGTATATGAATTCAGGGTTGGATGGACTCATGATTTTATTAATCTCCGGGATTGGATTGGGTACCGGTGACGCGGATGGTTCCGGTGAGGAGTTGTTGCATCAAACCCTTTTTGAGGGTTTGATAGGTTTCTTTTTTTTCGCGAAGCACGTCGAGTTTCTCATCGACGGTGCTTAATATATCGGCGATTTTTTGTTGCTCGGGAAGAGGAGGAAGGAGAATGAAAAAATTACCTACATCGTTAAGGCTTAAATTTGCTTGAGCTGTCTTTACATTAATTTTATTGATATGATGTATTAAAAAGTCACTTTTTAAGAAATTTGAAAGATATTGTAAAATAATTTTTGACCTTAACTTTTTTTTTATCCGTATAAGCGCTAATGCTTGATTAATGTTTGCGGGAAGAATTTCTTTTTTTACAATAGCGACTCTTCCTAGTGCTCCTGCGATAGAATATAGAATATCTGATTCCCTTATTGATGATCTTTTAAGTGCTTCGTCTGTTTCATGGCTAATATGTGCAAATTTTGTAGGGAGAAAACCTCCATAAGGGCTAATCGCCTCAACTTTAATGAAGTTGATACCGGAATCTGTAAATTTGAATCCAAGGGATGTTGGTGTTGTGCCTTTTGTTATTAATTCACATAGGTCCTTTAATTTAAATATTTCCCAATTTCTCGGTGCAGTGCCTTGTTCTATTTCCTTAAATTCGGTGTATCCGATGCCGCGCGTTAACAACTGCTGCATCAATCCCTTTTTCAGCTTTTGGATGGCATTGATCTCGGTATCAATGGCATCGATCTTTTCATCCACCGTTGAAAGGATGGCCGCGATCTTTTGTTGTTCAATCAATGGGGGAACAATTAATTTAACTTTCATTAGAGTCGATTTACTAAGACTTGGAACTCCCGTTGCCTCATTTAGCTTCTTTAAATTTATGTTTCTCATATAAAAGTAAAAACCATTCAGGATGGATATTAATAAAAATTCTTGTGTAAAATAAAGTATCAACTGCCCAGAATGGCTCGGCAGTGAAAATCGGTTTATCGATAGTTCCCTTTCTACCTATTAATACTGATGGTTTATCATAGATGAATGAATTTGTTTTTCCAATAATGCCGCTAGTCCCGAATATATTAAATTCTCCTTTATAATGTTGAACTTCTTGTTGATCTTTCCCATATAATATTTCACATACTTCTTCTAAAAATTTTACTTCCCAATCCTTGGGGATCCAACCCAATTCCGTTTTCTTATATCCCTCCATCAGAAACCCAACTCCTGCAAATACTCTTTCAACCGTTCATCGATGACCGCTTCCTTCTCCTCCAATTCCCGAATCAATGCCAATGTCTCCGGAATATCAACCGCTTCCTCTTCCCCTCCCCGATCAATGTATCGCGCAATATTCAAATTATAATCATTTGAAACAATCTCCCCCATCTCCACAACCCGCATGAATTGATCCACATCCGTTAATTCATCATAAGCATCTACAATCTTTTGAATATGCTCCGCTTCAAGCATATTCTGATTCTTCCCTTCCTTAAACTCACCGGACGCATCGATCACAATCACTTTATTCTTTAATTCCACCGGCTTGGCTTTATTCACCACCCAAATCGCCGCAGGTATCCCGGTATTATAAAATAACTTCGACGGCAACCCGACAATCGCTTCCAAAATATCATCCTGAAGAATCCCCTTCCGAATCTCCCCCTCCGTTCCTCCCCGAAACAATACCCCATGCGGTAACACTATCCCCAATCGCCCGTTATGATTCAATACCGCAATCATATGCTGCAAAAACGCAAGGTCCGCATAATTCCGCGGCGGTATCCCATACCTAAACCGCCCATACGGATCATTCACCACTTTACTGTAATTGATCGATACCTCCTTACCATTCTCATTCTTCTTGACATCCACTTCCGCTCGGTCCCACCACTTGACCTGCGAAAACGGCGGGTTCGCAATCACCCGATCAAACAGCTTCAACTCCCCCTGCTCCGTCAAATGCCTCGGATTATCCAACGTGTCCCCTTTCAAAATCACCGCATCGGAAAGATTGTGAAAAATCATATTAATCTTACAAATGGCCCACGTACTGAGATTCTTCTCCTGCCCAAAAAGACTGACATTAATATGACCGTCACGTCTCTCAAAATGTTGGTCAATATAACGCGCCGCTTCAATCAACATCCCACCCGACCCACACGCAGGATCATGCACCTTATTCCCCGCTTCAGGCTTGATCAATCGCACAATCAATTCCACCACCCCTTTGGGCGTGTAAAACTCCCCCCCTTTCTTTCCCGCATCATCGGCAAACATCTTAATCAAATATTCATAAGCCGTTCCCAATAAATCCGGAGTAAACAGATCTTTGGTTTTCAACGAATACTTGTTAAAATGCATCAACAACCGCTGCAACACCGCATCAGTCAATACTTCCTTGTTCCCAAAATGAACCGCTGACAACACACCTTCAATGTCCAACGCCTGGTTCTCATCCTCAATCGCCGCAAACGCCTGATCGATCGCTTGCCCGATACTTTCCGTAATCCCTGTAATGGTTTTCCACCGTGCATTGACCGGAACATAAAAGGAATGATAATCCCGGTCCGCTTCCACCTCGAGCCGCGAAAGCCCACGTTTATCCATGAGGCTCTCCACCTCTTCATCAAACACATCATTGGCCCGCTTGAGAAAAAGAAGACCGAATATATAGTTCTTAAAATCACTGCTGTCGGTACTGCCCCGAAGAATGTCGGCAGAATCCCATAACCACCGCTCCAGGGTCGGCAAATCCAAAATCATCGCTACTCCTCATGAAATTTATACGGTTTTGAATGTAAAAAACGCAACACTGTCAAATCTGTATTGTAATACAGAAAAGGATTAAAATCAATCATTCGAAGGCGATATCTGTTCCTTCGGCGATGCGTTCATCAGCCACCGCAATCGGTTCTGCTCGCACCGGAACGGAAACGTTTCGTTCCGGAAGCAAATTTTTTGGTTCCGCAAGAAGTTCATCTGAGGCCGGAAGCAAATTTTTTCATTGCGCAAGAGGTTCGTATGGGGCCGGAAGCAAATTTTTTGGTTCCGTAAGAGATTCATCTGGGGCCGGAAGCAAATTTTTTGGTTCCGCAAGAGGTTCGTCTGAGGCCGGAAGCAAATTTTTTCATTGCGCAAGAGGTTCGTCTGGGGCCGGAAGCAAATTTTTTCATTGCGCAAGAAGTTCGTATGGGGCAGGAAGCAAATTTTTTGGTTCCGCAAGAGGTTCGTATGGGTCAGGAAGAAAATTTTTTCATTCCGCAAGAAGTTCGTGTGAACAAAATATGGGGACACGTACACGGGCAGACACGCAGGTCTGCCCCGGTAGCTTGGGGCAGATACATAGATCTGCCCCTACAGGGGGAAGAACCTAAAGGTCACTTTCCGTAAGGGCGCACCTATGTGTGCGCCCGATTTAAGGGTCACTTTCCGTAGGGGCGGTTCGCGAACCGCCCGGTATCTCCTGCCGAGATCAAGGGCGCATCCGCGGATGCGCTCCCATACATTCCTAAAATGACTTTACAAATACTTCTTTGCCCAAAAAAGCAATCCCCAACTTTTTGATGTGTTTAATTCCCCTTTCAATTAATTCCGTTTCGTATTTCTTCTCTTTAATCTGCTTGTGTGCAGCGTCCAGGGCTGATTTCACCGATTCATTGTCATCTTTACCCACGGTTTTGAATTCAATCACATACCCGACTTTGGAAACATCCTTGGGAATAATCATGATATCATACCTGCCGAAACCGGATTCCCGATTGGATTTCACTTCATGCGTATTGGTGATCCAAATCAAGAGTCCCATAACCAATGCATGGTATACCTTCTCCGGTTCCCCACCGAAATCATGGTAACTAAATATCTTGCTCACAATGTCCTTCAGCAACTCTTCGAAGAGTTTGATATCGCCATCGATTAATGCCTTGAGCATGAATTCCATTTTCTCATTCTTGATTTTGGTGGAAAAATAACGATCGATGATCCCGGTATACGTTGACCGGACTTCTTTATTGGGAATGGATAAGGTATAGTAGGTTTTTTCCGAACCTTCGTCTCTTCTTTTGGCGGTTTGTTTCAGATACCCCCCCATCAAGAGGAAACTCCATAATAAATCATCCCGACAGGCCAAATCTTTCAGGATAATATTTTCTTCGATCGGTTTCTCGATCGATTCACCGCGAATGAGTTGTTCCAACTCTTTCTTGAGTTCGATTCCCCAATTGGATAAAAGCGATTCCACGATCTCATTATCGGATGTATTGACCCAATAAGGAATGAATTCTTTGTCCTCGTCGTTGAGGAAATTGATAATTGACCAGGGATTGTAAATAACGTTCTTACCGAAACGATATCCGTTATACCACAACTGTACCTTTTCAAGCATATCGGAAACCTGAAAATCACGGAGCATTTTTTCGACTTCTTTTTCGGTGAATCCAAAATGGTCGCTAAACTTTGAAGACAACAGCGTATATACGCCAGCGTTATTAAATCCGGAGAAGATCGATTCTTTGGCGATTCGCATAATTCCGGTTACAATACCTTTTTCTAAATAGGGGTCGGTATCTTTCAATCCTCCACCCAGAAAATTGCGCATGAAATTGATGATCTCGTCATAATATTTGCCCATACCGGCATGAACCGGTGCATCATACTCATCGATCAAAATAACGGCCCGTTGATTGTAATAACGGGTTAAGAAAATCAGCAGGTTTCTCAGACTGTTTTCATAGTTTCCTTCATCCCCTTCCAATGAAATAATCTTTTTGAAGTAATCTTTTTCGTGGGGCTTCATTCCGGGGTCTTCCAGGAGATAATCATGCCTGGAATATTCTTCCTGAATAAGCTCCTTGATCTTACTCCAGCATGTGTTCCAGTTTTTTTCTTTGATGTTTTTGAACGTTAAAAAAATAACCGGATATTTCCCCATTTTCTCCAGGTACTCCGCGCCCGCTTTGGATATGGCCAGGGAATCGAATAAATAACGATAGGGACCGGTTGATGAATTTTGTGTTTGCTGAATCGGGGGTTCGGTCTTCGGATGAAACCCAACCGGACAGCAGTCGTAAAAATAAGCCAGCATGGAGATATTGAGGGTTTTCCCAAAGCGCCTTGGGCGAGGAATAAGTAATATGGTATCTCCGCTATCGATGACGTCTTTGATAAAAAGGGATTTATCCACATAGTAATAATTCCCTGTGACCACATCTTTAAAATCCGAGACACCGATCGGTAATTTTTTCATATTCATTGTCGTTTCACCGATATCATTATAGCATAGTGAAAAATCATCGACAATGAATTCAAAGGTGGTAGGGACGAGCGGGAAGAATCTTCTTCATTCGATGTTTCGTGTCTTTATCTAGAGAGGGCGATTCGCGAATCGCCCTTATTTCCGGTCAACCTCAAGGGGCGCATCGGCGATGCGCCCCCAAACTTTTTGCGCATTAAGTGACCAGCGCCAGGGCTCCGAGAAAGGTTAGAAACTACAGCCGGGCCGAAACCCTTATTTCATCAATGTAAACATCGTCGTTGTTATCGCTGGCGTCGCACATAAACCGGATTTTCATGTTGGTCGGGAACGCGTAATTCGCTTTATTGATATACACGACTTTATTGTAATATGTTCCATTGACAAAATCGGTTCCACTGACAAAATTTGCCACAGTCCGCCATGCGGCCCCATCATAATATTGGACCCAGAAGTTTTCTCCGGTTTCCATGCTGATCGCTTTAAACCAGAATTCGACTTTAATTTCCGAGTATCCCGGGGTTGCCACATTCACCCCATTTGTATAGTAAAAGGACGATGACACCCCGCTGTTATCCTGAATATCGGCCGATTTGGTTCCCTGATGGGCATAGGTGCTCCCGGAATATAATTCGCAATCGGCACCGCCGTCTGTATAATTCCCCCATCCCGATTCAAAATCATCGTAGGTGAGTTGGGTCCATTGCGGGAGCGCCGGGGTCGTGGCGGATTGCTGAGTTGAGGGACTTGTTTCGTTTTGATAAAAGGATTTATCGCGGGCTTTTACCCGGTAGGTGTAAGACGTTTGCGGGAGCAGTCCGGTGTCGACATAAGTGGGACTGGTTTGCCAGCCGCTGGGGTGGCCGCCGGTGGTCAGGCATTCAAAGTAATACTCCACTCCGCTCGGATCCGAAGCCGTGGTTGCGGTCATTGATATGGAATTCGGGCCTGTGGCAGTAGGAACGACGGCCCATGTCATTGGGTTGGGTGTGGGCGGGGTGGAGTCGGGCGTGTTGTTGATGTAGAGGAATTTCGCACTGAAAGCGCCCCAGTTCCCATTGGCGTCGCGTCCTCGGACAAAGACCAAATGTCTTCCTTCACTCCATCCGGTGGTATCGATGCTTGTTTGCACCGATTCGATCGAAGAGTTGAAATTTCCATCGGATGGCAACATGGAATAAGCCACCGGTGTGGGGGACGTGACCCACGGTGGGGTATCGATGTAGTATTCTGCCGCGGCAATGTTTTGGACGGGTTCGGTTCCATTGGTATTATTGTATCGGGTATCATTGATTGAAGCGGTTAGGTTCACGGCGGTTCCGGCGGGAACGGCATTATAGGGTGCTGAACCGAAGTTGAGTGTCAAATTGAGGCTATCGGGTCCCGCGGGAGTCAGGTACGGGGTACGGACGACTTTGGCGGCATACAAGAGGGCGGGCATATTGGCGGGGACGAGCGTGTTTTCAAAATAGGAACAGTCTTGAAAGAAGGTGGTGCCCATTTCAAAGGTATAAGCGGCGATGCCCAGGTCCCCGTAGCCGAAATCCGTTGTTGTTCCGTCGGTGGAATAGAGGCCATAGGATTGCTCGGGGGTATGGCTATTGAAGTAAGCGAATTTGCGTCCCAGGGTTTGGAATGGGGTGGCGTTGGGGGATGGGGTGGCGGTCCAGCCCCAGGGCCATAGAACAAGGCGTCCATGGCTGTGGAGGTCGATATAAAGCCCGGTGGTATCCGTTGGTGCGGGGTCTGTATCGTTGGGGCCACGTTGATCGGGGTATTGGGCAAAGATGTAATTTTGAATGGCCTGGGTTTCCGGTTCCGAAGCCGGGAGAGGACCGCGGTAGGTGTCATCGCATTCGAGGCCGCTTGAGCCGCCGCAACAGTTCCATTTAAAATCGAAGTTTCGGTTGAGGTCTGCGCCGCGGGAGCTGCTGGTGGGGCTGCAATAGTTTTGGTTTGTATTCTTTCTCCATAACAGGCCTGTTTCTGCCATTTTGCGGCCATCCGGGTTTGCATGCAGCATGATATGGATTTCATGATAATCCAGGATCCAGGTCACATCGGGGTCAACGCCGTAGTTATTGACCAGGTATTCGGCGAATCGGGTAGCGATTTCGGCGGTGGCGTATTCACGGGCGTGGATGGCGCCGGTTAAGAATAATTTCGGTTTGGGGCCCGGTATGGCGTTATTGGTGAGTTTTAAAACCTTCATGTCATAGCCGCCCAGGCCATTGGTTTTTTCCCAGGAATTGCCTTCATCGGTCCAGGTGGCAAGGCCGGGAAAGGCAGTTGCGATCGAGTCTGCGGTTGCGAATGTCTCTTCCACTGTTCGGTAGCATGGGTAAGCCGGTATTCCAGCCTCTTGAACCAACATTGCTTTCTTTATTGCTTCGATTTTTTCGGTGAGGGGGTTGGCGATTTTTTCTAATTTCAACCTCATCTTGACCAATTGCGTATATTCATCGCTGTTTCTCACAGCCACGATCACGTAACCGGTTTCGTATTTGGATTCAATTGCCTCCATTGACATAACGATTTTGTGAGCCGTTTCCAACGTGTCAAAATAGACGCGATAAAAAACGGTTTCCTTGAACACACCCGTGCCTTCAAAACCATTGGTATTCGGATTTGGTTTTGTAACCGGGAAATGATAACCCGTTCCCAGGCTCACGATTGTTAGAATAAACGTGAATACAAAGATTTGTCTGACATACTTCATGATTGTTTCCCTCCCTTTTTTTATTTTGTTTTATTTGGTTTGTTATAATTGATATCAATAGAACCACGTAAAGTTGATTCATTGAGGCGTATCGATTGTTAACCGTTCCCATCTTTTCTCTCCAAGGTAAGATAATTTGGATTTTAAAAAAAACGGATTGAATTGTCAAGGATAGAGTTTGGGAAAAGTTTTATTTTGGGGGATCGGGGGCGGTGCGTTACTATGTGACTTTGTGCAAAGAATCTCCTCTTCAATCGATTTTTTCGGTTTTTTATATTGAGAGGGCGATTCGCGAATCGCCCCTACCGAAATGAGCAATCACCAGCCCCGATTATCGGGAATAATGTATAATGTTGAGACGCGACCCCAAACGGGGTGCGTTCACGGTTTTCTCTCCCGCAGATTCGGTACGGCAGCCAACGAGAGACGATCCCTGAGATCAACCTTCACGATATGACCGGTCCGCTCAAATCGGTACCGGTTACCGGTCTGAGAACCAATAACCGTCATTGCTGTTGTTCCGATATATTCAAAAAACGCCTCGGTATATCGCTTCCGCATCGGTTGCGCAGCATTCCTTTCTCCAAAATTGGGCGTTCGGGTCAGCGAACCGATCCCGGCAACTTCCTGTCTTCGATTACCGCAACATGCCATGTTCATCCTCCATGTTCTCATCTTCAAAATAAGAGGCGGGATGCACGTCGCTTCGGTCAGTGAACCGTTCAAGCAAAATGGCGCCACCGGATAACGCGGGCCACAACAGAAGCTGCTCTTGCCATCCCTGCCCCAAAATATAAGCAAACGGTGCCGAGGTCCACATGCTGAGACAATAAAAGCAATCCAGTAATTTCCCCCAGAATCCGTCGCCCACCAGGCGTCGAAAACGAACAAAAACATCCCAGGGTCCGTCTTCAGCCTGAAACAAATGGGTAATACGCCACACGCACAATACGCCTATGATTAGTTTATAAAAGTTGGGCATCCCTTTAACTCCTGAAAAAAGTTGGGGGTCGCGTCTCAACATTTGACATAAGGTATTCGGGAAGTATGGCTATATTTATTTAAATAACCACATAGCATGCTGAATGTCAAATGTTGAGACGCGACCCCATTCCGGGCCCACCGTCCGAAAGAACGTCAGACCCGGCACGATTTTTATACGGTTTATACGTTTTATACTTCGATCAGGAAACTGTATTCACTGGTATTGGTGTGACCCCACAAACTGTGGTCGCAGTTGACAATGGTTCGCTTGTGCGACCATAATTCCAACTGGTAACAGCAAGTTTCCGGGAACGCAAGCTTGGCATTAACGGTCAAACGGATCGCGCCGCCATTCCAAACCGGGGACATGGCACCCTGACCAAGCGCACTATCATAACCCGGCCCAACCTGAGCAGCAGCCGGCGCCCACACGGGCGGTATGGGACTGGGTGTCAATACTCCGCCAAGGGTCAGGAGATTCCGGCTCAGATCTTCGCCGTATGTGGCATTCAACGTGTAATAGGAAAGATGACCCGCCGGATCATGGGCGACAAAGTCGATCTGAAGCACGTCGGTGTCGGTGATTTTGAAATTCGAACACGGGGTGATATCATGCCCAACCCCTTCCCGAATAATTTTAACGGACAGGAAGTGAGCTTCGGGTTCGGAGGTACACTGGTGAACGGTTCCGGCTCCGCATTTATGCCCATTCAAATCCGTGGGCCCGGCGGTTTCGACTCGATTATCGACGGTGAGAACCAGGGCGTTATCCGTGTTTAACCCGCATTGGGGTAAAACGGTCGCGTTCTGCAAATGCCCACCCACGAGTTTGTAGGTTTTCACCCGCAGTCGGTACGTTCCATTTTCAAAATAATTCTGGGTATACCAGTTGATCAGCATGTCCCTGCCGGTCATCCAAAAATGAGTGAGGCCTTCATTAAAGGAGTTGAGGGTTTCGAAATAGTGACGGGTTTTGATCACATTTTTGCCATCGATAAACTCCACGGGAAATGGGGCCGAATAGATATGGCTGGGTCCGACCTGTGCCGGGAGTTGCGGGCCGAAATACAAGCGGTTGAACCCCGATATGGAGCCGGCGGGTAACGGTTCCCAGAGAGACGTTGCGGAGTTAAACCATTCAAATTCGTAATAATCGGCATCGGCTGTGGCTCCGAAGTCGCCATGAATCGGTATAACGCCGGCATACGGGCGATCACCGGCAACCGAATGCAAACCGGGGTTGACATAGCCGATCGGCGAAGCAGGGGCGCCTAAATTTCCACCGATGGTGGTGACCGAATCATCGCAGGCAAAGGTAATATTCAGGCAATTTCCGGCAGGATCCGGGGGATGATCGATGCAGCAGGCGTCTTTATCGGCAAACAGCGTGATGTTCAAGAGGGTCGGAATGTCCCACCGCACATCGAGGAGGCCTTCGTCGACGATGACTCGGGGCAAGGATTCGCCGCACGGTTGCGTGACGCGAAAGATAATATCCGGCGCGCAATCTCGCCAGGGAAACCAGGGATACCAGGGCCATATCCGAAGTCTTGCCATTTCAGCCGACGCAGGGAGTTTCTTGAGGAGGCGCTCCTGGAGGGTAGGTAAAACATCCGGGTTGATCGGGCCGCGGAAATTAATCGGTCCGATCATTTCAGGACGGGGTTGCAGATCGGGGGGAACCGGGATATTGGCTCCGGACGCATCGAGGGCCATGGTGTTGGATTCGGGCAGCCGTGGCGGTACGATATTAAGGCGATTGAGGGAACCGATGGCAGGAATTTTGATTCCGGCCACATCTTCTTTCAATATGTTTTCAAAGGCGGCCAGATCGGGTCTTGGTCCGGGTGTGGGGATATTTTCCAGGCCGGGCACGCGATGAATCAGGGGTAACAGCCGATCGATCATTTGGGGATCGAGGTTCCATAAGCGGGATCGCCACCACCACCAGGGCCACCAGCCGCAGCACCACCGGAACTTAATTTCAAAGGTTCCGTTTTGATCGGTCACCGCGCAGCCCACTTCCTGGCGACTCGACCACCACCACCACCAATCCATATCGTAGGCGCAAACGGTAGCGCCGGGAACGGGATTTCCGTTTGCACACAGCACGCGGCCCCGGATGGTAAACCATCGGCACCAGATCGGCCACCAATGCCAGTAGTAAGAGGGGATCCGAATGGGAGTAGCTTTAAACTCGTTCTTTCCTGCCCATAAACGTGGGGAAAGAGTGACGCTCAGTGTTTGCAGTCCTTCCATTTCCTGATCGGATGCATCGGGGGGACCGGCCAGGACTTGAAGGGATCCGGGCGCTTTGTCAAGCTCGAATTTCGCCTCGCCTTTGCCATCTTTCGATAATTTCACAGTCTGGGAATAGGTTTTCCCATCCTGATCCTTGACCACGACTTTCACCGGTTGGTTCGGGTCAAACCCCTCAACCCCGGAAGCGTCCAGGGGTACTTGAAGATTGAACTTTCCATTCATTTGTTGTGTTCCTCCTTATATATTATTACTTTCTCAAAGTAATTGGTTTTCTCCCGGTTTGTTAGATCCCGATTGTGGGAATGCCGTTGCGATAAACGCACCGTAATTTCAAATTAAGGGTAACAGTTCTCCATTGTGCTATTTTTCCATCGTTTGAAACGCCATCCCGTTTTAATATATTTTATCTGAGAATGATTGTCAAGGGTTTTGGATTACCAAAATTTTTTTCTTTTGGGGCAGACACATACCCGGGCAGACACGCGGGTCTGCCCCTACAGGGGTATGATATTAAAGATCTTTTGGAGTAAGCCCCGTATATTTGGCAATACGAGCAAGCATCCGCGGCCCAATCTCTTCGCCATCATGGAAGGCAAAAACAAAATCTTTCCAATCTTTACGTGCCAATACACGATGCGAAGTGCCTGATTGACGTTTTATATTCCAACCAATTCGTAATAATGCATTCAACACCAGGCGAGCCTTGATCGAGGGCCATTGACTCATGCAGCTACCGCAAAAACGTTTCGAATCTCGGGAATATCCTCGCCATTATCCAGACGGTCAGCCAAAACACGCAATGCTAAAACTTTAACTTTGTTAATCGCTTCTTCCCGGGTTCGGCCATAAGCCATTACCCCGGGCAATATAGGTATTTCAGCAATCCACCGCCCGTCTTCTTCTTGCTCAATTTCAATTATCATTACGATACCTCATCATTTATAAGTTACCATAAATAAAAGGAAATTTCAACCGTATTCAATCAGCAGCAATTTATATTCTGTCCCTAACACGAAAACCACATTGAACACGCGGGCAGATGCATACCCGGGCAGACACGCGGGTCTGCCCCTACAGGGGGTGAGAACCTATGGGATCACCTTTCGTAGGGGCGCACCCATGTGTGCGCCCGATTTAATCCTGAAGCACACGCGGGCAGACACGCGGGTCTGCCCCTACAGGGGATGAGAACCTATGGAATCACCTTCCGTAGGGGCGATTCGCGACGCCCCCCCCTGATTAAACCCAGACAGCAACGATTTCTTTTTCGTTTACCGAAATCGTCTCATGCTTGAATTCTTTCTTTCCTTTCCGGGTAAAATCAAAGATGACCAGATACCCTTGCTTGAGACTGAGTACGTCCAGATAATCGGCTAATTGTTTGATCCCCCGCATGTGCGCTTCCTTTCCGCGCCACACTTTTAATTCCACCACAAACTTCTGTCGTTGAAAGGTGACGATCACATCCAACCGTTTCTCTTCCGATACCTGAACTTCTTTAAAATCATACCCTTGACCGTTAATGATGGGTTTAATAAAGGCAAGAAAAACGAGCCGGCCGTTGCGTTCCATAAATTCCTGATCTTTCTTACTGAACTCTTTCTTCATGAATTCCTGGAATTTAAGTAATACGGTTTTAAAGTCCAGGCTGCCATCTTTAGTGATAAAATAATCTTGAAAATTGTATTTACTCGCATTGGTTTGAAGGAGAACCTTCAACCGGAAATTGGTGGTCATGTAATTATAAATCAGTTCTCGATATATTCGATTGTGGATAGCGACCGAAGGTCCCCCTTGTTTGAATATCCCATGCATCACGCCCATACTGATCACAGGACTATAGAAGTTATATTCGATATTCACCCCATCAAGGACAATCTTTTCAACGAGGTCGTATAACTCTTTCTCGTTCTCTAAATTCTTGATGACATTATCAAAATTGGTATTCGGAGTATTCAACAAGCGAACGATGGCCCGCTCGATATCATCATGTAGCCATTTCTTGCGGTTTTCATCCGGAATGATTTCTTCATCGATGATTTTGCAAACTTTACTGACTAAGAACGGGTAACCGGACGTGTAGTAATGCAGCTCTTTTGCTACAGCGTCGGTATTCATTTCAACACCGGTCTCTTTGACATATTCTTCCAGCATAGTGGTAATTTCGGGAGCACTAAAACTCATGTCCACATTAAAATCAACAGCGATATTCCAGGGACTGTTATATTTGGTTTCGGCTTCCGGTCTGAGTTTGAGTTTAAGGCTCTTTATGTCATAAAGCCCAGCCAATATGACACTGTGAAAGGTAAGCGCCCTTTCTTCGATGCGTTTCAAGTATTTATTGCGCAGCATTCCCAGAAAATCCAGGAACAATTGGTTATTACTGCTTTTATCCACTTCATCGATCATAAGTACAATCTTCTTCTCAGTTTTTCTGACCAGTTCACTGATCCATAAATCCAATTTACTGAAGCGATCCGGGATAGGCTCGGAGTCTATAAATTTTACTAAATTCTCATTGCCAGACGTTACAAATGCTCCCTTGAGCAGGGAGAAGAATTCTTCGATGAATACCGCCGCATTGACGAACCCTTCCTGGCCGATACCTTCAAAGCTTATTTTAATCGGGAAATAGTCATCGGTTGTTTTGAGAAATTTGTTTAACATATAGATGGTTGTGGTTTTCCCGTACTGGCGGGGGCGGCTAATCACAAAATAATCACCCCGTTCGATCATATTAACAATGCGTCGAGTTTTAGTGGATATATCCACCATATAATGTTGTTCGGGTACACAAACACCGATATCGTTAAACCATTTTTTCATCGTATCTCCTGTCATCGGAGTAGTATATCATAAATGTTTCGGAAACAAAATATGGGGACACGTACGTACACGGGCAGACACGCAGGTCTGCCCCTACAGGGGTAAGCGCTTTTCCGTAGGGGCGATTCGCGAATCGCCCTCATCATCTCAAACTCAACTTAGGGCGGATCGCGATCCGCCCCTGCAACATTCAGAAGAGATCACCGGGGTTGCGCCCGATTTTTTGACAAAAAGTAAAAAAAAGTTGGAATTTTTTTAGTCTTATATTACCATTAACGTGTAACATTATTAAATAAGGGGGAAAAAAATGAAAAAGAATATTTTTACTTTAACATTGGTACTTGTGTGTTTACTGGGAGGGTTGGACATTCGGGGGGACGAGCCGGTAGCGGTCTCACCGGGAAGCGAGGCTGAAGCGATCATCGTTTGGCAGAATTGCCCGACATTCAGTTGGTCGGCGGTCAATCGGGCCGCGGCTTACCGGTTAGCCATTTTTAAGGTGAACGATGCCCAGGTGACACCTTACGAGGAAATAGCGGCGAAAATATCGCCCGTGGTGACGATCGATATTCCGGGTCGGGCACTCTCGTGGACGTTATCATCGGATAAAAGCCTGGAAGCCGGGGGCATGTATACGTGGTTTGTCATGGCCATGGATTCGAATGGTAACAGCATCGGTCAATGGTCAAAGGGTAGACTTTTTAGGGTTGAGGAGGCAGTTGGGCTTGAACAAAAACTCGGCGAAAAATTAAAAGAGTACGGAGTGAGTGAAGAGGTCATTAGTAAAGCCATGGAAGATGTCAAATCCGAAGTCAAAGAAGGTATAGGGAGCCATTCCGGCTCACAGCCCCCTGCCCCAAATTCCCCGGATACAGGTATTGTTAAAGGTTCGGAATACAACTCGAATACTTTCTACGGGAGATATGCCGGAGCTCATAATACCACCGGGGCCTGCAACACGTTTATTGGGGCAACTGCGGGCTATTGGAATACAACCGGCAACTACAATTCTTTTCTCGGGGATGCTTCGGGATACAGCAACACCACAGCGTCGGCGAACAGTTTCTTCGGATATGCAGCCGGATACTTGAACACTACAGGGATGCACAATACGTTCCTCGGACATTGGGCCGGATATTACAACACTATAGGAAACCGTAATTCATTCCTCGGAAATTATGCAGGATGCGTGAACAGTACTGGGAGCGATAACACCTACCTCGGATATGTGGCCGGATTTTACAATACATCAGGTTCCTGGAATACTTTTCTCGGGAATTATGCAGGGCACTCCAATACCACCGGGGATTTGAACCTCTTCCTCGGATACAATGCCGGTTCCCGGAACACCACAGGAAAAGAAAACCTGTTTCTTGGGAATTATGCCGGTTATTCCAATACAACTCCCTACTGGAATATGTTCATCGGGAATTATGCAGGATATTCCAATACGGGTGGAGACTGGAATATCTTCCACGGATATAAAGCCGGCTACCAAAACACCACCGGGAAAGAAAACCTGTTTCTTGGACATTATGCCGGCTATTCCAATCAAACCTATTATTGGAATATATTTATCGGAAACTATGCGGGATATTCAACTACAGCCGGAGACTGGAATATTTTCCTCGGGTATAAAGCCGGATATGGTAATATTTCCGGGGCAAACAATATGTTTCTTGGGAATTATTCCGGCCTCTCCAATACCACGGGTTCATGGAATATCTTCCTTGGAAATGATTCCGGAAACGCTAATACAACGGGTGAATTCAATACCTTTCTCGGATATAAGGCCGGATACTCAAACACCACTGGGGCAAACAATATGTTCATGGGGTATTATACCGGTTACTCCAACACAACAGGTTCATGGAACACTTTTCTCGGAAATGACGCAGGAAATGCCAACACTACAGGAGAGTTTAATATTTACCTTGGATATAAGGCCGGTTATCAAAACACCATGGGACAGGGTAACATGTTCCTCGGATATCAATCCGGATATAATAACACAGGGGGCTCGAAAAATATTTTCCTGGGGTATACGGCAGGGTTTAATGAGTCCGGATCCAACAAACTTTACATCGCGAACTCAGACACGTTTTCTCCCTTGATATACGGGGAATTTGATAATGCGATACTTACGGTAAACGGCAGTTTAGGCGTCGGTACCAATCCCGCTTACCCGCTTCATATGGCAAGTGGCGCTTATTGCTCCGCAGGAGGAGTTTGGACCAATGCTTCCAGCCGAAGTCTAAAGGAAAATATCCGGGAACTTTCAAGCGTCGAAGCTCTGGATGCATTGAAGAAACTCAATCCGGTGCGATTTAACTATAAAGTCGATAAAAGCGATCAACACGTGGGTTTCATCGCCGAAGATGTCCCTGCCTTACTGGCAACTGCCGACAGGAAAGGATTAAGCCCCATGGATATTACCGCAGTGTTAACCAAAGTAGTTCAGGCGCAACAACAAACAATAGCCGACCAACAACAGGAATATAAGAAGACCATCTCCAATCTTGAAAACCGCATCGCCGATTTGATGAAACGATTGGAAAGAATTGAAAATAATTGAAAATAAATATTCAATTGGGGTTAAGGTTAAATCTTTTGTAGGGGCGCACCCATGTGTGCGCCCGATTTAATCCTGAAGCACACGCGGGCAGACACATACTCGGGCAGACACGCGGGTCTGCCCCTACAGGGGGTAAGAGCCTTTCATAGGGGCGATTCGCGAATCGCCCCCATCATCTCAAATTCAACTTAGGGCGGATCGCGATCCGCCCCTACAACATCCTTCAATGCCTGCTAATCCTCTGATTAATCCCCCATTTCGGCGGATAAAAATAATCAATCGGCGACGCATTCGCTTTATACTTCTGCTTGATCCGAACCCGCCCGGATATCCCATTCACCTCCGGATTCGCCATCCTCAAATACTTATCCACTTCACAAAATAAATTCTGACAATCAATCAACTGCAACGGCCGCCCCCATAAATCCCGAAATTTCAACCCCAACCCGGCAAATATCTCCCCCTGCTTCTCTGCCACGAACCGTATCGCCTCCGCTTCACTCAACCCCCCAAGACTCTGAAAACACTTCTTGATCCCATCCCGCGCACCCGGCCCCGGTACAATAAACGCCATCTCATCAAAATTCGTGATCTCACTGTAATTGATATCGATCAAATACTGATACGCCAAAAAATCCCCCAACGTGGGATACGATCGAATCAACTCAAACGCCTCTTGCATTGTCTTGGCTTTCACCAACCGCCCAGGCACCCGGTCCGCCATCATCCGCTCAATCAACGCCAAATGATTGCGATGCTTCTTCTCATACCCAAAAACTCCCGCAGAGGGCATCATATACGCCGCCGAATATATCGGGGTTCCCTCTTCGATCAATCGCGACAAAATCCGATCATAGGTTTCAAACCCGTACCCGGAAAACGTGATCTCTCCCAATTCTGCCTTCAATAATTCCCAGGTTCGAATACGGTTGAATATCTTAAATAAAAGAATTCGAAAAAATACCTCTTCGGGCGCTTGATCCCCGGTGTATATCACGTTCCGAATCAGATACTGACTCACCCGGTCCGACGCCCGATACGCATTGGTGAATTTGTACTCTCTTAAAATTGGATCCTCGGTCCACGGCGGATCCTCACGATTGACGCGCTTGAAAAAAATCTCCTGCCTCTCATACGCAAACCGCCAATAGGTTTCAAATACCCCGGACGGAATAAGCGGAAATAACGTCTTCATGCTCCGTTGAAGTCAGAACCCTTTTGAAAAAGGGTTCCGACACCTCCCAAAACTTTTTGTTTTTTGTTTTTTCTTTGTTTTTTCTTCGTTTTTTCTTTTTGTTTTTTATTTGTTTTTTAAGTATATCATAAATTTTTTTTTAATTTGCTATAATATTCTACTTATAAAATTAAAGGACGGTTCATATGATAAAGAATAAGATGGTTTTCATACTTTTGTTTTTGGGGTTTCTGTTTACCACGCTTCAAAGCACCACAGTCTCTCTATCCGTAACCAACCGCGAAGCTTCTTCCAAAACCGCAGAACCGATTACGTCCGGTATCCCATTCGCCCAGGGCATACTCACCGATTCCAGCAAGGTGAAACTTCTTCAAGACAGCACTGAAATCCCCACCCAACGCCGCACACTGGCCACCTGGCCCGATGGCAGCATCCGCTGGCTCCTCTTTGATTTCCAAATCAACCTGCCGGCGTCTTCCTCGGTTTCCCTGAGCCTCCAAACCGGCTCGACTGCTTCCTCGGTCACGGGGATTTCCGTTAATAACCAATCCGCCACGCTCGAAGTCAATACAGGTTCCACCACGTTTAATTTCAATAAAAGCGAACTGGCTATCGGATCGACTTATTTTCAAGTGACCTCAGGCGGAACCACCTACCGCGCGGTTCCGGATTCGGGAGGCTGGTCCATCGAAGAATCCGGTCCACTCAAAACCATTGTCCGCGTGGACGGCAAATGGTACAACGGCAGTTCAATGCTGGGAAATTCCCTCATCGGTTTCAAAGCTCGACTGATCTTCTTTAAAAATAAAAGCAATGTCAGGGCTCTCTTTACTTTCAAAAATAACAATGCCTTCGGCTGGTACTCTTCCCAGGGCCAAAGCATCACGCTCACGAGCGCCAGTTTTAATACGTCGCTCCTCTCTTCCGGCGGAACGTATGTCTTTGGTCAGGGCGTGGAAAAAACCTGGGAACTCGATGTGAGCGCTTCCGGAAGCGCAACGAAACTCGAGTCCCGATACAATGCATCCGGAGTTCTGGCCAGTGGGTACTCCGCCCCTCATCCGCTGGCTGTGGCTACACCGTCCTATTACGCGTCAACCGGTGCCTTTGGTCAAATTTCACTGCCGATATCCGGCGCGTCATCGTCCCTCCAAAGCGACCTGGACCGCTTCGAAAAACTTCAACGCGCGAAAGTGATCCCGGATGACGTGGAAAATCCGACCAATCTGCAAGGAATTACGCTGTGGTCCCACCTCTATCAGGATATCAACAGTTGGAACGATTACGGCGACCTGCGATGGGGCGGCAGCGAAGGCCCCCTGTCGGGAAACCATTACGATTGGGTATACGGAATGCTGTTGCAATACTTACGCACGGGTCGGCTTCCGTTCCTGGACGCGGCCCGCGTGTTTGCCAAACACGAAATCGATTTCGATATCTATCATACCAATGCCGACGGCAATGCCTTCAATTATCAAAAGAACTGGGAATCGCGTCCGTCCCATAACTCCGCGGACAATACCTTCGGCGGAGGCCGCCCGAGTCATACCTGGTGTCAGGGATACGCCTTGTACTGGTTGTTAACCGGCGACCCACGAGGAAAAGATGCGGTGGATGAAATCATCGAGGGCCTTCGTCAATATGTTTATGAATCTTTCAATGGCAATGGATATATTAATACGAATGAAATTCGGATTCAGGGATGGTTAACCGAAACCCTGGTCACCTACTGGCGCATCAATCCGTCGGCGACATTTCAAACGACCGAATACGGAACCAAGTCCATTCAGCAGGCGCTTAAAGATGTGTTGGACAGTGTGTTCGATCTTGAATCCAATGCCGGCAGCCATGGGTATATTATCGATGGCGACCCGCCGGAATCGAATATGTCGGCACCGCTGTATAATTGTTATTTCCTCGAACCGGCTATCAAAGCCTACACGGAAGTATTTAAAAACCGGGATAATGCTTATGCCACCACGCTTCTGGGTTTAATCCGACGCATGACCACCTGGCTGATGTCCGTCACTTACGGCGGCACGACCAATGGCTCGGGTCAATACCTTCCCCGGCAGATCCCTTATCACGTGAACCGGAACCTCTCCCAACAAACCGAAGGGCAAATTCCGTATTTACTCATGGCAGCGAATGCCGCCGGGTTCTGTTATTCGGAAACCAATGAAACCGCATACCAAAGCTACATGCGGTCGGCGTTTCAGGATTATATTCGCTACCTGGGCGTGGAAGGCGGCGATACGTACCTGGATCCGTCGCGACGGACACCCACGTCGTTCAATTCCAGCGTTTATGTGGATACGGAATCCAAAGTTCACGGATGGTCCAGCCGATACGGTCAATTCTATCTGGCTGCGGAAAATCCCGGTGGAGGCGAATCGCCCACCATCTCCCTTAATAAAACATCGCTGTTATTCGGAGCCGTTTCCGGAAACGCGACTCAAAACCAACAGGTGCTACTCACCGGCAGCGGGGGAACGTTAACCTGGACGGCAACGCCGTCTGCGAGTTGGATCGTGGTCACTCCGAGTTCGGGAACGGGAAACGCCTCGCTTCAAATTGGAGTTAATCCGACCGGATTAGCAGCCGGAACTCACACCGGAACGATTTCCATTTCCGATTCGCATGCCTCCAATTCCCCTCAAACGATTTCCGTTACGCTAAACTATGGAAGCAGCAGCCAATTTCCGTTTGGGGCTTTTGAAACACCGACGGATAATGCAACGGTCCGGAGCAGTATTCCGATTACCGGATGGGCGCTGGACGATGTTCAAGTGTCATCGGTTAAAATCATGCGGGAGCCGGTGGCAGGAGAAGGCGAAGCGCTGGTCTATATCGGGGATGCGGTGTTTGTCGAAGGCATGCGGCCCGATGTGGCTGCGGCTTACAACCTTTACCCGTTAAACGAACGAGCGGGTTGGGGATACATGCTGTTAACTTACGGATTGCCGGATCAAGGGTTAAGTGATACGTTTCGGATTCATGCGATTGCGTATGATGCGGAAGGGAACAGCACGGATTTGGGTGTAAAGACAATCCTATGTGACAACTCGCATGCGTCAAAACCGTTTGGCGCAATCGATACACCGGTTCAGGGCGGGATTGTTTCCGGCAGCGAGTATATTAACTGGGGATGGGCGTTAACCCCGCAACCGAATGATATCGCAACCAATGGATCGACGATTGCGGTGATTATCGATGGCGTGAATGTCGGGCATCCGGGTTATAATGTTTACAGAGAAGACATTTCGGGCATGTTTCCCGGTTATATGAACAGTGCCGGACCGGTCGGGTATTTTTATCTGAACGCGTTGTCTTATGAAAACGGATTGCATACGATCGAATGGGCTGTAGTGGATAGTGCGGGAAATGCCGATGGGATCGGCAGCCGGTATTTCACGGTTCAAAACACCGGTGTCGGCAGCAGTGTGCCGGAATCCGTCGCCATACCGTCATTACAAACATTACAATCCACTCCCGTGCAATCCCGAATTCCTGTGGATGATGGTGGTCCGGTTTGGGTAACGAGAGGGTATTCACCTTTTGAGGAACCCGAAGCGGTGTATCCGGACAGTACCGGAGTGATCACCATTGAAATCAACGAAATGGAGCGGATTCGGGTTCAATTTTCCGAAGATAGGGAAGATATGGAAAACCCGGAAACGGTCATGAATGAATTCGCGCTTCCGGTGGGATCGACCCTGGATCGGACGGGCGGCCTCTTCTATTGGTTACCGGGTCCGGGGTTTGTGGGGGATTACGCGTTGAACTTTTTTAAGGCAGGCAGTGACGCACTCAAACGAATCCAAATCGTTGTTAAAATAAAACAAGAACAAAACCAAGAACAATAACAAAAACCAAAAAACAAAAACCAAAACGTTTTGGGAGGGTCCAGGGAACCCTTTTTCAAAAGGGTTCCCTGGCCGTCGGAGACGAGATTTAAATCATCTCATTGTCATTTTTAATAATGACTTTAATGTGTTTCACATCTTTTTTGATCTCTTTCTTCATTTTCTCCAATTCCGGTTTGAGCCGTTTCATTTCCCGGCTGATCCGTTCCCGGATGCGTTGTTGCATGGCTGGGTCTCGCAGTTCATCGGAATTGAAACGAAGCACTTTCGCGTCGGCGCCCATGAACGGAATTTGGAAGTTTTCGAAATTATCGCCGAATCTTCGGAAGAAGTTTAAGTTTCCCGATCCGCGTCTTCTTTCGAGTTTCGCTTTCAGGGTCATCTTTTTATGATGTCGGATGATGTCGATATCGACCTTATCGCCTCTTTCCATTCGGGATATGGCTCGGACCACGTCCCTGGATTTGGATATGGCTCTGCCGTCGACTTTAACAATCACGTCGCCGGATTTGAATCCCGCATCCTGGGCCGGGCTGTCTTCATCCACGGAAAGAATCAGGGCGCCTTCGTTTTCTTTTACCCCGAAATATTCCGCCATGTCTTTGTTCATGTCTTGCAGGCTAACGCCCAGATATGGGCTGCCGTCTCCCATCATCATGCCTTGCCCCATCATATCGCGATCCCTCATCATCATGTCTCGATCTCTCATCATGGAGCGTCGGTCACGACTCATATTGCGTTCATCTTCGTCTTCACCTTCCATTTCGTCCTCTTCCTTATAGGTTCCGACAGTCACGTTCATTTCTTTTTCTTTCCCATCGCGGAAGAGTTTGACCTTCACCGTAGAACCGGGTTTGCAAGCGCGAACCGCTTCCACCAGATCTTCGGGGTCTCGGATTTTCTCATCGTTGAAGTATTGGATGACGTCATACTTCTTAATTCCTGATTTGTCGGCGGCTTCGCCTTTGGTGACTTTGACGACCTGAATGCCGAATGTCACGCCGGCTTCTCTCTTATCCTCTGAGGTCAAGGATTGGGTGGCGATTCCGAGAAAGCCTTGTTGGGATGAAACATGTTTCTCGGCCTTTTCGACCTTCTCTACCGTTTCGACGTTTTTCTCGGCTTTTAACAGCGCCGTACCGGCTACCATTAAAAGTCCCACAACCATGACCAGCACGGTCAGCATCTTTTTACTCTTCAAAACTCGTTTAAAATCACTCATTGGTACCTCCTGGTTCGTTACCTTTTTGATTCGTGTTTTCATACCCTATTAGATGCATATTTTCATTAAAAAGTTTCAAACGTTTAATTTTTTTTTATTTTTTTTTATTTTCCTTTGATCGCGAATTGCTTGCCCAGGGTTTTACCGGTATGCCATTCCACGATATCGTCCAATTCATCGCATAATTGGTATTGGTTCATGAATTCTTTATCGAATTTATGTTTCAATTTAAATACCAATTTCCCCGCCATTTTAAGATGTTTAAGATATTTATGGTGCAGGATTCCTGTTCCGTCTGCCAGATCCAGAAACTTGACATAATCTTGTTTCGGTTTGAACGCCTTAAGGCGTTCTCCGAAAAGCGCGGATAAAAGATTATGGAAGAGAATTCGTCTTTGCTGGTTGTCATAGAGTCCCACCTTGATCAGGGGACTGGATTCAAACGCGATGCAGTCTCCGCCACCGAATATTTCCGGATAGCGGATGGACTGTAAATACGTGTTGACCAGCAATCCCCGGTCTTCGCCCGTGGGTAGCCCCGAGTCGGCAAACAAATCCGGGGCTTTGGTTCCTGTTGCCAAAAAGGCCAAATCATATTTAATGATCCGGCCGTCGTCCAGAAACAGTTCCTTTTTTGTATTTTCTTTGACCGTGATGTTTTCGTTCAAGGTAATGTCGTGAGCCATCATCCGTTCCATCACCTGTTGGCGTACACCGGGAGGAAAGCCGTGGAGAACATCTTTATCCGAAATTAACGAAATGTTCATATCGGCTTTCAGGTCATCGGCGAGTTGCCTGGTATGGTTGGCGATTTCCACGCCGGCGATGCCGCCGCCGATCACGGCGATTTTCAACTCCCGTTTCCGAAGATGATCCATAATCTTGCAACGGGCATTGAATAACTTATGGATGGGTTTGACTTTGAACATACTGAAAAACGATACATCGAGCGACCCGGTATCGATTTCGCTTCCGATATTGAAGGAGAGCACATCGTAGCTTAAACTCATCCCGCTTACCAGGCGGATGTCGCCTTTATCCGGATCGATCGTTTCGACGAACCCCTCGATAAACTCTCCGCCATTGGATTCGGTCAGGTATTTCACATTGATGCGTATTTCTTGCGGCCCGTACATTCCGGAGAGCATCCCGGCCCCCATTGCCGGGTAATAGTAGTATTCATTGGCGTCAATGACCGTGACTTTAACGTTCCTATCGGTGAAGGATTTCAAATTTTTAATGATATATAAATGTATATGCCCCGCACCGATTAACACCAGGTGTTTATCCATGTCCCCCTCGTTTCATATGTAAGTTTAAAACTTACTCCATTCCCCAAACCCAGAGTTAATATTACACCATTTTAAAAAAATTTTCAAAAAAATTTTCAAATTACCAAAATGTTTTAACCATCTTGGCTTCACCGTTTTCAAGAGGTGGACATCGTTTTAACTCGACCAGGGTATTTTGATAAGAGGGCTGGCCGCCGACGCCCAACGCCGCAGTCACATGCGGTGAAACCGGTGTTTTGGCCGGGGTCACCATGTTTAATTCCGGCCAGCAATCGTTCAGGCTCACGTGGCCGGGTGAAACCTCGGTGGTTAATTCGATCTTCACGATTGCGCTTCCGCGGTCATTGAACATTTCCGCAACATCCCCGTCTTTGATGCCGCGACGTCTTGCATCTTTCGGATGCATCCACAACAGGGGTTCCGGTTCCACGGCCTGGAGGGTCGGATGGACCCGGTGGCTGTCGTGAAACGAATGAAAATGGGTATTTCGGCGTGCGGAAATCAGAGAAAGCGGGTATTTTTGTGCCAATTCCGGTGTCGAGCGGATGCCTTCGACCGGTTCGTCGTGAATGGGCAATGGCGGCAATCCCAACTTTTCTGCTTTTTGGCTGAAGAATTCGAATTTTCCGGAGGGTGAATTAAAACCAAAGTCCATATACGGAACTTCCGGGAGATTGGCGGCGATGCCTTCCGGGAGTTGTCGGAGTTTTTCAACGGAAGCACCCCGGCAGGCGGGGGAATCCAGACAGTCATTCAAACACGCTTCTTTGTCGGGCCAGGGGAAATAATCGTTCACGCCCAATTTTTGGGATAAAGCATTCATCCAATCCGAGGCTTCCCGGCATTCGCCGGGTGGGTTTAACACTTTGTCCATCAGGTACATATGGGTATTGGACGTGCGAAGTCCCAGTTCTTCCAGCCATGACGGTGCCGGAAGCACGATGTCCGCCACCTCGCGGGCCGTATGATTCATGAATAAATCAAACACCACGATCAAATCCAATCGGTTGAGTTGCGTGCGCAGGCGGTTTAAATTCGGCCATTGGCTTAAGGGATTTCCGCCCACGACCAGCAGGGTGTTCACCATGTGATGTTCCAGGGCGTGGTCGATGGAATTAAAATTATTTTCCGGGTAATGAATCCCTTTCGGTCGGCGCTCCCTGGCCATGAGGGAGAGGTTCCAGTCCAGGGCTTCGCCCCAGATGGCGCCGCCGCCTTGGATTCCCACGTTGCCCGATAGCGGAATCAGGCAGAGAATCGCCCGGATCATTTGAACGCCGTTCCAGTGTTTGCCCAGGGCGCCGCGGGTTAAATTCAGACACAGCGGTTTGACCGTAGCATAGATTTCTGCCAGCCGTTCGATTTGGTTTAAGGGAATTTCGCACACCTTCACCGCTTGCGAAGGGGTAAATTGCTCAATATGTTTTCGGTATCGATCGAAACCGTACCCGTAATTCTGGACGAATGGGTGATCGAATGTATTTTCTTTAATCAGGATATGGGCGATGGCGTTAGCCAGGAAGGCATCGCTGCCGAGACGGGGGCGGATGTGCAGATCGCTGAGGGCTGCGGTTTGGGTCACGCGCGGATCGATGGTAACGATGATACCGCCGCGTTCTCTGACTTCGAGGATATAAGGGACCATGTTGGCCATGGAAGCGCAGGGATCCTGGGCCCAATTGATGATTCCGTTGGCGTGCCGACCGGTTTCTACCGGGTCGTGCAATCCCCAGTAGCCGGTGAGTTCCTGGGCCACGCCCACATCGTACCAGCAGGGGAAGTTACCGTCCCAGAGTGTCATGCCGGTCATATTGGCAAAACGGGGAGTCAGGATTTTCCAGTTGATGCGTTGCACGATATTGCCGTGACTGTGATAGACCGCGTTGGCTTCCGGATGTCCGGCGTCGATATTGTGTTTTAATTTATGGGCGATCGTGTCGAGCGCGTCATCCCAGGTGATGCGTGTCCATTGGTTGGCGCCTCTCTCCCCTACTCTGCGAAGAGGAAAAAGAAGGCGGTGCTTATTTTCTAAAATCTCGCCGCAGCATTGACCTTTCACACACAGACGCCCGCGGCTGAAATCGTGGGATTTATTGCCGGAAATTTCAATAATGTTACCGTTGTGATCACACGTAATGGAGATACCGCAATTAATGGGCCAGCAGTTGTAGGGGCAAACCGAATAGCGCGTTGACGTCATGTGAGAATAACCCTTTTAAAGGTTCAATATTAACCTCAATGCGCGTTAAAGTCAATCCTCTCATGTACGAAAGCCAATAATTGGGGTTATATTTTCCGTAGGGGCAGACCTGCGTGTCTGCCCGCGTGTTCGATTACTGGCTTTTATTTATTTCTGAAAAACTCGGCCATTGCCACGGCCGTCAAATCGATTCCATCTACTCCACTATTTCTATATCCATCGATTTTTCTGGCGCATACTTGATCCACAGTTCATCCGTGATTCCAAACTTGGTTAATACCGATTTTATCCGTTCAAATTTTGCCTTATTGGAATGATTGGACTCGATAAAATAAATTTCATTTAATGGTAACGGTTTCAGCAGTTGGTCTTTCTGATCCGTCAACTTCAATTTATCTCGCAAATCTTTATTCAAAAAGATATCCGGTTGCTCTTTAAATAAAAAGGTAAGAACAAATTGGAAACATTCGCTTACTCTTGTCATATGGTGTTTTTGATCAAAAAAGATGAAATACTCAAGCTTCCTATCTGTCGGATCTTCGGCTTCGAATATGTTGATTTCACCATATTTATCATCCATTTCCAACGCAACGTTCGGATAATCCCAGATCTGTAAAAATCTTTCTTTGATGATGTTAAAACGATTTTCCAGTTCCTTTAGATTCCAGGTTTCCAGGGTAGCGAGATATTTATTCAAGAATAAACGGCTATCCTTATATCCCTTTTCAGGCATATCTCTTTTTTCTTGAAAAGCCTTGTTTCCTAATGCTTCATTGTTACCGGATAGGGTAAGATTGGCAATGGAGTTGATGTATTTCTCTTTGAGTTGCTTGAAATCATTTTCTTCTAGTTCGTATTTCCACTTGGAATCGGGATTTTGCGGAAATATATGTTCAATGGTTAGTTTATCCAATTTTACCGGTTCATTGTTATTAAAATTCTCAAGGCGTTTCAGAAAATACATGCAAATTCCAGGTTTCATGCTGTAAACATCTTTTTCTCTCAAAGCGTCGATTATTTCAATGTCTGTGGGAAAGCGCCGCCGGCCTTTCTTTTTGATTAAGGTTTTCTGTAATGATTTCACATAATCCGCTTGATCAATTTCTTTATAGAGATCCGAAAATATCTTATCGAGTGAATTGGAGGGTAAGCCAAGGATCGAACGGCGCCATACAAATGATTCGATCAATCCAAATACTTGCAGAATGGTTTGCTTATTGATCAAACCCTTACCATAATCCCTGTAAACTTCTAATAAAAAGGGATAAGAAACGGTTATTTTCAGATTATTGATATACGCGATTTGCTGGCTTAATTCTTTATCCGACTCTTTTTGCGGGTTAGTAAGTTTATTGTAAAAGACAGAATAATTTTTAATTTTTAAGAGTATTTTCTCAAACTCGTCTGTATTCGGATTGGGATATTTTTTCTTAAAGGCTTCGTATACTTTATCTTTAATGGGTATGACTCCGGTTTCGATGGTTAAAATGTGTTTGAAGAATTCCGATAGGTTAACTTTATTAGGATTAATCCCGTCTTCACTGCATGCGGCTTCAATGGGGAACCAAAATTTCTCGTAAATTATAGTTTGTTCTTGCTTTTTAAGTCCCATTAAAATATAGTTTCGAATTAAGTCAGCCTGACTTAAATCAAGGCCTGTAGAATTGAGGCTTTCAAAAATCCGCTGTGGATTGTCTTTATCACGATCAAGGGAAATTTCCACAAACATTAATTTATCCAGACCTTTTATCACTTGATCGATGGTTTCCTGATTAATTTCTCCTGCCAAGTAATTGTAATTCTGAATGACTCGAGAAATACCTTCAATTTTTACATCCTCGTCTTTATAAATGAGTGATTTAAGATCTTTATCATTATTATCAGTAGGACGTAATTTTAATTTTTCTTTTTCAAAAAATTTATTTATAAGGTAAGTTTCTTCGATTCTATTTCCGAGTTTTAAATCCTTTATCCTTTTTGCAAAGTGGAAAATTGCGATATAAATAAGAGTAATAGTGGTGATTCGTTGCTGCCCATCGATGATAGTCAATTCTCTTACTTCACTTGAAGTAAAATTCTCATCCTGGATAAAAACGATGCTTCCGATAAAATGAAAATTAATAGTGGTATCTTTACCGGCATTAATAATATCATCCAATAACTGTTTGCATTCAGGAATTTTCCAATCGTAATTTCTTTGGTAAACAGGGATGACAAATTGAGTACCATTTAGTGATAAAAAACGATTTAGATTTTGTTCGAAGGCTTTCATCGATTTTTTCTCCTCATATGGTGGTTGGGCAGTCGCTCAACATTTATTACTCCTTTAATAAAAAGCATATAATACTATATGCGAAAGGGAAGAAAAAAACAAGATCTTTAGACTTCTAAGTAATTTTATTTTGATGCAGCCCTATCCCAGTCTCATTAAAAGCCTTGGGAAGAAGACCGACAAGTCCAGTTATATTTAATAACCCTTTACCAATGGATCCCAATTAAAAACTTTAATCATAGTTTCTCGATCCAACCATAATGATGCCAATCGAAGCTGCTGTTCCCGTTCCGGCATCTCGCCATACTGCTCCCGAATTCGGGCAAGGGCAAGCTGCTGAACCGCTTTGGTGAGTTCATTCACCCGTTTCAATTTCTGCTGGGGAGACATACGCCGGTAACCTTCAATGATTAACCGTTCGATTTCCGGTGACGTATCGGAAATTTGAGAGTTCATGGTCCTTCCTCTTCATACTCTTTATTTATTTCGAAAAAACTCGGCCATTGCCACAGCCGTTGCGACTCCCGCATTCAAACTCCCCAGACCGGAACGCCCGCCGGGAATCCGTACCAACATATCACAGAATTTCTTCGTTCGAAGACGCAATCCCTCTCCTTCTGCTCCTACCACAAATACGGTTTTACCATCAAAATTGGTTTCCGCCAATGTCTTCTCTCCCCGTTCATCCAATCCATAAACCCAATAACCGAATTTCTTAAGCGAATCCAACGTTCGCGCAAGATTGATCACCCTAAAAATCTTCACAAACTCCGCCGCACCAACCGCTACCCGCGTCACCGTGGGCGTCATATCGATCGAGCGATTCTTCATCAAAATCACCCCATCCACTCCAAAAAAAGCCGCATTACGCAGAATCACTCCCAAATTCTGAGGATTGGTGATTTGATCCAACGCAAATACACACCGACCGTCCGCAAGCATTCGCAAATCATTTTCATCATAAATCTCTCGGGGATCCGCAAAAATACAAACCCCTTGATGATTGTCCTCAGCGGTTAAATCGGAAGCACGTAAAAACTTATCCCACGGCAACACTTCGGGTTCAATCCGATTGCTGTGGGCAAGGTCAATGTACTCTTTATTTAAATAACTCTTTTTCCCTTCCAAAAGAATGACCCGCCGTATCGCATATGGCCGAGTCATGAAAACCGCCCGCACCGAATGATTACCAAAGATTTTTTCCATCATCAGTTACTCCATATATTATTATTCACAACCGGCAATTAGCGACAAAGTAATAATTCCAAAGGTGGAATATCCAAAATCTTGGTTCCCCGCGACTTTCCCGAAGCAACGATCTCCAATGAATCGATATCAATGGAAGAATTGAGCTTGGATCCCAACGCAGCCAGAATCGCAGCGCCTGTTGGCGTTAACAATTCTTTATCGATGGGCCCCTTGTTCCATTTCAATCCATACTCTTCCAGAATCACCGATGTGGCAGGCGCAGGAATATTCAATACACCATGAGAACAATGCACATGTCCTCCACCCACCGATATGGGTTGCACCAATTCCACACTCGGCTCAATGTCCAGATTCTGCATTCCGGTGACAGCCCCCATAATATCGATCACAATGTCCTGGGCTTCATGTAAAAAACCATCCGCTTGTTTATTTTCATGATGATGGTGATGATGATCATGATGATCGTGGCAATGATCCTGAAGATCATGATCATCATGCACATGGTCCGGTTCGATTCGGATGTTAAACTCTTGATGCGCGCGCTGCTCGGCTTTAATCAATATCTCCAGAATTCTCAAACCGAAATCCCTGTATGTTTTTCGAATATCGAATTGATGAAACAATTCCAATAAAATTCCCCGCCCTTCGTTTCCACTCAAATGATGGCGTTTCGAATTTAACCGAATCATTAACTGGGACGAACCGTCCGACGTTCGATTCAATTCGATCACAACCGATCCGAGTTTTTCACCGGCAGCAACCATTGCCTCTCGCATCGCATCAAAATCCGCACCGGCAGAAACCAACGCTGCCGCAAACATATCCCCCGCCATTCCGCCACGGGGATTTATCAATAATTTCATCGCATTCTCCTCAATTATGAATTATGCTTCTTCGATTTTCCGGACCAGTGCGTTCATCATTTCCGATGCCTTTCCTCGGAGGAAAACATCCGTGATCGAATACGTAAACGTGGATGGCTCGGTATTGATTTCAATCACTTTCGCGCCGTTATCCCGCGCTTGAATGGGGATCATGCACGCGGGCATCACTTCTCCCGTTGTGCCAATCACCAAAAACACATCCGCTAACTGCGCTTCGGCAAAAGACAGGGCATTGGCTTCCCGAGGGATCGCTTCACCGAAAAAAACAAAATTCGGTTTCAATAACCCATTGCATCCGGAACATCGCGGAGGCATCGGAATGAATGAAATCTCTTCCGCTTTATAAACCTTCCGACACATGACACAGGACAGCGTCCGGCAGGTGCCATGAAATTCAAACACCGTCCGGCTACCGGCTTCCTGATGCAGGTTATCGATGTTTTGGGTAATAACCGCTTTCACATACCCGGTCTGCTCCAATCGGGCGACCTGTTTATGGGCATCGTTGGGTTTTGCCTGACCCAAAAAGTCATAAAATATTTCTTTAATTAATGGCCAGCATTTATTCGGGTGTCGCCGGAAATAATCGATCTCGAGCATGGCCGGATCGTACTTATTATAAATACCGTTTTCCCCCCGAAAAGGTGGGATTCCACTTTCAACCGAAATTCCGGCACCTGTAAACACCGTCGTATGCCTGGAATTTTTGATCCATTGTGCGGCCTGTTTTATATGAGCATCCATTGCGTGTCGCTACTCCTCATAAAAAAATAGTACCAGATTTTTCCCTTGTTGTCAAAAAGCGGTCGGCACCTGCAACCCATGCAACCCCTTCCATCATTGAAGATTCTTTACCATATATGAATTTTTTATAACCCTTATTGACATTCGTTTGTGAACATGGTTTAATACTTTTCGTAAGTCGAGCGGTTTGACTTGCTGGAGACGAGAAAGGAAATGCAATCCCGGATGAGTTTTTTTAAGGAAGGGTACTGCAATCAAATAGGCAGAGTATAAACAAAGAATTATAGGAGGAAACAAGATGGGAACAACGATCAAACGAAATTTAATGGCACCGGTAATCGTGCTACTGATGATATTCGGATGTCTTTATGGTCAAGAGGATATGGATAAACGCATCGAATCAGCGTTCAAGGATTCATATGTATACAAAACGTATCTCAAGGATGAGGACGTTCGGATCAACTCCAAAAATGGAATGGTGACGCTGACCGGAACGGTTAAGGATGAGCATTACAAGAACCTGGCCGGGGATACCGCGGAAGATTTACCTGGGGTAAAAGGCGTGGATAACCGTATTGAAGTCAAGGACCAAGCGGCAACAAAGAGTTCGGATGCGCGCATTGCCAGGGATATTAAAGATATGCTTATGCTTCATCGCAATGTCACATCCAACGCGCAGGTCGAGGTCAGGGATGGCCAGGTCACGCTGCGTGGTGAATCCGGAAATGAGGCGGAAAAGCAATTAACGGCTGAATATGTTAAGGATGTGGATGGGGTTAAGGGTGTGGATAATCAATTGACCATTGCGGGTGAATCCAAGGAACCGTCCCGGTCAGTCGGTGAATACATCGATGATGCGTCCATTAAAGCACAGATCAAAGCGGCGTTGATGTTTCATAAGGGGACCAGCGCTTTCAGGACTCATGTCAGTGTCAATCGGGGCGTCGTGACTGTGACCGGAAAAGCCGAGAACTCGGCTGAAAAGGAGTTGGTCACCAAGCGCATCGAAAATGTTCGAGGGGTACAAAAGATAAAGAATGAGATGACGATTGAGCCGGAAGGGAAAAAAGAGTAGTCATTTTAGGAACTAGAGGCGAGAGATAAAAAGAATGGAAAGGAATGGCCGGGCCTTTATAAAAGGCCCGGCTCTTTTCGTTTCTGTTAGTAAATCCATGATTGCAAAATCCTTGCAATTCTGATATAACTTCCAAATGGAAGACATTAAAATTCTTGTTATCGACGACGAAAAAAATATCCTGGAATCAATCAAAATGGTTCTCACTTACGAGAACTATAAGGTGGATACCGCTCTGAGCGGCCTCGACGGAATCGAACGTTTCAAAACCCATACCCCGGACATCGTCCTCCTCGATGTCAAAATGCCAGGCTTCAACGGTCTGGAAGTTTTACGCAATATCAAAGAAATTAACCCGTTCAGCGAAGTGATTATGATCTCCGGCCACTCCGGTATCGAAGAAGCGGTCGAAGCCTCCCGACTGGGCGCGTTCGACTTCCTCGAAAAACCCATCGCCCGCGATAAACTGGTCCTCACCATCCGAAACGCCGCTGAAAAGGTCCTCCTCCAAAAAGAAAACTATACCCTCAAAACCATCAGCGAAAAGAAATACCAACTGATCGGCGATTCCCCCAAAATGCAAGAACTGCGACAAACCATCGCAAAAGTCGCTAAAACCAACAGCACAGTCCTCATCACCGGCGAAAGCGGTACAGGTAAAGAATTGATCGCCCGAAGCATTTACATGCTCTCCTCCCGAAATAAGAAAAAATTCGTGCAAGTCAACTGCGCCGCTATCCCCGACGAACTCATCGAAAGCGAACTCTTCGGCCACGAAAAGGGTTCATTCACAGGCGCCTACGAAAAGAAAATCGGAAAGTTCGACAACGCCCATAACGGTACGATATTCCTGGACGAGGTGGGCGACCTAAGCCTCAAAGCTCAAGCCAAAGTGCTGCGCGTTCTGGAAGAAGGCGAAATCCAACGCGTGGGCTCTCCCGAAATTCGAAAAATCGATGTCCGCGTGATCGCTGCCACCAATAAAGATCTGAAAGAAGAAATCCGAAAAGGTATGTTTCGCGAAGACCTCTACTTCCGCTTAAACGTCGTCCCACTCCACTCCCCGGCCCTCCGCGATCGAAAAGAAGATATCCCGGTTCTAATCGAACATTTTGTCAACTACTTCTCCGAAGAAAATAACTTCAAGAAAAAAGATTTCTCCCCCCGCGTCATGGAAATCCTCAAACATTACGAATGGAAAGGTAACGTCCGAGAACTCCGAAACCTGGTCGAACGTTTACTGATCATGAGCGCAGAGAACGTGATCCGCGAATCCGACCTGCCGGAACACATGCGCTCCGAAGAGAAAAAAGAACCATTCTCGTTTGCCGATATCAAACTGTGGAAAGATTTTAAAGAAATTTCGGAAAAACTCTTCATCGAAGAAAAACTGAAACAATACAATTATAATATCGCCAAAACCGCCCGAGAGATCGATTTACCCCGCAGTAACCTCTATAAAAAAATCGAAAGCAGTGGTATAATAATACCTGGCAATTCTGATAACCCTGAAGCAGATGAAGAATCGCTCCATTCATAAACTCAACTGTATGATGGGGAGGAAAGTCCGGGCTCCGCAGGGCAGGATGGTTCCTAACAGGAACAATTCACCAAAAAAAGGTGAGTAAGGAAAGCGCCACAGAGAATAGACTGCCTGGAAGAAAAGATTCTTTTCTTGCAGGTAACGGTGAAAAGGTGAGGTAAGAGCTCACCGTCCCGGTTGGCGACACACGGGACTGAGGCAAGCCCCATCCGGAGCAAGGCTAAATTAAAAGCGTTTAAAGGCTCGCCCGGCTGAAGCTTTTGGGTAGCCGCTCGAGCGATTAAGCAATTAATCGCCCAGATAAATGATTCTTCTCGACAGAACCCGGCTTACAGTCTGCTTCAGGGTTATCGTTTGGTTAGGGTTCCCACCTTTTTGAAAAAAGGTGGGGCCAAAAACTTTTTGGTTTGGGTTCCCCTATGTAACGTATTTATGAGATGACATTAAAAGAGAGGCAGCACCCATTTAGATGACCCGTTTCATTTGCGAGTAATCGACGTTTAAAATTTCCCTGCCGGTTTTGGCCAATGGTTTTCCATCCACTTCAAACACATCGGCCGTACAAAACATCCCCGCGGAAATGTCGCCGATTCCGACTTCGGAAAAAAGGGAAAACCCGGTTTTTTCTTTGAATTTCTTATTGGCGGAAACGAAATTTTTGGCTTTGATTTCATTACCAAAACCACTGGATAAGATGATATCCGTATTGTTGCCGTATCCATTTTCGATCAAACGATTTCGAACGTTCGTGACCAGTTCCACAGTAACGCCGGTTCCGGTCAGAAATTCCGGATCTTCTTCGTTTTTACCGTTGTAAAGAGAGCCGCCTTCGCCGATATTCTCCCCGCAGGTATCCAGACGGAAGGAATGCTTGCGAATGCCATAGTAACGGGCCACGGCCAGGGCATCGGTGATTTCGCGATTGAAAGTATCGACCAGTGTCACCCTGGGGATTTCCAGAGGGATGTGCTTATCAAAGAGCTCGGCAGTTTTTAGCGTGGCGTTTTCTTTACCGTAAATGGAAGCCAGGATAACGGTCAAGGAATGGGGTGTGGTCCCAACGCCTTTTTGGCCGATGTTGGACGAACCGACGTCAGTGCTGGTTTGGGCAGCGCCGCCTTTTAACGCGGCCCCGGCGATTTCTTTATCCAGCGACCAGTGGTAATGCCGGGCACCGAAGTAGATAATGGGTATTTCCATATAAATATCTTTGAGGCGTTTGAGTTTATCTTTGACCTCTTTGGCGGTCGGAGGATGAATATCCATTGCCATTGAAATGGCATTGGACAACACACCCAGAACCATGGTTTCCAGTTCATGGAAACTTTGGGCCGGGCCTTTTATAATCATTAAGGGTTCATTCTTGGAGAATGTTTCTTTGGTGGTAATCCAGACTTGCCCATGATCGCGCGCCAATGTGGAATATTTATTAAGAATTTCAAGAGCTTCGTCAAAACCTGCTGTAGGGCCTTTTCCTCTGCAAAAAATGTTCATCGAAATAACGGGGTTAATGTTCTCTTTTTCCAGGATTTCAGTTGTTCGAAGAAAATATTTATCCGTATAAGGCTTATGGCTTTCTGGCAATTTCATTTGATTGATCATCAAATTTCTTTTTTCCTCCTATTATGTTTTATTTTAACACAATCCCCGCATGCTTTCAAAGTCCTAAAACTCACATTGTATTTTTTTTTTATCCTCAACTGATTTTCTTATGGTTTTTGTCATGAAAAAGTCATCGTTCTTTGAACTTTATTGTATGTTCTTGTATCATATCATTTCAGTTATATGAATGAGCTGGTGGGCGCGGTTTCGTATATATAAACGAGGAAAAATTTCCTCCGAATTTAGAGAAACCTTCTGATTAAAAGGGCGCGGCATACTCCTGTAGCCGTGCCCTTTTCTTTTTATTACGATTTTTATGAGGAAAAAGCATTAAAAAAAGATATCTGATCCTTTTTTAAAATTCGTTTATGGGTTGGAGAATTTTTTTACTCAGGCATTTGCGTTGTCGGTATTGTCCCAGTTTCAGGTTTGGAAATTGAAAGAGTTCATTGAGCATATCATCAAAGTAATCTCCCACGTGTTCCGGTTTATGGGCATCGGAAGAAAACACGATGGGAATGTCTTTTTCAGCCGCCATTCCGATGATTTCGAGAGTCGGATAGGTTTCATTGATTTGTTTGCGGAGGCCCGACGTATTCAATTCCAGGCTCATGCCCGCATCGCTGGCTGCTTGAATCACCCGTTCGACATCAGGTCGATTCGTCGTTAATACCGGGTGGCCGAGACGTTTGATCAAGTCCAAATGACCGACGACATCAAAGAGTTTGGTTTGAATGCCTTTGAGCATGGAATCAAAATAATCTTTGTATTGGTGAGGAATGGTTTCATCGGTGTATTCGTAACTGAATACCCATTGTTTTTCCGTCCATTTTTTAATAAAGTGAACCGCCATGATGACAATATCGAACGGGTAACTGGCGAGGAAGCGTTGGAGGTATTCTTCGTACCCTTCGATATATTCGGCTTCGATACCGATTAAAATCGGCATATGACGATACCGGGCGCGTGCCATTTCGATTTTCCCGACATATTGCTCGAACTCTTTTTCAAACATGCGGTGGTTGGGATCGAAGTTGTCCGGCATGGGGATATGATCCGTAAAACAGATTTCAGTGATTCCTTTCTCGATTGCCGCCTCGATGTAGTCGTTGATTTCACCTTCGGCGTGCTTGCAAAACGATGTGTGTATATGATAGTCGTGCATGATTAAGAAATACCATAATACTCGGACCGTGTCAAGGGATTACGGTGTTTGATCGGAATTCTTATTAAGAAGATATAGAGGGCATCGGCGTGAAGCAATGGGCAATCGCCGCGGTGCTCTCTTTGCTTTGCCTCCGGCGGGTCAGAACCCTTTTGAAAAAGGGTTCCGACACCTCCCAAAACTTTTTGGTTAGGCTGAAGGCGACCCCACATTTCAATCGAAAAAACGACGATTCATTTTTATCAAAATATTTTAAGGTAAATCCCATATTCGGAATTACCAACAGGAGCCTTCGAAGATGGCCGAAGGCCTGCATCGCCTGTGGGTGCAACCCACTAGTCGTTTTTCGTTAAACGGGGGAATTCGTGACCGGGCATCCAATTGAGTAAAGCCAATTTGCTTTCAATGGGATAAAAATGGATACATCCCAACGCGCCACCGTAAATATTGAACACATGCCGGTAACTCTTTAATGGAATGGATAACCATGTGCATATGGCGATTCGGAGAAACGTTTTATGGGCCACAACCAGGACAGGTTCCTCTTCTTCCATGATTTGATTTTTAAACGTAATGGCACGTTTGGCCACGTCATAAGGACTCTCCCCTTTCGGAGGAGTCGTCACATCGGATCGAATCAGCCATTGTTGATATATCGATGGGTATTTCTCATTAATTTCAGCTTTCGTTAACTTTTCCCATTCGCCGAAATCGATTTCCCGGATATTGTTATTCGTGATATAAGGCACAGAAAGCGCTTTACTGAGAATTTCAGCCGTTTCCACCGTCCGTCTCAGCGGACTGGCGATAATGTGGTTAACCGAGAGAATGCCGTTTAATTCGCCGGCGATCTTATGAATGCGTTCATTTCCGGTTTTCGACAGAAACACATCCGTTGAACCGCAGAACCGGTCCGAGTCTTCGTTCAAAGGTGTTGAACCATGCCGGATGAAATAGACGATTTTCGGTTTCTTTCCGGAAACATCGCCCATTTTCTCGGCAATATCTCGTTTTTCTTCTTTATGGGATTCTTTCGAATCTTTATCGTTATTATCTGTATTATGTTCCATTGTTCCATCTCCTGGGGTGGATTATAATGGATTCCGAAATGAGATTCAAATTCCCAGAACGCTGAAGGTACGATATAATGGGATCATTGGATGCTGCTTTTTAGGCAAAGAGTTTCTTTGTAAAATCGTTGGCGCATAAATATAATATTTCTCAAATGTCCTCATATAACGAATTGATTTTTGAAAACCGATATGATAACATCTGAATTTCTGAGTTGTATTTTTCGTTTTCTACTTCAAATTGATTTTAATTTAGGAAAGAACAAAAACCAATTATTGGAGTAAAAGCATGAAAATAAAAAAAACGTTTATTGCTGTTTCGATCATGTTGTTCGTTTCAGTCCTTTTCTTTTACCAGGTGGGATTTTCTCAGACTGGGAAAAGCGAACGGATTGTATTTTCCGGGGATTTCCTTCTTAAAGAAGGTGCGAGATTGAGAGTGTCCATCGATCGTGGATGGGAAAGGAATGGGCAAGTACCGGTTGTGTTAACCTTTAATGAATTGGAAATCATTGCGACGATCGATGCGGCCGAGTTGCCAACCGCAGAAGACCAAATGATAACCAAGATTAACAATGTGTTCTTTGAAGGCGCTCCGTTCCCGTTCAAGGTTTATGAACAAAACGCCTTGCGGACGCGATTGGAATTGACCGAAGGGAAACCGGTGCAGTTGAAAATTAATGAACAGGGGCAGGTTGAGTTTTTATTGGGTGGCAGCCGGTTGAAACTCGACACGTTTCATGCGGTTTTCAGAGAGATTAAAAATACGCAAAGCACGCAAGAAAAAACGTATGAATTGGATTTTATTGGTTCGAAAGTGATTTCTCGAAATCAATTTACGTATGTACCGTCAAAGGATTCAATTTATGTGGCTTCTCGATTTGGAAGACCGAGCAATTTGTCTGCTGCTATGAAGGCAAATGAAGGGGATGGGTTAGCGGTTTGGGCCGTTAAAGGTGAGATTGGAAAAGGAAACACACTTAACCAGGATAAGGGAAAGTGATCGCTAAAAAAAAAACGATCATTTCTGTTTTCTTTGTTTTGGTTTTAGTTTGGATATTCGCCGACACAGTTCAGAGTGCTATTCCACAAAAAGAAAGGGAAGCGTTGATTGCACTTTATAACAGCACCAATGGGGATAATTGGTGGTATACTTCAGGTTGGAAGACTCCTCCATTGCATACGGATGGTTTTGCCATGCCCGGAACTGAAAACAGATGGAAAGGAGTACAATGCAATCTTTATAATAACAAAGTTTTGAATATAAATTTAGAACAAAATAACTTAACTGGGACCTTACCTCCAGAATTAGGAAATCTATCCAATCTCGAAAATCTCTGGCTGAATTCCAATCAATTGGCGGGGCCCATTCCCCCGGAATTGGGAAGTTTATCAAAACTTCAATGGGTCAACCTTGATTTCAATCAATTGACGGGGTCCATTCCCCCGGAATTGGGAAATTTATCAGAACTTCAAGGACTCCATCTCGATTCCAATCAATTAACGGGAACCATTCCCCAGGAATTAGGAAATTTATCAAATCTTTATTATCTTTATCTTCAGTCTAATCAACTGAATGGCCAAATTCCAAAAGAATTGGCAAAATTACCAAATCTTTTCCATCTTGCTCTCGGTTCTAATCTTCTTATGGGGGAGATTCCAAAGGAATTGGGTAATCTCCCTGAACTTACGGTTCTTGATCTTTCATCCAATCTATTGGCGGGGCAAATTCCACCCGAATTGGGGAACCTTGTAAAGCTTGAATGGCTTATTCTCGAATCTAATCAATTGACGGGAAGTATTCCTTCAGATTTAAGTAGGGCTGTAAATATTACCCATTTTTATCTTGCCTTCAACCAATTGTCCGGATGTATTCCAAAAGAATTGGGTGATCTTTCAAATTGTGAAATAATTTGGTTTAATTCCAACGAATTATCAGGTAACATTCCGCCTGAATTGGGGGCGCTTTCAAAACTTGAAATGCTTTATCTTTGCTCCAACCGATTCGAGGGTTCTATTCCAGCAGAGTTTGGTAATCTCTCAAAACTTAAATGGGTTGATGTTTCCTCCAATAAACTCCAAGGGATTATTCCAACGCAATTGCAAGCCCTCTCAAGCCTCGAAAGTTATGGATCCGATTTTAGATGGAATGCCTTATTCTGCAATGATGAAAATTTGAGAACTTTTTTAAACGCCAAGCAATACGGTGGCAATTGGGAAAATACACAGACCCTTTCTCCGATAAATGTTTCTGCTTACCCAATTACCGGAACATCGATCATGGTAAGCTGGACGCCTATTTCTTATATCCATAATAGAGGCGGATACAGGCTTTTCTATAGCCAGACGCATGAGGGGCCATATACCTTATTTAATTCTACAGAAACAAAGCAAAATACTAGTCTGGAATTTAAAGGAGTAGAGCCCTTAATTACTTACTATTTTGTAGTTCAAACGAAAACCGAACCCCATGGAGATAACAGAAATGCGGTTGAAAGCGAATTGAGTAGCGAAGTACAAGCATCTACTAAAGGTAAAGATAATATTATATCCGGAAGGATATGCGATGAAACCGGGAAAGGAATTAAAGGGGGCTCCATGATTTTTACCCCGGGAGCCAGTACTGAAATGACCGATGCCGAAGGCTATTACCGCCATCCAGTTGAAGCTGGCTGGTCAGGAACCATATTACCATTTAATGACGGTTATACATTTGAACCCAAAAGAAAAGAATTGAATAATGTGACCATGCATCAACGAGGAATAGATTTCAAAGCCAAAGCAACGAATATTATGGTAAAAATATCAGGAAAAATTCTCTGCGAGCGAGAAGGAGTGGGAGGGATCGCATTAATTTTTACTTCTAATAGTGGGGAAACAATGGAGACCATAACAGGAGTCAATGGAGATTATTCATTTGACCTCCCTTATGGATGGACGGGCCGTGTAACCCCCCAAAAAAATAAGCTAATTTTTTATCCCCCTTTTATTGATTATGGTCCCCCCGGACTGACCGAAGATAGCATAAACCAAAATTATCAATTAAGTATCTCCTTAACCTTTCTGCAGCTATACCGACATCAAGAAAACGCTGTGGCAATTATAAAGGACTATATGTTTATCGAAATAAATGCAGTTTTATTAAATATTTCTCCCGATAAGATTAAGAAATTCGTCATCTTGAGAAGGGAATTAAGCGATGAATATATACCCATCAAGGAATTTCCATCCCAGGCCCCTTATCGCTTCTCTTACACAGATAAGTATCTCGAAACAAGTAAATGGTATATCTATATTTGTAGAGCGCTTGATGAAGCAGGAAATATAATCGGTGAATCAAAAGAGATAAAACGAGAACCGCTAAAGGTATAAATGTGAAAAAATGGACATCTGAATTAATCATTTCTTTGTTAATACTGATGGGTTTACCAAGCGTGATTTACGGTAATATTACCGGTAAAGAAAGGAGAGCCCTGGAAGCTCTTTACCGGGACCTAAATGGTCCAGATTGGAAAAACCACAAAAATTGGAACCAATCCCCAGGTTCGGAAAACACATGGCATGGAATAAAATGTAATTCAAGTAATACATCAGTAATTGAAATAAAACTTTCAGATAATAATTTAAGAATTTTGGATGGAAAACAAGTGCCCAGAGAACTGGAAGACTTTTCAAATCTTTCGAACCTGGACCTCAGCAGCAACGATCTAACCGGCCCCATTCCCCAATGGATTGGAAAACTGAAAAATCTAAAAAAATTGAACCTCCGAAATAACAGATTCACGGGAAAAATCGCCTCATGGATAGGAGAGCTTAAGAATCTCGAAGAATTATCTTTGGAGGGTAATATGCTGGAAGGCAGTATTCCCAAGGAATTAGGCGATCTCCCAAATTTGAAAGTCCTCCTTTTGGGCAGTAACAAACTGGTCGGGGAAATCCCAGACTCCTTACTAAATTTAAAAAGGCTCGAAAATAATAAATCGGATTTTAAATGGAATGGGCTTTATACAAGCAATCCAGAGTTGCAAGAATTCCTGCGGAAGAAACAAAAAGATGGGCACTGGGAAGAAACTCAAACACTGCCCCCTTCAGATCAGGGAATCAAGATTAAAGAATCCACTGAAAATACTATAACTATTAATTGGGAAAGTATAAAATATACGAGTGATGCAGGAGGTTACTGTATAAATTACTGGCCTGAAGGAAAACCCAATAATAAAAAACCAAATAAAGTAGAAAAAAAGAGAATTACCGAATTCTCTCTCGAAAAGCTCGAAAAAAGTACAACGTATTATTTCCAATTCCAAAGCTGGACCGATAAACATCCCAAAAACAAAAATAAAATTGAAAGTATAAGGGGTAAGGTATTCCAGGCCACAACCCGTGGTATTTTGATCTCTGGCACCATAAGAGATAAGTATGGGAAAGGTTCTCAGGGTGTAACAATAAAGGTATCTGACGAAAGTGGCAAAAATATCGAAGATAAAACAGATGAAAGCGGTAAGTACACACTTAGCGTTAAACCCAATTGGAGATTTTCGGTAATTCCCTCGAAAGAGGGATTAATATTTATACCATCTCAAAAAAATTATCCTCCATTAGCCAAAAATCAAAATCAAATGGATCAGGATTATATGGCCGAATCCAATATAACCCTTTCTGGAAGGGTAACCTATAATGGCCAAGGGGTTGGGGATGTAACCATTAATTTTGTGGGAGAAAAGGGCAATAACTTTGATACGAAAACCGACGCAGAAGGAAATTTTAAAAAAATCTGCCCTTATAAATGGAGTGGTATCGTTAAACCCGAAAAAGAAGGCCTCCGTTTTAATCCTGATAAACAAAAATATAATGAAATAATATCTGATCCTTTAAAAGAAGAATTTAAGGTTAACTTTCCTTCAATCTCAGGACGAGTAACGAGCCTGAGAAATAAGCCCGTTCCTGAGATCATCCTCCGATTCTCAAATATTAAATTCCCCTTTTTAAAAGAACTTTCACAAACGGATATCAAAGGGAACTATGAAAATGATGTTCCTTCAAACTGGTCTGGCGGAAGCGTGAGGCCTGAATCCCCCGCCAAAAAACGATATGTTTTTTATCCTAAAATAAGGGACCATCTAACTGCAGAGGATCATAAACGCGCCGTAGACTTTAAAGCAGAGAGAGATTTTAAAATTTTTATCTTGTTTAACGAGAACATCATAATCCCGAAATCAAAACAATTTAAAGAGATATACAAAGGTCCAATTTTTTCCTCTGAATTAATTGCGGGCTTTAAATTCAGCCGGAATTTATTTGTATGGGGCAGCGGTGATTTACTTTCAAAAACAGGTAAAACTGTTGCTTTCCGAGAATCTACCAAATGGGGACAACAAAACCTCGGTCTTGGTTTAGGTTATTGGAGTAATTTATCCATCCATTTCGCGTTAATAGCGAGAATTGAAGGGTTGCAGATAACATATAATGAGGAAGCTCTTGGCGAGAAAGTTTCCGGAAAAGCTTTCGGATGGAGAATAGATGCCGCCGTCATATGTAAGTTCTGGAGTAGACTCTTTACGGGACTGAGCCTATGTTTTGTCGAAGTTTCGATCTCGTATTTAAATGGCAAGGATATCCTAAATGAAACCCCCATTCAATTAGGAAGTTTAAGGATAGGCATGGGTTTTGGGATTAGGTTTTGATTACTTTTAATAGTTTATAATCTATAAATAATTTATTTTTTTATGTTATAAGTAAGCTCTTGAGCCGTATCTAATTGGGGGACATCTCCTCTTTTATTGATAATACGGATAATCTCTTCCGGCGCTACCGGCCGTAATTGCGCCGGTCCATGGGCGGGTGCAATCAATATATAATTTCCATCCGGGCTAAACGCCGCAGTATTTATGGTATCTTTATCCTCTTTAAATTCGATGACCAGGAAATTATTTAACGTCATCAACCGGGTGGTCTTGTCCTTGCTGGTAGAGAGAATATATTGACCATCGGGAGAAAAAGTCACGCATGAGACATCTTCATCATGTTTGCCCATATCTTGAATACTTTCACTTGTCTTGTAGTTCCATAATCGCACACTTCCATCGGCGTTACCGATGGCAAGTTTTGCCCCATCGGGAGAAAAGGATATAGAATTAATAACATTATTGAATCTTTTTACCTTTTTTTCAATCGAGTTTCCGTTCAGGGGCTCCAATTGCACAATTTTATCCCAACCAGCACCGGCAATCCATTTCCCATCGGGGGAGAAGGCGACGGAAATTACCTGACCCGAATGTTCGGTAAAGGCACGAATCCGTTCACCGGTTAAATCAAATAAACGGATTTTTTTATCGAGACTTGCTGCGAGAATATTTTTCTGATTCGGCGAAAAGGTCAAAGAATTTACGCCTCCTTCGAGTTTGAGCATGATCCATTCATTTTTGGACAAATTCCAGAGCGCGATCTGCTTATCATCATTCGTGCAAAAAGCAATGTAAGTTCCATCCGGCGAGAAAACAGCGTTGCGGCTAAATTCCAAATCGCCCCCCAATTCCAATATTAATTTTTTATCTTTAACAATCTGTTTAGGGTTCCAATTCCAAATATTTGCCTTTTTGGAAGTAACGGTTAAGAGCTGCCGGCCATTCGGAGAAAAAGCGGCAAAAAATATCGCTTTCTCTGACGTTGTTTTTGAGAACTCACTTTCTTTATCCTCGAAAACTTTCCCGTAAAAACCTCCACCGTAAAAAACGCTCAGTAACGCCTTACGTGCCACCAGGTTGGTAGGATCCTGTTTATAAGCGGCCTCAGCCAGGCGAAAACTCAAATCACGATCTTTTTTCTGTACATCAATAGAATAAGCGGCCCATTCATAAGTCATCCGCTTCTTCTTTTCAGTCTCCGCGATTCGTTCCTGCTTTTTTCTCTCTCGAATTTGGTCAATAATTTTGGCCTTTTGATCAAGATAATATAAGATTAATCCCGCTGCAATAATTAGGAAAAATAAAGCAACGAAGGTAACAATTCGTTTTTTTCTCTTGGCTTTTTCTATTTTTTCTTCTTCTTTTCGCTTATTTCGGCTGTCTTTCAAAATATTTGCAAGGACATCGTGTATTAATTCAACACATTCCTTTCCATCACGAATCTCTTTTCGGATGATTCGCCGATTAACCAATTTCTCGATATCCTCATCCGTTACATTATAATTGATTAAGTCTTGCTTCTCCGGTCTTTTGCGAAATCCTTGCCCAGTTACCAGGAGTTCTTCGAGGGCAATCCTAACATGGGGGCTGAAATCACGGATATTTTCTTCATAGAAGTCATGCATAAGGTCTTCAGTATCCATATCGCGGATCAATCTCATGGAAATTTGCGGTTCCCCCTTATTCAAGCGCTCTTCATTGGCTCGGTAACAAAAAAGACTTAATAAAAAGGGCTCGATTTTCTTACTTTCCCAGCACTCATCAACAATTTCAAATGGTTTATAATCTGTAATTGTGACGCCCGGAATTTTTTTTATTATTTCCTCAGCTATATTCCGATCTTTAATAAGTTCTTTTGCCGGTTTCCAGACGGCCTCTACCGCATCGATTCCCTTCATTTCGGTTACGCGAAACCGGCTGAATCGAATCGAAGGTATATATCGATAAAATGTTTCTAACTGCGCAAGGTAATCCTCTCTTAGGCTTATAATAACGCGTAAATCAGGTTCAGGGTCCAGGTGAGAGACAGTTTCATTCTCCCTTTTTAGTCGTTTTAAAACTGGGTCAGGTAAACGGTTTTCGATTAAATCAGAAATCTCGGTGAAGAATAAATCGATTGAGGCGCTGTTTTTTCTCTCGGTTGTGAAAATTTCTTCAAACTGATCGAAAATTAAAATGGGTTTCGCAATTCCATTGAAGATTTTATTGAATTTTTTGATTTTTGAGAAATATTCCCATAAGGTCAAACCTTCAAAAGGTGTTGCCGGAGGACAAACTCTGTTTAATTCCGATACGATGGTTTCCTTCACCTGCATAAGGGGTGTTTTTTCAAGGTTACTAAAATCGATCCTTAATATAATGGGAACATAATAATTGCTTCGTATCCAGGGAATTAAACCTGCCCGAAGCAAGGAAGTTTTCCCTACGCCGGATTTCCCAAATACTATTGTCAAAAAATTTTGTTCAATAAGTGACGTCAAAGCTTTAATTTCCCGTTCTCGACCAAAAAAGTATTCTTTATCTTCTTCTCTGAACGAAAATAAACCGGGATACGGATGTTGGTTATCGATCAAAAAAAAATCTTTATCCGTGTTTAAATGAGTCATGGTGTCTAACATAAGGGCTTAAGTGCTTTGCATATCATGTCAAGCAAACATTCTTTATTACCTGGGAAATTCCACATGGCAAACTTCCTCATGAATTTGGGTATTCGTTTATCGCCCCGCTCCGTATCATCGATAATAACGGGAATAAGTTGAAAATTCAGTTTTCCATAATATTTATCTGCATCCCATCTGCCTTTAATGAGAGCCCATTCCACGGTTCGAACATAACTATCAGTATGGGTGAGGGAATGATTCGATATCAGGGGTATAAATATATCGCACTTTTTTATCTCATTTTCAATGTTAATTCGGTGCTCACCGACATTCAGGTCATCGATATCGAACCAGACATTTCGAATCCCGGCAGCCCTTAACAGCTTTTTCAATTCTTTCGCCGTTTCCCGATCCGGGTGATTATAACTCAGAAATACGGTTCCCTGGTATTGAATTGGCTGATTTTTAAGAGCGTCCAACCATCGTTGATGCAATTCATCGATGAATAAACGTATACTTCCAATGGGAGCTTCAGATGGAGCAAAAATAATTTTTTTATGTTGAATTAGAAAGGTATGGAGTTTTGTAAATTTATTCAATTCATTCCAAATAATATAATCATTGTGGCTCCGATCTCTATATCTTTCGCCCGTGATGATCCGGATAATAAAGCGCATCAACCAATCCGGAAAATTACACCCAATGAATAATAATATTTTATTCTGAATACGTTTCATCAAATAATCGGCCAGGGGGTTTTGGTATTTATTGGAAAGCGAAAGAAAGTTTTCCAACATTTCCTCTTCATCAACTGCGGGTTTAAGGACATTCCCAAAACTCCCCAGTACATTAAATACGGTAACCGCGGAATCATCCTCTTCGTCATCCGAAGGAATATCCGAGTATTTTTGCAAGGAATAATTGATTACCCGTAATTGGTTATCTTTAAGGTTTCTGGCTTTTCGAAGTGATTTTACCAAAAGATCATCCCATGTTGTAGAAATGAAAAATTTAAAATCCGTAATTTCGGCTAACTTATTGAGGGAATCGAGATAGAATCGATTGTCATTCATCTTTTTAAAAATCGCGCCGGAGGTTGCCATAATATTCGCATTGGAATGAAGGGTCGCCAATTCCCCAATATCCTGACCGGTATAAGGAACATCCAATCGCCGGGTTAATTCCCTGGCAATATGGTCGTACAGAGGAGCGGGTATATTGTTTTCATCTTTCATAAGGATGAGATCGTTCCCGATAACCGGAACGATTTGGCCGGCGGTTAAGTTATCGATAAATGATTCCCAGTTCATTATATGCTCTTCCGATTCGAAACATCTTAATTTTAATAGCCAATTCCGTTTGATAATATCAATTTGATATCGGCAATAATTCAAAAGTATATTGTATCACGGAGAGGTACTTTTTTCAAGAACTGCGATTGATAAAAAGAAATCTCTCGGAACGTCAAGTAATTTTTCTTTTTGCCTTCTTTCGAATCTCTTAATCTCGAATGATATAACAAATTCAATAATCACTAAGTCCAGGCGGCCAGAATGGTTTTTCCCTGCGTTTCAATGGTTTCCATTTTCCCGATCCGGCCGCTTTCTTTTCTTAAATCAAAAATGAGTAAGTAGCCATTGGACTGATTTTGTCGGTCCAGGTAATCGCCTAATTGCCGAATCCCTTCCTGATGGTACGTTTCCCCGCGCCATATCTTAAGTTCAATAATGGTTTTTCGATTATCGAAAGTGATAACCACATCCAGGCGCTTTTCCTCGGATATCTGAACTTCCTTGAAATCAAAACCCCGTCCGTTTATAATGGGTTTGATAAACGCTAAGAATAACAGTCTACCGTTTCGTTCAATGAAATCATTGTCCTTTTTATTGTATTGCTCCTTCATAAATTCCTGAAATTTACATAAAATCTTTTCGATATCCAGTATTCCCTTCTCATCGATATATTTGCCGGTAAAATCATGGATTCCACCGGTTATTTCCATCCCGGAAGCCATGTAATTATAGATACGCTGCTCATATATCCGGTTATGGACTTTAACTTTACCATTTTCCTCTTTAATAATCCCGTGAAGCGAACCGAACTCAATCACCGGCTGATCCGGATTATAGGAAAATTCCACTCCCCCTATAATCATCTTGAAAATGAAATCATACAGGTCAGGATTATTTTCCAGGTTTTTGATCAGGTTTTCGGAATTGGTATTTTTTTGCTTAACGGAGATTTGAACCGCCTTATCAATATCTTCCGGTTTCCATTCCTTAGGGATTCGATTTCCCAGCATTTTTTCATCGATAATTTTGCATAAATGGCTGACAAGAAATGGGTACCCCGATGTAAAATAAAAGAGTCTTTTGGCAATGAGAGGAACATCCATGGCAACGTTTTGTTCTTTTACATAATCTCCAAGCATCGATTCAATTTCTATCGGGGAAAATGAAAGGTCCACATTGAAGTCAACGGCGATATTCCAGGGGCTGTTATATTTGGTTTCGGCTTCCGGCCTGAGTTTGAGTTTTAGGTTTTTGACATCATGGACACCAACCAGGATGACGCTATGAAATGTTGGCTGTCCCTCGTCATCCCTCATCAAATATTTATTTCTCAGCATGCCCAAAAAATCGAGGAAAAGCTGATTATTTGTGCTTTTATCGATTTCATCGATCATAAGTACGATTTTCTTCCCATTTTTTCTTACCAGATCACCCACCCATAAATCCAATTTGCTGAAGCGATCCGGTATGGGGTTTGTTTCTATAAAATTTATCAGGTCTTCATTACCGGATGATTTAAAGGCCTTTTTCAACTGAAGGAAAAATTCTTCGATGAATATACCCACGCTTTTGAATCCCTCTTCGCCGATGCCTTCAAAACTTATTTTGATTGAGAAATAATCTTCCGATTTTTTCAGACGCCTATTTAGTACATTGATCGTTGTGGTTTTTCCATATTGACGGGGGCGATCGATGACAAAATAGTCGCCATTGTCGATCATATCCATAATTTGATCGATTTTATTTGATATATCAACCATGTAATGTTTTTCCGGTGTGCAAGCGCCCGTGGTATTGAATCGTTTTTTCATCGTTTTCACGTTCTCCTATAAGGGGGTTAGTATATCATAAATGAATGGGGAAAAAAATCATAAAGGCTTCACTTTTGCCAATTCCGCTCCGCTCCACAGCGATTCCCTACCCGCCGCAGAATCGCTATTATTTGATTACTCATCGGAGTTGCAAAGGCATCAGTTTGAGGGACGCCTCAAGGAGCACCGTTAAGTCTGGTTTTATTATTTCTTTCCGTTAAGAAGCTCTTTTACTATTCTCGATATGGATTCTATATTAAAAGGTTTCTCAATGACGTTTTCAGGCTTAAACCACGGAAGCCCATCTTTGATATTCTCCCATGGAACGTGCGCGGAAACAATGACAACCGGGATATCTCTGGAATACCTCGATTGATGCAAATCTTTTATAAATGCCGTTGTCCCTTTCATACTTTCCGCTAATTGCATATCGATAATGAAAAAATCAGGCATCTGATCCTTCAGTTCTCCTCTTGCTGATTCAACGTCAAAAAAACCTAACGGTTCATACCCCAAATCCTCCATGATGTGAGACAACAATACCTTATGAACCGGATTATCTTCGATAATCATAATCTTTGCCATTTTATTCACCTTACTCACAGCGACTCTACTCTTGAAGTTGTCAACCCATTCGTCTAAAGTTCTTCTTTACCAATTGATCATATTCTTTCGCTCGGGCGGTATTCCCCAAATAGGCATAAAGCCATGCGAGGATTTGTAAGGTAGGATTGATTTCGTCTGCAATCTTATCTTTATCCCCATAAAAATTCAATTCAATGAGTCGATTTTTTAAAAAATCCAATTTCTCATCATTGTTTTGAAGAATTGCAAAAATGCCAATTAATAATCCTTTATAAGCATCAAGGCCAAGGAGAACCGCTTTTGCCAGAAGTTTCCCCGCTTCCAATAATTTTTCCTCTTCGTTCAAGGTTATAATTCCCAATAAATAAATGAGAAGCGGATTATCCGGCTCCTCTTTGATCAATTGTTGAATCGTTTTTTTTGATTCTTCAATATTATTACTATTCAGGGACCTTAAAGCTTTGGTGATCTGACTATTGAAATCGATTTCGGGCTTGAGATATTCTCGATAAATGGCCATGCCCGGCATCCCCAATGAAACCCATACGTTTTTACCATCGATTTCCCGGACAACGATCCCTGCCTTTTCAAAGGTATTGAGTAAATTGGATACTTGCTGCATGGTTTTGATATGCAACGCTTCTCTTATCTCTCCGGGCTTCATCATCTTATTATCAAAAAGAATTTTAACCAGCGGGACACCGTAGGATGATTTTTTCAATTCTTTGTAGGCCTTTTGCGGAGATTCGGTTTCTGCAATAAGTTGACTGAGTTCTAAAATTGTATCTAATTTATTAACTACCGGGACCGCCTGATCCCATTTCGGTACTCCCCCCCAGTTGAACCAGATAAGGAAGTGAACTAAAAGCTTATTATAGTGTTCCAATTCTTCGATTTGAAACTGCGCAATTTTTTTACAGAAATGCCGCTTCAGAAGAACGTCGATATCTCCTAATTTAACAGCATCTTTTTCTTCAACCGCCTTATAAATTTCGTTGAATAAATCGTCAATCGAAAGCCCTAACAGGGCCGCGCTTCCTTTTAAGTTATCACTTGCCTTCATTTTAACCTCCTAAGACAAGTTTACTATAAATGAACAATAAATGTCAATATCTTTTTTTAAATTTCTGAAATCCTTATAATTTCCAGCGTGCATTGCAAGCAATTACAATCCGAATGGCATTTCAAACGCCTGAGTCTACCTTTGTATGGGAGATAAATATAACTCGTGTGATCAAAATTTAAATTCTTTTTTTCTCCCCCGGTTAACAGCCAACAGCTATTGGCACAGAAAATCGACGCAGCGCCGAATGTTCCCAGATGCTTATTGGCGATTTCCATTTTCTTCAAGGAAGCCGACATGGCTGGCACAAAGATAATGTTCGCATGGGGCTCAAGCAACAGTTTCATATTTTCCCTCACGATGAAATCCAAACAAATCGCCACGGCCATCCGTCCAACAGGTGAATCATATAAAACAAGCGTATCGGAAATTTGGATATGTTCCCATCCTTTGAGGTCTGTCACGTTGAACAAATTTTTAAAATTCTGTAACCCGCTGCCTGTGGAAGTTCTTAATTCGCTTATATCCTCTTCATCCAATTGGAACTGGTGCATCTTTTCTTGTTTCCAGAGTTCTCTGCCATCAAAACGGTAGATCATGCTGCTATTCACATATTTTTCTTTCCCCTCATTTTCCAACATGTGGTAACTGCCGGCGATTACCATTATAATCTTTCGCGCTGTGTTATTGTCCCTGAGCCATCCGGAAAGGTATTCCCGTAACGGACCATCGATCGTCAACTCGGGGAAGACCACGATATGCACGTCTTCCCTGATACACCGTCGTAAAAGAGCATCAATAAGGGCTTTTATCTCTTGTCGATTCTTAATCTCATCAAATACATAAGGTACACCCTCGGATGAATCAAAACGCTTGAACGAGTAATCATAGTTACAGGATATCGGGGCAACAGCAAATGCAAGATTTTTCCCCTGTTCGTTGAGCAGTTCATTAACTTCTTTATCGATCGTTCCAAACCTGATCTTTCTTCCGGGAAGCTCTTCATACATGATTATGTTTTGCAGCCGATCCTCGATTCTCTGGCCAATATGGATTCCGGATTTTAATTTATGATCTGGCAATTTATTTTTTATCATATTGAGAATTAAATTTTTCGGCTTAAACAAAAACCGATAACGCTTAATTCCAAATGGCTCTGACACGTCACACCATATCGCTTCCATTTTCTTAAGGAAAGCCCTATCATTTGAGATCGTTAAATCAATGGCTCTGAGGAATGACCAGGCGATAATCAAACAATCCTTGCCGGAAGCTCCTTTTACCCTCTTTAAAATTTTTATTACTTTTTGGAAATCCGTAGTGAAGATATCCTGGCTCAGGGGTTCCAATTCTTTCTTGAAATTTTGGAGATAAGAATGAAACTTACGTCTATTGGAATCCTCCTGAAGAAAATTATAAATCGTAATGAATTCTTTTGAACAGAGAAAATACAAGTTTGCAAGCAAATTATAGATGTTTTTTGATTTTACCAACCCTTCCATTATTTCATTGGCATTATTCATGGACATTCAAATCTCCTATTCTTTTTTTATTTCCCTCACATTTATATTTTCTCGGTATTACCTAACGAAGTTTTACCGAATATTTTTCATTCATCACGCGTTTTCATTAACTTTTTAAATTACCCTATCGGTTAAAACTAACATAATCGCCCCGAAAAGTCAATATTTAATGATTTTTTTCAATTATAATATTTTACGTAGAAACCGTTGCCATTCATCCCTTTAATTGTCTTGTATTTTTTTTGAATTTATTGTAAAGTTTATCTTAAAACGAGAGGAAAACCATGACCCAAGAGAAGTTCCCAAACCGCTATGTCCAGGTCACCACCACCACCGACTCCAAAGATCTGGCCGAACGCATCGCCCAAACGCTGGTGGAAAAAAAATTGGCCGCATGTGTCCAAATTTCCGGTCCTATTTCCAGCACGTACGAATGGCAAAATCAAATCGAAACGACCGAAGAGTATTGCTGCACGATCAAAACCCGGATGGATCTATACCACGCGGTCGAAGCATCGATCAAAGCGATGCATGCGTATGTGGTTCCGGAAATTATTGCGCTACCGATCATCACCGGAAACCCGGATTACCTCCAATGGATCGACGATGTGACCAAAGAACCGCTACCGGTACCGTCCGCTTAAGTCTGCTCCTTGAATTGACAGTCCGTGACCGCACATCCGTCACAATGATTCTTTTCCGAAACCCATTTGGCAATCAACTTCAATAGATCCGCTTGCCTCAACGGCTTGGGTAAAAAATCATTCATCCCGCTTTCCAGACAAACCTCTTTATCCTCCTGAAACACATTGGCCGTCAAGGCAATAATCGGTAAATCCACAAACCCCAGCCCCCGAATCGCTTTGGCCGCATCCAGCCCATCCATGACCGGCATTTGGATATCCATTAAAATCAGATCATAATGATATTCCTTTACCCGGTCCACAGCCTCTCTTCCATTGTTGGCAATATCGACATGATGGCCCTTTTTGCTCAATATGGTCGATATCAATTTTTGATTGATCTTGTTGTCCTCGGCAAGCAAAATAATGGCGGGTATACGATTGGGGATTTGAATATCCCTGAGACACGTCTCGCCCGAAGCGGTGACGGGACTTGGAGATGCCACGGGTAAGGGCAAGACGACCTGAAAGACCGTTCCCCGGTTGGGGACACTGGTCACGGTAATGGTTCCGTGCATCATCTCGACCAACATTTTCGTAATCGCGAGCTCAAATCCCACCGGGCCAAATTTCCGGGTATTGGAGATTCCGGGTTTGGTAGACTCATTAAAAACAAAATGAATCATCCCGGGCTCGATTCCCACGCCGGTGTCCTCAACGTCGATACAAAATTTGCCGATACTGTCCCGGATTCCCTGAGCGCTTACTTTAATCTTGATGCTGCCCTTATGGGTAAATTTCAGGGCATTTTCCACGAGATTGAAGACCACCTGGCGCACCCGCAACGCATCCCCCAAAACCTCTTTGGGAGCTCCCGGATCAAACTCGAGAACTAACGCCAGCCCTTTCTCCAATGCCCGGGGCATCAACATATGGGTCGCATCCTCAATGATGGTTTTGAAATTAAACGCAACGACTTCGAGCCGGGCCTCTCCCGCTTCAAGCCGGGTAATATCCATCACATCGTTGATGACTTTCAATAATCCTTCGCCACTGGAAAAAATAGCATCCACATAATTTTTCTGCTCTTCATTCAGGGGCGTTTTGAGTAACATTTCACTCATGCCAATGACCGCAGTCATGGGCGTTAAAATCTCATGACTGATATTCGATAAAAATTCGGTTTTATTTTTATTGGCCCTTTCGGCCTGCTCTTTGGCAGTCTTGAGTTCACTCGTTCGTAACTCCACCATCTCCTGAAGTTCACTCATCTTAATGGCCGCCTGCCGGGCCAACTGCCACTTCCGGGTCATGGCCAGAGCAATCTGAGAGACTTCGGCATGGTCAAAGGGCTTCTTCAAGATCAATAAATTATCGGTACACCCAACCTGATCGACAATCTCTTCCCACGAGTAATCGGAAAAAGCCGTACAAATGACGACCTGAATGTCCGGGTCTTTTTTCCAGATGTCCCGGGTGGTTTCCAGCCCATCCCATCCGAGGGGCAGCCGCATATCCACAAATGCAATGCAAAACGGTTTGCCTTCGGCAAGCGCCTGCTTGATTTTCGCTACCCCATCCTGCCCCTGTGAGGCATACGCCAACTCATACTCGGTCGGGGCAACAAAGGTGATTCGACGCGCGTCCCTGCCGAAAAGCTCATTCTCCATTTCCTCCAGGTTATCCAGATCGTTATCGTTGACCAGGATGTTGTTGATATCGTTGAATATCTCCTCGTTATCATCGATCACGATAATTCGAGATACCTTATCCTCGTTTCCATTCATTTTTCCCCTCCTTTAACCGGTATCCGCCCTCCCCTTGCATCTACTGATCGACTTTATTCTCAAAAACAGCCATGTTCCGCTCACCCAGATAGGGCTCAAAATGAATCGATGTGGAATCGGTGAACATCTTGAGGATCTCCTGAATCTTCTTCACCGAACGCTCCATCCTGGATAAAAATTTTTGCTGTCGCTCCGTTAGCGTCTGCTTATCGATATCGGCTAAAAACATCTCCAAATTTCCCAACAGCACAGTTAAGGGTTGATTGATCTCATGATTGGCGGTGTACGCTACAGCCAATGCGGCGTTTTGTTCGGCCAACCGCACGATTTCCGTCTGGGCATTCCGCAGTCGCAATTGGGTATTAATCCGAGCCAATAATTCCAATTTGTTAAAGGGCTTGGTGATAAAATCCACGCCTCCGAGTTCAAAACCTTTCACGATTTCTTCGGTTTCGTACTTGGCGGATAAAAAAATAACGGGTATCTCTTTGGTTCGATTATTCGCCTTTAATTGACGACAAACCTGAAAACCGTCCGGTTCGGGCATGACGATATCCAGAAGCACCAGATCCGGCAGAATTTGCCCGGCAATCTCCAAGGCTTTGGTTCCATTGGACGCCACGGCGATCCGGTACCCTTTTTCTCTCAGGATATTTCCCAATATCTTTATGTTTTCCACTACATCATCCACAATCAATATCGACGCTTTTTTTTCCCCGTTTGTCACCGGCTTCTCATGATCCATCTGCGGGCTCCTGTTACACCGACGGAACTTCCGATCCGTCAGTTTTTCACCATTGGTTCGATTTTTTTTATCAAATCCGGAAACGAATTCAATATCTCCGGAATTTTCACCATGTCCAGACTCTCGACATATTCCATGAGCTGGTCTCCCCACTGAACTAACACATCCAGGTGACACGTCTTTCCCCAGTCGGCAATGGATTGGGCAAAGGTTTCGATTTCATCCATAAAAAAAACACTCTTTATCTTTCCCCACTCAGCCATCAACCCGGTTTCCAGAGCGTGAAAGAATTCCCGGAGATGCACAAGATCCGTCGGATTTAAGGCATTCACCGGAATTGAAAGGATATCGCCGATCGCATTGGTCTCTTTTTCCTGTTCCTGCTCCGGAGAAGTGGAAAAAGAGGAAGGTTCGGCGGCCTGAATCACCGGGAGAAACCGGGCCAACTCGGTGATTAACCGGTGGCGACTCACGGGCTTTTTCAAGTACACATCGCAGCCGGCGCTTTTGGCTTCCTCTTCCTCGTTGCTCATGACCGACGCACTGACCACGATGATCGGTGTGGATTTTAGTTTATCATCGCTTCGAATCATCGAAATGGCTTCGGTGCCTTCCATTTCCGGCATCTTGATATCCATAATGATGAGGTTGGGTCGATATTCGCGGGTAAACGCCACGGCTTCGCGGCCGTTTTCGGCTTCGATAAACGATAACGCAGGGAAATTCAAAAAGCCTTTGATCAGATCGCGATTGGATTTGACGTCATCGGCAATTAAAATGGAGGCGCATTGAAATTGGGGAAGATTCGATCCGAACGTTGCCTCACCTTTGCCCCTCTCATCGATGACAACGCCCTCGACGTTTCGAAACCGAACCCGAAACGTACTCCCCTTACCGACTTCACTCTCCACGGTGATTTCCCCATTCATCATTTCAACGAGGCGTTTGGTAATCGCGAGCCCGAGACCCGCGCCCCCGTACTTGGCCGTGTCCTGACCTTTTTGTTGCCGAAACGCTTCAAAGATCAGGTTTTGCTGATCGTCCGGAATGCCGAGCCCCGTATCCCGAACCGAAATCGTGAGATCGAGAAAGTCCCGCTCCTCTTTTTTAAAACTGCCGTTGACGGTCAGCATAATTTTGATGTACCCTTTTTCCGTGAATTTGACGGCATTGCCGACCAGATTGAAGAGCACCTGCATGAGGCGGATCTCATCGGTGACAATCCCCAGGGTCAGGGCAGGGTCGATGTCGATCACAAAGTCCAATCCCCGGTTGGCCATGCGCTGGGAAAAGATATGCTTGATCTCATTCAAGAGGTGATGAGGGCTGACCGGCGCATCATGCAACTCGAGTCGATTGGCTTCGATGCGTGAGAGATCCAGGATATCGTCGATCAACCGGAGGAGCGTTCGTCCACTGGAGGTAATGGCGGCGAGGTAATTGCGGAGTTGTTTATCCTGAATATGATCTTCCAGCAATTCGGCAAATCCCTGGATCGCGTTCATGGGGGTTCGGATTTCGTGGCTCATGTTGGCCAGAAATTCGCTCTTGAAACGGTTGGCTTGCTCGGCCAATTCTTTGGCCTGAACGAGTTCCCGGGTTTTCATTTCCACCATTTCCTGAAGGTCGCGCATGGTCATTTCCGCTCGTTTGGCCAGGATCCATTTCCGGGTCAGGGCACTGGCCATCTGGGAAACCTCGGTGTAATCAAAGGGTTTTTTTAAAATCAGGAGGCTGTCGGTATACCCGAATTGCCAGGCAATATCCTCCCAGGAGTAATCCGAATACGCGGTACAGATGACCACCTGGATCTTGGGGTCCACACCCCAGGCATGCTTAATGGTTTCCAGCCCGTCCCATCCGGGCGGCATTCGCATATCGACAAACGCCAGTTGAAAGGGTTTCTCCTCTTCGCAGGCGCGTTTAATCAACTCGACCCCTTCTCTTCCCTGGGACGCGTAGGACAACTCATACTCGGGGTGCATCTTGGCTTTTTCGCGACCAAGGGAATCCTCAAAGAGGGTGGCTTCGATTTCATCCAGCCCATACAAATTTTTTTCTTTGCCTAAAATATTGCGAAAATCATCGAAAATGTCCGGGTTGTCGTCGATGACCACAATCCGGTACGATTCTTTGGTTTGATTCTTTTCCATGGTGACCTCATCTCACGTTAAGATGAACGGAAGCTCGAGAATAAACAAGGCGCCTTTTCCCGGGCCGTCGCTGTGCACGTTGAGCGATCCCCCCATCTCCTTGGCACTGATCGCTGCGCTGTGCAACCCATAACCGTGGCCGTTTTTTCGGGTCGTAAAACCCAGGTTAAATATCTTATCCAGGTTTTCCTTCTCGATGCCGATGCCATTATCCATGACCTCGGTCAGAAATTTCCCGTCCTCTTTGTGCCTCAGCCGGATTTCCAGGATTTTGGGCTCCGCGGGACTGGCCTTGAGCGCATGCCGAGCATTGCTGATCAGGTTGATGATGATCTGCATGAATTTATGATGGTCGAGTCGAACGTGCGGCATGGGATCGAATTTGCGTCGGATTTCGATTCGGCAATGGATGACGCCGGTGGTGTTGATCTGGATCGCATTCTCAATCAGCTCGGCCACGGACACCATCTCCGTCAGTCCGGCCGAGGCGCCATGCTGCTGAATGGCGATCAATTCGACGATGTGGCGCATGTGTTCATTCAAATCCTTTAACATGCCGCCCATGCGTTTTTGTTCCTCTTCGAGGTGCTTGGACAGGGCAATGAGGTAACCGGGAATCTCCCGGCCCTTGACATCGGTGGTGAGGTAATCGCCCAACTCGGGCAGATGCTCTTCGATCATGGTGGCAATGCGGACGAAATTGTGGATTTTCGAATGGTTATTTTTTTGGGTTAATAGTCCGACCGTGACATTCACGCTGTTAAAGACGTTTCCCACGTTATGAAGCACAGTGGAAGCCACTTCGGCTTTACCGACCATCCAGGCGGTTTCCACGAGTTTTTTGTGAGCAATCTCCAGTTCTTCGCTGGCCTTTTTTCGTTCGGCAATTTCATTGGCCAGTTTATCGTGAGCCTCCTGGAGACTGGCCGTTCGGTCGGCGACTTTTTGTTCCAACTGGCTGTGGGACTCTTCGACTTTACCGGCCATGACATTCATGGCATGACCGAGCTCGCCGATTTCGTCGTACTGGTGAATATCCAATTTGCGGGAGAGGTCTCCGCCGGCCATGGCCACGGCAAGTGCCGCGGCTTTCTTCAACGGGTGAGTCACCAAACGGGAAATGATAATCGACACCGTGATCAGGGAGCCGGAAGCGGTCAGAAAAAAGAAGAGCACATTTAAGAATTGATGCCTCCGGGTGGCATTGCCGACCGCCACCAGTTCCTCGTTGAGGATCGAAGACAGCGTTTCGCTTAAGGCGGTTAATTTATTTCGAATATCCTCGGACATCGAGGTCATGGACGACGCATCGGCCTGGGTCGATTTGTCGTCCACGGCCGAAGCCATGTTGAAGTACAAGGAATCGGCCGAAGCGGTAAACCGCTTGACCCGGTTATAAATCTGCTGAATTTCCCTGCCTTTCAATTTGTCGTACAGGGATAAATTTTGCAGCGCCCGGAGCGCGTTTAACGACTCGGTGGCTCTGGCTCTGGCTTCTTTGACCAACTCCGGCTTGCCGAACACGACCGCATCCTTGTACAATTTGACCTGCTCGTTAAATCGCGATAGCGCGATGCTGCTTTGGACCGTGGCCGGGAAGATGTATTCCTGAACCACGTTCAATCGCGCCAGCGTCTCCCGATTCCGGAAATACCCGACCACCATCCAGATGGTATATCCGATGATCATGATGCTTAAACTAAGCCAAATTTTCGTGGAGATACCAAAGAAATATCTGCGCTTCGATATTTTCATTGTCCATCCCTCCTGCGTGAACCCATTTGTCTTAAAAAAACATCCTCTCCGTTTTTGGGCCCCTTCCATCCCGTTCAAACCTTAAACAATCGGTAACACAATTAAAAATTATACGTCATTTTAGCGGCAAACAACACCCAGTTTTTCGCGTACTGAGGAATGCCGATTGCATTAAAATTATCCTGTGGGAAACACGAGCCCGCACCATTCATCAAATGCCCTTCCAGTTTAAACGTCGTGCGCTGATTGACATCGAACCGAAGGGTGGCACACCAATCCTTCTGGTATGCCGAATAAGGGGGATTAAAATTTTTCCCTTTTTTGTCTTTTCGATCCAGGTAACAGACCGAATAATACGATCCGAACTCAAACCAATCCGCAAAACGGTACGACGCGCTCACGTAGTAGTTTTCGTTGTTCGACTTGTTCATATCCAGCGAATACCCCGTGGGCATATTGATCCGGGCTTCCTGGCGAAATCGGAGGTATTCGGCGGCTACGACCAGGTTGTTCATCGTGTATTCGGCTGAAAATGTTTTCAGAAGCAGCAAGGGAATTTCACCTTTAAACATGTCCCCCTTTTGGGCAATGGTCATCGTGTAGGGCGGCGTGGGAATCGGAATGACCAGGTCTTTGGTCACCGAACCGTTGTACTTGATCTTACTTCCGGTGATGGTGACCCCGGTTCGCAAGCCTTTGATCGGTGTTTCCCAGATCAAACTGCCATTGTACGACATCCCCACATTGTACTTATCCACATCAAAGAATCCGGTGGCATTAACGACTTTGGAACTGCTCCCTTCCCGGTCGATTTCGGTGGTTCCCAGCGACGCCTGATAGGAGACATTTCCCGCCCGATGAAGCGAAATGACGCCATAGATCCCGATTCCCTTCATGGCCGTGCACATGTCCCGGAAATTATCCGTGTAAACGCTTTGAGGAAGTAAAATAAATGTCCGCAGCATGTCGATGTCTCGGGTTTTGTTGTAAAAACCGATGGGAAGTTTCATCTTCCCGGCCCGCAGACCGAACCAGTCGAAAAATTGGTAATCGGCATAAGCCCAATCGATTTGAACTTTGTCGTTGCCCACATCCCCCAGGTCCCGGGCGGCAAACTGAATCCCCAAATGGATCTTATCCAAAAAGCCGGTCGTGAAATTGATCCCCATTTCGTTGAATTGAAAGGTTCCTTTCCTGGTTTCAGCCAAAAAATTGTTCCCGCTGCTGAGCAAAAAACCCTGTGAAATATACCCATTGATATTTATCTTTAACGGTTCCTCGGCAAAAGCATTTCCATCGGCGAAGAGCGGCAGTATCATGAAAACAATGAAAATCATCTCTCTTAATTTTTTCATTTTTTCCTCCTCTTATTGAACAATTTTGACGATTTTCACCGGCTTATTCGTCGGCGTCGAGATGTACCCGATCGCCCCTCTGGTGCCGGCGACAAAATCAATGAGATGCTCTTCCGTCTTAAAACTCTTCGGATTCTCACCCTCTCCGGTAAAGACCTTTTCTCTCCAATAATTCCGAAATTGAAAAGGAGTTTTGTTCACATACTCCTTGAGGAATTTCTTGTGGACATCGGAGTCCTCCAGAACAGCGATGATGATGGGCCCTCCCGAATCCCAGGTCTTCTTTACGCCGGTAAAGATATCCCGGATATCTTTTTTGGTCAGCACGGATACGTCCGTGCCCGGATTGGTAATAATCGATACGTCCGGATTATTGGAGAGCATTCCCATGGATGGGACGATAAGAAGAGAAAAGAATAAAACGAATATTTTTTTCATGGATTCCCCTCCATTTCTTCCATCTTCCCTTTTTCAGGAATTAAGTTTTCACTCGTCTATCTTAAATCGTCTCGTTAACCCAAAAGTTAGTAATAGCATAAAGGGAAAGAATTTTCAACAATAAAAATAAAAAAACCTGAAAATTTGGGCGCACGTCAACGAATGTGGCATAAATTGTTTTTTCCGATGACGATATTATAATTGGATAGATTCGAACATAGGGCATGAAAGATACAGGATCGGCACGGGGTGATCCGGCCGCGCACCTGTCGCCAGTTCGTGCCATGCCTCCGCTCGTCGGACACCCCATCGTAAAGGAACCGGTTCCCCATCGTCCCAACCGGGGACGGTTCGCGCTTGTAGGGAGGCGTCCCCCTGCCTCAATTATAGGAGGTGCTCCAACCGGTGCCTTTTCCACAGGAATATTTTTTAAAATCTGGAAATTTTCAAAGATAAAAGATTGAAATTACTAAAAAAAATGTTTATAATCAATTTTTTCAAATCACGGTCTCAAGGGACTAAAATTTTTTCTACCGAGAAGTTTAAAAATTGGATGCCCTTTCCCGGATCAAAGGAGGTTGCGGAGATCGATGAGTAACGACAAAGATGCCGTTCTTAATTTCTTGTTCAAGAAACAATTACCCACCCTTCCCACTATGTTTACCGAATTCAACAAATTGATGCACAGCCCTTATGTCTCCAGTAAGCAGGTGGCGGATTTAATCATGAAAGACCAGTCGATGGTGGTGAAGATTCTAAAGCTTAGCAATTCGGCGATGTATGGGAAACAAGCAGAGATAAAAAGTTTATCCGCAGCCATTACGTATTTGGGGATGGAGACTTTACGCAATATTATCCTTCAAATTGTTCTCATTCGCATGTTTGACTTCAAACACCAAAAGATTCCCGACCTCAAGCCGGTCGTCTTCTGGCATCATTCCATTGCCACCGCCTATTTTGCCGACATCATGGAACGCAAATTGAAATTAAAACACAGCGAAGGGTACTACATCGGCGGGCTTCTCCACGACATCGGCAAGGTTTTGCTGTATCAATATTACCCGCAAAAATTCGAAGAGATCATTCTGATGCAAATCGACGACGGGGTGCCCGACTACGAGGCGGAAAAAGAAGTCCTCGGGGTGGATCACGCGGAAATCGGCGGCTACCTGGCGGAAAACTGGAAATTCGGACGGGAAATTATCGAAGCCATCCGTTGCCATCATCTGGCCAAAAAACAAAATGTCAATGCAGTGACCGCAGTCGTGAGCATCTGCAACCTGCTATCCAAAAAAGCAGGCCTTTGCTTTCCGTGGGATGAAAAATCCTTCGATCTCAAGAGCCATCCCGGGTGGGCGCTTCTGTCCGAACAGGGTAAGATGACCATCGATGTGGATCAAACCATCCTGATGCTCTCCGAAGAAATCGACGCAGTCAAAGAAGCTGTTCTGGCGCTCCTGCATTAACCGAAATTTGCATGTTAGGCAATAATAAGAATTCCAAAATACCGGATCGAGACCTTCAGGATTCCTTTAAAACATACATCAAACAAAAACGGTTTCTGGAACTGGCGAAATTAATCGAAAAGTCCGAATCTGTCCCACCCGAATATATCGTGCGCATGGGATACAAGGGGTATATCGAAGAAAACCAGGGACGAAAAGTCAAGCTTTTTTACATCATGAAGCTCAAGGAAATCACCGGAATTTTACCGGATAAAAATGTGATCAAAGAAGCCTGCGAAATCTCCCTGGGCATGGAAACCCCGGAAGTCCTCGAAGCCTTAATCAAGCGAGTGGGAATCGAAAAGGACACCTTCCATGACTTGCAAGCCACGATTCAACGCACCTATACCGATTATGTGGCCGAAGGAAAATTCGTCGATATTTCGAAACTGATGGAATTAACCGGTACCCGGCCCGAAGACGACATCATTCATCACGGGTATGAAATGTATCTGGAAGAAGGAAAATTCATCAGTTTTGCCGGTCTGAAAAAACGAACGGGAATCAAACCGAACCCGGATTTGATCCAGTCCATGTACCGTCAATATTATTTCTACTATTTAAAATCTCAACGAACGTCCAAAGAGCAAGCCGCCGAATGGGTCGACCGCATCCGAAAGTTGAAACGAATCTCCAAAGTCGAGCTCCCCGAAGGCATCACCATCCCTGAGGAAGACATGCGACCCGAAGGTTCGGAGGAAACGGTGACCGAACAGGTTACCGAAACCTGCACCCCCAATTAATCCCTTAATCAAACAGTTTCCGTTGAACCGGACCGCTTTCCGTTTTCTTTTTCTCCTGCTCCGACCATTCGGCCCATTTCTTTTCAATGGTAACCAGAAAGGAACTTTTGGGCAATCGATACTCCTTCCCCATGATAAACCGTCGTTCCGCATGAGAGAGGTAAAGGAATTTTTTCGCCCGGGTCATGCCCACATAGAGCAGCCGTCGCTCCTCGTCCCGGTCGGTTTGCTGATTCTTAAATAACCCAACCGGCAAAATCCCCTCTTCGCACCCCACGATAAACACGGTTTTAAACTCCAACCCCTTGGCGGCATGAAGGGTCATTAGCGTGACCCGTTCCAGGTCCCGGTGGTACGTATCCGCCGACGTGCCCAAGGCCACGGATTGCAAAAAGCGATCCGCGTTCCTCCCTTCCTCTTCGGCCATCCGCAGTAACCGATCGAGCGCGTCCTTGTGGGTCTCGGAAACCGACCCAAAATACCGCTCCACCAGCATCCGAATCATCAACGCGACCGCTTCTGTCTCCCTGAGCGTTTCGATAAACGAGGCGAATTCGGAAAGATCCGGTTCCTTCAGGATTCCCTTTTCGATCACGCGTTCCTTTAACATCTCGTTTTCGGGGTGAACGGCAAGCTTTAGCAGGTCGAGAATCGAGCTCACCGGTTCCTTTTTAAAGAAGGGTTCCTCACCGATCACCTGGTAAGGGATACTGTGATCGGTCAATGCTTTTTCCAGGGCGTCCACCTGGTCTTTCATGCGATAAAGAACGACAAAATCCGAGAGGCTTTCGATTTCATTTTCGTTGTGACCTTGGGTGATATCGCTGTCCATGGAAAAAAAACGAAGGCCGCCCATCATGTCTTCGATCGTTCGCGCCACAAATTCGGCTTCGCTCTTGTGGGTCGGGTGTTTGACGATTTTGATTTTCACTCCTTTGCCGATTCCGCTCAACACGGTGTCCCGCTGCAAGACATTGGCCGATGCATTGAGGATCGAATCCGAACAGCGGTAACTCTGGTTGAGTCGGTATATGGCAGCATCCGGGTAATCGTCCTGAAATTTTCGGATGTAATGAATGTCGGCCCCTCGAAACCCGTAAATGGCCTGATCCGGATCCCCGATTGCACAGAGGTTGGAACCGCGGTCTGCCATTAACAGCCGGATGAGCCGGTATTGGGCAAAATTGATATCCTGGTATTCATCGATCAATACCCATTGAAACCGTTGGCGATATTCGCTTAGTACGTCGGGGCATGTTTCCAGGAGTTTGACCGGTTCAATCAGCAGATCGTCCAGGTCCACGATCTGCCGGTCCTTCAAATACCGTTGGTACGCCAGATAGATCGACGATATGGCCGGGTCATCGACTTCTTCCGGGCCTTTTAACTGTTGTTTGGCGGCTTCGATGGCAGTTGCCATTGTTGAAGCCTGAGCAGCGGAACAGGCGGCCAGGCGTTGAAGGATCCGTTTCCGATCGTCGGGTTCGAGAATCGAACGCACGCCATTTGGGTTTCGGGATTGCTCCTGGAGAATCGTATAACCCAGGGCATGAAACGTGGTGACCCGGACCGGGATATCCAGGCGTTCCCGAATTTCTCCGGCGGCTTTGTTGGTAAAGGTGATGGCCAGAATATGGTCGGGTGAAATGCCCCGGTGGGTCACGAGATGGGAAATGCGGGTGACCAGAACGCGGGTTTTTCCGGTACCGGGCCCGGCCAGAACCAGGGAAGGGCCGGTAAAATGGCTCGCGGCCTGATGCTGGATGGGGTTGAGTTCCGAATCGCCACTCCCGGTCCCATTGTTTCCGCCATCGATTTGGTTCTGCGCCTCGTTGAGGCGGCGAGCGTTCTCCTGAAACAACTGCCGGTATTCCTCCAGGTCGAAATTGATCATCTGCCGCGGTGGCGGCACCTGGCGCTTCACGGTGTTTGTCCCGGTGTCTTTAAACAAGGCATTTCCCGACTCCCAACCCGGGTTTTCGCCTTCGGCGAAAACCTTGATCACGCCATATTCGCCATCGTATCCTTCGCGAATGTAGACCTCGCGGTTTCGCATGCGCCGCACGGCTTCGGCTAACGCCTCGCCGCCCATTGCTCGAAGGTCTGAAACCGGGGTGTTCAAGAGTATCTCCAATTCCGAAACCCCGTGTTTGAGAAGGTCCAGGTAGGCTGCATCCACTTTTCGTGAGAGGGGTTTGGTGCCGGCCAATTCGGCCAGAATTTCCTTTAATGGAATGATGGAGTGAAACGGATGCCGGTTTTTTCGAAGGTTCAAATCCTCTCGATCCGAGAGTTGGGCGATGCGGTTCATGACGCCGACGGTAACGGGTTTTCCGCATTGGGAGCATATCCCGTCGTGTTTCAGGGTTTGCAGCGGGTCCCAGCAGATGTGACATTTGCGATGGCCATCGTAATGGTATTTTCCTTCCTGGGGAAAGAGGTGAATGCTTCCGCCAAAGAGCGACCGATCACCGGTTTTCATTGCCTGGACTATCGCGTCGTAGGAGAGTTCGGTATTGAAACACGTGGCGTTTCGCCCGAGTTTTTCCGGGGAATGGGCATCGGAATTGGCGATTAAGGTATAGCGGTCCAGGAAGCTGCACATCCAGTTGATGGGGGGATCGGTTGAGAGTCCGGTTTCCACGGCATGGATATGAGGGGCCAGGTCATCGAAGCATTCTTCGATGCGGTCAAACCCTGATTTGGAGCCCAGAACCGAAAACCATGGGGTCCAGATATGAGCCGGGACAAAGAAGATGGTTTCCGAAGCGTCCAGTGCCATTTCCAGAAGGTTTCGGGAATCCATGCCGATAATGGGTCTGCCGTCTGAAGTGATATTGGCACCCATGGCGGTCAATTTTTTTTGGATTTTATCGACCACGTCGAATGAAGGGGCAAAGATCAGTTGGTGGACTTTTCGCACCCGGCCTTTCTTTTTGTAGATGCTGCTGATTTCGCAGGTCAGGAGAAACCGGACCTCATTTTTGGGACCAAGCGAGGGATCGAGATCCGGTGGATTGTCTTGAAATTCTTTCTTTAATTTGAAGAGGCCCGGTTCGGCGGGTTCCAGGTGGTCTTTGAGTTCGGCGGTCCATCCCGGATGGGTAAAGTCGCCGGTTCCGATGACGGTGATGCCTTTGAGTCGTGCCCAGTGATCCAGGTATGGTGGTGTCAGTTCCTTGCTGGTGGCAATGGAATAATGGGAATGAAGATGAAAATCGGCAATAAATTTCATGTGATGTCTCTGTGTTACATATCTTACCATTTTAAAATGACTATGTTATCAAAAAGATCATCAAAAGGCAAGAAAAAAAAGCGAAATTCCGTGCATTCGATATAAGGTAATTCCATTCATGACAGATGAAGGGACTCTTGAACGGTTCGTAAATTTTTATTGACATTAAAATTTTGAAAGTGGTAGAATGAAATCTTAAAAGTCCAATGACTTTTAAGAGGAGGGGAACTTTTAATAATGATTACGCGTGTCTCTATAGGAAAAAAGATTTCGGTTATATTATTAACTTGTCTGTGTTTATGGACCTGTTCAAAGACGAATGACGGAGTAATCAAGACACTTCCAAAACCGTTTCCCAAAAAGTTTGAAAAGATCTCTGTTAAAAAAATTTTTTCAACAGATATTATCCTTGGCGGTTTCTGTGTCCCTTTTTCCGATGGTATTTTTTTATATGAAGTCCTCGATAATCAGGGAACATATATCAAACTAAAGTCTTTCGATATGAATGGTCAATTAAGAAAAGAATCCGATATCAAACGCAATGAAGGACCGGATGGTATATTCAGTATGAATCACTGTTTTTCTCAGGGGGATCGGTTGATGTTCATCGATCATAACACTTATTTAAAAGAGATTAACCCGTATGATTTAAGTATCCGGACACTGGAAAAAATTTCCAATAAAATCGATGAATACCATACGAAGTTTATATTCGGAAGAGATACAAACGCAGATATCGACTTTAATAATAACAAGACCATTACGTCCTTTGAGACAACCGATTACTTTAGTTTGGATTATTATATTGTCTCATATAAAGGGAACTTCGAACAATTGAAGGTTATTCATAAAGTGAAGAAAAAAATGCTCAAAACATGGGCGGCTGGATTTAAGAACAATTATGAGCATTTTATTGATTATAATAACTGGGCAAGATCGCCCAGGAATCAGGCCGTTGATTGGAAAAACGGCTTTATCTATTTCTTTGCGGATAGCGAAAAACCAGAAATTTCAAGGATCAATATGAAGGGAAACAACCTGACCACGATTCGATTGGGAATCAATTCGAAAAATTTTAAGATGGATAGAGAAAAGATCGATGTATGGTATGGTTGGGCTATAGGCGGGATGCCTAAAATCCCCGGCATCAAAAGGAAATATAGTCGTGTTTACTCGGAAACCGCCCCTGTTTTACGGGATGTCGATATCTTCGGGGATTGGCTGCTGATCACCACCGGTAAACGAAATTGGGATACCTTTGAAAATGAAGTCCTCGTTTACCGATTGCCTGATCTCTCTTACGAAGGCAGTTTTTTTATTCCCACCGGAGATTGGCCAACCGATAAATATGGGAATTATTTTGTTACCAAACGCATCATCGAAAAAAACGATGATTATTTTACTCAATACAATTGCTATCAACTGGTGAAAAAATGAACCACTACGGCTTTAATCCATTCATGTTATGTGAAGGGAGTTTTGAACCATTTTTAAAATTTTATTGACATTAAAATTTTGAAAGTGGTAGAATGAAATCTTAAAAGTCTATGACTTTTAAGGGGAGGGAAGCATGATAAAAAAAATCGCATCAATCAACCAAGATTTAAAGCTCGAGCCTCGCGAGCTTAATGAAGTACGAGGTATGGGACTCGAGTCTTGTGGGCATACCACTAATTATATCGGTGATTTTTGTTGCAGGGGAGATCAGGGCTTGGTCACATTTCTTAGTTTTTAGGTACAATTAATCTTAAAAGTATAGCGCTTTTAAGAGGAGGGGAACATGATGAAAAAAATTGCATCCACCAGTCAAGACATTAAACTTGAGCCTCGTGAAATGAATGAAGTGCGGGGCATGGGATGTGCCTCGTGTTGCCCGTCAGAAAATTTCGTTTGGGGATTCTGTTGTAGAGGAGACAAGGGGTTTGAAACTTTTTTAAATTGCTATTGATAGGGTTACATGAAAATCGGGGGCAGGGAGACCTGCCCCCTACGTTTTACTGATGGGGGTATTAAGGATGGGGAACATGGATTTTCAAACTTATCTATCTGATCGCAAAGAATTGAATAAATTAGGAGATGCCATGAAAAAGATTTTAATTATATTATTAACATGTCTGTTTTTATGGAATTGTTCAAAAACGGATGATGGGGTAATCAAGAAACTCCCAAAACCATTTCCAAAAAAATTTGAAAAGATATCTGTTAAAAAAATTTTTTCAACAGATATTACTCTTGGCGGTTTCTGTGTCCCTTTTTCCAAGGGTGTCATTTTATATGAAGCTCTCGATAGTCAGGGGAACTATATCAAACTCAAATCATTTGATACGAATGGCCAATTAAGAAAAGAATCGGATATCAAACGCGATGAAGGCCCCAATGGTATATTCGATCTGAATCGATGTTTGTCTCAGGGCGACCGATTGTTGTTTATCGACCATAATACTTATTTAAAAGAGATTAACCCGTACGATCTAAGTATCCGGACACTGGAGAAAATTTCCAATAAAGTTGATGGATACCATACGAAGTTTGTATTCGGAACTCATACAAGAGCAGATATCAACTTTAATAGTAACAAGACAATCACATCCTTTGAGGCAAACAATTACTTTAATTTGGATTATTATATTGTCTCATATACAGGGAACTTCGATCAATTTAAGGTTATTCATGAAGTAAAGAAAAAAGATCTCAAAACATGGTCGGATGCATTAAAGAATAAGAATGTATGTTTTCTCGATTACAATAACTGGGCAAGATCGCCCAGGAAGCAGGCTGTTGATTGGAAAAACGGCTTTATCTATTTCTTTGCGGATAGCGAAAAACCGGAAATTTCAAGGATCGATATGAATGGAAATAACCTGACCACGATCAGGCTGAAAATCGATTCGAAAAATTTTAAGATGGATAGAGAAAAAATCGATGTATGGTATGGTTGGGCTATAGGAGGAATGCCTAAAATGCCCGGCATCAAAAGGAAATATAGTCGTGTTTACCCGAAAACAGCACCTGTGTTGCGGGATATCGATATCTTCGGGGATTGGCTGCTGATCACCACTGGTAAACGAAATTGGGATACCTTTGAAAATGAAGTCCTCGTTTACCGATTACCTTCTCTCTCTTACGAAGGCAGTTTTTTTATTCCCACCGGAGATTGGCCAACCGATAAATATGGGAATTATTTTGTTACCAAACGCATCATCGAAAAAGACGATGATTATATTACCCAATGCAATTGTTATCAGTTGGTGAAAAAATGAGCCCTTACCATTTTAATCCATTCATTTTATTTGAAAGGAGTCTTGAACCGTTTTAAAATTTTTATTGACATTAAAATTTTTGAAGTGGTAAAATGAAATCTTAAAAGTCTATGACTTTTAAGGGGAGGGAAGCATGATAAAAAAAATAGCATCCATCAATCAAGACATCAAACTTGAGCCTCGGGAACTGAATGAAGTTCGGGGCATGGGATGTGCCTCGTGTTGCCCGTCAGACAATTCTAAGGGAGGATTCTGTTGTAGAGAAGAAAAAGCGACTGGGTTTGTCACTTACTTAAGTTGCTATTGATAAGTAAAATTCGGGGGCAAGGGAGACCTGCCCCCTACGTTTATTGATGGGGGTATTAAAGATGGGAATAATGGATTTTCAAACGTATCTATCGGATCGGAAGGAATTGGAATACAAATTTTTTCCGGGGATAAATTTTGTTTATCCGAATGTTATGTCAGATAAAAATAGTGCCTTCCGGAATGAATTGATGTCCCAATTTGATCAAATAGAGCGACATACGAATCCGGTTACCGGCAACGATCAAATCGTGAGAAAATTGGCAAATGTTCGAAATCTTCTCCTTGAAATTACCGATGATTGCAATCTCAGATGCCGGTACTGCGTTTATTCGGGACAGTTTCCTGATAGGCGGCATCATGGGAACTCGAAGATGGATTGGAGTACGGCAGAGGCAGCATCCGATTTTTTCTTTGATTGGGTACTCAAACACGAAGCCTTAAGAACGATGCCTTACTGGTTATCGGTTGGCTTTTATGGGGGTGAACCTCTGTTGAACTTTGATCTGATTGAAAATACAGTGGCACGATGCAACAAAACCTTTAACGAAAAAATTCTGCCTTTGGGCTTTAAAAGTTCTTCAATCGGGTATACGATTACCACCAACGGTTTACTGCTGGATGAACAGATAATCGATTTTCTGATAAAAAATAATTTTTTTATCACCCTAAGCATCGATGGACCAAAAGAAATCCATGATCGAAATAAAGGAAAGGGAAATTTTGACCAATTAATTCGGAAGATAAACGTTTTAGAAAATAATTATCCGGATTTCTATAGAAAAAAAGTCTTGTTTTCCGTGGTTTACAATAAGGATACGGACCTTCAAAAAGTTCGCGACTTCTTTTCCCAGGAAATATTTGAGAATTGTCAGAACATTGTCTACGGCTATGTCAATGATTACTTTTCCGATTTAAATTGCCCTGCTTTCGGCTTGAATGAAGAACAAGTTATCCGCTCGATACTTGAGAAAAAAAAGAACAAAGAACCCCTCTTTAAGATTGAGGAAAAAATTTTATCTCAATATTTTGAGTTTCAGTTCGATCATGTGGGCACACGAAATATTTTTGGGGGGTATTGCACATTAGGTTCCAAACGAATGTTCGTCCGGGTCAATGGGGATTTACTCGGTTGCGAAAGAATGTCGGATAGTTTTAAAATCGGCAGCATATATTCCGGATTTGATCTGTCACGCATTATGGAAATTGAGAACGATTGGTACAAAAATTCAAAGGAATGCATGAGCTGCATTGTTCAGGGATGCTGCCATGCCTGTGTCGGAACCGTGGGTTATAAAAACGCACTAAATTTTGACCCCTATTGCAAAAAAGCAAGGTCAAACTTTTTCAATAAAGTCAAAGATTATATTGAATATAAGGAGATACCATGAGAAGGATTTTAATTATATTATTAGCGTGTCTGTTTTTATGGACCTGTTCAAAAACATATGACGGAGTAATCAAGAAACTTCCGAGACCAGTTCCCAAAAGCTTTGAAAAGATTGCTGTTAAAAAAATTTTTTCGGCGGAGATTATCATTGGAGGAACTTGTATCCCTTTTTCCAAGGGTGTCATTTTATATGAAGTTTTGGATAACCAGGGGATCTACGGCAAACTCAAATCATTCGATACGAAGGGCCAATTAAGAAAAGAATCTGATATCAAACGCGACGAAGGGCCCAATGGTATGTACGATATGAACGGATGGTTTTCTCAGGGTGACCGATTGTTGTTTATCGACCATAATACTTATTTAAGGGAGATTGACCCGTATGATTTAAGTATCCGGACACTGGAGAAAATTTCCAATAAAATCCCCGGATACCATACGAAGTTTGTATTTTATCATACAGAACCAGAGATGGATTATTATAAAAATAAAACGATCACTTCCTTTTCTTCAAACAATTGGATTAATTTAGATTATTATATCATTTCCTATACAGGGAATTTCGATCAATTTAAGGTTATTCATAAAGTGAAGAAAAAAATGCTGAAAACATGGGCGGATACATTAAAGAATAAGAATGAGAGCTTTCTCGATTACAATAACGCCGCAAGAGCGAAGAGAAATCAGGCCGTTGATTGGAAAAACGGCTTTATCTATTTCTTTGCCGATTGCGAAAAACCGGAAATTTCAAGGATCGATATGAATGGAAATAACCTGACCACGATCAGGCTGGGGATCGATTCGAAAAATTTTAAGATGGATAAAAAGAAAATCGATGTATGGTATGGTTGGGCTATAGGAGGAATGCCGAAAGTCCCTGGAATCAAAAGGAAATATAGTCGTGTTTACCCGAAAACAGCACCTGTGTTACGGGATATCGCAATTTTCGAGGATTGGCTGCTGATCACCACCGGTAAGCGAAATTGGGATACCTTTGAAAATGAAGTCCTTGTTTACCGATTACCTTCTCTCTCTTACGAAGGCAGTTTTTTTATTCCCACCGGAGATTGGCCAACCGATAAATTTGGGAATTATTTTGCTACCAAACGCATCATCGAAAAAGACGATGATTATGTTACCCAATTAGCCTGCTACGAATTGGTGAAAAAATGAACCACTACGGCTTTAATCCATTCATTGTCGCGGTCCATCAAAATGACGACGGCTTGTTATACGATCTTCTGAAAGGCGATGTCTACCAGATTCCCGCCAACTTGATTAAACTCTTCGAAAAAAAAATCTATACGCCTTACGAAACCTTAATTCAACAAGGAACAACAGCAGGTATCGCAGAAGATCAGATCCAATCCTTCCTGAATGAAGGAATGGAGATGGGAATCATTCTGGAATTCCCGGAACCCTACTGGCGAAACGAAATTCAAACTCCGTTTGAAACGGGTTTTAATAGTTCGGAAAAGTATATCCCCGGCGAATACTTTAATGTCTGGCTCCAACCTTCGGGAAAATGCGATCAGAATTGCGCATTTTGTAACAGCCACGTCAATTGCGGATGCGGGTCAACCGATACCGAATGGACCGAAAAAGAACTGGAAACTTTTTTAACGGATATGCACCGCTATAAACGAATGCTATTGAAATTCAATGTTCACGGCGGAAATCCCTTCCTCTACCCCCATATCGAACGATTAATCAACGGCCTTCAAACCCTCGATCCCCTGGTCATCCGAATTGTCCTACCGGCAACGTGTCACCCCAAATTATACCGGGACAAAATTCGAAAATTTAAAGAATCGTCAAAATCAGACGTTTATCTATCCTTCAATCTTTACCCCAATTATTGGGATATCGAACGCGTGATGGATGGAATTTCCTCAGGAGAAGAGATCAATCTTTTACTGGACGCCAACACGAAAGAATCCATCGATGCGGATGCCTTAAAGAAAAGAGGATTTCGGATTAATAAAAAATACCTACTCAAACAGGATCGATCCAATGTCGATTGGTATAAGGAAAAATTCAATGCGGATTTTTTTGAAAGCCTTCAATACAATGAATTCTTTATGAGAAAACATCTTCATAAATGCTGGGGATGCTCCTTTGCGATTAATTCGGACGGAGAATTGAAACCTTGCCTGTGGAGCGATCAGGTATTCTCGCAATGGCAAGACGGAAAAGTCTCCCATATTCTCATCGATGATCCTGATATCAACTGGTTCTACCGCGACAATAATTTGGAAAATATCGATGGATGCAACGCATGCATCTATCGATTCGGATGTAAGGATTGTCGGGTAACGGCTGAATTTTTAGCAGGAAAACGAAGAGCCAAAAACCCCTTATGTGATAAATGAACCGGCTATAGCCAAAAAAATAAAAGAGAGAGGATCACTCCTCTCTCTTTATCGTTAATTACTGATAACTGTTTTAAAAGTTTAACGTCTATCTAAAATCTGTTTCAAATCAAAACCAAAAACGCAGTCCGGCCCGGAATGCCCGCGGCTTTTGAATCGCCAAAACACTGCCAAACGAAGGATACCGAACCTGGACCGATGTGACTTTACCCTCATTTAACAAATTGAACACATCCAAAAGAACTCCCAATTTCACGTTATGGAATTGAAAGGTTTTTTCCAACCGTAAATCCAGAATGTGAGTGGTGGGATACCGATGCGAACCGCGAGGTTCAACAAAAATTTCGGTTTTGTTCGAATCCACAGAGGATGGTAATTTCACCGTCTCCGTGTAGGTATTCCCACTGATCATCTGGAAATTGATATTCAAATTAATATTCAACGGCAAAATCGCGGAACCTTGAACTTTCAGCATGTGCGTCGGATCCGTACCGAGACGCCCTTCCGCATCGATGAGCCGGTTGGGATTCTCAAACGAATTGGCATACCCGGAACCCACGGCTTCACTGTTGGTCATGTTGCCGGTTCCTTTACTGTAAACATACGAGGCCATCATCTGCCAATTGTTCGAGAACCGCTTGTTCAACAAAAACTCGAGCCCCACGTACTTTCGGTAAGGCGTAAAGGTGATCCAGGAAAGATCGCCTTTCTTGGGATTGGTGATCAGGTAATGATTGTCCCCACTGGTGTTGGTCTGATTCCATACATTAATGGTTTCCTGAGTCCCGGGAAACACATACTGCGTCTGCTCATACTGACCGCCATCATTCACGGGCGCAATCATATCATGATTCTTTCGATAAATAAGCGTGGCTCCCAGAGATAAATCTTTAATGATCTGCCGCTCAATCCCTACGGTGAATTGATCCATATACGTCTGATTCAATTTATCCGCAATATCGTATTGACTGATATTTCCGGGTTGAGTCCGGGACGGGTCCAATATCCATTGGGAACCATCCCAGTAATATTCATTCTTTTCCCCTCGGTTGCGCGACAGATCGATGAGGGTCATAATGTAGGCACTTTCGAAGTAACGCCCCCAATGCGCCTTTAATGCCGTGGAATGATCACCAAAAAGATCAAACGAAAAACCGATTCGCGGCGCAATACTGGGCCGGGTAATGTACTTGGCATCCGGACGATCGAGGCAGTAACCCCGAGAATAATCGATTCGCAATCCGGGATTAATGGTCAACCGATCACTAAACGCCCAGGAGTCCTGAACATAACCGGCAAAAGTGTTCATCTTGGCTTGAACATCATAACCGCCATACGCTTCCTTTAAATATGGCTCCCCATAGTAATCGGCGTAATACGCCCCACCATTGAACCCATATTGATCCCGCTCGGTGTTAAACATCAGGTCTGCACCAAATTTGAAATCATGACTGCCTTTGATGAAATCTTCCGCATGATGGGTAACGGAGACATTTCCCTGAAGCCGGGTTCGATCCGCTCGATAATAGTAGGAACTATTCACGGTATTTTCGCCGCTTCCCCAATCCACATGCCCCGATACATCCCGACCATGAACCGGCTCCAGGTCATAATAGCCGGAAAAGTAAGCAAGCTTCGCTTCCAAAAACGTGTAATCGGAGAGATTATGCTGCCCGCTTACATTCATCACGATTTCGGGCGACGTTTGATTGACCGTGGCATCCTGGGCCGTATGCGCATCACCATCCCGACCGCTGCCATTAAAGGAATCATACTCGGCAAAAGCATGAATCCGGGTGTTTTTGGACGGAGACCAGGTCAACTTCAAAAATCCTTTGGGCTGTTTGTAATCCAGGTTGTAATTGGTCCCGGATAACTGTTCGATTTCCCGATAATAAAGCGCGGAAGCAAAAAAGGAGAGTTTATCCTTCACGATCGGTCCGCCAACATCCAGGTGCACCGAATAAAAATCAGTGGCCCCGGGCGCAAAACTCGGATCGGAGGAATTTTTGCTGTTCCATTTCTTGCTCTGATACAGAATTTCGGAATAGCCTTTAAAACTATTCCCGCCGGACTTGGTCACGGTGTTAAACACCACGCCGGTAAACCCGCCATACTCGGCAGGAGCCCCAATACCGCTGATGGAGATTTCTTCCACCACGTTGTAATCCAGAAACACCCAGGCTGTCCCACTGGCCGGATCCTTGACATCCACGCCATCGATCTGATACGAAATGCCGGTGCCCTGAGCGGCCCCATAAGCCACATTCTTCGTGACTCCGGGCGCCAAATTCACGGCTTCGGTCGTAAACTGAGCATTGGGTACATTCTGCAAAAACTCGGTGGGCATTTCAACCGTCGCAGTCGAGGAACTCCTCACATCCACGAGCGGCGACCTGGCCATAACTTCGATTTCCTCGGTAATCTTTCCCTGGGTCATGATCAAATCCACACTAAATGTCTTTCCCAGATGAATTTTAATGCCACTCTGCCTGGCCGAAGCGAATCCTTCCAACGATGCCGAAACCGAATACGTTCCGGGCTGAATTCCCGCAAATCGGTACTGTCCATCCTGGTTGGAAATCGTGGTCCGGGTGGCACCCATCACGGTTTCGGACGAAATCGTGACCAATACTCCCGGAACCGGGTTGCCATCTTCCAATCGAATGACTCCTTGAAGGGCTCCTGTTTCTTTCGATTGGGCATGAATCAATGGCGATATGACAAATAGAATAAGGATCAGGCATAAGAAGGCTCTAAGTGCTTTCATGTGTAACCTCCTGTTTTTTTCTATCGATTTAAAAAGAGCTGGATAGGGATAAACCCTAAAACCGAGCAATATTTATACCATTCGTCAAACCTTTCTCCCAGAGTGGTTTTCCGAAAATTCTTTGGTTCGAAATTCAATTATTTGATTCCCCAATCCAATATATTGGAGCGATTCAATGGTTCGGAATCAGGAAATCGGGGCGCACCTGCCGGTGCGCCCTGGTAAAATTTTCCTCAAACGAAGCGGCGGTTCATCAATACTTGGTGTTGATGATATCGCGATAACTGGCTCCCGAATTCAAATCTTTGACAATGATATCAAAATAGTAGGTGCCTTTGTCTTTGAGGGTATAAGGGATTTTCAATGCCACTTCTTTCTGATTCAAAAAGTTGTCCTTGGGACCGTTAAGGTCACGGGTCACGTCGAACTTGTCGATTTCCTTGTAATCCCGGTACACATACACGGTGATGAGAAATCGTGCGTTCATGGTGCCTTCTTTTTCTTCGAAGGAAATATTTTTGCTTTGAACCTGAAGGTTGAGTTCATTGTTGGCAAACTTGGTTTTAAATTCCGGTAACTGTTGAGGGTTTTCCGGTTTATTGATGGTAAATTTTGCCCGATCGATGGCGTTGAGCAACTCCACGGGCCAGATGCGGAGGCGATAGATGCCCAATTCATCTTCATCGATAAATTCGAGGTACAGTCGGTAATAGTCATAGACCCAGATTTCGGCCAGTACCCGTTTGACCATGCCGGTTCGATCGACGATGTCGCGCTGTTCGGTACTGCGCGAATCGGGTTCGCCCAGCAAGAGGTAGACTTTCCCCCGATCGGTCTCCCATCCGGGACGTCCGCCTTCCCGAAACCATTTTTCAACATAATTCAGTCGCCGTTCGTATTCGATCTTATTTTCGTTTTCCCCGGTTCCGGCCGTGGGGTCGCGTTTCTGCCAGAATTCGTCGACGAATTGTTCCCGGGCCGCCTGATCCGGTAAATGCTTGTATATCTGAATTTCACTCCTCAGCATGATCGGTTCGTATTTTGCGAGAAAATTATCGTTAACCGGTTCATTCTTAATATTTTTTTGGCTGCATGAAACGGTTAAAAGCAATACTGCCATGACTGCGACGACGATTATCCTTAAATTTCTCATCCTATCCTCCTTACGCGAATTATCGAGTGTCTATCATTATGCTATAGTGGGAAAAAAAAATCAAGAGAAAAAAATCCCCGTTCCGGTAAGGGGTCGCGTCTCAACAGGGCGTCTGAGAACTCAAATTTTGAATGTTTTTCAAAAATAAACACCGAATCATCGGTTGTTCTCAAAATTGAATAAGACTAAAAAATCATTCTCGGACAGCCTGTTGAAACGCGACCCCATTTCTTTTCTTAAACCCAGGCAGCAAGGATCGTCTTTCCCTGATTGTCGATTGTTTCCATTTTCCCGGCCTGGCCACTTTCTCTTCTCAGATCGTAAATCAGCAGATAACCGGAGTTTTGGTTTTGGCATTCCAGGTAATTACAGAGTTGTCTGATCCCTTCCCGATGATACGATTCTCCGCGCCATATTTTCAGTTCCACGATGTACTTGTTGTTATTGAATGTGATCACAACGTCCAATCGTTTTTCTTCCGATATCTGGATTTCTTTAAAATCAAACCCCCTCCCGTTGATAATCGGACGAATAAATGCCAGGAATAATAGTCTGCCGTTTCGTTCGATGAAATCCGCATCCCGTTTACTGTAATTTTCGTTCATAAATTCCTGAAATTTCAGAAAGATTTTTTGAATATTCAATTGATCCCCTTCGAGATACGTGGAGGTGATATGATCGAATTTCTTCTTTCCGGAAATTTCCGATTTGGATGCCATAAAATTATAAATAATTTGTTCATAAATACGGTTATGAACCAGGACTCTTCCTTTTTCTTCTCTTAAAATACCATACATCGTCCCAAAATGTATGACTTCGTTGTGTATATTAAACGAAAATTCCGTTCCATTCATAATGAGATTAAAAATAAAATCATACAATTCGGCATTATTTTTAAGTTTCGTGATGAGACTTTCAAAATTGGTATTATCTTCCTTTAATATTAATTGGACCGCCTTTTCCAGGTCTTCCGGTTTCCATTCTTTTTGGTTTTTGCCGGCAATGATGTCCTCATCGATTGTTTTGCATAAAAGGCTGACCAGAAACGGATAACCGGACGTATAATAAAACAATCGTTCTGAGAAAAAATGGATATTTATCGACATTTCCTGTTCGGATGCGTATTGTTCCAGCATTGTTGCGATTTCTGTTGGGGAAAAGGAGAGGTCCACTTTGAAATTTACCGCGATATTCCAGGGGCTGTTATATTTGGCTTCGGCTTCCGGTCTGATTTTGAGTTTTAAACTTTTGACGTCATGAACGCCGACCAATATGACACTGTGAAATGTAGATTGCCCATCGTCATCACTTAACAAATATTTATTTCGCAACATAGCCAGGAAGTCGAGGAAAAGTTGATTATTTGAACTTTTATCCACCTCATCGATGATAAGCACTGTTTTTTTTCCTATTTGCATGATGAGGTTGCTGATCCATTCATCCAAATCGTCGATGAGGTTCAGGGGTTCCACTGATTCCATGAATTTGATCAGGTTGATATTTCCGGAGTTATCCAGTACCCGTTTGAGGCGGCGCAAGAAAGATTTTATGAATAAAGATTCTTCTTTAAAGCTTCCTTCGCTGATTCCTTCGAAGCTGATTTTGATTGGGAAATAGTCTTCCGATAATTTCAGGCGTCTATTTAACGTATCGATCGTGGTTGTCTTGCCGTATTGGCGGGGGCGGTTAATGACAAAATAATCGCCATTCTCGACCATATCGAGAATTTGGGCAATTTTATTTGAAATATTTACCATAAAATGTTTTTCCGGTTTGCAAACGCCTGTTGTATTGAAGTGTTTTTTCATCGTTTAACGTCTTCTCCTGAATTTTCAGTATATCATAAATGAATGGAAAAAAGAATCATCCGATTTTTGATTGGCACAATTGTACTTGATAAGTATTAAAAAAGAGTTGACACGTTTTCCTTTTAGGAATATATTTATTGGGTGGTGAAACACGGAGATAATAGAATGTACAATTTAACCGCTTATATTGAAAAAGATACGGAAACAGGATTATATATAGGTATGATTCCTGGGATTCCGGGTGCCCATACACAGGGAGAATCTCTGGATGAACTCCATGCCAATTTAAAAGAAGTGGTGGAATTATGCCTGGAGGAAATGTCGGAGGAAGAAATAGAACAGATACCGGTTTTTGTGGGTATTCACCAACTTGAGGTTGCCGTTTGACCCGATTGCAATTAATTGATTGCAAGTCAATGGAAAAATTACTTTTTCTTTTGGGATTTAAAAAAGTCCGTCAAAAAGGGAGCCATGCCTTCTATAGAAGCCCGGATGGAAGGACCACAACGATTCCTCATCATCCTGGCAGAAAGTTGGCCCGCCCACTGGTGAGAGAAATACTACGAGAAATTGAGATCGATATCGATCAGTATAAAGAAATTTTGGAAAGATTGTAAGGAAACATACCGAGCCGATATCTTCGTTAAAAAGAATCAGGCGAACATTGACTTTTTAATTTTTTTCTATTACTATAAGCTATTCTTTTTATTCCCATAGGAGGAATGGCGATGAGTACATTCAGTTGGCTTCATTTTACAGATTTGCACTGGGGGGATGAAGATAAAAGACGGTTATGGAACCAAATTGAAGAGGCCTTATTCGATGATATTAATAAAGTTCGAAAGAAATGCAATGGTAAAATAGACGCCGTCTTTTTTACCGGTGACCTGGTAAATAAGGGGAAGGAAGAAGAATTTTTAGGGTTGACAAACTGGTTAAAAAAATTACAAAATTATTTTAAAGATAATGGGTCAAACCCGGTATTTCTGTTTGTTCCGGGTAATCATGATTTGGAACAGCCTGCGAATGATGATGATGGACTTATTATGCTGAGTGATAATTGGAGTAATGAAGAAGTAAGGCGAAAAATCTGGGATAAAAAATCAGAAACCCTGTGTTGGAAAACCATTGAAACAGCTTTTAAAAATTATAGTAAATGGATGGAGACTGTAAAAACTGAACTTTGGTTTCCTACGGAGTTTAAAACAGGGCTCCTTCCGGGAGATTTTCGAGCCGGTATGGAGATCAATAACTGCAAGATAGGCGTAATTGGACTCAATACGGCATTCCTGCAATTGAAAAAGGAAGAATACTTAAAAAAACTTGAGTTAAATATAGAACAACTGGTTTCCCTATGTGGGAATGATTATCATGAATGGTTTAAACAATGGCATATGTGTTTTCTATTGACTCATCATTCGAAAGAATGGCTTAATGAAAAAGGAAAAAGTGATTTTGATAGTGAAATAGCTCCCCCAAGTCGCTTTGCATTACATCTTTTCGGGCATCGCCATGAAAATGAAATTTTTGAATTGGCTGTCGGTGGTTCGCATGATAAGAGGACATCGATACAATCGAAATCTCTTTTTGGAACGACAAAATATATCGTTAAGTATAAGGGAGAAGAAGGAGAAAAAGTAGATAGGAAGCATGGTTATTGCGCAGGTTTAATAACATTCCAAGACTTAAAGGCAAAATTAAGGATTTGGCCGAGAATTGGAACGAAAAGAGATGATGGGAAATGGCATTTTGTAAAGGATATTGGGAAAGATCTTGACGATGATGAAGGAACGCACGAAATTATTATTAAGGAATTTCAAAATCGGTCTGGATTTTTTTTCAATGATCAAAGCGAACAAAATAATCACACAGAAAATGATTTCCATATTGACCAAGAATTAAAAGAAATAATAAAGGAGGAGATTTACAACCTGCTAAAATTTCCAAGAATGAGTCTTTTCCTTGAAATATTTAAAGAAAAAGTGGTGGGGAAGGATGGAAAAGAAGCCGATTTGAGAAAGATTTTAGACATCTATTTGGATCTAACCTTACGGGAATGTATTCGTATTCTCAGGCAATCGCTTAAACAAACACTCCAGGAAGAAGCGATGCCGGGCGATCTTTATGGAATGAAAAAAGTAATATGGAATGATACAACTGATATACTCGGTTGGTTATTATTGGCTTCAATCAAACAAAATTGGGCGAAACAAAATAGCGATTTAATTAAAAAATTAAATGAAGGCGGAATATTTATCGATATACCTCTGGGCACATGGGAAGGCAGAGAAATTGCATTCTCTCGGCTACTCTATATCAAAGCCGAGCCATTTCGGAAATTGACTTTTAATGGACCTGGAAAAGACGAAGCTATCATTTGCGGAAAAGGCTTTGGAAGTAATTTAGATATTATTGAAAGCGGGTGGGACATTGGAAGTTCTATTAATGAAATCAAAAGAGCGATACAGATAGGGTTGAAATTGCCAAAAAAAGTACCGGTTGACTTTTCAAAAGAAGATGATATCTATTTAAATACAATATTGCAATGTAGGAATGAAGATAAAGATGCAACTTATATTCCTATAAACATGGAAAATAAAGTTGGGCTTCTCAATGCTAATGAAGTCATTCATAGGTTAAGAACTGATTTGCCGGCCTTAAATATCATTCGGATTTCAAGTGGAAATGACGAATCGGTGCTGGTAATTAAAGAGCCTGAATTGCAAGGGTTATTACATAGCTTTTTAGAACTCCAACCATAGATCGAGATACTATCATGAACAAAAAAGACATATTACAAACTGTTTTAGCCAAACTGGATTCCGTTAAAGAAGAAAAAGTGGAACTCCCGGTCATGGGCTCCTGGCCCCAAACGTTTCATTTGTTCGATGAACGGAGTATATGGGCTGTCAAAGCTGCACTTGCCGCGGAACGTCCCCTTCTCGTTCGCGGCGAACCGGGTACAGGAAAGAGTCAGCTCGCCCGCGCTGTCGCCTATGTCGTGGGCCGGGCTTTTATTTCGGAAGTCGTTCATGCGCGTAGCGAATGCCGGGACCTTCAATGGCACTACGATGCGGTATCCCGCCTCGGTGAAGCCCAGGCCCTGGGCGCTTCCCGCTCCGATGTCGATGTGACTAAACATCTCAATCCCTTACGATTCTTGAGCCCCGGTGCCTTGTGGTGGGCCTTTGACTGGCATTCGGCATGCAACCAATTCGAACAATGCCATGACCATATCTGCATGCCCATTACTCCCAAAGACTGGAACCCTACTTTCGGCTGTGTGGTGTTAATCGATGAGATCGACAAAGCCGACGCGGATCTTCCCAACGGGTTACTGGAAACCCTGGGAAACGGCGCTTTTACTGTGCCGTTTCTTAAAGAAGCGGTCGGTTTATCCAAAGACACACCGGCCCCATTGGTCGTGATTACCACCAACGAAGAACGGGAATTGCCAACCGCGTTTATTCGACGCTGTCTCGTGCTGCATCTGGAACTTCCGAAGGAAGAACTCAAACTGAAAGCGTGGTTGATGAAACGGGGCGAGATTCATTTTGGCCCCGGATGCCCGGAAGAATGCAGTGAAGCGGTTCGTAAAGAAGCGGCCAACCAGTTGTGGCAAGACCGCGAGGATGCATTGAAACGCAGTGTTCCTGCACCGGGCCAGGCCGAATATCTGGATATGCTCCGCGCCGTATGCCGGATCAGTAACGATGAAACAAAACAAATGGAAGCCCTGGAAAAAATTCGCGATTTCGCCCTGGTTAAAAACGCCGTGGAGTTCCGGCCGTAATGCATGGTTTGATTGACGGTGATTCCAATTACCGGATTGGTAAATCCCATACCGGTCGCGCTGATCTCCTGAGATTTCTCCACCTTCTGGGCGAAACCGCCATGGCAACCATGGCGTTTTGTGCCGGGTATGATAAACCGGAAAAAAAAACGGATCAAGAAAATAATGAAGAAAAACGGGAGCAAGCCCCTCCGGTAAGTATCGCACCCAAAGACGATAACCCGCAGATATTGGTTCCAAGCAACGAATCGGCGGCATTGTATTGGGTGGCGTCCACGTTTCGGGCCAAGAAAGAGGACGAGGTGCAACGGGAAGCCCCGGCCTGGTATGGGGAAGTTCAACCATTTAAAGATGACGAATTAAAGACTAATCGTGAAATTTCTCCACCTACGGCCTTACCGTTGGTGCCCTGGTCCCGTTTATGGCCGTTTATACGTGGTGTTTTGGGGATTCACCACGACACCCGGCAAATCGATATCGAACGCGTCATCGATCATGTAACTAAATGTCAGCCACTGGCCCGGCTGCCTCGGCGCCGGCGAAAAGGTTGGGCATCCCATTGTCAGTTAATCTTGGATTTCTCTGAACGGTTGCTTCCGTTCTGGCAGGATCAGGCAGACCTTTACTTCCATATCAAACACTTACGGGGAAAATCCGGGTTAACAGTTCTTGCCGCCGAAAATGGTCCTTATGGGGAATTTCGATATTGGGACAGCGGCCCCTATGGATCGTCAGAGGGTTACCGGTTACCCGAACCCGGCACGCCCATATTGGTTATCGGCGATCTGGGACTTTTGGATGCCAGGCAAAATGAAAGAGAATCCTGGTTCAGTTTCGGCAAGCATTTAAGAAAAGCCGGATTTTATCCGGTCGCATTGTGCATGAGCCCGCGGCGATTATGGGATGCGGACATGGCAGACACGTGGCGCATGATGTGTTGGGATCGGGGGGAATCGTTACCCCGCTTCGACCATCCGTATGCAAAGGGCGTACGCCCTTTATTGGAAGAAGAAGATAAAGATAAAACAATTTACAGTGTTGCGGCATTGCTAACCTTACTCTCGCCTGCCATTCGGGTCGAACCGGCACTGCTTCGGGCCGTCCGGTTCCTCCTGCCCAAAGAAGAGGCCGATGCCGGAACCGAAGCCGGGGTGTGGAACCATCCCGATACCGTGACCTGCCCCCTTGGGTTTACATTGAATAAAGATAAGATCGAAGATTATCGAAACGAATTTAGGAAGTTAAACGATCGATCATTGCGTAAAAAGGCAATTGAAATAATCGAACAATACCACCGGCATTTATCCGAAGCGGTTCGGAGTGAAGAAAAATACAATTGTTCCAATTTAACGGATGCAGAAACCAAAGAAGCAGAATTATTTATGAAACGGTTCATCAAAACCCTCGATGATGGCTCTTTCGATAACCGGGAAGGAATGACGCATTGGTTTCATCGGTTTACCGGCCGACAGCATCGGGAAATGTGGCAACAACAAGAAGAAGTATTGGCGGCGTGGGCAGCCGTGAATAGAGAAAGTTATCAGAAAGGTGAAATTCCTTTACCGCCGGGTGTTGAAAATATCGATAAAATTTCCTGGGTACTGGAACGACATCCGGAGCCTGTGGATTGGTTATGGAGTCGAAAAGGAAGTCATTTCGTCATCGAGGAATTCCGTGCGAACCGGAACCAATGGGATAACAATTGGGTGGATTGGGGAAGCCCCATGGCGAACCTGATGACCCGGAATATTGTATTAACTGTAAACATAGAAGACGAACAATCCCATGCGGTAAAAACCATTGCGCTTCAAAAAGGGAAGGCTGACTCGATGCCCGTACCGGAGCAAGGTCAAATGATTGTGAATACCGATGAGGCTGAATTAATCATCGAACCGATGGTGAAACCCAAGTGGGCGGATTCGATTGGCTGTGACCGGTATGGCTTATTCGCGGATTTTAGTATCAAAGGAGTTACTCAGCGCATGCGATGGATCCGGCCCGGGCGATTCATGATGGGTTCACCGAACAATGAGCCGGAAAGAGATGATGACGAGCGGTTGCATGAGGTTATATTGACTCATGGTTTTTGGTTGGCCGATACGTGTTGTACCCAGGCATTGTGGCAGGCGGTCATGAAAAAAAATCCCAGCCATTTTAAGGGGAATAACCGCCCGGTCGAAAGGGTCAGTTGGGAGGATTGTCAAACATTTATCGATCGCATTAATCAGAAGAAAAAGGACCTTGATCTGCGTTTACCGACAGAAGCGGAATGGGAATACGCGTGCCGTGCCGGCACAACGACGCCGTTTAGTTTTGGAAAAACCATCACGCCGGAACAGGTCAATTATAATGGTAAATTTCCTTATGCCGTGGGAAAAGAAGGAAAGTATCGGGAAGAGACCGTGGACGTGAAATCCCTGCCTTGTAACAACTGGGGGTTATATGAGATGCATGGTAATGTCTGGGAATGGTGTTCGGATTGGTTTGGGGATTATCCGACGGAATTAATATTAGATCCTAAAGGACCTGATTTAGGCGATTCCCGTGTGTTGCGCGGCGGTGGCTGGCTCAACGACGCCAGGTACGTGCGTTCGGCCATGCGTGGTAGTTTCGATCCCGGCTTCCGTGACGGCCTCATCGGCTTCCGTCTCTCCCGAGGTCCATGGGGCGGCAGCGATCCTGCAGGCAGGTAAGGGGGAGCTGTGTCGGCTCAATGGAGCGGTGCGGAATTGGCCAGACACATCCGGGGAAAAAAGGTTCCAATCGCCGAAGGGCAAAATGTAATAATCGATCGAAATATTTGTTGACAATATATTTATAAGACGTTATATTTACTGTGAGGTAATAATGAACGTTATATTAAAAAAAGAGATTCATATTGAAAAAGAGTTGGTAGAAATCGAAGTGCCGTCCGATTTTATGGGGAAAGATGTCGAAATTATCTTCACCGAGAAAACCAAAGATAAAGCCAATGATTTGGAGCGTTTTTTTTCTCGGTTCAATTATGACTTATCGAAATTAGTTTTCAATAGAGACGAGCTTTATGAAAGATAGGGTTTTTCTTGATTCCAATATTGTTATTTATTCTTTAGGGGCGGATAAATTCAAAAAAGAAATCGCGGTTGATTTATTAAAAAAGTCCCCTTGTATTAGTATTCAGGTGGTTAATGAAGTGGTGAACATCTCCATAAAGAAGTTAAAGATGCCGAACTTCGATGCTTATGACATTGGAAGAATGTTAATGAATAATTGCAAAACCATACCTTTAACAGAAAATATTGTTTTAAAAGGATTTGTTATTTCGCAGAGATATGGTTTTTCTTTTTGGGACAGCTTAATCGTTGCTGCTGCGATTGAAAGTGAATGTTCAGTCCTTTACACGGAAGATTTGCAACATAATCAGAATATAGAAAATAAATTGATTGTAAGAAATCCCTATTTAAATACATAAACCGCTTCCGAAAAAATTAGTTTTTCCCGAATCGATGAATAAGGTAACGAATGAGATAAATTTGAAGTATACCCCACCCGAACCCTTTCCCCAGGATTGGGCCAGCGATTGGGGCGAAGACCCCATGGGATACTGGATGTCTTTTACCTATAAAAATGTTCGGCAAATATTCCGCTGGATTCCGCCCGGAACATTTATGATGGGATCTCCGGACGATGAACCGGAAAGAGATGATGATGAGCGGTTGCATGAGGTTATATTGACTCATGGTTTTTGGTTGGCCGATACCTGTTGTACCCAGGCATTGTGGCAAGCGATCATGGGCGAAAATCCCAGCCGGTTTAAAGGAGAAAATCATCCGGTAGAAAATGTCAGTTGGGATAATTGCATGACGTTTATCGATCGCATCAACCGTTTAAAAGATGGGCTCAATCTGCGTCTACCGACAGAAGCGGAGTGGGAATACGCGTGTCGTGCCGGCACGACGACGCCGTTTAGTTTCGGAAGAAACGTCACGCCGGAACAGGTAAATTATGATGGTAGGTATCCATATAAAGGGGGAGAAAAGGGGGAATATCGTGAAGAAACTGTGGATGTGAAATCCTTACCCTGTAACGACTGGGGCTTATACGAGATGCATGGCAATGTCTGGGAATGGTGTGCGGATTGGTATGGGGATTATACCACTGAACCAGCGATCGATCCGAAAGGTCCTGTTTCGGGCGCTTTCCGTGTGTTGCGCGGCGGTAGCTGGTTCGACTACGCCTTGAGCGTGCGTTCGGCCATGCGTGGTAGGTTCGATCCCGGCGTCCGTAACGTCAGCATCGGCTTCCGTCTCTCCCGAGGTCCATGGGAGGGCAGCGCTCCTGCAGGCAGGTAAGGGGGGAGGGCTGTGTCGGCTCCATGGAGCGGTGCGAAATGGGCAAGACACAGCAGGGAATTATGCGAAGTTCGTAGGGTTTTAGAATGGTTGCGTGCAAATTCTTTAAAGGGATTTTCCGTAGGGGCGTTTCGCGAAACGCCCCAGGATCAAACTTCTGTAGGGGCGCATCTGTGTATGCGCCCGAATTGTTCGTTTTAGCGATTGGGGGGCGATTCACGAATCGCCACAAAGGTGAAATGAAAAATGGATCAAGAAAATGAAATAAAAGTAAATGTTACCCCCGCCCCCTTTCCCCATGGTTGGGCCAGCGATTGGGGCGAAGACCCCATGGGATATTGGATGTCCTTTACCTATAAGAACGTTCGGCAAACCTTCCGATGGATTCCGCCCGGAACATTTTGGATGGGTTCACCGGAAGAAGAACCGGAAAGAGCTGATGATGAGCGGTTGCATGAAGTCATATTGACTCATGGTTTTTGGTTGGCCGATACCTGCTGTACCCAGGCATTGTGGCAAGCGATCATGGGCGAAAATCCCAGTTATTTTAAAGGCGAAAGCCGCCCGATAGAAAAGATCAGTTGGAAGGATTGCCAAAAATTTATCGATCGCATTAATCATTCGAAAGAGGGTCTTGCTCTTCGTTTACCCAGCGAAGCCGAGTGGGAATACGCGTGCCGTGCCGGCACAACGACGCCGTTTAGTTTCGGAAGAAACGTCACGCCGGAACAGGTCAATTATCATGGTGCATATCCTTATGCCGATGGGAAAAAAGGAAATTATCGAGAGGAAACCGTGGATGTGAAATTCCTTGCCTGTAACAACTGGGGATTATACGAGATGCATGGCAATGTCTGGGAATGGTGTTCGGATTGGTATGGGGATTATCCCATTGAACAAGCGACCAATCCCAAAGGGCCTGATTCGGGCGCTGACCGTGTGTTGCGCGGCGGCAGTTGGTTTTACTTCGGTCAGGACTTGCGGTCGGCCCTTCGTGGTAGGGTTGATCCCGACGCCCGTGACGCCGATATCGGCTTTCGCCTTTCCCGAGATCAATAGAAAGGCAGCAGTTCTGTCGGTAAATGAAATGGCTGTGTGGGCTCAATCGAGCGATGCGGAATGAGAATGGGCATTGTGTATGACAGAGCAGTGGTATATACCGCGCTGCCTATTAAGCAAATTTTTTCTTTTTATCTTGTGAATCCAACGTGTCTGTAACGATTCTATCTTTATATTTTTCCTGAACTTCTAAAAGATGATCAAAGTAAGATTGGCCTTTTTTTTGACAGTCTTCTTCAATTTTTTTTCTGGTATCTCTTAATTCCCGAATGATGTAATCATTGTTCATTGAAAACCTCCATTAATTCTTCCGGAGTACATATTTCCGGTGTTGGCATTCCTAAATCAGAATTTATTTTTTTTAATTGTCGAATGACAAAGCCATTCGCCAAATGGGAGCAATTCCAGGTGATTAAAAAATCGATTCTATACCAGGATGCAATGGCTAAATGATATGTATCGGCTTTTGCTTTTTCCGGAATTCGTAAAGTGGAAAAGTATTTTTCTGATAGTTTTTGAATTTCCGGAATAATTTTTAAGATCGGAAAATTTTTGATTTTTTCTAATCTTAATTGGGCTGCTCCTTCATCCCCGCTTGAGGCTTCTTCCAGGACAATAGGAGAAATATAAGGTTTGAAATATTGAAGAGATTTTTCCCACCACTCCTGGGTTATCTGTTGGTGTGCGGCAATAACTATATCTTTACTTAATCTTGCTGTGAGGTAGCTTATCACACTTGTCTCAATATATACTGAATATTCCATAAATATATGATAACAAAAATAATAAAAAATTCAATACTCTTTTCTTTTGTCTTTACCTGCGTTTGAGGACAACGGGGGCGTTTCGCGAAACGCCCTTGCCTCCTGGTCCGGAAATCTTTTTAAAGGCTTCCAATCGACGAAGGCAAAAATTTATAATCGATCTAATATTGTTGACAATATATTTATAAGACGTTATATTTACTGTGAGGTAATGATGAACGTTATATTAAAAAAAGAGATTCATATTGAAACGGAGTTGGTAGAAATCGAAGTGCCGTCCGATTTTATGGGGAAAGATGTCGAAATTCTCTTCACAGAGAAACCCAAAGATAAAGCCAATGATTTGGATCTTTTTTTTTCTCGTTTCAATTATGACTTATCGAAATTAGTTTTCAATAGAGACGAGCTTTATGAAAGATAGGGTTGAAAAGTAGCAATCAATCATTATCATTTTCTAGCAGCTCTTTTATCTTTCCTGATCTTCAGCGGTTTTTTTTCGAATCGGCGCATTGCGTTCCCTTTAAGGGAGAAAGGGGGCTTAAAAATAGGGGCAAGATTTTTGGCATGGGATCACGAACCTTGGGCAGAAGGAGCCAAATTTTCAGGACAAAGAGACCAACTGTCGGACACAAGGGCACTTACTTTTGCAATCGATCGACTTACTTCGGGCACAAATAGACTCACTTTTGCAATCGATCGACTTACTTCGGGCACAAATAGACTCACTTTTGCAATCGATCGACTTACTTCGGGCACAAATAGACTTACTTTTGCAATCGATCGACTTACTTCGGGTACAAATAGACTTACTTTTGCAATCGATCGACTTACTTTGGGTATAAGAAGGCCTACTTCGGGCACAAATAGACAATCGATGCAAGGGAGAGCGCAATTTTTTGGAGCCTCCTTCTTTTATCAAGGATAAATTGAGAACTCCCGAACATTCGGGGATCACATTTTGACACCACAAAAAAAAAATGGTAGAATGGCGTTTACCAAAAAACTATTCAAACAAGTAAATGCGAGGTAAAATGTCTAATCAACTCTTCACAAAAAAACCGCTGCATGTACTCTTGGAAGAATTACACGGGGAAAGCCGTTTACGCCGTATTTTAGGTCCGATTACTCTGACGAGCTTGGGCGTCGGAGCAATCATCGGTACCGGCATATTCGTTCTAACCGGAGTTGCAGCACACGATAAAGCGGGTCCGTCCCTGATGCTTTCATTCGTCGTGGCAGGCCTGGCCTGCCTGTTTGCCGCCTTATGCTACGCCGAATTTGCATCCATGGTCCCTGTGGCAGGTTCTGCCTATACATACGCATACGCCACATTGGGCGAATTGTTTGCCTGGATCATCGGCTGGGATTTAATCCTGGAGTATGCCGTTGCATCGGCGACAGTCGCCCACGGATGGTCGAGTTATTTCCAGGATTTCATCAGCCTATTTAAATTGAAGATACCCGAAGTCATTGCATCCGCTCCATTTAAAACGGACGAACTCACGGGGAAAACCGTGTTTAGCGGCAATGTCGTGGATCTTCCGGCCATTATTATTGCAGCCATTATTACCGTGATTCTGGTCAAAGGAATCCGGGAAAGCGCCACGTTCAATGCGACCATGGTGATCATCAAAGTTGTGATCGTCTTATTTGTGATTGGTGTGGGCGCGTTTTATATCAACGTCCAAAACTGGAAACCCTTTGCTCCGTTCGGATTCACGGGCGTGAGTTTCTTTGGGAAAACACTCTTTGGTCAAACGGTCGCAGGTGCGCCGGTCGGCATGCTAGCCGGTGCAGCCATTAGCTTTTTTGCCTACATCGGTTTTGACTCGGTGTCGACCCACGCCGAAGAAGCGAAAAATCCCAGACGCGATGTTCCCATTGCCATCATCACCTCACTCGTGGTTTGCACGATCTTATACATCCTGGTGGCTGCCGTATTAACCGGTATGGTGCCTTACAATCAGATCGATATCAATGCCCCGGTTTCGGTGGCGTTCAAACAAGTCGGATTAAACTGGGCCCAGTACATCATTTCGCTGGGCGCTCTGGCAGGGATTACCTCCGTTCTGTTGGTGATGATGCTGAGCCAGCCGCGCATCTTTCTGGCAATGGCCCGAGACGGTCTCCTGCCGCCGGGTGTGTTCGGCGACGTTCATCCGAAGTATAAAACGCCCTGGAAATCTACGATTTTAACCGGTTTCTTTGTGGCGACAATGGCCGCACTTTTGCCGTTGCGCATCCTGGCAGAACTTGTGAATATCGGAACCCTCCTCGCGTTTGTGATCGTGTGCGCCGCGGTTCTGATCATGCGCAAGACACACCCCGATGCCGAAAGACCATTCAAAACCCCTCTGTATCCCTTTGTTCCGATCATGGGAATCCTGTTGTGTCTGCTGCTGATGTTCTCGCTGCCCCCGGCCAACTGGCTCCGATTGTTCGGATGGTTGGCGATCGGTATGCTCATCTACTTTTTCTACAGCCGTAAACACAGTCACATCAGAACCGAAGTCAAAGAAAATAAAATGGTCAATGATGATGCCTTAATGCCAAAGAATTAATTTAATTTTCATTTTAATTTCGTAGGGGCGCACCCGTGTGTGCGCCCCTTATTTCCCCTGTTATATTATATGATCCATTAAAGTGTCCCGGAAAGGGGACACTTTTTTATCCCACCCGTTGGAAACCAACTTGCTTCCTGTTTATCTCAAAAACAAAACAAACAGGAGGATATCATGAAGAAGATCGTGGTTTTAATGATAGTGATGGCCGTTTGGATGGGTGGACAATTAAGCGCAGCAAATAAGACATTTATCGATAAACCGGGGCCGAAGGTTTCGATTGCTCAAAAAGGGTTGAAAGCAACGTCGGGTATTCAAACCGCCGCAGAAAATGAAGGCGATATTGTCTTTTTAACGTCCTATATCACCAATGACCGGAATGAAGTGGGGAATTGCATTGCCCTGAATTCAACCACGGGTATCACGTTTCACACCGAATATGTGTCCTACGCACCCAAAAAAGTCCGCTTTCATTACATCTGGGCCGGTCCCGAGTTTTACATTCACTCGACGGATTGGATGGATGTCGGTTATTATGAATACAACACCCTGAGCGTCACCTCAGGACCGGATTGGATCCCGGGAACGTATAAACTGGTGGTCATGGTGGAACATGAATACGGTGCAGGCTCGGGAATGCAAACCATTGCCGAAAGCCGGATCGTGTTTTATTAACGCTCAGGTGTAGGGGCAGACCCGCGTGTCTGCCCACGTATCGCCCTATGGGGATGTCAAACTGGGAGCGCACACATGGGTGCGCCCCTACGAATCATGGCGGTGAATTTGGGTCCCCAAAAAACTTGATAAATCACCCATTGTCTTGTATAATAAATGATTATCAATGATTATCAATGATTATCATCTTAACTGGAAGGGTAAATGAACAACATTTATTTTATCTCGGACTCTCACCTGGCGTTTCAAAACGCGGGTGCGGAAAAATTAAAACGGCAGAAACTCTTGGACTTTTTTGAGTATCTCCTGTCCGCTGAATCCGGGGCTAGCACGCTTTATATCCTGGGGGACCTTTTTGATTTCTGGTTTGAATGGTACCACGTGATTCCGAAATATTGGTTCGAGATCCTTTACCGGTTACGCCAATTGGTCGACGCCGGGGTGACGGTCAACCTGGTGACGGGCAATCATGACTTCTATCCGGGGCAATACCTTGAAAACGAAATCGGAATGCGCTGTTTTCACGAACAACATCAGTTTGAGATCGATTCCCGGCGGTTCTTTGTGGCCCATGGCGACGGCTATGCCAAAAAAGACCGGGGATACCGACTCTTAAAACGCATCATCCGTCATCCGCTTTCCATATTTTTATATAAAACATTGATCTCGCCGGATCTGGGAATCGAGATGGCGCGCTGGACGTCTCATTCCAGTCGAAAACTGGTGAAGATTCAAAAAGAATCCTGGGCCAATGAGTATTATCAATTCGCACGTCAAAAGTTTACGGAAGGGTTTGACTATGTGATCCTGGGCCATATCCATTATCCCATGATCCGAGAAGAAGAGAACAGCGGGAAAGTGTATGTGAATTGCGGGGATTGGGTCAAATATTTCACGTATGCGCAATACGATGGTTCGCAACTGGTATTGAAAACGTATCCGTTTCTTCCGGATCCTGAAAAAAGTTAAAGTAAACGTTGAAATATGCCGATTCTTATATTAGCTTAACGAAAGTTGTTTGTGGTTTGTAGTTATTTTGCAGAAAGTGAGGCGTAATGTGAGTGATAAAATAGCAGATAAGAATCTTTTGTCGCAGGAAGAAATCGATGAACTCCTAACAATTAATGGATTTATTCAGGATCGGGTCCAGAAAAAGTCCCTGATCGATGAAATCAAAGATGCCATTCTGGATTCCGGCAGACTTCACCTCTCGGAGTGGAAGAGTTTAAGAGCCAGGCTCAAAGAAATCGAGCGCCTGATTCCTCATATCGATTTGATTATCGAATTAAAACAAAAAGCCGAAATGCGCGACTCATAACCATCGTGAATCCAATAAAAAGAGTTTTAACTTTCCTTCTTGTCATTGTTTCGTTTCACCTGAGTGATCGTGTCCTTTATGGTCAGATGGTGCCCAAAGGAGAAACGAACAAGTTGGCTATTCATATTCAATTTGACCAGGCCAATGCCAGACAGGGCGGGACCGTCACGTTGACCGTCAAAATCAATAATTATACGGGTAATTCCTCGGCCATTCCCGCGGTATTAAAAATCTTTTCGGAATCCGACGATTTCAATGTCGATATTACCCAGAGCATCTTCATCCAACCGACGCCGATCAACGTATTCACCAAAGAACTCAAGGTTCCGGTAAATCTCACCAAAAACAGTATTGCGGCAACCGTGGAAGTGCTGGCCGATGATCGCGTCCTTGCACGGAGCACGTTATCGGTGGATATCCCGGATGCGGTCATCACCTTCAGTAAACCGCAAGGTGTGTATAACGGTGGAAATACCATCCCGCTGACCATGGAAAATACCGGAGGAACCAAAGGACGGTTTCAATTGCTGATCCGGTTAAGAGACACCAAAGGCAAGGAGATTTACCGTTACGAAGAGAAAAAGAATTTCGACGTGAAGGAAACCCATACGATCGTTGCCGAAATTCCGCCGAGTTCGGCGAATGGTTTTTACATCTTGTCCCAGCAATCGACCAATTTAAATACCAAGAAACAGCATACGGATTACACGTCCTGGGAAATAAACGGATTATCGACCGATCTGAAATCAAATCCGGTAAAAAATATTTTTTTTTCCAATGAACTGGTCGGTGCGAAGTCGGAAGTGGGAATCGGTAGGATCGGTATTCTCGGGGCGACCCTCCATGCCCGGATTACCCGGATCAAAGAGAATATCAATATCGAAGCCGCTCTCAAAGAGAAAACCTCGGACAGCATTACCTCCTTTTGCGTGGATAGCAAGAAACGGATTTGGGTGGGGACCATCAATGGCATTGCCATGTGGGATGACCGGCACTGGAAAGAGTATAACCGGATGCCCGACGGATCGTCCATGGCACGGGTCGATTTTATCACTGTGGGTCCCGGCGATATCATCTATGCCCTGACCTCCGGAAAATTGATTGCACTCGATGGCGATGAATGGTTTCCGATTCCGTATGGGTATGCCGAGCCGGGGAGTCTGCTTGCGGTGGATGACCAGGATCGGATCTGGAGTGGGATTCCGGGTGAAGGGGGGTTGTATGTGTCCTATTTCGATAATGATAAATGGAACAATTATGGTGTTCTCGATTCCCAGGATGCCATGCTATCGGATCGAAAAGGGGGAATATGGTTTATTAATGCGTATGGATTGACTCATATCAACAAGGATCTCATCAAAGAAGAATTTCCCGGCCAGTCTTATTTTTCGGGGGATAAGATTTTCGGCGCGTTTGTCGACAAATCGAGCAAGTTGTGGTTTGTGACCCAATCGGACCGACGGTTGTATTCCTTTGACGGCTCGGCGTTCAATGATTATGCCCATTTTGAAGATATCCCCAAAGGGGGCGTTATCTCGGTGACCGTGGATGACGGCGGCGCCGTGTATTGCATTGGCGTTAATGAAAATGGTTCCAATAGTGTTTACAAATTGGATAAAGAGCATGAGCGGTTTGTCAAAACAAGCGGGGATTACTTCGTGGATACTTATGAAAAATCGCCGCAAGCGATTGCCATGGACAGTGCGATCTATACGCCCGGGTATTTCTTCGGCAAAAACAATTGGGAGCATGGATTATTGAAGATCGGGAACATCTCAGGAACGCTGGAAGAGCAGGTTTGGAAAGGCATGTTTCCCGTTCATGGACCGGCCGATTCGCTGCAGCGGGTGGTAATCAATACCGGGCGCACGTTTGCGCCGGGATTTTATTTGCTCAAAACTTCGCTGGTGTCGTCGCTGGGACAGGAATTGGCCAATACCACCGGTGCCTTTAGTGTCAGGCCGACCCAGGTTTCGGTTTCTCTGTTTACCGATGGGCTGAAGAATGGGTATGTCAAAACCGGCGATGAGGTGCAAGTCAAGGTTGAAGCGCTCAATAACACCAAAGAACTTAAAAACGGCCTGGAGATGACCGCCAAGATTGTGGCGCCTTCGGGAGTCGAAGAGCAGGTGCTGGCCGAACTGGTGAATCTGGAACCCCGGCAATCGGTAACCCGGACCATCAATTTCAAGGAGACCATGCCCGGAATATGGCGAATATTTTCGCAATTGGGGAAAATGGAATCGCAATTGGCGTTGCGGGTGGTGGAACCCACGTTGAAAATGGATGTTTTGGCACCGCCGTACGCCGAAGACGATCCGTTCGATATGAACGTCCGGCTGGTGAATGAATCGACGGTACCGATCAATTTTTCGATTCGAGCAACCGTGGAAGGACGGATTCAACCCGCGGTAGAGAGTGCGGTGACGCTGGGTGAAAAGGAAGAGCGGGTCTTTTCGTTTCGAGACGTTCTTTCATTGAAAAAGAGCCGGAATTATACCTTTACCATTCGGGGCGATGTGGTTCGAAATGAAACCGTAACCGTTAAATACGGGAAAGAATAAGTATAACTAAATTAATTTAAAATAAGAAAGGTTTTAATTGCTAAGCTATTGACAATTCAAGTTCAGGATGGTAAAGTTCAAAGTTCATCAATGCAACTTGGAGTAATTGCATGGAATTATGTTCCAATTGTTTCAAACAAATTCCGAAAGAGTATCCTTTTTGCCCCTACTGTGGCTGCCCCACGATCGAAGTCGGGCTCAAACAATGTACATCCGGGCATATTATCTATGAAACCTGCCGGACCTGCCCCTTTTGTTCCCAAATCACCAATCTGGGAAAATCATGTCTTCAGAAAGAAACTCGCCACAACCATGCGACCGAAATCCTTCCCGCATCTCCCACCGAAGTGATCCCGCCGGCCGATCGGACCGTGATCGAAGATCGGATCGATGACCAAACGCGGGTCGAATTCACCGCGGTTTCGGATCAAACGCGCATCGACGACACCACAACGCTGCCGACCCCCTCTCCATTATTTTTCGCCTGGCTGGTCTTCATCGATGACGAAGGGAAACCGATTCATGATATCCGCTTAACCCTGGAAAAGACCCTCATCGGTAAAGGCGCGGATGCCGATATTCGGTTAAATAATGATTTTGCGTCCAAACTCCATGCATTGATTTATATCGAAGCGGGCCAATTTTTTATCAATGACCTCGGCTCGACCAATCACACGTGGTTAAATGAGAAAAAAATAACAAAAGAAAAACTCAACGATGGCGATCGCATTTGCATCGGTCATCAACCGATGATGTTCAAAACCGTGACGAGGAATTCATGAATAAAGGGGCAGACCGAACCGTCTTGGAAGAAATAAAGGAGTTACGGGGTTGGCTGGTGGCGCTAAATGGCCCGCTCCAGGGAAAAGCGTACCGTTTATTTGCCGGCAAAACCTTTGTGGGATCTTGCCCCTACGCCGATCTTCATTTACCCGACTCGCCGCTCGAATCCTGTCATTTCAGCATCAGACTCGCCGCAGGCAGCGCCTGGTTAAGCGATCTGGACAGCAATTCGGGCGTATTCATCGATGGCCGGCGCATCTGGAAAGAAAAAATCATCGATGAAACACAATTTACCGTTGCCGGTATCGATTTTTTAATAAAAATGTTATAATCATGAATCGAATCATATAAGAATCCGAACCATGAAATTATACTATAATGCGTTATCCGATGTGGGCACCGCCCGAACCAATAATGAAGATTACCTTTTTGCCGGACAAACCGGCGACGATGAGTATCTGTTTATTGTGGCCGACGGTATGGGCGGTCATCGGGCCGGAGAAATTGCCAGTCAAAAAGCCGTCAATGTGTTTGTTCAACAAGTCAAAAAAGGCCTGGGTGCTCATGCGCATGCAACGGACGCTTACGGTATCATCGCCAGCTTAAAACAAACGGTTCTCTACGTCAATGAAGTCCTCATCAAAGAAGGACAGGAATCCCCCGAACATCGCGGCATGGGAACCACCTTATCGGTTCTCTATTTAAAAGCGGATCAGGGTTATATTGCCCATGTCGGCGACAGCCGCATATACCGCTTTCCCCATTCCAATGGAACCCCGACCATCGAACAATTGACCGAAGATCATTCGTTCGTGGGAAAACTCTTAAGAGATGGCTTTATTACCCCGGAAGATGCCCGCAATCATCCCCGGCGAAACGTACTGTATCAATCGATCGGCATCAAAAGCGATATCACGGTTCAGGTCATCGAACCGATCCCCATTGAAACGGGCCGGAAGTTTGTCCTCTGTTCCGATGGGCTTTACGGTGTGGTGTCGGATGAAGAAATCACCGAACATCTGAAAAACGATTCCCCGGATCAGGCCGTTAAACAACTGGTCAATCTGGCCAATGCCCATGGCGGTCCGGACAATATTACGGTGATTATTGTTTCGATCGATGCGGGTGAGGAACCCCATGAGGACCATCATCCCACCAGCGATACGGTCCCGGACATTACCGCGATTACTCAATTCGACGCGCCCATGGTCACGGCTCAGGAGAAAAGAAGGCGGAGCAAGCTGATTTGTCTGATATTGGTGGGACTGCTGGCACTGCTCCTGGCCTTGATTATTTATATATCATTTAACGATGCGAACCACGCTCACGAATCGGATATGGAGACCGAACCTCAAGCGTATAAAACCAAATGAGTGCGCATACCGATAAACTGCAAAATCACACATTCGGTAATTATCACATCACTCACAAATTAGGCGAAGGTGGAATGGGGGCGGTTTATCTGGCCCGGGATCGGGTGCTGGAACGCCATGTCGCCATCAAAATCATCGCCCCCGAATTGGCGCGCGATCCCAAATTAATGGCCCGGTTCCGGGTGGAAGCCATTGCTCAGGCCCGCTTAAATCATACCAATATTATCACGATTCACTCGTTTGAACAAAATAACGAGATGTATTTTATCGTCATGGAGTATGTGGAAGGCAAGACGCTTCGCGCATTAATTGAAGAAAACGGCAAGTTTCCCGTACCTCAGGCATTGACGATTGTTTCGCAAATCCTGGACGGATTGGCGGTGGCTCATGGTAAAGGCGTGTTGCATCGGGATATCAAACCGGCCAACTTATTTATTACCGCTGACCATTCGGTGAAAATCGGCGATTTCGGTATTGCCAAAGTGGAGGGGATCGATGGTTTGACGCGGATCGGTTCGCAATTGGGGACGCCGCTTTATTCGTCTCCGGAGCAGATTCTGGGACAAGCGATGGGACCGGCCACGGATATTTATTCGTTGGGCGCGACACTTTATGAAATGATTACCGGGGTTCCGCCTTTTGAAAGTTCCGGCTATGAGCTTCAGCGTGGCCATCTGGAACGCATGCCCCGAAGACCGTCGCTGTTGACCGGTGGTATATCGGCCGAACTCGATGCCCTGATGATGAAGAGTCTGGCCAAGTCGCCGGAGGCTCGATTTTCCAGTGCCGAGGCGTTTAAAAAAGCCATCGATCAGGTGTTGGACGGTAGGACGAAGCGGGTTTCATTTTCCCGTCCGCCATGGGCATCGTTCTCATGGGATATGTGGATCAAAAAGTTAACCGGTAACGAGTTGGATTCCCGACAAAAATTACTCTGGGTTTTGGTGCCGTTGTTGATTTTTATCCTGATCATTATCCTTTTTTCGGAATGACGTCACGGTAATGAAAAAGAAAAATATAACATATACATGGTTTATGAGGAGGAATAAATGAAAGCGAATAAACTGACGCTTCTAATGATCGTGTTAATGGTTGTCAGCGTGTTTAACATGTTTTCTCAGGAAGATAAATTAACTGAAGAGCAGATGACCGCTTATCGGACCCGCCCGGCAGTTGCCCTGATTTACAGCGGTCTGTATATCAATGTGGTGGTGGGAAATGGCCAACCGCAGAAATTGCCTTATTATGGTTCCGGCAGTGGTTTTTTTATTAACCCGGACGGTTACCTGGTGACCAACGGTCATGTGGTCGACATTTACATGAAATATATGGCGGACAAAGACGGGTATGCCCAAAAGGTATTTACCGAGATGCTGATGACCCAGCTTGCACAGAAATTCAAAGAAAAAAATGGTCGTGATCCGAACCAGGAAGAGCTTATAAATGATTACAATGAATTTGCGAAAGCGCAGCAGCCCCGGGTTCTTGAACATGGGGCGATCAATTATGTCATTCTGTCCAATTCGGAGAATTATAATTTTGAAGTCAAGAAGTTTAGTCCCTCGATTCCGGATGGTGGGAAGGACATTGCGGTTTTAAAGATCGAGCGGGACAATTGTCCGGTGGTCATGTTGGGCGATTCGTCGCAGTTGATCTTGCAGCAGGCGATATTTACCATTGGTTTTCCGGCAGTGGTGGATCCGTCGCGTTTTCCGTTATTGGGGCAGGCCAACACGTTGCGTTCGTCCATTACTCGGGGATCGATTTCGGCTCTTAAAACCGATTACAAAGGTATGGCAGTGATTCAGCATGATTCGGCCACATCTCCGGGAAACTCCGGCGGGCCGACTGTGGATATTCATGGTCGGGTCATTGGGGTGCATTCGTATGCTGCCACCGGTGCGGATGGATTCAAATTTTGTGTCCCCATCAATACGGCGAAAGAGTTTATCCGGGAAACCGGCATTGATTTCAATAAATCGTCCGAGTTCACCACGGTTTTCAACAAGTTAATGGATTCGGTGTGGGATGGCCGTTGGTTTGATGCGCAGACCGAGGTGAGTACCGCGTTGGCGTACATGAAAAATGAACCGGATTTGGAGAAAATCCAGCAGATGGTGTTACAGAAACTCAGTGGCATGAGTTTTTTTGAAAAGATTTGGCGGCAGAACAAGCTGTTTGTCATCATTGCCGTTGTATTGGTGATCTTAATTCTGGTCGTCTTGAAGATTTCATTTACTTCCGGCTCCAAAGAAGTGGCGCCTGTGGCTCCGGCTCCGGTGGTACGGGAATCCGAACGGCCCGTGATTCAGCCTGCGGATAAAACCAAGATGATCAAAGAGTTGGATGGAACGGTGATGGAAGGAACGATTTTCGGAACCTTTTCGGTGTTTGTCAAAGGTGAAGAAGTCGGGACGTATAACATCACGTCTTCTCCGATTATTATCGGAAGGGATCCGGTTTCGGCGACCGTTGTGATTAAAAATGAAATTGTTTCCAAGACGCATTTAAAGATTATGCCCAAAGGGGATCAGTTTATGGTTGTGGATTTGGGATCGACCAATGGGACTTATATTGATGGTGAAAAGATCAGTGAAGCTGCGGTCAAACCGAATGATGTGATTCAGATCGGTAAGCGTGGCGAAGTGAAAGTGCGTTTTAATAAATAAAGAAAAGGAAGAAAGAATATAAATGTTTTTGCGGGGAGTGGGCGTTGCCCACTCCCCATTTAATTCCGGCTGTTGCCGGGGCTAATAAACAAATGGGAGGTTATGGGAATGGATTTGGGGGCACCCTATTTAAAGAAAATTGTTTTCATTATCTTTTTGCTTAACATCTTCCTTATTCCGGGAAACGCAAAAAAAATCACTGTTTTCGAGAGGAATTATCGTGCTCCCGAATTATATGTGGAAGATGATTATATTTATGTTTATGATCGCGCGTCTCAAACAATCGATATATATTCGGGAAGAGATTACAAATATCTGACAACTTTTGGAAGAATGGGGGAAGGCCCTGGTGAATTTAAGTTTATTAAGGTATTCAAAATATATCCTGATTTTATTTATATATTTGCACTCGATAAGATCGCCTATTTTTCCAAAAAGGGCGTATTATGGAAAGAACAAAGAGTTCTTCCGAATTCGGGTGCCTACATACCGATAAAAGACAATTTTGTTTACCAAAAAATATTTGAGGATAAAGAAGAGAATATAGATTATATCCTGGCTGATTCGAATTTCAAGACAATAAAACACATCTATTCCACTCATTTCCCCTTATTAACAGGAGGAAATCGAACCAAAAGAAGCAGGATGTTAGTTATGCCCCTCGTTCAACAAACAGTATACAAAAATAAAATTTACATCGCTGATACGACCCGGGGTTTCTTTTTTACGGTATTCGATGCCTCGGGGAATAAGCTTCATGATATTAACATCCCCTACAAAAAAATACCCATTAAATCCGAAGAAAAACAAAAGTACATCGATCGGTGGGTGGGATGGTATGGAAAAAAAAGATTAAATCGTATTGATTTCACCTTCCCTGATTACTTTCCTGCGTTCAATGATTTTAAAATCGCAGATGATAAAATCTATGCGTTTACGTATGTGATGAACCCGGTTTCCGCCAAAATTCAAGACCTCTATATTCTTAGCCTTGACGGTAAATTATTGAAAAAGGCCACCATCCCGTATAGCATCGCGCAATCATATGATATCCATAAAAACAAGTATTACTATATCATGGATAATGAAGATACCGAAAATTGGGAATTACATATGGAAGAAATAAAATAAAAATTTTGCGGGGGTCCAGGGGACGCTTTTACAAAGCGCCCCCTGGTCGCCGAAGGCTTGATCAATACACCTTCGAAAGTTTCAATTCACAATAGACAACCGGGTAATCTACATTAAAGTTCATCAATACTTCAGGATGAATTTCACCCAACATCGCTTGCAACCCATTATCGATATCGATTCGCGCAAACCGCCCATCGATAAACGCCGGATGACTCGCCGCCTGATAAACCCCTTTGCGCCCCAGTTCCCGAAGAATGGAATCCAGCACCGCCCGACCTTCGGCGTATCCCGCTGTCGGTCCGGCAATTCCAAACGCCAAACTTCGATATTCATTAATCCCGACCTCGGTCTCCGGATTTAATACGGTCACGGTTCCAATCTCAAACATCTTCTGAGGAACCGGTTTCTTCCGGTTCTTTTCCAGCGTTTCCATAATCCCGCTAATCAGATGAGAACGCAACACCTTTTGAAACATGGTCTTTGGATTTTCCACGGATACGAACGTTTCGTCGGGTTCCATGCGAAGTCTGGAGAAATGGTTCTCCTCGGAATTTAAGTTAAGCGTCATGACCTCAAAGAAGCCGAGACCCGTCATGGCACTGCGTACCATATTGGCATTCTTTTCTTCCGGACGTTCCAACCCCACGGTATTGGTGGGAACCAGTTTCATGGGGATACGGCCCAGATGGTAACCGATCACGATATCTTCGAACACATCCACTTCATGACGGATATCGCTGCGATAGGTCGGAAACTCCACCCGGTATTTATCGGGGTTTTCCTGATCTTGATTGCTATTTAACGCCAATACATTCAACCGCATCTTTCGAATGCAGTGAACAAACTCCTCACGGGTGAAATCCACACCGATCCAACGCCGGGCGTCTTCAAACCCCACATCGATCTTTCCGGGCGATAAATCCGGGGTGGTGAGTGCATAATCCGGGAAATTGATCTTGACCGTTCGAATCGTGCCCCCCAATTCCGTGAGCGCAGAAACCAGAATATTGAGCGCATCAAAAACCGCCTGTTCACCGGTTCCGGTCACATCGATAAAAAGATGAGACGAACCGATGCGGAGCCGCGTTTCTTCGCTGTTAATAATGGGCGGCATCGATAACGTCTGCCCTTTGGCATCGATGAGAACCGGGTAACGGTCAAACGGCTCAAGCAAATGCGCGTACGCGGTTCCTTTGGGATGATCTTTGAGGATTTCCGCGGGTGTCATGGCTAAACCGGGAAACGCGAGCGGATGGAATTTGAAGTTCATCGGATCGATCGCTTTGTAGGTAATGGGGGCGGTGAGGGTATCCCGGTCATAGATTCCGATGGATGCCAATTTGCGGTCTCTGCCTACGCCCCAATGCAGGTTCTCCTGAAGCTTCATCAATTCGCGCAACGTGGTATGATCCAGCGGCGGCATGTCCACTTCCGCGCACACGATGTACGGTCGGATATCGTGAACCGATGGCTCGACGTTTAACACAAACTCACCGTCGCGGCATGCAAACTCGGGCATCCCTTCTTCGATTCCCAGATATCCCTTCAGTGCCCGAGACAAACCGCTCACATTGAATAAGTCCGGACGATTGGCCAGTAAATCGATTCGAACCACCGTGTCTGAAGCGATCTTTTCGAAGTCCTCTTCCTTTTCAAGTCCGCAGAACGAACACCGCCGGACCGGTTCTTCATCGACCAACTGATCGTTTAACGCCCCGCATGAGGGACAACCGTAAAGGTTGATTTCCACGGTATCTTCCACATCGCATCCCAGTTGTTCCAGGGAATCGATCATCATATCCATCGGATATTCTTGTTTTAACAAGCTATTTAACTGTTTAATACTGATCGTTACTATAGGCATAAGGCAATCTCTTTTAATTCATCCAGGTCGCTCCAGTAGAGTTCCCTGATATCGTTTATTCCATAGCGCATCATGGCTAACCGTTCCAGACCCAGTCCCCAGGCCAGTACGGGAACGCGGCATCCGAACGGCATCGTGACTTCGGGCCGGAAAATTCCGGCGCCACCCATCTCCAACCACCGTTGCCGATTCTCCATCCAGACCATGATATCGATACTCGGTTCCGTGTAGGGGAAGAACGACGGTTTGAATTTGATCTTTTCAAATCCCATCTTTAAATAAAAGGCTTTTAATGTTCCCAGCAGCGTCGAAAGGTTCGCTTCTTCGTCGATGATAATCCCGTCCACCTGAAAAAACTCAGGCAAATGTTTATAACTGATCGCTTCGTTGCGAAACACTTTACCCACGCAAAAGATTTTTCGGGGTGGGTTCGGATCTTCGCTCAGGGCTCGAATCGACGTGGCTGTGGTATGCGTGCGCAGCACCACTTTTCGTGCGCGGTTCGGGTCCCATTTATAGCCCCATCCTTCCGAGCCGGTTTCCCATCCGTTTTCATGGGTTTGTTTTACCCGATCCACGATGGTTGCATCCGGCAGTTGAGCGGCTGACGGACGGTTCAAATAAAACGTATCTTGCATTTCTCGGGCCGGGTGGTCCTGGGGTTGAAACAGCGCGTCGAAATCCCAAAACGCCGACTCCACTTGCGGGGAAACCGCTTCGGTGAATCCCATTTCCAGAAACGTCCGGCGGGTTTGTTGAATAATCCGTTGCAGCGGATGCATTTTCGCCGGGTATATGTTCTCTGCTTCCAGCGTCACATCGTACCGGCGCAATTGAATGTTTCGCCAATTGCCGGTCACAATATCGTCATAGGTTAATTGGTTCTTTTCCTGAATGATCGAGACCTCGCCGCTGAGAACGTCTTTTCCGAGTGGGGTCAGCGTGACGAATCGGAAGACGCGGGGTTTGATCTTTGCCAGCGTCGGGCGGTTTTTCAGCAGATCTTTCACCGTATTCCCGTCGATCGAATGGGCCGCGAGTTCATCCAGGAAGATGGCGCGATGGCCCGGATCGAGGTGAAACACCAGGGAGATTGCTTTTTCGTCTTCTGCCGGATGATCGAAGGCGTCGCGTCCGGGTTGGAAGAGAACGACTTCGTCTTTTTCTTTGTCCAGCCAACCGCGGGTTTTTCCCCATTTGATGACCTCGTTCAGCGGAATCTCTTTTTCTTTGAGTTGGGCGACCAGGTCGCGCACCTTGATTTTGCCCTCGTTGACCAGAAGGGGTAGCACCTGGCGTTCCGGGAGTCCCTCGTCGATTTGTTTTTTGGCGTCTTCGGCTGCGGTCAATTCTTCGCGTTCGCGTTCTTCGATATCGATCCATCCTTGTTCGGATCCGAAGTTCAGCATGGCGGTGACCAGGGGTTGATCCTGACCCGATTGGGTGGCGACCTCGCGGAAATCCATCGCGTGTTGGGTCTTTAACAGCAGGTCAAATATTTTCCATTGATTTTCAGTAAATTGAAGAGACATGTTTTCACCTGAAATAAATTACAATGTTAGATTTTATCCGAATTAGCGGATAAATGCAACCTTCCTTTTGCTAAATTATGTCAGTTGATCAGCAAATCGTGAAAACTTTTAGAATCAGTCCGATGATTTTGGAAAATAACATCGGATATGCGCCCCCATTGCCATTAAACCCAGGCGGCCAGAATGGTTTTTCCTTGCGTTTCAATGGTTTCCATTTTCCCGATCCGGCCGCTTTCTTTTCTTAAATCAAAAATGAGTAAGTAGCCATTCGACTGGTTTTGCCGGTCCAGGTAATCGCACAACTCCCGGATCCCTTCCTGATGGTACGATTCCCCGCGCCATATCTTAAGTTCAATAATGTATTTTCGATTATCGAAAGTGATCACCACATCCAGGCGCTTTTCCTCGGATATCTGAACTTCCTTGAAATCGTAACCGTGTCCGTTTATAATCGGTTTAATAAATGCCAGAAATATCAATCGATGGTGTTTCCCCATAAAGTCTTTGTCTTTTCGACTAAACTCTTCCATCACAACTTTCCGGAAGGCAAACACCACTTTTTTAAAATCAAGATTACCATTTTGATCAACAAAGTCTTTGATATTGGGTTCGCTTTCATTGGTTTGAAAAAGAACTTTCCTGAATTTTTCGGTCATATAATTATAAATAAGTTCTTTATATAACCGGTTATGAATCGCTAAACCCGGTCCCCCATCTCGGACTATTCCTTGCTCAACTCCCCTCCTTATATTGCTGATATAAATATCAAATCCGATGTAAAAATCTTGGAGCATTTTCCATTCAATGCGGTCATACAATTCTTTATCGGTCTCTAAAACGTTGATGACATTATCGAAATTATTATCTGGCCTCTTCAATAATCGAATCACCGCCTTTTCGATATCATCGGGAAGCCATCGGGTCCGGTTCTCATTGACGATGATTTCTTCATCGATGATACTGCATAGTTTACTGATCAGGTAAGGGTAACCGGACGTGTAATAATCCAATTCTTTTGCCATGGCATCAACATCCATTTCAATGCCGGTTTTTGACACATACTCTTCCAGCATGGTGACAATCTCCGGCACGCTAAAACCAAGGTCTACATTAAATTGCGCTGCGATATTCCATGGCCTATCAAGATCTAAAATCGTTACATTTTGAACCCCAGCCAAAATCACATTATGAAAAGTATGAGATTTTCTGCTTCTATTCAAATATTCATGTCTGAGTAACCCGAGGAAATCAACAAACAACCCGGACGTTGCGCCTTTATCGGCATTATCTATGATAAGAACAACGTTCTTACCGATTTTGTCGATCAGATCATGAAACCAAAATCCCAAATAAGCGAAATAACGGGGAATCGATCCGTATTCGATAAAGAGATGCTTATTGCCGGTAGATTCAAATGCCCCTTTCAATAGACCAAAAAGCTCCTCGATAAACGCAGCCGTATTTTTGAATCCCTTTTCGCTGATCTCCTCGAAGTTAATTACGATAGGGAAATATTCGTCAGTGTTTTTGAGAAACCGGTTTAGCATGGAGATAATTGTGGTTTTCCCGAACCGACGGGGGCAGTTGATGACAAAATAATCACCATACTCGATCATCTTCATAATTTGGTTGATTTTCTTCGAAATATCAACCATGTAGTGTTCTTCCGGTATGCAAGCGCCTGTGGTATTGAATCGTTTTTTCATCTTCTTAACCTCTGTGTAAGTATATACCATGAATAATTTTAATTTTCAAGAAAAAAAACAGGAAGTTTTTTTATTTTCCCTGGAGTTGAAATTATTGTTGATCAACTTTATAATAGATTCATGATACGTTGAATCAGTTAAGTCGGAGGTATCCAAATGCCGGTAATTTCAGCCAACCTAAGCGAAGCCCTGATCAAAGCCACACTGGTCAGGGATATCGATGAAGCCTTTAACAGGGTATTCACCGAATTCCTGGACCTTAAATTAAACCAACTGGATTTAATAATCAGCCGCTTTCAAAAGAAATGGAATTCCACTTTTGAGGAATTTAAAAAGAATGTAAAAGAAAACCAATTAAAAGAGGACCCACATTCCTACAGCGTTGAGAATGACTTCTGGCAGTGGGAAGAAGCCGTAACTTTAAAAGAGCATTATGATGACATCAAAAAACAATGGGTGTAATCGGTAAAAATGGACTGAAATATTCATCTGCCAAATATTTATTATCAGGCGTTTTTTGCAAAATATATCTCCTCATCTGCTAATAAATCCGCAACAAATGCCTGTGCTTCACTGATATGCTCTACCGTTATGGTCGGATGTTCTTTTACGATCTCTTCGGGCCTCAACCCCCTGGATAATTTTCTGAGAATCAATTCAACCGTAACCCGCGTTCCTTTAATTATCGGTTTCCCGAACATCACTTTCGGGTTCATCTCAATATATTGATACTGTTTCATTTTTACCTCGATTCGTATTATAATCTCAAAACCTTTAATGCCAAAAATTACACATGCATGTCATGCAATGCCTAAATTGAAAAGGCTTCATCCGATAATTTTGAATTGCCGCAGCATCAGGTTCCTCGTCATCTGAACTTCGCCGCCTTATGCCGCAGACCCCATACTCTGGATTCTCCTTTGTTCTAAGAATTCTTGAATCTTTTCAATAGAAATTCCTGTAATTTCTGAGATAAGATCTATGGACAATCCCGCACGGAGAGAATTCAAAATCACCTCCTGCTTCCCTTTTTCTATACCTTCTTTTAGCCATTGTTCAGCGATTGTAGCCATGACTTCACCTCCTTCAGTTAATACGTCAGAAATCGATTCCTTGATTTCGTCAGGGGCTAAACTACCTGGCGCTTCTTGAACCCCATTAATATGATTATTGTCCCACTATAGCTCATGATTCCTTTTAAATTCCATTGCTCTTTTGCTAATCTCTTCTCCGTTCATCCCCGAGAACAGATTCTCCCGCCATTTTGTATAATCGAATTTTTCTCGCTGAATAAGAGATACAAATCGTTCGGCTTCAACAATCCCAAGATATTTATTTAATACTTCCATTCCTAACGTTTTTATTTCAGTATCTGTTTTAATTACCCAAGTCCTCCAAAATTACTAAATTTGACGCAATCATTTAACACAATATTATTATATCGAAAACATCCTCACGAATCAATAGGATTTGGAAATAGTCTGAATAACCCCATTCGTAAATCGGCGAAATGCGATTTGCGTTGGATTTCCCTTGACTTTTCTTTTTTGACCTCGTATAGTATAGCATATCCGTTTAATGGAGATCCATGCCCATGGGAAAAAAGATTTTTATCAGTTACAGTCATAAAGATAAAGCCTTTAAAGAGATGCTCTTGGAACAACTCAGGGTATTGGAACTGGAAGGTAATTTAGATCTCTGGGAAGATAGCCAAATCGAAACCGGTACGAACTGGCTCCCCGAAATCGAGAAAGCAATCAACGAGGCACATATTGCCGTGTTGATGATCAGTGCGGGGTTTCTCACCTCCAATTTCATCAGAGTAAAAGAAGTTCCAATGATCCTCGAACGACGAAATAACAAGGAATTAAAAGTTTTACCTTTATTCGTGGAACCCTGTTCTTGGAAATCGATTCCCTGGTTAAGCCCCATACAGGGATTCCCTTCGGGTAATAAAACCTTAATGGAAATGAATAAAGCGAAGAGAAAGCGTTGCCTTACTGATTTTGCCGAAACGATAAATAATTTGATTCAAGATAATGAAAGGAAGGCCGATAGATCATCTTCTCACACCCATGAATTATTCACCCCGTTACCGTCCCGAAAAATTCATCTCTTCGGTCGTGAGAAGGACCTAACCGTATTGGAAGATACCTTAAAAACTTCCGATCGCGTGGTATTGGTCAATGGTTGGGGCGGCATTGGGAAAACCGAAGTATGCAAGGCGTTTTTTTTGAAGCATTATGAAGAATACCGTTATGCGGCATGGGTGGATTGGATTTCCTCGGTCAAGGAATCGATCGTCAATGCGCTGGGAAATGATCGATCCACCTTCATCCAAACCTCCGAAACCGATAAAACGGATGATCGGTTTGAAAAAATAAAGCAAAGGCTGTATGACATTCGGGAATCGTTTTTATTGGTGCTGGATAACATCGAAAACCCGAACGATCCGGACCTGGATCTGTTTTCTTCACTTCATGCATCGATTAAAGTACTGGCCAATTCCCGCTCTCATATCGAAGGTTATAAGGTTCAAAACCTGGATGTTTTAGCACCTTCCGAATGTAAAGCGTTATTTTATGCGTTTTACAAAGGGAAGGGCGATGATGAACTGGTGGAAAAGGTATTGGATTTATGCGGATACCATACCCTGACCGTGGAACTTCTGGCAAAAACCGCGTATCATGGCGCCATGCGTATCGGGGATTTGTATCAGACGCTGCTTTCAAAAGGATTTAATTTAAATCCCGTGAGAGGGGAAAAGGTTTCCACGTTCTGGCACGATGAAAAAGAGAAAAAGACGTTTTTTGATCATCTGGTCAAGGTATTTGATATCTCCGGTGTAACGGAGGAGGAATTATCTGTATTGGTTAATCTGTCGGTATTGCCGTCGGTGTATATTCCGATTCCGTGGATTTCGGAATGGCTGAAATTAAAAGACAATACGGAAATTATTTCACTGATCGATAAAGGGTGGCTAAAGAGAGATGAAGAATCGAGGATTTATATGCATCCGGTGATTCAAGAGGTAGTGAAACATAAAACAATACCCGATGCCCGAAAATGCAAGGAGTTAATCTATTCACTAACCATGAAATCCGATTTGAAACCCGCTGAAAATCCGATTCATAAGAAAGAGTATGTGATTTATGGGGAATCGGTCGTTCGGGGAATGGGAGATAAAGAAAAGGATGAAGGTCTGGCGGCCCTGGCAAATAATTTATCGATTTTTTACCGCGCTATGGGCCAATTAGACCGGGCATTGGAATATCAATTGAAATCCATTGAAATAGCCGAGGCTGTCTTGGCCCTCCAGCATCCCGCTTTAGCCGCATCTTACAATAATCTATCGTTGATTTACAAAGATATGGGCCAACTGGCCCGGGCGTTAGAATGCCAATTGAAAGCTAATGAAATCTTGGAAGCGGTATTAGATTCTCAGCATCCCCATTTAGCTATATCGTACAACAATCTATCGTTGATTTACCAGGCTATGGGCCAATTTGATCGGGCGCTGGAATGTCAATTGAAAGCGATTGAAATTAACGAAGCGGTATTGGACCCTCAGCATCACGATTTAGCCGGTTCGTATAATAATTTATCGACGATTTACAAAGTTATGGGCCAATTGGACCGGGCATTGGAATATCAATTGAAATCGATTGAAATAGATGAAGCAGTATTGGCCCCCCAGCATCCCGATTTAGCCACCTCGTACAATAATGTATCGTCGATTTATCAGGCTATGGACCAGTTGGATCGGGCTTTGGAATTTCAATTAAAAGCGATCAAAATCCGGGAAGCGGTATTGGGCCCTCAGCATCCCGACCGGGCACAGTCGTACAATAATTTATCGCGCATTTACCATGATATGGGCGGATTGGGCCAGGCCTTGGAATTCCAATTGAAAGCGATTGAAATTGACGAAGCGGTATTGGATCCCCAGCATCCCAATTTAGCCACATCGTACAACAATATATCGATGATTTACAAAGATATAGGTCAGTTGGATCGGGCATTGGAATTTCAATTGAAAACCATTGGAATTAAGGAAAATATATTAGGATCCATGCACCCATTAGTAGCCACGTCGTACAGCAATATATCGATAATTTACAAAGATATGGGTCAGTTGGATCGGGCCTTGGAATTCCAATTGAAAGCGATTGAAATTGACGAAGTGTTATTGGACCACCGGCATCCCTCCGTAGCTACGTTGTACAATAATATATCGAGCATTTACTATAATATGGGCCAATTGGACCGAGCATTGGAATTTCAATTAAAAGCCATTGAGATCCGTGAATTGGTATTGGCCCCTCACCATCTGGATTTAGCCAGGTCATACAATAATGTATCAATGATCTACCAGAAGTTGGGCCAATTGGCTCAAGCATTAGAATTTCAAATGAAAGCGATTGAAATCCGGGAAGCGGTATTGGACCCTCAGCACCCCGATTTATCCACGTCGTACCATATTCTATCGATGATTTACCAAGGTATGGATCAACTGGAGGACGCCCTCTCCTTTTCTGAAAAAGCTGTTTCCATCATGCAAGCCATTTTTCCTGGCGGCCATCCGGATTTATATATTATGAAAGAAAACCTGGAATTCATTAAAAAGAAGATGCAAAAGCAGTGACCGTTTACGGTCAGGAGAATCAATCTGTTGTAGGGGCAGATCTGCGTATCTGCCCGCGTGCTCGCTTGAGAGGACACCTAAAAGACCGGGGGCGCATACATAGATGCGCCCCTACATGAAATTTCCTTAAACGATCACCGTATTGTTGATCCCGCAATAATTCGGATTGAATTTGTAGGGGCAGATCTACGTATCTGCCCGAGTGCTCTCTTGAGAGGACCCAAAAGAATGCATGGCAGCATTGTTATAATGCAGGACCTGGCCTCGAAATTTTTTAAAATAAGAAACAAAGGCATTCACCCTTCACATTCAGGAGAATAATCGCAAGAACTTGTAGAGTTAATCCGATGATTTTACGAAAACCTCTTTACCTGAAAAGGCTATACCCAATTTTTTTATTGTTCGAACCCCGCGTTCCACCAATTCCATCTCATATTTCTTCTTTTCAATCTGTGCCAATGCCGATTCCAGAGCTGTTTCGACCGTTTCATTCGTATACGAGTTTACCGTCTTAAACTCGATCACATAACCGATTCGTGAAAGGTCCCTGGGAATGATCATAATATCATACCGTCCATAACCGGATTCCCGATTGGATTTCACTTCATGGGTATTGGTAATCCAGATTAGCAACCCCATCACCAACGCATGATACACTTTTTCCGGTTCTCCGCTGAAATCATGATAACTGAATATTTTCGACACAATCTCTCTCAACATTTGCTCAAAGAGTGGGATATCGCCGTCGATCAATGCGTTCAGCATGACCTCCGATTTTTTGTTTTCGATTTTGGTTGAAAAATAACGCCGAATAATACGTGTATATGTTGTTTTAACTTCTTCATTGGGAACGGATAACGAATAAACCATTCTACCGGAAGCATTATCCCTCCTTTTGGAGATCTGTTTCAGATATCCGCCCATTAACAGGAAACTCCATAATGCATCCTCATCATTGTAAATATCTTTGAGAACGATATTATCTTCGATCGCTTTTTCAATGGTTTCACCCCGAATGAGTTGTTCCAATTCTTCCCTGAGTCCCGTTTTTTTTCGGGATAGAAGGGACTCCACGATCTCGTTATCGGATGTGTTAATCCAGTAAGGGACCAATTCTTTTTTCTTACTGCGAAGGAAATTGATGATCGACCAGGGATTGTAAATGACTTTACCGCCGAAACGATAACCGTTGTACCAAAGCTGCACCTGGTCAAAGAGGTGAGAAACCTGGAAATCATCAAGCATGGTTTTCACTTCTTCTTCGGTGAATCCAAAATGGTTGTTAAAATCTTCTTGCAGGAGTGTATAGACCCCGGCGTTGTTAAACCCGGAGAAAATCGATTCTTTAGCAATGCGCATTATGCCAGTTACAACACCTTTTTCAAGGTATGGGTCCGTGTCTTTTAAACCCCCGCTTAAAAAATTGCGCATAAAATTGATGATATCTTCATAATACTCGCCCGTAAATCCGGCATGAACCGGGGCATCATACTCATCGATTAAAATAACCGCCCGCCGATTATAATACCGACTTAAGAAGATCAACAGATTTTCCAGGCTGTTTTCATAATCGATCAGATCTCCTGTTAATTCGATGATTTTTTGGAAATACATCTTTTCCTGCGGTTTGATGACCGGAGAATTCATCAGGTAATCATGCCTTAAATATTCCTTTTGGATCAGTCGTTTTATTTTATTCAAGCATAATTCCCATTTCTTTTCTTTAATAAGCCTGAAAGATAAGAAAACAACCGGATATTGACCCATTTTATCCAAATATTTCGGACCGGCTTTTAATATTGCCAGGGAATCGAATAAATGTTTGTAGTTTTCCGAGGGATCCGGCTCTTTTGACGGTTCAGAGGTATTGCGTTCGTGTTCGGCGCCCCATGAAAACTTGCAGCAATCGTAAAAATAACCCAGCATGGAAATGTTGAGTGTTTTTCCGAAGCGTCGGGGACGGGGAAGAACAAGGATTTTATCGCCGCTATCAATGACTTCTTTGATAAAAAGGGTTTTATCCACGTAGTAATAATTACCCGTTACCATATCTTTAAAATCGGATATTCCAATTGGTAAATCTTTTGTTTTCATCTTTGTTTTACCTTCATTCATTATAGCATATCGAAAAGGCATTGGCAAAACTTGCCGGCAATCGCCAGCATTCGCATTCTGTCTCCAACACGAAAACCACATCGAATACTCGGGCAGACACGCGGGCCTGCCCTACAGAAAATAAACTCAATTTTTGGTGTTATATCGGGAGGGGAGGCGTTTGGAATTTTTCCGTATGGGCAGATCTGCGTATCTGCCCTGAGTGTTCGCTTAAGAGAGCACCCAAAAAAAACGGGGGCGCATACATAGATGCGCCCCTACATGAAATTCCTTAAACGATCACCTTATTGCTGATCCCGCAATATTGGGATTGAATTTTGTCGGGGCGGTTCGGGAACCGCCCCGTTTGATTTCTGGAAAGGATACCTAAAAGATCCCTATCGCAGAACAGAAAAATGTAAAACGATGAATGGGGCGGATTCACGTCTGCCCCATATTTGAATTTTATCCCAACTAACTTTTTGAGTTGACAAAATTAAATAAAAAAATACAATTATTAGTAGAGGTTGAATTATGGATATGATTAAAACCGAAGCCAAACGGCTCATTGACCAACTGCCTGATCAAACAACCTGGGATGATATCATGTATGAATTCTACGTGAGGCAAAAGTTAGAGATTGCCCTTGAAGCAGCCCAAAACGGAAAGGTCATTCCTCACGAGGAAGTGAAAAGGCGAATATTAAGTTAATGAGAATTGACTGGATAGAGCCCGCCTTAAGGGTTGAGGTAGACTGTCTTGATTCTTTCTTTTGTGTTCCCCGGGAATCTACACTTTGACCTTTTGACGCACCGGTCCCATTCTCTGCGTACGCGTAGATCTGACAATCCTTTTGAACATTATGCTGTTGATTATTAAAAATCGATGATGTATACTTTAACAAAGAGGTAAAAGATGAGGGTTAATGCCGCTGATTTACGTTATCGACTAAAAAGCATTTTGGAAGTCTTGGATTCCAATGAAACCGTAACCATTTTATACCACGGTAAAGAGAAAGGAATGATTATTCCCATGGGATCCTCACCTAATAAACTCAGTGTTTTCCAACATCCTTTTTTTGGTATGAAAGCTGACGATAAATCCGGATCAGTTGAGTCGACAATGGAAGAACTTAGGCGGAACAGATATTAAGATCCATGCCCATGGTAAAAAAGATTTTTATCAGTTACAGTCATCAGGATACAAGCCTTAAAAGAAAATTAATGAAACAGCTTGAGGTTCTAAAGCTGGGCGGTCTATGCGACCCCTGGGACGATCGCCAAATTCCAACCGGTACAAATTGGCTGGAGGATATCAAAAATGCCATCGATACAGCAAGCGTGGCAGTTTTAATGGTAAGCAAAGGTTTTTTAAGTTCTGAATTCATCATGAAAACCGAAGTTCCGCTTATCCTGGAACGACGAAATAAGGGGCTTTTAACTGTTTTACCTCTTTTTGTCAATGATTGCGAATGGAAAACCGTGGATTGGCTGAACGAAATCCAGGGTTTTCCCGCCAATGGAAAAACGTTAACCGATTATAATGAAGCCGAACAACTGGAGCTTTTGACTGAATTCGCCGGAAAGGTGGCGAAAGAGATTAAGACACCTGATTTTACCACCACGTTATTCACGCCGTTACCGCCGCGAAAAATTCATCTCTTTGGTCGAGAAAACGACCTGATCGCTTTGGAAGATACTTTAAAAACTTCCGATCGTGTGGTATTGGTCAATGGTTGGGGCGGAATCGGTAAAACCGAAGTATGCAAGGCGTTTTTTTTGAAGCATTATGAACAATACCGGTATGCGGCATGGGTGGATTGGATTTCTTCGGTCAAGGAATCGATCGTCAATGCGCTGGGAAATGATCGATCCCCGTTCATCCAAACTTCGGAAACCGATACCACGGATGATCGCTTTGAAAAAATAAAGCAAAAGCTTTGTAACATTCGGGAATCGTTTTTATTGGTGCTCGATAACATCGAAAACCCGAATGATCCGGACCTGGATCTGTTTACTTCTCTTCATGCATCGATTAAAGTACTGGCCAATTCCCGCTTCCATATCGATGGTTATAAGGTTCGAAATCTGGATGTTTTAACACCTTCCGATTGTAAAGCGTTGTTTGTTGAGTTTTACAAAGGCAAGGGCGATGATGATCTGGTAGAGAAGGTATTGGCGTTATGCGGATACCATACCCTGACTGTCGAACTGTTGGCCAAAACCGCATATCATGGGGCCATGAGTCTCGGGGATTTGTATCAGATCTTGCAGTCCAAAGGATTTAATTTAAATCCCGTGAGAGGGGAAAAGGTTTCCACGTTCTGGCACGATGAAAAAGAGAAAAAGACGTTTTTTGATCATCTGGTCAAGGTATTTGCTATCTCCAGTGTAACAAAGAAAGAGTTGAAGGTATTGGTTAATCTGTCGGTATTGCCGTCGGTGTATATCCCGATTTTATGGATTGCGGAATGGCTGAAATTAAAAGACAATTCTGAGATTAGTTCACTGATCGGTAAAGGGTGCCTAAAAAGAGATGACGAATTCCGCATATACATGCACCCGGTTATTCAGGAAGTGGTGAAGCATAAAACGACACCCGGTGCCCGGAAATGCAAGGAGTTAATTTGGTCATTGGCGTGGAAACTTAAAGGAGAACTCAATGAAAATCCGATTCATAAGAAGGACTATTTGATATATGGGGAATCGGTCGTTCGAGGAATGGGGAAAGATGAAAAGGATGAATACTTGGCTGCTCTGGCGAACAATGTATCGACTATTTATTGGGCAATGGGCCAATTGGACCTTGCGTTAGAATTTCAATTAAAATCTATTGAAATTAAGAAAGCGGTATTGCACCCCCAGCATCCGGATTTAGCCCTATCGTACAGTAATCTATCGTTGATCTACCGGGCAATGGGTCAATTGAGTCGGGCATTGGAATGTCAATTGAAAACCAATAAAATATTGGAAGCGGTAGTGGATCCTCGGCATCCCCATTTAGCCGGCTCGTACCATATTTTATCGTTGATTTACAAGTCAATGGGCCAATTGGACCGGGCGTTGGAATGTCAATTGAAAGCGATTGAAATCTTTAAAGCGGTGTTGGCTCCCCAGCATCCCTGGTTAGCTACATCGTACGGTAATATATCCATCATCTACCAGTCAATGGGCCAATTGGACCTTGCATTGGAATTTCAAATGAACGCCATTGGAATCTCTGAGAAGATATTGGACTTCCGGCACCCGGATTTAGCTACATCGTACGGTAATATATCCATCATCTACCAGTCAATGGGCCAATTGGACCTTGCATTGGAATTTCAATTAAAAGCTTTTGAGATCCGGGAAGCGGTATTGGGCCCTCGTCATGCTGACCAGGCACACTCATACAATAATCTATCGATAATTTACCAGTCAATGGGCCAATTGGACCGGGCACTGGAATATCAATTGAAAGCCATTGAAATTAAGGAATCTATATTGGATCCCCGGCATCCGGATTTAGCCACGTCATACAATAATGCATCATTCATTTACCAGGATCTGGGCCAATGGAACGACGCCCTCTCCTTTGCCGAAAAAGCCGTTGACGTAATGCAATCCCTTTTTCCCGGCGGGCATCCGGATTTAGACAAAATGAAGATAAACCTGGAATTCATTAAGAATGAGATGCAAAAGCAGTGACCGTTCCCGTTCAGGAGAACCTCTGTTCGAACACACGGGCAGACACGCAGGTCTGCCCCTACAGAAAAATAAACTCAATTATTGGTGTTCTATTGGAAGGGACTGTCCGGAATGCTCCGTAGGGGCGCACCCATGTGTGCGTCCGCATTCTGTTCAAGTTGACTCTACCTTTCCAAAATGCGAATGACTATCTGTTGTCGGGACGATTGGGATTGAATTCTTGTCGGGGCAGATCTGCGTATCTGCCCTGAGTGTTCGCTTGAGAGGACACCCAAAAGAGCGGGGGCTCATAGGTGGGTGCATCATTACGGTTTTCAAAATGAGTTATTCAGTAATGGTAGGAATAAAAGGATTAAACCAATCAATGGATTTTAATTTATTAAAGACTTCATCTCCTGAAACAAGTATTGCATCAGAAATAACCGCCGTTGCTGCAATAACTGCATCAGGTAATTTCAATTTATATCTTCGCCTGATTTCTGCGGCTTTAAACGCAATATCATCCGTAAGGTCTACTTTCTGGAAGTTCCCAAGAAATGAAAGAATATTTTGTATTTCAGCTTTTGTTAATTGAGGAGCCGAGATAAGTTCAACCATAGAAATAATAGAGATAATACAATTACCTTTTGATGAAATCAAATCAAGATATGGAACAATTTTATCATGGCCGTTTAAATACTCGATAAGAATATTGGAATCCAATAAATAACTATTCATCTTCCCATTCTGAACGAATTTTCTTCTGATACTTGATTCCATCACCGAATTTTTTGATAGTCCCTGCGAACTTGTGAAGGTTACCGGTTCCTTCCGGTGCGCGTTCTTCTTCCAAAAGAGGAAGCACAATTACTTCAACCCGTTTATTATTGAAGAAAGCAAGGTCTTTCACCATAATCGCATTATTTTTTACCTCAACTATTTTTCTCACTGCTTCCATATTTACCTCATCTTCTCTGATATATTATTATAACATTTCTTTACCGTTGTCAACCTCCTGATGCCTTCCATCTATTCTTGAAATATCAAAAACGTCGATATAAGCAAAAACATTGCCCCTTCCCATACAGGAGAAATCAATCTGATGTAGGGGCGGTTCGGGAACCGCCCCCCAATTCTGAATTTCAAATAGGGGCGATTCGCGAATCGCCCCATCCAAAAGGAGCAGGATATCAACGATATCCTGCTCCCAGTGAACACAATACTAACGATTACTCATCTCCGGAACGGATGGCGGCATCGCCGGGTTTAATTCCACATGAGGTTGGGGAACTGCTGAGGACAGTTTTTTGCGTTTTTTACTGGCATTGACCGGTGGATCAACGGGATTTTCATCCGGGGTTTCCTCATTCGAAGCTTTTCGTTTGCGAATCGGAACCGACCGCTCCGTGATACCCAGAACTTCCCGAAGTTGAGGCGTTTGCCTGAGTCCGATCTTCGTTGCCGCAACGAAAGTCGAATACGCTACCACAAGCTTCTTGTAAGAGTCATCCCTTTCTCGGGTGGCGCGCTGCGCGTCACCGGCATTGGCGATCTGCAAGTTATTCAGCTTCTCCAATTCCTCGAGCCCGGTGAGCCCGGCCTGAAGCTTTTCCGGCGTGATGGCAAAATAACTCAGTTTGTCCATAATCTCTTTCCGCTTCAAGGCATTTTGATAAAAATGCCTTGCCTGAGTGATAAAACCTTGCATCGATTTCGACATTCCCATACTAATCCCGAGTAGCTCGTGATACTTTTTGTCCGCCGGGTCGATAAACGCCTTGAATGCCAATGTCCGAAAATCCATGTACCGGGTTTGCTCTTCCTTTAATTTCTCATTTCGATGCGCAGTGGTTGTCGCAGATTGAGCATAAACCTCTTTTTGAAAAAGGTACTTGTCGTTCGTCTGATTGTAAACACCAACCAGTTCCTCCAAGCGAGTGGATTCATAACCGAGATGAGCGAGAGATAACCGAATATCCTCGCGATCTCTTGCAATCTGAAATCCGACTTTCGCTTTTTCAAGTAATGATTCAACACGATAATTTTTGACGTCCATAGTTTTCTCCTTCTTTAAAGTCTCTATTTGTCTCTTTTTTGTTATCAATAAATTGCTTTCGATTTTTGGATAAAATCATCCGTCCATAAGCATCAGTTATTTTTATCTGCCTTTTTTTGAGTTTTGTTTGTTTTTGATTGATAAAGATTGAAATATGAGGTGATATTGTTGTCATGAGAAATAGAATTGCCGCATCTCCGCTAAAGAGGAAGGTTGCCTTACGCTGCAATGGCAATACCCATAATTTCGGCGTCACGCTCCAGGTGAAGGGGATCTTGTTTCTTTCCCTTTGGCCGGAGCGTTCGTTATTTTGTCTCGTTAGTAACAATAACCTATTGTTTGTCATGCAAATATTATGGTATGAAATATTAATTTTGTCAAGTTTAAGTTTAAAATAATTTTTTAACGGATTCGGAATTGACAAAAAAAGCAGGAGACGAGCACCTGCCCGAGCGAAAAAATTTGCTTCCGGAGTGAGACGAACCGCTGGCGGAACGAAAAAATTTACTTCCTGAATGAGACGAACCGCTGACGGAGTGAAAAAATTTGCTTCCTGAATGACGCGAACCGCTGGCGGAACGAAAAAATTTACTTCCTGACTGAGACGAACCGCTGTCGGAGCGAAAAAATTTACTTCCTGAATGACACGAACCGCTGTCGGAGCGAAAAAATTGGCTTCCTGACTGAGACGAACCGCTGTCGGAGTGAAAAAATTTGCTTCCTGAAGGAGACGAACCGCTGGCGGAGCGAAAAAATTGGGTTCCGGAACGATACGTTTCGGTTCCGGTGCGAGCGGAAGCGATTGCAGTGTCAGATGAACGCATCGCCGGGGGAACAGATCGGGTTCCTATGTATTTGGATTGAATTCTTGTAGGGGCAGATCTGCGTATCTGCCCGAGTGCTCGCTTAGGGTGCGCCTAAGGATTGAATTCCTGTAGGGGCAGACCCGCGTGTCTGCCCGCGTGTGCGATGGCGTTTTCCGGTTTTCGTGTTGTAAAAAAATTCGATTGAGTTTATAATAACGCCATGGAAAATGTAACACTGGATTGCCGCAATGATGCCGAGAAGGAAATGAAAATTATCCTTGTAACCGGTGCGGCAGGCTTTATCGGATTCCATTTTGTCCAACGGTTATGTTCCGAATATGACCGCATCATTGGTGTCGATAACATCAGCCCCTATTACGACATCAACCTCAAATACGCCCGCCTCGCGCAATTGGGGTTTAACCGAGAAGAAATCGAGACCAATGAAGAAACAAAACCGGCAGTCTCGACCCTTCATCCGGGATTGGTTTTTTATCGGATGGATTTGAAAGACAAAAATCCGCTCGACCGAATATTTAAAACCGAAACCCCCGACCATGTGGTGCATCTGGCCGCGCAAGCCGGCGTTCGATACTCGATCGAAAACCCCTACGCGTATATCGACAGTAACATCATGGGATTGATGAACATCCTGGAAAACTGCCGGCATCATCCGGTCAAACACCTGGTGTTCGCCTCCTCATCCTCGGTCTATGGCGCCAACCGCGCCCTGCCCTACGCCGAACACCAACCCACCGATCACCCGGTATCCCTTTACGCCGCAACCAAAAAATCCAACGAGCTCATGGCCCATACCTACGCGCACTTATTCAAAATCCCCTGCACCGGCCTCCGCTTCTTTACCGTTTACGGACCCTGGGGCAGACCGGACATGGCATACTTTGATTTCACCCGCCGCATTGTCCATGATATTCCCATCGATATCTTTAACAACGGTCACATGAAACGCGATTTCACCTACATCGATGATATCGTCGAAGGCATTGTCCGGGTCGTTTTAAAAACTCCCGAACCCAATCCCGCCTGGGACCCCCTGCATCCGGACCCCGCTTCTTCCGACGCCCCATACCGCCTCTTTAATATCGGAAACCACCAGCCCGTGGATTTGCTTTACTTCATCGACTTGCTGGAAAAATACCTGGGAAAAAAAGCCATCAAACATTTTCTACCGCTCCAACAAGGCGATGTGCTCGAAACCTTCGCCGATATCGATGCCCTGAACGCCTACACGGGGTTTATGCCTCATACCCCCATTGAAACAGGCATCGCACATTTCGTCAAATGGTACAACGACTATAATAAAGGAAACCATGGAACCTCAACCCAATAAAAACGAAACCATCATGAATCCACGCATCCTGGTCACGGGCGCCGATGGATTTATCGGCTCCCATCTGGTCGAAGCCCTGGTGAAACAAGGAGCCAGGGTCAAAGCGTTGGCCCAATACAATTCCTTCAATTCCTGGGGATGGCTCGAAGACATCGACTGTTTAAACGACGTCGAAGTCATCAGCGGCGATATTCGCGATTCCCATCAAATGGACCGACTCGTTCAGGGAATCGACATCATCTTTCATCTCGCCGCATTAATCGCCATTCCCTATTCGTACGCGGCACCGTCCAGCTACATTGAAACCAATGTCCACGGCACCCTGAATATTTGTCAGGCTGCCCTGAAACACGGCTGCTCCCGGGTGCTTCACACCTCCACCTCCGAAGTGTACGGCACGGCCCGATACGTTCCCATCGACGAAACCCATCCCTTACAACCGCAGTCGCCTTACAGCGCCAGTAAAATCGGTGCGGATGCCATTGCCATGAGCATGCATCATGCCTTTGGTCTTCCCCTGACCATTGCCCGCCCCTTCAACACCTACGGTCCCCGTCAATCGGCCCGCGCCATTATCCCGTCCCTCATCACGCAACTCGCGTCCGGAAAAAA
>JBLMYT010000070.1:0-49471 GCA_050258455.1 Candidatus Omnitrophota bacterium | reverse complement strand
CATCCTTATCGCTTTTAACTGTATGGCCCGAGGCGCTGATTTGAGCACCGGCAATCGGTTGTCCGGATTTGGCATCCAGAACCCGGCCGTAAATCACCGTATTTTCAGGTGTTTGCGGTTGACCCCAAAGCAGAAAATGATGGATCATCAACCCAATGAAAACAAAGGCGTATAACAATTTCCCTTTCCCGCTCATTTTGATACTCTCCCTAAACGATTATTATCTTACAATAAATAATATACGCGTTTGGAAATTTAAAATCAAGGTGAGTGGTTCGGTTTTGTGATATTTCAGGATATTTTTTGTAGGGGCGATTCGCGAATCGCCCCCCAATTTAAAATTCAAAAATCAGGGCGGTTCGCGAACCGCCCCTACCGAAGAATGAAGCGGCGCTTCGCGCCTTTCAACAACGCGTATGAACGCTTGAATGCACCGAGCACGATGACGATGAACCTTTTTAACCTCAACATCAGGCCAAAATTGAAGTTGCTTTTTTTTTCAAAAAATTATAAAATAAAGTGCGTGAATCAAAAAATGACTTTAGCCAACTTGATTACGATCGGAAGAATCGTACTCGTGCCCATTTTCCTGGTAATCCTCTTAACTGAAATCGAACATAAGGAATTCCTCGCTTTCGCGATTTTTCTCATCGCCTCTCTGACCGATGCGGTCGATGGCTATTATGCCCGAAAATATAACCAGATTACCAACTTGGGAAAGTTTCTGGATCCTCTGGCCGATAAACTCCTGGTCGCAGGCGCCCTACTCGCCCTGGTCTACCGCGGCCACGTGGCCGCCTGGGTCGCTGCCATTATTATCTTTAGAGAAATTTTTATCACGGCTTTCCGGTTTTACTTCATGGTTAAAGATTCGGCGTTCTCCGCCTCCTGGCTGGCGAAAAAAAAGACCATGGTCCAAATGGTCGGCATCTCACTCCTCATTTTACATCCCAAACTCCCGCTCCCGGATTTCTTCCTCGAATTGGGAAACGATATCTTATATATTGCCGTCCTCCTTGCCCTTTACTCCGGAGCCGAATACGTCCTCATGTATACCAAAATCCCGAGAGATACTTCTAACGGTTATGAATAATTATCAATAATTATGACCCATTATATCGACGGATGAACATTAAACTCACGCCTTACGCCCTGACCCAACTGCAAGTAATCGTGCAAACTCACTCCAATAATACCGGCTTTCTCCTGGGCACAGACATGGGAAAATTTAAAATCATCGAAAACCTCTTTCCCCTGAATTTCACCCCAACGACCATCGATGCGGTTTATTCCCAAATTTATCAAAGCGAATTGGGAAAAAAAATAATGGGCGTTTTCTTTAACCCGATCCATGAAACCGATGAACCGTTTGTCAACGAATGGTTCATGGAAGACCTCATCATGATCGCCAGAATCCCCAACCCGGAATTTTATCTCTATGACAACGAAAAAAAACAATATCAACATATCAACCCGATTATGAATAATAATTAAATATTTTAGGATGAACGATGAACGATAATCCGTATTACACGATCGACGAAAAAAAAGCGTTACTTCAATTGGCCCGGGAAACCATTGAAAACGTCGTCAATCATATCGAAAAAGAATATCCCAAAACCGAAAACCCCAAGTTCCTCGAAAAAAGAGGCGTTTTTGTCACGCTTCGAAAAAAAGAAAAATTGAGAGGATGCATCGGGTATCCGCTTCCGACCAAATCCGTGGTTGAAGCCGTAATCGATAATGCCATTTCCTCGGCCGTCCACGACCCCCGGTTTAAACCCGTCACCGCCAAGGAACTCAAAGACATCGCGATCGAAATTTCGATTCTAACCGTTCCCCGAAAAGTGAAAGATCATACCGAAGTGGTGGTCGGAAGAGACGGGATTATTATTTCCAAGGGATTCATGCGCGGACTGCTTCTGCCGCAGGTGCCTCTGGAACAAGGCTGGAACCTGGAAGAGTACATCTCCTACGGATGTTTGAAAGCCGGACTCCCCAACGATGAATGGAAACGCTCCGTGGAAATTGAAACATTCGAGGGAATCGTTTTTGGCGAAATCGAAATCGAGTAAACCCCAAAGGCAAAAATTTTGATAATTTTCTTTTTGCCTCTTGATAGAAACGATTTTTTTTTGTAAACTTTACTCTTTCAATAACAAAGAATTTTAGGCACACAATTAATCTATTTAGGAGGAACGTATGAACGAATTGGTGGAACGACTGACAAAAGAACAACCCGTTGAAACGGCAAGACCGGAAAAAACGGCAAAAGCATTAAAAGAATGTGTGGATCGAGATTATGTTCATGTGATGTTCAAGAATACCGGTACCGAAGTGGGTGTTCAGTTGGACCGAAAAGATTGCAAATTCAGTGAAGGAAGCTTCGAGAAATCCGAAGGTGCCGTTCACCTGGTCGGCGGCTTAATCCTTAATTATGATAAAGTTCGCTGCATCGCCGATATCGACCTGGCTACCTGCGAAGGTAAAGGACGACTGGAACCGGTTAGCGACGAAGAATTCGAAAATATGATGGGTAAACCCAAAGACTAAAATTCCAACGTCTTAAAAAAACTTTCCGTTTTGGGTACCACGCGATATGTGCCGAACCCACGCCAAAGCAATTTTGGATCCAAGATAATCATAAACATATCGTGTGGAACACCCAGACTTTTCAATCTAACTCAATTTAACGCCTCTTCCTCCCCTACCGTTTAAAGATAATAAACGGTTTCATTAGCTTTAATCATAAAAAAATCCAAAAGTTCATTTCCAAAACACTTGACAAGAATTTTATTTTAATTTATTATCTAGCTATGATTATAGGCTTTAATACCGACATTAAATACCGGGACGAAGTCTTCCACATCCAAACGGAAGATAAAGGAGAAAATAACCCCACCATTGAAACGCTGGTTTACAACAGCGGTGAAATTCTTTTATCCAGACGGTTTTCATACGCCCATCTGATGTCCAAACCCGATGCCCGGCGCCGCATCAAGACCATTATGAAAACCCAGCACGATGAGGTGATTAGCGAATTAAAAAGCGGGAAATTCATGCATCTGCTCTCTCTGGATACCCAACTCCTGGAAGACTCGACTCTGGATGAAATGGTATTGGAGTATCTCTCCCAGGACGAGATGCTCGCCGAGCCTTCCGGAAAAGTCAATTTCAATTAATCACTCAATAAGGAATATCCATGCCTGAAAAAATCTTTATTATCGATAGTATGTATTTATTGTTCAGTTCTTTTTATTCCAACCGGAACATGAGAACGTTTAAAGGCGAGCCAACCGGCGCGATTTTCGGTTTTGTCACCCGGATCGAAAGTCTCATCCGCGATGAGAAACCCGACCGCATTGGCGTGGCCATCGACTCCTCGAAAAAAACCTTTCGGCACGATCTATACGAACCGTACAAGGCCAAACGCCTCGTTGCCCCGGAAGATTTATCCAGGCAAATTCCCCTGGCCAAAGAATATTTGAATCTTCGGGATATCCCCCTCTTTGAGATTCCCGGTTTTGAAGCCGATGATATCATTGCCGCATGCGCAAAAGCCGAAGCAGCCAAAGGAAACGAGGTCTATATTGTCTCTGCGGATAAAGATCTCTTTCAATTGGTCGGCGGCAATATCTATTGTTACCACCCCAAACTCAAACAAAAACTGGATGCGGCCGGAGTCAAAGAGCACTTCGGTATTGCCCCGGAACAGATCGTGGATTTTCTGTCCTTAACCGGCGACACGTCCGACAACATTCCCGGCGTTCCGGGTATCGGCGAAAAGACGGCCCAAAAAATTATTACCACTTTCGGATCGATCGATCATTTACTTCAACACCTCGATCAACTGGATGAAAAAAACCGCAAACGCATCGAGGAAAACCTGGACGCCATTAACGTCTCCCGAAACCTAATCGACCTCTCCGCTATTCCGCCCCTGAACCATGAGTTGACGATCAAACCGTTTAAAAATGAATTGAATCCCCTGTTAAAAACTTTTTATCAACGGCTGGCGTTTCACAGTTTATTGAAACGGTTCGAAGAAGATTTCCCGGAAGAAGAAAAACCCCAGGGTCTGGATATCGCCTATCACATTGTAAAAGATATCGAGCAATTGCGGGAGCTCAAACACAAGATCCTGGAAAAGAAGTATTTTGCCTTTGATGTGGAAACCACATCGCTGGATTTTTTCAAAGCCCAATTGGTGGGTATTTCCATTTCTTTTAAAAATGAAGGCTATTACATTCCATTGGAGTATGCGCCAATCAAAGCCAAAGTTGACGGCGTAACCGTCGGGCTTGCGGATTTCAAAACCGAATTGGCGGATGTGTTTTCCAACCCGGACATTAAAAAAGCCGGGCACAATCTGAAGTTCGATATCCTCAATCTCAATTATCATGGCATCGATGTTCAGGGGATTGTCGATGATTCCATCATCATGTCGTATTTGCTTCATCCCAATCGTCGCACCCATAATCTCAAAGAGTTAACGTTTGAGCTTTTGAATTACAAACAAACCGATTACGAGCAGTTGGCCGGCAAAGAGAAGAATCAGAAAAATTTGTGCGATATCGATATCGACGTCATCGCTAAATATTGTATCGAGGACTCGTACCTGTCGCTTCGATTGATCGAAACCCTGAAAAAAGACATCGAGAAGAAGAAACTCGTGGATTTGTATTGCAATATTGAAATGCCGTTGATTGACGTATTAACAGACATGGAAACGACCGGGGTCAAAATCGATGTGGATTTTCTCAAGCGTTCGGCGAAAGATCTGGAAGAAAAATGCGCGGCGCTGGAAAAAGAGGTTTGCGGCATGGCCGGATGCCTGATTAATTTGAATTCGTCGCAGCAGTTGGGGAAACTGTTGTTTGAAACCATGCAGTTACCGACTCAGAAGCGGACCCGGAAAACCCGGTCTTATTCCACGGATATCGAAGTGTTAAATGAATTGAAGGATTTTCCCATTGTGGCGAAAATCATCGATTACCGGATTTATAAAAAATTATTATCTACCTATGTGGAGGCATTGATCGACACCGTGGATCCGCATCATCGGGTTCACACCTCTTACAATCAAACGATTGCCGCAACCGGGCGGTTGTCGTCGTCCAACCCCAATTTGCAAAATATTCCGGTTGGTGAAATCGGGGGAATCGATGTTCGGGATGCGTTTATTTCCGAAGAAAACAATCTGCTGCTGGCCGCCGATTATTCGCAGATTGAGTTGCGGGTGATGGCGCATTTTTCCGAGGATCCGAATTTGATGGACGCCTTTGAAAAGGATCTGGATATTCATCAATACACGTCCGACACCGTGTTTAAGGATGATTTGGTTTCCTCGCCGCAGCTCAAACGCAAGCGGGCAAAGATTGTGAATTTCTCCATTCTTTATGGAACCGGGGCGTTTTCCTTGTCCAAGGAACTCGGCGTGAGTTTTAAAGACGCCAAGACCTTTATCGATCTGTATTTTGAAAAGTATGCGGGCGTGAAACAGTTCATCAATGGCGTCATTGCCAAAGCAGAGGAAGAAATCGAAGTTCAAACCCTATCCGGTCGAAGGCGGGATATTCCCGAAATTTTGAGTGCCAATCGCAACGTGAAGGAGAACGGGAACCGGATGGCGATTAACAGTGTGGTACAGGGGAGTGCAGCGGATATAATCAAAATTGCGATGATCAATATTTTTCGAAAGTTGAAAGCGTCAAACATGAAGAGTAAGTTGGTCATGCAGGTGCATGACGAATTGATTTTTGAGTATCCGGCGGAAGAAGAGAACCAATTATTTGAGATTGTGAAACATGAAATGGAACATGCCGTGCTGTTGCGGGTACCGTTGCGGGTGAAATTACAGAAAGGAAAGAAGTGGGGTAAATTGGAGAAAGTAACCCTTGAGGATCCCGCGTAAGAAGTTAAGAGGTTAAGAGGATAAGAGGGTGAGAAAAAAGAATGCCTCGGCGTTTCTTTGAAGAAACGCGCGAAGCGCTGGATTATTCCGTAGGGGCAGACCTGCGTGTCTGCCCGTGTGTTCGAATGGGGGTAAGATGATTGAGGGCGCACCCATGGGTGCGCCCCTACAGATGTATATTGATGCCATGGCGAATAAATACAGATAAAGTTCCAAAATCAGAAATAAAAAAAGCGCAAAAAATTCGTGATGATTTTCTTAAGCGTGTTTCCCTGATTCAACTTAAGGAGGTGCAAAATGAAGACCTTTAGAAAACATTTAAATACAAAATTAAAAGATGAAAAATTTAAAAAAATTTATGATGAAGAGCATGAGATGATTCAACTCTCTTTGGAATTATTAAATATAAGAAAAGAGGCGGGGCTATCCCAACAGGATCTTGCCAGCAAAGCCCATATTACCCAGCAGCAGTTATCAAAAATCGAAAGTGGAAAGAATTGCAACATTTTAACGCTATTAAAAGTGTGCCATGTGTTACACGTCAAATTAAAATTATTATATAATGAAGCGAATAACTCAGGGAATTAACGTATACTTGGTGATCGACTCTGTAAGGGCGATTCGTGAATCGCCCCCTACAAAATCATTCTTACTTTCTTAATATTCCAAAATCAGCAAAATGTGAATCCATGAGTGCTTTGGGTTGACTTTTGGCGTTTTTTTTCATAATATGTAAGGGAACTAAAATATCAACGCATATAGAGGTATTGAATGATTGTGACATTTAAAAATACCGGAATGATAGAAGACGCCGCCATCCGCTTGAATGGCCTTACCGTAATTGCCGGTGAGAATGACACGGGGAAAAGCACCATCGGCAAGCTGATGTTTTCCATTATTAAAACGTTTAACCGGTATGAAACGGATGCCCGCTTTTACCGGGTAAGGAAAATGGAAGAGTTGATTGAAGACCAATATGCCGATTTCAAAATGAGATATAGGAATTCCCCTGCATTCAGGGATGTTAAAAAAATTTTCGATGATATGAGAGAGGAAATTTTTAAGATAATGAATATCCCGGAGAAGGAAGAGAGTATAAAGAAAAAGATTTCCGAAAAAGTAATCGAATTTACGGAAATAATTCGTGCGATTTTCGGCGAGGATATTAACTTTGACCATTTCATTTCAACCGTAAGCGAGCTTGCGGTTCAAAAACCGGCGCCCGAATCCATCTTTAAAAATACGTTTGGCAAATATATCAGTTCTCTCTTTAATGGAGAACTGTCCAACAAGTTTTCAGAAAAAAAAGGATATGCGATAAAGGGTGAAGAAGGAGGAAACACCGTTTTTGAGATTACCGGCTCCAATGGTTCGTTCACAGTTCAATTGGAAGGGACAGTCGATTTTAATGACGCTACGTTTATCGAGTCTCCCGTATTATTAAATATATCGGATCTTCTTCGGTTTGCCAAAAATGAATTCGATATGGATATTGAAAATAAAAAGAAATTAGAATATCTTGAAAAAGGATACGCACCGGAATATATGAGAGATTTCATTCTCAAACTCACAGACCGGCGCGGTGAAATGAAGCCCACAGAGATTTCTGAAATTATCAAGACCCTGATTCGGGGTAATTTTTATTACAGCCCGGAAGAAAGAGATTTTGTTTTTGAAACAGGCAACAAAGAATTCAAAGGAGTTTCGATTGCTTCCGGGATAAAGTGTTTGGGGGCGATACACATATTATTGCTAAAGGGGTTTATTATCAGAAAAAGTTTGCTGGTGATCGATGAACCTGAAACCAATATGCATCCCCAATGGCAGGTGCGTTTTGCAGAATTGATCGTTAAATTGGTAAAGGAAGGAAACCACATTTTACTAACGTCTCACAGCCCTTATCTTATCGAAGCCCTGGAGCTTTACGCGGGTAAGCGATTGGATAAAGATTCAGTCAATTTCTATCTGGCCGATAAAGAAAATAATGCCTTTATTTCGCGAATATATAACGTTACGAATGATCCTTCACCGATATTTGATCGATTATCGAAACCATTCGATGAACTGGAAGAACTTCAATAATAACAAGAATGATTAAAAATTCCGATATCAAAAACATGATTTGTGATATGTTTGGCAATTGTATCAAACCCATAAGCGCCATTAGTTTTGATTCCGCTAATAATGAGCCATTAATAAATAGGCATGACGAATTTCTTTCTTACGATCATATTGTGAAGCAATTTTGTGAGCAACGATGCCAACAAGGTGAAATCTTAAAATCACCGGACATGATTTTGTTTAAAGAAGATGGTTCTATCGTCTTTGTTGAATTCAAGAATGGCCAAATCAGTTCAAAAGAAAAAAATAATATTAAATTAAAGGCCATCGATGGGTGTATAATTATGATGCATAATATCGTTACGGAACATTTTAAAGAGGTTCAAGATGTTCCATTTATCGATATCATAACCCTGGATAAACATTTTATACTGGTTTACAATGATGAGAAAAAATACAGAGGTCATATTCAGGGTATTTCAACAAAATTTTTTTTGAATATTTATAAGGATAAATTCTTTAAAGATATCAAAGCTTATTCCCCAGAGAATTTTATTAAATGGTTAAGGAAAGAAAATCTTATAAATGATTAATCATAAAACATTAAACGGTATATTGGCGTTAGTTGACATTGTCAATTTCACGGGGCAGGCCACGAAATTAGGCAATCAATATACGGCTCAATTTACCGATTATTTCCAGGAAAAAGTAACGGAAATATCTTCACGGTATGGTTTTCAAACCATCAAATCCCTGGGGGATGCCATCCTTTTGTTCGGATCCGACCCCGAAGGCCTTCTCAATATAATGGTCGATCTTTTTCACAAAGATAAACCGGAAGATAAATACGGTTTTATTTGCTGTTTTCGCATGGTCGCGCACAGCGGTTTTTTTCAATTCAAAATAAAAAATGATCAGCCTATAGATTTGGTGAGTCCTCAGGGGATTATGGTTTTCCGTATGGAAAAACATGCTCAGCAATGGGAATTGGCAGTAACCCCTGTCTTATATGAAGGTATCAAGGAATACTTGACCCTGAAAAATCTTGAAGTTCACCGCGTGGAGCTACAGGAAAGGCTGAAAGGATTTAATTCCAAAGAATGGGGAACCGTCATCTATCGATTACGCCTTGTTAACGAAGATGAAACCGCAGTCAATCTATTGGAAGTACGGTTAAATCAACTGGAAAAAGACGTTCAATATATCCCGGTTTTCGGGAATATTTATCCCCAGGTTCCAATGGAGAAGAATTTTATTAATTTGTCCCTTGCCGGTAATGCCGATGACTTCTTAAAGGGATTCGATGAAGAAGATAAGATAAAATTTAAAGCATCGCGAGACCTTATAAAAGGAGAATGGCCCCTTCATGAATGGGATATCGAGAAAGAGCTTAACCGGCCATTAAAACGCGATGTCATTGATGTCAATTTTTTGTATGACAAATTTCCCCGAGGCGTTATCATGGGATTACCCGGTGCGGGAAAAACCACCATTCTCCGCAACATTGCTTACAGGGAATTTAAGAATAATGAAAGGAAGGAAGAAGAGAAAAAGCAGTTAGTGCTTTTTGTACGGTGTGGAAATGCCCCATTTTATGACGCATGGCACCGGGAATATGAAGGCGGTGAATTAACCGGCAACATCTCATGGGAGAATGCGCTGAATTTCATGACCTGGTTATTTTTGTTCGATAAAAAAGGTCTCGAGTCAACACCTTGGAGCCTCGTGGAGTTTCGAGAATCCGCCAAACGCGTAGGAAGAGCATTTACCGAAAACCGAGTGACTCTGTTGATGGATGCGTTGGATGAAGCTGCGGATATCCCCACGCGGGAACGCATCGCCGAAATGTTTCTGACGCTCTACTTGCATGAATCAAAAAACCGACTTTATTTGACATCCCGACCTTCAGAAAAGATTCATTTGCTGAGTATCATTAAACAAAGCCGGATACCGTTATTTAATGTATTATCCTTAACCATGGAACAAGTGCGGGCCATAGCCCGTAATTTGATGGAAGAAAACTCCAATATTTACAACAAGTTCGATAAGGCCATATGGCAGGAAGAAGTCGTCGTCAAAATGGCAGCCACTCCTCTCATTGCGCTCCTGATAACTGCGTATTTTCATGCGTATGAAAAGTTCGATACCCGTTACCCCATGTATGACCTGTTGGTGAAATTTATCCTTCTCAAGGCATGGGATAATATTAAAACCGGCGTGTTTGGCTACAAAAATATGGAATTGTTTTTCCAAGAGATCAAATCTCCCGGGTTCTTGGATAAAAATAAGGAAGTAGGAAGTTTATACTCTGCGTTGGCATCGCTGTGTTTCGATTTATTTTATTCGGACGTAGATGGAATTATTCAACGTTCCGTAACCGAAGAGCAAATGGATGAATATTTTACTCAATTTATCCAAAAACGCTATTCCAATTATAGTGGAAAAACAGCACAAGCCGAAGCCGTTCAATGGCGGGAGCGATTTTACCGAGATAACCTCGTTTTGCAAGCAGGAAGAGGGAATTTTGTATTTGTTCATTCCACGGTGATGGAGTTTTTGGCCGCCTATCACATGGTGGAGGAATCGAAACAGGACGCTCATGCATTGACGGAATGCATGCGGCTATGTACAGAAAAAGAAACCTTCTTGGAATTGGAGACCGTCCCCATTGCAGCCGGAAGCAGTCTCACAAACGGCTACGATATATTACGTTATATTTCGAATTGCGTCAATGAAACGTCTTACAAAAATCATGTTTACCGGTTGGGGGTGAAATGCCTGTCCGAGGTTGAATGGACCATTCAAAAAATATTAAGAATACTCCGTATCAAAAGCTTGCGTCGAACCATTGAAGATATGATTGACCGTAATCTGGATGCGGTGCAATGGGTATACCTTTATATAAGGGACATCCTGTTAAGCAGTGAAAAGGACCAATTAAAAGAGATGGTCCATCTGTTCGATAGTATCCTAAAATTGAGCCTCCCTGCGTTTCTTGAATATATAGAATATAAAGAATTCGATAGCGGTGATTCCGAATTGGTCGAATTACGAAAAAAATTGTTATTCAAACTGGCGCAAAAAGAGATCGTGGAACAATTTCTCAATGAGAATAAAAAAGAAACACTTATCTCCACTTCTGTCCCCGCTAGTGTATTACAATTGGACAGTAAGGTTTATCACCCGGAGGATAAAAACTTCGATTATTATCAAAAATTAATTGGCAAAGAATTAACCGGTTTTTATGGGAGCCCAAATTTAAAGCATTCCGGTGCAGTAATGGCGTGTGCATTTTCACCCGATGAAAAAACCGTGCTCTCTGCTTCATCCGATAAAACCCTTAAATTATGGGACGCCGCTACCGGAAGGGAAATTCGGACATTTTACGGGCATATAGATTTTGTAACTAGTTGCGCATTCTCACCCGATGGAAAAACCCTGCTCTCCACTTCGAAGGATAAAACCTTAAAACTATGGGACGTCGCAACCGGTAGAGAAATTCGTACTCTCAACGGACATACTCGTTCTGTTTATGGTTGCGGATTTTCACCCGATGGAAAAACCGTGCTATCCGCTTCTGATGATCTTACGTTGAAGCTTTGGGACGTTGCCACCGGATGGGAGATTCGTACCTTCGCCGGACATACAGCTTTTGTAACTAGCTGTGCATTTTCGCCCGATGGAAAAACCGTGTTATCCGCTTCATTCGATAAAACCTTAAAGCTATGGGACGCCGTTACCGGACGCGAGATTCATACTTTCAGCGGACATACGGATCATGTTTTGAGTTGCGCGTTTTCACCCGATGGAAGAACCCTACTTTCCGCTTCCCAGGATCGCACATTGAGACTATGGGACGCCGTTGCCAGGCAAGAGATTCAAATATTCAGCTACCATGAATCTTCTATAAATAAATGCACGTTCTCACCCGATGGAAAAATAGCGCTATCCGCGTCATCGGATGGCACCTTGAAGTTATGGGACGCCAAGACAGGATGGGAGATTCGTACCTTCAGCGGGCATATGGACGAAGTTTTGGGATGCACGTTCTCACCCGATGGGAACACCCTGCTTTCCGCTTCAAATGATGCTACATTGAAGTTATGGGATTCCGTTACCGGAAAGGTGATTCGAACCTTCAACGGGCATGATTCTTATGTATTTAGTTGTGTATTTTCACCCGATGGGAACACCCTGCTTTCCGCTTCAAAGGATGCCACATTGAAGTTATGGGATTCCGTTACTGGAAAGGTGATTCGAACATTTAAAGGGCATTATTATTCTGTAAATAGCGGTGCGTTTTCGTCAGATGGAGTCACCGTACTTTCCGCTTCAGATGAAGGAACTTTAAGACTTTGGGACGCCGAAACAGGACTGATAATTCGATCTTTCTATTTGCATACATCTCCTGTACTTAGCTGCGCGTTCTCACCCGATGGAAAAACCGTGCTCTCTGCTTCATGCGATAAAACGATGAAACTATGGAACGCTGCAACCGGACGGGAGATTCAAACATTCTCCGGTCATACTGGTTCTATCTGGAACTGCGCGTTTTCTTTCGATGGAAAGACCCTGCTCTCCGCGTCAGAGGATCACACCTTGAAGCTGTGGGACGCCGATAACGGACGGGAGATTCGATCATTCGAAGGGCATACGGATTCCGTTTATGGTTGCGCATTTTCACCCGATGGTCCCACCATACTCTCCGCTTCCCGGGATCGGACCTTGAAGCTCTGGAACGCCGTCACTGGTCGAGAGATTCGTACCCTCGACGGGCATACGCATTATGTGTGGGGCTGCGCCTTTGCACCGAATGGAAGAATCATCGTCTCAGTTTCATGGGACAAAACCATAAGGCTGTGGAATATTGAAACCGGCCGCTGCATTAAAACACTCGAACTCCCTTGGATACCACAAAAAATCTCTATTTGTCCCGTTTTCCCAAAAAAAGTACTCACAGCCAACGCCAATGGAACCGTCACTGTGTTCGAGTTCGACGAACTGGCGTAACCCCTTCCCGAAGGACGGAAGGTCAGAAAAAGAATGCCTCAGCGCTTCTTGAACCACGGCGCGAAGCGCCGTTTTCTCAACCTCTCAACTTCTCATCCTCCTAACTTCTTATAGCGGCGAGGAAAAACTCGCAACACTGGTGCGAGAATTACATCCCCCAAACACCTGCTTTCTTGGTCCAATTATACAATTCAAAGAGAAAGTTGAATATTGTTAAGCTTTATTGTATCATATAAATATAACCCATTATTTTTTAACAAAGAGGTATACAATGGGCTCAGTAGGAGCAATGCAAACAATAGAGCAGGCATTGGGTACGTTAACGCGGGCAGAAAAAGCCCGTATTCTACAATGGGTAGCTCGCGATATTGGAGATGCATTTCCTGGGATCGAAAATACCCCCGGGGTTTGTGGCAATGAGCCTTGCATAGTAAGAACCCGAATACCGGTATGGGTCCTGGTTCGGGCCAGGCAATTGGGGAAAAGTGAAGCCGATATATTAAACGCGTTTCCAACGCTTCGGGCCGAAGACTTAGCCAATGCGTGGTCTTATGCGCGCTCACATACAGCAGAAATCGACCGACAAATCGAAGAAAACGAAGAGACTTAGGAATGGCCCAACTCTATAGTAATGAAAATTTCCCTTTACCGGTTGTTCAAAGATTACGACAATTGGGGCATAACGTTTTAACTATCCAGGAAACAGGAAAGGCCGAACAATCAATGCCCGATGAAGCTGTTCTTTTATACGCGATTTCGGAACAAAGAGCTTTGGTAACCTTAAATAGGAAACATTTCATTCAACTTCATAAAGAAAAGCCTTATCATTACGGGATTATTGTTTGTTCATTTGATCCTGATTTTATTGGGCAAGCCGATCGGATTCATGAAAGTGTTCAATCTGAGGAGCCTCTTTTGGGAAAACTCATCCGGGTCAATCGTGTTTCGTAGTCCAACAGGACATCCCTTTTTTTAAAAACAGAAGATGCAATCCAGTGGGCAGCGGTCAAGATGAGAAAAAAGAATGCCTCGGCGCTTCGTTTAAAGAAACGCGCGAAGCGCCGAATTATTCCGTAAGGGCAGACCCGCGTGTCTGCCCGTGTGTTCGAATTGGGGTAAGATGATTGAGGGCGCACACATGGGTGCGCCCCGACGAGATTTTCCGAATCACGGCGCGAAGCGCCGTTTCACACCCCTCTTAACCTCAATGTACCTGCCCGGGTGTTCAATATTGGGGTATAAATGAATAGGCGCCCTTAATAATATATGTCTGCTTATTCCTATTGAAAGAAATATTGCATTATGTTATATATTAATGGAGGAATTAAAAATGCAAGCCAATTTAAATAGCGTATGGAAGGTCGCGCAAGGTCTTTCGCGAAAAGAAAAAATTATCCTGATGGAAAAATTAATCCATCAACTCAAAAGGGAAAGCCAAAATCAAGAACAAGAATTATTAATCATGGGTGAAGATATTTATGGTATGGGAAGGGGAATTTGGAATACTGACGCGCAGGAATATGTGAACCGGTTAAGAGAGGAAAGAGATTGAATTTATTAAATGACTTGTCTGGAATAAGTTCCTTATTCCTTGATACCGCACCCATTTTTTGGATAATCAGCATTTTACTGGCAACGGCAACCGGCAACCGAAGGTTTTGAAATGCCAGAGTCCAACAGGACATCCTCTTTTTTAAAAACAGAAGTTAAGAGGTTAAGAGGATAAGAAGGTGAGAAAAAAGAATGCCTCGGCGTTTCTTTGAAGAAACGCGCGAAGCGCCGGATTATTCCGTAGGGGCAGACCTGCGTGTCTGCCCGCGTGTTCGAATTGAGGTAAGATGATTGAGGGCGCACACATGGGTGCGCCCTTGAAATTCATACACTTTTTTGATATCATCCAATTTGAAGGATAAATTAACAAGCACAGGAGGAAACCAAAATGGAATACGTACCGATTTGGGAACGAGATATAAGACGAGAAGGAATATCAGAAGGGAAGCAGGAGAGAGCAAAAGAAATAGCCGAAAGGATGCTAAATCAAGGATTTAAGATAGAAACCATTGCAGAATGTCTCGATATTACGGTTGAAGAAGTTAAGAAATTAACCGAGAAACTCATTAATTGATATTGCGATGGAATATATACTTACGTAGGGGCGGTTCGCGAACCGCCCATTTTAACTGGGGCGATTTATTGGGGGCAATTCGCGAATTGCCCCTACAAATTAATCCTCATCACGGCGCGAAGCGCCGTCTTCTCAACCTCTCAATTTCTCATCCTCTTAACTTCTTACATCGGCGAGGAAAAACTCGCAACACTGTTGCGAGTTTTTATTCTGTCCAAACACCTGCTTTTCATTAATCGCGATGCACCCAACAATGCGGATCCCCGGCAAGATAATCCCCCTCCAAACAATAACACATCGCCCGACATCCCCAACATTCCTCAATCGCACAATCCCGACACTTCCCTTTTAAATTCGCCTTATCCCTGAGCGCATTCAAGACCACCGAATCCCGCCAGATGTCCGTCAACGGCGTTTCCATGATGTTTCCAATCGAAAGCGGAAACCGCCGGCAAGGCAAAACCGTCCCATCCGGTAAAATCGCCATGCCATCCTTTCCCACCACACAACCGGAACCGAAAACATCCACGTCCGAGTCCTTCCAATCGATGCGAATGGCACGATACGCAATCAACTCCTCCGGCTCAACCTCTACATCCACCTGATCCAAAACCTCCTGCCAAACGTTCAAAAATTCGGTCCCATTCAACGCATCCTCCCCGATCGCTTCCCCCTGCCCCAACGGAAAAAACCGCTCGATAATCATGGCCTTAATCCCCAACGCTTTCCCAAGCGCAACAAAACGCGAGACCTCATGCACGTTGCGCCGCATCACCGTAAACATCACGGTTACCGGTACCCCCAACTCCTGCCACCGAGAAATATTCGCCAATACTTTCGCCGTACTCCCCTTCCCCCGAATCCCATCATTGGTTTCTTCACTGATCCCATCCAATGAAATCCGAATCTCACCCACCCGCGAAAGCGCTGCCAACTCGTCGGCATACTCGGGAAAGATCGTTCCATTCGTAATCACACACAAACTCCCCACATGCGGGGAATCATTCAAATAATGAAGCAAGGGCATCAACTCCGGTTTGAGAAACGGCTCGCCACCCGTTAAGGCCACATCCAGTTTGACCCTCCATGCTGCCATCGCCCCCAATACGTTATCGGCGGCACGCTTCAACTCCGGCCACCCCGGTTCCCTCTCTTTCGAAAACTCCGACTGGTAACAATGCCGACAGCGCAAATTGCACCGGTCCAGAATATGCCACTGAATATAAAACGAATCACTCATCCCTGAATTTGCCATGTTATATTTTAACACATCTTTTTGAGATTGACCAGAAACCCTTCCGAAAACAGCAATGGGTACTCTGATTCCTCAATCCCCAATTCTCGGAAGATGATGGATAATTTACGCAATTTGTGTTATGATTAATCTTAATGAAATGAGACGCACGATCGTGTTTGACTTTGACTATGAAAAACCCGCATTAGACATGTCCACTTTTTTCGGAGTGATATGGTTGACGGTCTTTCTCCTATGGCCCCTCAAATTGCAGGCAACCGACCCCCCACCCATCGAATTCGAAGTCATTTCTTACCAACAAGGCCTCTCCCAAAACACAGTAACCAGTATCCTTCAGGACCGGGACGGCTTTATGTGGATCGCTACCCAAAACGGTTTAAATAAATACGACGGCTACAAATTCACGGTATTCAGGCGAAACCTCAACGATAACAATTCCTTATCTTCCAACCATGTCACCGTTCTCATGCAAGACCGCGACGGAATCCTCTGGGCCGGAACGCTCAGCGGTGGCTTAAACCGCATCGATCGCACCACCATGCAGTTTACCCACTACCGTCATAGCCCCCAAAACCCCAATAGCCTGAGCAGCAATTCCATCACGGCCCTCATTCAAGACCGAAACGGCGGAATCTGGATCGGAACCGCCGAAGGCCTCGACTTACTTGATCCTTTAACCGGCCGCTTGCGTCACTACAAACACACCGGCGATTCACTCCACAGCATCAGCGAAAACATCATCACCTGCCTGACCGAAGATAAATACGGCAATATCTGGATCGGAACCGCCAATGGCCTCGATTGCCTGGATACGTCCCGAAATACGTTCAACCATTATACCGACGATCCCCAAACACCGTTCCCCTTAAGCAGTCGAAAAATTCGCGCCATCGTCGAAGACCGAAACCATCGTCTCTGGGTCGGAACCACAGACAGAGGCTTGAATTGCTTCGATTTCCAAAACGGAACCTGCACCCACTATTCGACGGACGCCCCAAACGGCTTGAGCAGCAACGCGATCCACGCCCTCACATTCGATCAAACGGGCAAGCTGTGGATCGGAACAGACGGAGGGGGCATCAATATCTTTAATCCCAAAACCCGGACGTTCGATATCTATAAAATCGATCCCAAAAGAACCGATTCCATCAGCGACAACACCGTCTACTCCCTCTACGAAGACCGGACCGGACTCATCTGGATCGGAACCGCGATCGGCGGCATCAACAAGGTGAGTCCATGGAAACGAAAATTCGTTCACCTCAAACACGAAACCTTTGATCCCAATTCCTTGACCAATAACATGGTCCGGGCCATCTGCGAAGATCGAAAGGGCTATCTGTGGATCGGGACCCACGGCGGGGGCTTAAACCGATTCGATATCAAACATCGAACGTTCACCGTTTATAAGAATGAACCGGGAAATCCCCAAAGCCTCATTAGCAACAACATCCGGTCCATCCTGGAAGACCGCGACGGCAATCTATGGGTCGGCACCGCCGATCAAGGCCTGGATAAATTCGACCGCCAACGCAATGGGTTCATTCATTACAATACCAATGCCTTAAACACACGACATAACATTACCGGGGTAATCACGGTAAACACCATTTTTCAAGATCGAAAGGGACGCCTGTGGGCCGGATTAAACGACGGCGGACTCGCCCTGTTTGACGAGCGAAACAACCGGTTCACCCTCTTAAAAAATAACCCCGCCGATCCCAGATCCTTAAGCAACAACAACGTGAACGCCATCGTCGAAGATAAAGAGGGAAACCTCTGGCTGGGGTCCAACAGCGGTTTAAACAAATGGGAAGCCAACGATTTTAAAAGCCTTCACCCGTGCTTCCTCGCCTTCCGACATGACCCCAATATCCCGAATTCGCTGAGCGATGATACGGTGTTGTGCATCCATCAGGACAGCCGGGGAACCTTATGGGTCGGCACCCCCATGGGGTTAAACCGCTACGAGCCGGCCACCCATTCCTTTGTCCGCTACACCGCCGAGGGAAAAACGCCGAATAAACTGCCGGGCGATACCATCAATGGAATCCTCGAAGACAACAACGGCAACCTCTGGATCAGTACCAACAAAGGAATATCCAAATTTAACCCTGAAAAAAATACATTTCGGAATTATGACTACTACGACGGCCTCCAGGCCGATGACTTTTATCCCGGATCCTATTGGCGAAACGCAAAAGGCCTCATGTTTTTCGGCGGTATCAACGGACTCAATGTCGTGGATCCCGAAAAAATTATCCAAAATACCTTGGTTCCCCCGATCGTCATCACCAACATCGAAACGCCGGAAAAAAGCATCTCGAATCTGGTTGCCTCCTATGTCAAAGAATTTACCTTAACCCATAAAGATAATTATATCTCATTCGAATTTGCCGCCCTGGATTACAACAATCCGTTGAAAAACCGGTACAAATACAAAATGAAAGGAAAGGATAGAGACTGGATCGATTCCAACTCCGGCCGCACCAAAATCTATTACAACCTCGCAGGCGAAGAATACACCCTGATGATTCTGGGCAGTAACAACGACGGCGTGTGGAGCGATAAACCCATCTGCATCAAAATAACCATTATTCCTCCTTTTTGGAAAACCCCCAGATTCCGGCTGATGGTCATCCTGCTCGGTATCTTGGGCGCAGTCGGCATTGTGTTCGGTAAAATTTACAGCATCCACAAAACCCAGCAGAAACTGGAACAGTTGGTCAACAAACGGACGATCGATCTGGTCAGAGCCAAAGAAAGAGCCGAAGTGGCGGTCCGCGCTCGCGCCGAATTTCTCGCCAACATGAGCCACGAAATCCGAACCCCCATGAACGGCATCATCGGTATGACCGAACTCACCCTCGAAACCAATTTAAACGACGAACAACGCGATAACCTCATGGTCGTGAAATCATCGGCCAATGACCTCCTCCTCATTATCGACGACATCCTGGATTTTTCAAAAGTCGATTCCGGAAGCATCGAGTTGGAATCGATCGATTTTAACCTCTACACGACCATCAGCGGCATCGTGAAGTTACTCGCCATTCGCGCACATAAGAAAAACCTCGGTTTGAACTACTACATCGAGCCCGAAATTCCCATATATTTAAACGGCGACCCCATCCGCCTGCGCCAGATCCTGGTCAATATCCTGGGAAACGCGGTAAAATTTACCGAAAAAGGGGAAATCCTCCTGGAGGTCCGACTCTGCGAGGAGAAACTCGGCACCAACAGCATCGGTCTTGTGTTTTCGGTATCGGATACCGGAATCGGCGTTCCCGGTGAAAAGCAAAACGCCATATTCGACGCCTTTGTCCAGGCCGATACCTCCACCACCCGCAGATACGGCGGCTCCGGTTTGGGCCTCTCCATCTCTTCGAAACTGGTTTGCCTCATGGGCGGAAAAATCCATGTCGAAAGCCCGACCAATGCCCGGTACTCGGAAGACGTTTCCGCTACCCGCAATGGGTTTCACTGCGCGTCTTCTCCGGACGGCGGCCCCGGATCGACCTTTTACTTTTCCATTCCACTCAAAATCACGTACCAATCGATGGAGAAATTAAAATTAAAAACCTGTCATTCCATCGCCCTAAAAGACATGCCTGTCCTGATCGTGGACGATCACCATACCTCCGGGTATATCCTGGAAAAACAATTGAATTACTGGGGAATGAAACCCACCTTCACTCAAACCGCCGAAGAAGCCCTCGAGATTCTGAACCGATCCTGCCGCGATCACCTCTTTAAACTCGCCATCATCGATATCCAATTAATCGACGCCAATGAATTCGCCTTTCTCAAACAGATCCGGTCCAATCCCCAATGCCTCGATATTCAAATCATTGTGCTCATCAAGACCGGCCAATTCCAGGACACCAAACGCGTCCTTCAACTGGGAATCTCCGGTTACCTGACCAAACCCATCGAACCGTTCGAACTGATGGACACCATCCTGCGCACGGTTGGGGCCATGCCGTCGGATAAACCCCGACAACCGGACAACTCCCAGCCCGTGGTCGTCGATACCCCCAAAAAGATTAGCTTTCTTGTCGCCGAAGACAATAAAATCAATCAAAAACTGATCAAAAAAATGCTTGAAAAACTCGGATATACAGCCACCGTTACCGATAACGGAAAAGAATTGCTCAATAAATTTGCCGCTCAGAAATTCGACGCGATATTAATGGATATTCAAATGCCGGAAATGGACGGGATTGAAACCACCAAAGAGATTCGACGGCTCGAAGCCGCAATCATGACCCAAAACCCAAACTCCGACGAATATGTGCATATTCCCATCATTGCCCTGACCGCCCATGCCATGAAAGGCGACAAGGAAAAATTCCTGGAAGCCGGCATGGATCTCTATGTGTCCAAGCCCATTGTGGTTTCGGAATTAATCTCTGCCATCAAGATCCTTTCTCCCCTCATGGAAGAACCCATTTCCACCCAACCGCTGGAAATTACCCAGGGCGAAGCCGTGGAGGCGATCCCCCATGAAACGCCGGGAGGGTTTAACGAACGATGACCCCCAATGATCTGCCCGATAAATTAGCCTTTAAACGCAGTGAGGTGATCAAAATCACGCGACTCGATGGCAAAGTCATCGATTACTGGCAAAACGAATTCGATGGGTTTCAACCCACGCAAAACGCCACGGGAGAGATCTTCTACTCTCGCGCGGATGTCGAACTCATTCTCAAGATCAAACAATGGTTGATCGAAGACAGGATCGAGAAGGCAAAAATAAAGGAAATGCTTCGGAAATCGGGAGATAGTCCGCACCCGCCTTCCACTCCCGAACCCGCCAAAAAAGATAATGTCAATGAGAATTTAAAGAAGAAGACCGTTCAAGTTCGAACGGAAAAATTAAAAATAATTCAACAGACATTACGCGACATATTGACAATACTTGATAAAAGTGATAAAAATAAGGATAAATAACCAGCGTCGGGACGTAGCGCAGCCTGGTAGCGCACACGCTTGGGGTGCGTGGTGTCGGTGGTTCAAATCCACTCGTCCCGACCATTTGGTTTCTTACAGTGTACCGGACGGAAAGAAAATAATAACAAATAATAATAGACAGGATAACGAATATCTAAATATATCATGAAAAAAACAATTTTATTAACCAATGATGACGGTATTCTATCACCCGGCATTCAGCATCTGAAGGAGTATTTATCGGAACGCTACACGGTGGTGGTCGTTGCGCCCGACCGGGAACGCAGTGCGATCAGCATGTCGCTGACCCTGAACCGACCGATCCGGATGCACCGGGTATCCGACCATGAATTTGCCGTGGATGGCACCCCCGCCGACTGCATCAACCTGGCCTTGAACGAGATCATGCCCCGGTGGCCGGATTTTGTGGTTTCCGGGATGAATCAGGGCGAAAACCTCTGCGAGGATGTTTATTTTTCAGGAACCGTGGCCGGCGCCTTTACCGCGCGGATGTACGGCATTCCGGCTATGGCCGTTTCCCTGATTGCTGCGCCGAATGCCAAAGATAAAATGAATCTATCCCAGGGGAACGGGAATCGTTACGATTTTTCCGTGGGTTCCTATTTTACCGGGTATGTCCTGGACAAACTCCTTCCCATTCCCGATCCGAATGGGATTTACAATCTCAACATCCCCACTTACTCCGGTCGGGACGCCCAAATCATGATCACCCATCCCGGTTTAAAGCGTTACAAACCGTCGGTGGTCAAGCGCCTGGATCCGAGGGATCGCGAGTATTTTTGGATTGGGACCGGTTCGCCGGATACGGTCGGAGAAAAAGGAACCGATCTTTATGCCATCTCGAATGGCCATATTTCGCTGAGTATATTGAAGCATCGATTGATCGATATGGATGAAACAAAAAAATTACTTGCGTTATTTAGCGAAAAGTAGTAATTTAAACATTTAACTATAATAAAAAAGATGAGGTTTAATACCAGGTAAGAATGATGAATCAACGAGGCAGGCCACCGAAACGGCTGGTCAAAGGACAGGGGATAGTCATGGTGGTGGATGATGAACCCATCATGCGTAAAATTGCCTCGAACGTTTTGGAGAAATCCGGGTATGAGGTGATCGTCGCAGAAAATGGCGATCAAGCCATCGAACTCTTTAAACAACACCACAACGAAATTCGGGCCGTGCTCCTCGATCTGTTAATGCCTCAAAAATCCGGCAAAGAAACGTACCTGGAGATGAAACAGATTCAGCCCGATGTGAACGTCATCCTCATTACCGGGGCCATCAAAGACAAACGAATCGATGAAGTGCTGGAGTTAGGGGTGAAAGGGTACCTGGAAAAACCCTACACCTATCCGCAGTTATCGCGGGCCGTATTTAATTTGATCGGCAAAAGCAAGCCTGACACATCATCGAGAAAAAAGTAAATCCCCGCAGCGGGCAAATACCGGGTATTAAAAAATAAAGGAGTCAGTATGGATTATTTATTAACCGATGAGCAAACGATGTTGAGAGACATGGTGGTAAAATTCGCCAAAGAAGAAATCGGCCCCCACGCCAGAGAGAATCAGGAAAAGGGTATTTTTCCGGCCGACATCATCCGCAAAGCCGGAGAATTGGGGTTAATGGGTATTGCTTACCCGCCGGAGTACGGCGGAGCCGGAATGGATTATGTATCGTATATGATCGCCGTTGAAGCGCTATCGCGTTACTGTGCGTCCACAGGCGTGATTGTTTCGGCGCATTCCTCTCTGTCCGTGGATCCCATTTACCGGTTTGGTACCGAGGAACAGAAAAAGAAATACATGCCCGAACTGTGTAGCGGAAGAAAAATCGGGTGTTTTGCCCTGACCGAGCCCGGGGCCGGATCGGACGCCGGGTCTGCCAAAACCGTCGCCCAACTCAAAGGGGATCACTGGGTGCTCAATGGAACCAAGCATTTTATCACCAATGGCGGTGAAGCGGACGTATGCATTGTCATTGCCTTAACCGAACCCGCATTAAAAACCAAAGGCATGAGTGCCTTTATCGTGGAGAAAGGAACGCCCGGTTTTTCGGTCGGCAAGCATGAACATAAACTGGGGATCAACTGTTCCTCGACCACGGAGCTCATCCTGGAAGATTGCGCGATCCCGAAGGAAAATTTATTGGGGGAATTCAATAAAGGGTTCAAGATTGCCATGGTCACCCTGGATGGGGGACGGTTGGGAATCGGTGCCCAGGCTCTGGGAATCGCCCGAGCCTCGATCGAAGACTCGATTGCGTTTGCCAAAGAACGGGAACAATTTAACCAGGCGATCGGCAATTTCCAGGCCATTCAATGGATGCTGGCGGAAATGAAAACCGAATACGAGGCGGCCTGGCTGTTAAATTATCGGGGTTCGGTCATGAAAGACCGGGGGTTGAATTACTCGGCCGAAGCGGCCATGGCCAAATTGAAAGCCTCGGAGACCGCCTCCTTTTGTGCCGCCAAAGCCATTCAGATTCATGGCGGATACGGTTACACCAAAGAGTTTGATGTGGAACGGTATTTAAGAGACGCCAAAATTACGGAAATTTACGAAGGAACCAATGAGATCATGCGTCTGGTCATCGCCTCCTCCATGCTCAAATGACGCGCCCCAAAGAGATCCCGTTTTCCATTCCCTTTATCGATCAAAAAGAAATCAATGAAGTGGTCCATGTCCTTCGGGGTAAATGGATCACCTCCGGCCCGGAGGTGACCAAATTCGAACGCAAGGTCCAAGCCTACCTGGGTGTTTCAACGGCCGTGGCGGTATCGTCGGCCACAGCCGCGTTGGAAATATGCCTGGCCGTTCACGGCGTGGGCCCGGGCGATGATGTCCTGACCACGGCCTACACCTTTGCCTCCACGGCGATTGTCATTGTCCATCGCGGGGCCTCTCCCGTATTGGTCGATGTCGAAACCGATACCTTCAACCTGGACCCGGTCAAAATCGAAGAATTTATTCGGGATCATTACGTGTGGACCGATCAGGGGCTGCGGTCCCCTCAAACCGGACACCTGCTTCGGGGCATTCTTCCCGTTCATTTCGGGGGTCAGGCTGCGGAGATGGATCGGATCAACGCCATTGCGCAGCGGTTTAATCTCTTTGTCGTCGAAGACGCCGCCCATGCGATCGGGGCCGTGTACCGCGGAACCAAAATCGGCAAAAGCCCCAATCTGGTCTGTTTCAGCTTCTACTCCAATAAAAACCTGACCACCGGTGAAGGCGGAATGATTGTGACCGATAACCAGGCCCTGGAGCAGAAGCTCCGGATGTACGCCCTTCACGGAATTTCCAAAAGCGCGGTGGAGCGGTACAAGACCGGGTTGCCCTTATACGATATCGTGTATCCCGGTTACAAGGCCAATTTGACCGATATTCAGGCTGCGTTGGGGGTGGTTCAGATTCAAAAGCTCGACCGGATCACGCGGCTTCGCAATCAAGCCGCCCGGTGGTACGATGCCTTCTTAAAAACCGATCGCCTTCAAACGCCGGTGATTCGGGATCACAATTATTCGGCCCGCCATCTGTACCCCATACTCCTGTCGCCCGAACTAAAGCCGTTTCGCGACGACATGATTCTGCAATTGCGGAAAAAGAGAATTTATCCGTCCATCCATTTCATTCCCGTTCATTTTCACAGCTTCTTTAACGGTTTCTTTAAAGAGCAGCTAAACGCCTCCCCGTTGCACTTACCCGTTACAGAGGATTTATTTTATCGTGAGATTTCACTTCCCCTATTTCCCGATTTGACAAAAGACGACGTAAAGGTAGTTTCGGATGCGTTGAAGGGGATCATTGACAGGTTGATCAAAAAACACAGGCCGGGAAAGGGGGGGACAATCCCGGCCTGTTAGGGGGGAGAGATATAAAAAATTCTTTTACAAGACATATAATAGCAGAAAACTCCAAAATTTGCAACTAAAATCCACAGAATTTTTTATTTATGAAATTTTTTTATAAATTCTTCGACTTCAGGGATACCGCCCTGATAGATCAAGTATCCATTGTAAGGTTCGTTGGGAGTAATATCGCCGCATATGGGAGTCAACATGATTTTCTTGACCTTTTCCAGATCATTGGTCTGGCCCAGCGCCCACGCCAATTTAATGTAAGCCACTTCGGGTAATAGGTTTTCGCCCGGAACAATACCCTTGGACACCAAATCTCGCCCGGTTTCGTAGACAAACATGTGCACATACCCCCACAAGGTTTGCACCGTCATGTAAATCGCAACGCCGGCTTTGGCGGCCCGTTCGATGGCGGGATACAGGGGTTTATTCACATGTCCCAAACCGGTCCCGGCAATGACGATCCCCTTGTACCCGTTGTCGACCAGGGAGTCGATGATATCCGGATGCATGTTGGGGTAATAGTACACGATGGCGACCCGCTCTTCGAAATAAGGGAAGATATCGGCTTTGCGGTCTTTTCTTCGGTGGTTGTAGTCGTTTTTCAACGGGGTGATCTGGTTGCGCCGGACCGTGGCCAGAGGGATATCGCCGATGGTTCGAAACGTGGAACGGTAAGACGAATGCATTTTTCGAACCCGGGTTCCCCGGTGAAGCAATCCGTATTCATCCGATGTGGGACCAAACATGCAGACCATGACTTCGGCAATATCCGAATAGCCCGCAGCCGTGGTGGCATGGATCAGGTTCAAGGCAGCATCCGAGGACGGGCGATCCGATGAACGTTGGGAACCGACCATCACGATCGGTACGGGGGAGTTTTGGACCATAAACGAGAGGGCAGCGGCCGTATGGTGCATGGTATCGGTCCCGTGACCGATCACGATGCCGTCGATGCCCTTTTCGATTTCTTTACCGATGGATTTGGCCAGGGTAATGTACTGTTCCGGGCCCATATTTTCGCTGAAAACCGCAAAGAGTTTTTCGGTGGTCAGATTACACACATCCGCCAATTCGGGAACAGCACCGTACAGTTCACCGGGTGAAAAGGCCGGGATCACCGCGCCGGTTCGGTAATCCAACCGGGACGCAATGGTTCCCCCGGTACCGAAGAGTTTGATTTTGGGTTTATTGGGTGAGGTGGGAAACTCTTTTTCCGGTATTTTATAATGGGCTTCTTTGTATCCATATTCTTTCATATCGATGATCGTATCGACCGTAATACCGATGTTGTAACCCGTGACCAGTTTCAACACGAGGTGTTCGGCGTCATCGTTTTCCGAACGGGGCAGAATGATTCCCTTGAATTCGCCGCGGGTGGTATTGACGATGGTTTCGCTCCATACCCGCACTTTGAATCGCTTTAATACTTCCAGTGCTTTTCCTCTATATCCTTTAAACATATCGCTCATTTTCCGACTCCTTAAATTCCTTAATTCGCGTTCACGTCGGGCGCTTCATTCCCATAACCGACGGTGACATGGTTTCGCAGCTCGTTCATGTTCATGTTTCCCAGGGCCAATGGTTTCAATCGTCCCATGACCCATAATACCATCGCGTCCTTGTCTTTGGATTTGGAGATCTCATGGAATTTGTCTTTGAGTATGGGGATATGATCGAGGATCTCTTCTTCATTCAACGGTTTATAACCGATGGTGGTGAGTACGGATTCAAAATCCATTTTGGGGTGTTCGTAAACCACCGGGAGCATTTCTTTTAAGATGTCCCGTTTCAATTTCTTTCGAATAATGAATTCGAACAGATGATAAATCCCATGGTAATCGAAATGCGAGGCAGGTTGAATTCGCCCTTCGAGGTACTTTAGATGGTGCCCGATCAAGATACCGGTAAAACGGGGGGGCTGATTAAAATCCTCGACAATCTTTTCGATTAACGGGAACAGGTTCCGCTTTAAAATATAGGGATACGCGTCAACCGGGACGCCCCATTCCAGCATGTGTTTCATGGAGCGGGAGACCTCCGACGGCAGTCCTTTGCGAATGGCTTGGATTTGGCTTTCTTCGATGGATATCGGGGCCGAATCCGTATCCGGGTACATCCGGTCGGGACCGGGGAGGACGCGTTCGAATAGCGTCGTTCCATCCATCAAGAATTTACGCGTTTCGTTCAACACGCCCCGGGTCATGGCCAGCAAGCAGCGTTCTTCGATGGTTTCGAGGGCTGTGGCCATATCCTCCGGGGAGGCCCAGAACAGCAGTTGGGCATCGTTGGCTCCGCTCTGGAGCAACTCGCGAATGGGTGCAAAATCGATTTGGATTCGATTTAAGTCGCCGTTGGCATCCAGATGTTGACGGGGATTATATATCGCGTTTACGTTCCAGGGTTCCGAGTGGATCATATTGGGTTTTTCAATGCAGGCAATGACTTTTAACCGGTCGCTCAGTTCGTTGCTGAAGGACTTTCCCGGTTGGGTAAAGAAGGACAGCACGTCTTTAAACTGCGGCAGGTTCACGGCAATGACGCGGACATTGTCGCCGTGGTTCGGATGGATGGGGAGGCCATCCGGAATTTGAGACGGGCTCAGTTCCGCATGGGTCAGGTGCCAGGTCGACGGATCCGGGATGCGTTGATGGAGCAGGGTTTTGATTTCCAGTAAGGCTTTTTGGCGAAAGGCTTCGTTATGGGTGAGTTCCGGGATCAGGCGAATATGGGCGACGCCTTTAATTTCCACCCGGGTTCCGCCCGTAATGCTGACATTCACATCTTCACGGCCCGCGCCGATGCCTGTTCGAACTTTCCCGGTACTGCGGGTTAGAAATCGGATGTAATGCCCCGCTTCGGCGGCCTCATCCGGGGTCAGCATGTCCGGATAGGTAACGGTTTCGATTAGCGGCATGCCCAGCCGATCGGTTAAATAAATGCGTTCGTGTCCGATATCGGAAACTTCCCGGCATGAGTCCTCTTCCACGCTTAATTGGATAATCCGGATCTTCTTCTTGCTTATCGGGATTTCGCCTTCGATTCCCACGATGGCCGTCCGTTGAAATCCGGTGGGGATACTGCCGTCCAGGTATTGTTTACGGGTAATGTGCAATTCGCCGACGACATTGGTACGAAGAAGCAGGGCCACTTCAATGGCAATATCGAGAGCTTCCCGGTTCACCGGAAACGGCGGGGTATCATCGACTTCGTACGTGCAGGCGGTTTTATTGTTGAGGCGGTAAACGATATTCTTCTTTGTCTTAAATTCCATTAACGCCGTGCCGTCATATTCGCCCAATTCGCTGAGCGTGGGTCGCATGTGGCGGATGACTTCGGCATGAAAATCATCCGAATCGTGGTAAATGCCACCGGGGCACCGGCAGAACAATTTCTTCCGGGTCAACAGTTGTTGGTGAACTTCAAGCCCGCATTTAAAACCCAAATCCGAATATATTTTTGCATCGGCTCGATTCCTGGAAATGTATCCAACGGTCTTGCGAGACCGTTCGTAATTTTTTTCAGCATCAAATGGTTTGGTCATTTTTTATTTGATTCCTTTTGAGAGTTAGTAGTTAATAATATATTTTTTTATTCAGTTATTGTCAAGACTAAAAGAAAAAAAACCCAAAAAAGGGGTCCACATTCTGTGTTTTTCCCTTATTTAATTATGAAACCGTATCGGCTCCATGCAGGGATCGCTCCGGATCACTCAAAAAAATTTTCGGATGCCCGTTCTTTTTGACGATCCCCCCCTGTTATGATATAATAGTACTAACTATAACGAGGAATTAAATGAAACAAATGAAAAATGTGAAAGATGTGAGTCAAAAGGGGCCGAAGGGACTGATGTTCTGGTTCTTTTTAATAATAATCATCATGGTTTTATACTTTCAGATGAATAAATACTCGGAAGCCAGGGAGTTGAAATTAAATTTCACCGATTTTATGTCTAAGGTGGAAAATAATCAGGTCAAATCGGCGCGATTCGTTTCCAATACGGTAACCGGAGAGCTCACGACTCAGGATGCCAGTGGCTCCCATACCAAATATCGGACCGCCATACCCGCCGATTACCCGGATTTTATCAAAATACTCCGTGCCCATAATGTGGCTATCGACGTTGAAGAATTAAATAAAAACGAATGGATCTCCATGATCCTCTCATGGGCTCCATTCATCATCATCATTATCTTTTGGGTCGTCTTGATGCGGCAGCAGGGGGGCGGCCGGGCGTTTTCTTTCGGAAAAAGCCGAGCGCGGGTCTTTACCGGGGAGAAGGAAAAGGTGACCTTTAAAGATGTGGCCGGAATCGATGAGGCCAAAGAGGAATTGCAAGAAATTATCGAATTTTTAAGGGACCCCAAACGCTTCCAGCGGCTGGGCGGTCGCATTCCCAAGGGGGTGTTGCTGGTCGGCCTTCCCGGTACGGGCAAAACGCTTCTGGCCCGCGCGATTGCCGGGGAAGCCAAAGTTCCGTTTTTCTCGATTTCCGGTTCGGATTTTGTGGAACTGTTTGTGGGTGTGGGCGCCTCCCGGGTCCGGGATTTATTCGAAGAAGGGAAGAAACATTCGCCATGCCTGATATTCATCGATGAAATCGATGCCGTGGGTCGTCAACGCGGCTCCGGTTTGGGAGGCGGCGGTCACGATGAGCGGGAGCAGACGCTCAATGCCCTGCTGGTGGAAATGGATGGTTTTGCCCCCAATGTCGGGATCATCGTGATTGCGGCCACGAACCGCCCCGATATTCTGGATACGGCCCTGCTCCGCCCCGGGCGCTTCGACCGCCGGATCATCATCCCGACCCCCGATGTCAAGGGAAGGGAAGAAATATTTAAAGTCCATACCACTCGCGTTCCGCTGAATAAAGACGTGGATTTAAAAGTGCTGGCGCGGTCCACACCGGGATTCACCGGGGCCGATATCGCCAATATGGTGAACGAGGCGGCCCTGTATGCCTCGCGGATGGAAAAGAAAAAAATAGACATGAAGGATTTCGAATTTGCAAAGGATAAAGTCCTCATGGGAGCCGAGCGTCGGAGCATGATTATCTCCGATACGGAGAAGCGCCTGACCGCGTACCATGAAGCCGGCCATGCCTTAATTGCGGCCCTGGAGAAAAAGGCGGACCCGCTTCATAAAGTATCCATCATCCCCCGAGGGATGGCCCTGGGCGTCACCCAGCAATTGCCACTGACCGATAAATATACCTACTCCAAAGACTACCTGGAAGCCCAATTGTGTGTGTTACTGGCCGGTCGGGTCTCCGAAGAAGTGTTTCTGGATACCGTGACCACGGGCGCGGGCAATGATTTTGATAAATCAACGGCCATCGCCCGCCAAATGGTCTGCGAATGGGGGATGTCCAAACTCGGCCCCATCCGATTGAGTCAAAAGGACGACATGCTTTTCCTGGGCAAGGAATACACGTACCGTCACGATCATTCCGAAGAAACCGCCCGAAACATCGATGAGGAAGTGTCCCGAATTATTCATGAAGCCTATGTCCGAACCAAACAAAATATTATTGAAAATAAAGAGAAGCTGGAACGTATCGCCCAATACTTACTCGAACGCGAATCGCTTTCATCCAAAGATATCGAAGATATCCTCAATGGGATCGAATTGGGGCCACCCAATTTATCGGAGATGACGATGGATAACGCAGATAACACCGACAACGCAGATAACACCGATAATAAAGAAGAGGAAAACAAAGAGGAAGAAAATGCCTCCGCTTCGGACGACGAGCAAAGCGATATCGTTGAAATCACGTCCGATCCCGGTCACATGAAAAAATAATTAATTTTAAATTAACTTAAATTTAAAACGTAAATGATTACGATGGCGGTCAATGATAGTCGATTATATATTTAACGCATTCTCGGAATTCAACGTATTGGACCTGGTCGATATTTTACTGCTGTTCTTCTTGTTTTATTCCCTGCTGGTATTAATCAAAGACACGAGGGCCTACCACGTGGCGGTGGGCCTCTTATCCATCGGCGCCGTCGGCCTATTGACCGGGCTGTTGAATTTAACCGCTTTTTCCTTTATATTAAACAACCTCTTGACCTACCTGATTTTTGCGATTATTGTCTTATTCCAGGATGAGCTCAGGGAAATTCTTGCCAAAATCGGAAGCAAATTGCGGACCCGTTACGGGAACGTTTCCAAATCAGGGGTGAAGGATGAAATCCTCAATACGGTCACGGCGCTGTCGCTGACCCGGATCGGTGCCATAATTGCCATCGAACGGGAGATCAAAGTTAAAAATTACGTCAATAAACCCGTTAAAATCGATGCGGTGGTCAACAAAGACTTGCTGCTGAGTATCTTTACTCCCGGTGCCCCCCTGCATGACGGGGCCGTGGTCATCGGTAAGGATCGCATCGAGGTCGCCCGCTGTTTTTTCCAGCTCCCGCCCATGCTGGAGCTGAGCCCCGGCGGCACCCGGCACCTGGCCGCCATCGGCATTACCCAGCAAACCGATTGTCTGGCCATCGTGGTTTCCGAAGAAACGGGAAAAATTTCCCTGGCTGTGGGTGGGGAAATTATTCGGGGGCTCGATCGCGAAGGATTAAAAAATCGGCTCGATTATTACAACGTATAACGGTTGAGGGGCAGATTCATGCGCCCACTCATTCGAGTTCACCATGAATTTAAAAAATTTTTTATTTCATAACCTCGGCTTACGAACGGTGGCATTGGTCCTGGCTATTTTTGCCTGGGCCATGATTACGGGAAAGGCCCGATCCTATTCGGACCGAGCCTTTGATGTGAATGTCGATTATTTCGGATTACCCGCCAATCTCGCCGTTCATTCGATCAACCCGGATAAAATCAGGATCAAAGTCAAAGGCACCGCCAATGTATTAAACAAATTGAACGAAGATGATTTCAAAATCCGCATCGATCTCAGTCGAGTGACGGAACCCGGCCGCTACAACATGGATACGGAAGATTACCTGAACAGTCCCATCAGCGCCCATGTGGTTTCCATCAATCCCCGGATGATCGAAATCCAAACCGAGCAGGTCGCAACGATCGAGGTTCCCATTAAAATCCATTATACCGGTCAGTTAAAAAACGGCATTTTCCTTCTTGAAAAAAAGGTGGTACCCGAACGCGTCACCATCATGGGATACAAATCGCAAATCCAATCGATCCGGTATGTGGATACCATCGGGTCCATTAACCTCGACACCATCGAGGCCACACAACGGGTGGTCCTTCCCCTCAAAAAACAAAAAGAAATTATCAAATTCTTAGACATGGACAAAGATACGGTTGACGTCTATCTCCTGGTCGAAAACAAAAATATAAAAACGAATAAAAAGTAAGGATGAAACATGATCGAACAACACAAATTGTTTGGCACCGATGGCATCCGACAGCAGGTCGGCCGCTTTCCCCTGGACGAGGTGTCGATCTATGATCTGGGACGGGCCTTTGGCCGCCACCTTTCCGAAACCGGGAATGGGGCCAAAATTATATGCGGCCGCGATACCCGAATGTCCGGAAAACGAATCGAGCAGCTTTTCACCGCCGGGCTCTTAAGCGTCTCCCCATCCCCTACCGAGGGTGACCATCCGATCGGAACGATCGCCATTCACTCCTGCGGCGTGATTCCCACCCCCGGTCTTTCCTATATCGCCGAACATGGTCCCTTTGATTACGGGGTCATGATTACCGCTTCCCATAATCCCTATACCGATAACGGGCTGAAGTTTTTTGGCAGTGACGGTGAAAAAATTTCGGATGAACTCGAACAAAAAATCGAAGCCATTTTTTTTAGTCACCGGAGCTCCCCGGAGATCCAGTTACCCGAAGAGAGCGGAGAAACGAGGGACAACGCGCCGGATTGCGTCGTTGATCCGTGCGATCGGATCCACTCCGACTTTTTGGCCGAACATGCCGCAGGACTTGCCGATGCGCTCCGCCATGCCAACCCCCTAAAAATCGTCATGGACTGCGCCAATGGGGCCACCTCTGAGATTGCCCCCCGGATCTTTCACGACGCCGGATTGAATCCGGTGGTGATTCACCATATCCCGGATGGAAAAAATATTAATTTCAATTGCGGCTCCACGCATATGGATTCATTAAAAGAAGTCGTTCGGCAAGAAGGGGCCGATCTGGGAATCGCCTTTGACGGGGATGGCGACCGGGTCCTCTTTACAGACGGGGCCGGCCATACACTGGACGGCAACCATACCTTGTACATACTTTCCAAATACTTGCGGGAAACCTCCGGGGAGTTTAATGGGATGATCGTGGGAACCCTGTTGGGAAACCTGGGTCCGGAAAAAGCCCTGAACCGTCTGGGAATAACCTATATCCGAACCGATGTCGGCGATAAACATGTCTGGCAAGAAATGAAACGCACCGGCGCCCTGCTGGGGGGCGAACCATCGGGCCACACCATCCTGCGGCATTTCCAAAAAACCGGCAGCGGGATCCTCACGGCCTTGTACGTTCTTAAATCCCTGGCCTATTTCCATGAAACCCCGCTGGATATCTTTAACCAACTCCCCTTATATCCCCAGGTGGAACGGAATATCACCGTGAGGGAGCGAAGGGATTTCAATCAATGGGATCAGTTAAAAGAGATGAGGCAGGATTTCGATTCGAAACACGGCCGCAATTCCAGGTTGGTTATTCGTTATTCGGGAACCGAGCCCAAACTGCGCTTGATGATGGAGTCGGAAGACCCCGCTGTTATCGCTGAAAATATTGGAAAATTTGAAACATTAATTCAATCGACGATAGGATAAAATGAAGGAGAAATTGACATGAAGTTGGGAGTAAATATTGATCACATTGCCACATTGCGACAGGCCCGAAAAACCAATGAGCCCGACCCGGTCTATGCGGCCACCCTGGCCGAGTTGGCCGGTGCCGATGGGATTACCATTCATTTGAGGCAAGATCGGCGTCATATCCAGGAACGGGATCTTGAATTGTTGCGGGCATTCATTAAAACCAAATTAAATCTTGAAATGGGTGTTTCAATGGAAATGGTGAAATTAGCCCTGAAGCACAAACCCGATATCTGTACCCTGGTACCGGAGACTGCCGAAGAAGTCACCACCACCGGCGGCCTGGATGTGGTGATGCACTTCGATAAGGTCGATGAAGTGGTCCACAATTTAAAAGCAGCCAAAATCGACGTTTCCGCATTTATCGACGCCAATATCGATCAGATCAAGGCCTGCTACAAACTGGGAATCAAAAATATCGAAATCAATACCGGAATTTATGCGGACCATTGGAACACGGAAGAAGGCGTTCTGGAGTTGGACCGGATCAAAAAAGCAGCGGTTTATGCCCATAAGATCGATATTCGCGTTCTGGCCGGCCATGGCTTGACGTATCAAAATGTCCCTCCCATTGCCGCAATCGAGGAAATCGAGGAACTGAATATCGGGCATTCGATCATTGCCAATTCCACGTTTCTGGGACTGGAAAAAGCGGTGGTCCGCATGAAAGAACTCTTGCACCGCCATTAGATTTGTACTCAAATTTTGGATTTAGGCTTGATTTTCATAACGGAATTCCTTATAATCTATCTTTATGGAACTTTTTGGAAATGAATATCAATATTGATAATATTTTTAATAACGCGTATAACTTGACCAAAGGAGAAAAATAATGATGAAGAAGACTATTCTTTCATTAGCATTGTTCAGTTTAATCATCGGACTGACTTCATGCCAAAAGGGTGAGGAAATAACCATTACCAAATATTTCCAGGCTATGAAACAGGGTGATAAAGATACCCTCGCCACCATGGCCATTCAACCGAAAATTTTTAAATTCAAATCATTTAAAGTTGAAAAAATCGAACCCGGCCCGGCTACCCCGCTTGAGCTTCCCAATTTGGAGAAGAAAATGGGAGAACTGGAACAACAGAAAAAAGATCAGGCCTCTCTTGCCAGCGATAAGCAGGATATTTACGAAGAATTAAAAGACGAAGCCGGCGAAAATAACCCGAAAACGAAAGCCGCCGAAGAAGCCGCTAAAGTCGAAAAGGATAAGTTCCTGGCCCTCAACCGAGAAATCGGAGCATTGAAGAAAAAAATCGAGTTTGAAAAGAACTTGATCACGGCAACTGCCGGCGTGGAAGGCGACTTCGAATCCATTAAAGGCGATACGCAGATTACCAAAGTCACTGTCAGCGTGGTGATGGAAAATAATGAAAAACAGGAGTATATCTTCCTGTTAAGAAAAAACAACCTGACCAAAGAAGGCGAAACGCGTCCCCTTAACAGCCGAATTATCATCATGAAGATCGGAACCCCCGAAGAACTTGCCAAAGGCGACGAGGAAACTCAGGCACCGGAACCCCAAAAAACCGAAGCCCCCCAACCCGCCGCTCCAGAAAAGAAATAAGTTTTATTATCACATAAAAAGAGGCTGCCGGAGTTCCAATTCCACACCCCGGCAGCCCACCTTTTTGAAAAAAGGTGGGACCAAAAACTTTTTGTTTTTAATTCTTTATTTGTAATTTCCTTCTGTTTTAATTCTTCTGTTTAATTCTTATATTTTAAATTCTTTCTGTTTTTAATTCCGTGTTTCATTCCCTTGGATTCCTTCTTTAAATTCTTTATTTCTTCTCTTTGATCAGCGTGGACGCATCCGCCATCTCCACCGACCGAATCTCGGCATCCCTTGAAATCACCACCGTCTGTTCCTTTTCTTTGACCAGAATCATTTCGGTGGTGGTGCCCCTGGATGTCTTGACTTCAAGCTTAAGGGGAAACACAAAATCCGTATCCATTTGCTTAATGGATAGGACCACTCGTTTGGATTCCTGCTTGTCCGAATCCGGGTGATCCTTGAGCAGACTCAATTCCACCACCGGCATGGAACGCGAGTAGATCCAGTTTCCAAAAAATTTTAACAGGTCTTTGTTATCGGCACAAAACGACCGGATAAATTGCATCGACGAAACGCTCTGATACTTGTATTCGCGAAGCACCGCGTTTAACCGGCGGCTAAATTCGTCCTCCCCGAGCCAATCCACCAACATTAAAAACATCAAGGCACTTTTATTGTAAACGACACTTTGATACGCTTCGTAATTGTTTTCCAATTGATTGATCCGGTTCCCGTAGATGATCGGGCCGCTTCCGCCGTAATTATAAACCCATTGCTTTATTTTTTTGATGAGTCGATTAAATGGGCGCTCAGCCAGACTTTTTTTCAAAAAATAAAGAACCGAAAAATGAGCCAGCCCTTCGGTGATCCACACATCCTGGTAGGTTTTCCAGGAAATCACGCCTCCCCACCATTGATGCGCCATTTCATGAATAATATAGTCTTCGGTTTGCTCCCGTAACAGAATCGGACTGTGAACTTTGCGTTCCACCCGGGGCGCATCCACGGAAAAATTGACCGGCATGTCTCCCGGAAAACGCGATTTGATCATCGGCACATAAATAACCGCAAACCCCGTATTGCTGATTCCGCCTTCCTTTTCACCGGGAACCAACAACATGTTGAGACTCGGTAAATCCAGGGTTCCGTACATTTGAACCAAATGATCCGCCGCATTCTTGATTTCCGTTACATTCAAGCTATCGGAAAACGTGACCGTGTCCGGGATGTAAAATTGAATGGGGATCCTGGCGTCTACCCGAACCGATGGTTTGAAATTCCCCACGGCCATGGAGATGCCCTTGGTCGATGGACTCTGGTATTTGTACACCGTGGCATTTTCCACTTTCTTTTCTACCAGGCTTCCGGTCACCAAGCAATTCAAGTTGTCGGGCACGGTGACCGTGACCGTGGATTTAAAAAATTCACTGCCCGGGTTGGGATAAAAGTTCTCGGTCCGCGATAAAAAGCGAAAAACGCCGAAGTTCGATTTTTTACTGTGCTGTTCGGAACTCTGGGTCCGGAACAATTCATAGTCCTGAGTGTCGGGGGGAATCGTCCCGTTAAAAAAGAGATAAAGATTTTTGGATTCCGCTCCCATCAAATAGTATTTATCCCCTTTGCGAAATAGCGTCAATCCCTTTTCTTCCGGATCCAGATTGCCGACTAACTTCAATTCCCTGGCCAGGTCCAGAACTCGCAAATTGGCGGGCTCCTCATACGCAATGGAAGTGGTTCCCGAAATGTAATTGGATACCGGGTTGTAAAAGATCGAAAGGTTGACTTCCTTGACTTTTTCCTTGATTCCAAACGCGAATTTAAGCCCTTTTACTTTGTTGTAACTCAAGATCAACCGGTTGCTCTCCGATACGATGAACTGCGTATCCGGAGTCAGGCTTTTATTAAAGGAATAATAATAGAAGAGTTTCTTGTCTTTTCGGAGCAAGGATTTCTCATCTTTTCGGAAAACAATGAAGTTGGTGCCCTGAGGAAACGGGAGATACCAATACTCGTCGAATTGCTTGACCTTCACCCCGTAGTTATCCCGGTACATTTCATAAAGTGCCTTGCTTTCGTTTTCCAGCAGATTGACTTCTCCCACCAACGGCAATTTCTTCAAAAATTCTTTCTGGGCCAGGATCAGGATCCCCGCGTCCAGACTTTCGGAAATATAATCCTTTTTGAATTGGCGAATCAGCGTTAATTGTTCCTCGCGATCATCCGGTTTGATATAAAAGGTCCATTCCCCTTCAAAGAGGAGTAAGGACCGGTACGGAAAGGTTTCATAGAAATAGCCGGTTTTAAAATACAAGGTTGCATTCCCGACCTTTAAGGTGATATTTTCAGCCTTGTATTTTTTAAAGGTCTCAACGAAATACATCGGGCGAATCTGGTTTTTTAATTGGGCCTTCAAAAACTTCCCGTCTTTTTCTTCGACCGAAAGGATTCCCATTTCCCCTTGTCGGATAAATTTGGCCTTGTAGTTCAGATTATTGTTTTCGGTGGAAATGATCTTAATGGATTTACAGCGTAAGAAGTATTTCTTTAAGGCCAGGTAACTGTCATCGGAGAAATAGGCGGCCAGGTCATCCCATTTGCCGAGCTCGACATCGCTCTTTAACCGCTCGATCGGTGTCGATTGTCCATAAATCGGAGTCAACCCGGTTGCCCAAATCCCGCCTAACAGAATGACGATAACGACGATAACGATAACGGTAACGATGGTTTTATTTTTTTTTGACATGGTGTTAATATACTATAATGAGAAAAAAAATAAAAGAAAAATCGTAAAAATTTCTCTCATTCATTGATTCATTTTCGCATTCATTTTCGGTGGATAACGGTTGAATAACCTGAAGGGGACAGGATGAATTTCCCCCCGGCCGCTGACAGCAACCGGGGAGAATCCATTGACTATTATTGACTATTGTTGTTGATGATTATTTCTTAGGTGCTTTTTTGGTTTTTACAGGTTGTTTGGCTTGAGTTTCCTGTTCTTTTTCTTTCTTCCGGTTTTCCAGGAAGCTTTTGTAGGTGGAAATTTGAGAGGAATTGGGGAATTTATCGATCAGTTTCTGATACATGTCGATCGATTTATCCAGTTCATTACAATAATAATAGTAGTTCCCCAAGTGGACATAGATTTCTTCGACGCTGGGATTCAATTCCAGGGCTTTTAACAGGTATTTTTCCGTATCCGTGTCCTTCTTGGCGATTTCGGCCACTTGTTTCACCTGATCTTTGGCGCCGCTTTTCCGAATTTCGTCGGCCTTCTTTTGCAGCAGGGTCATGTGGTTGGCACCAATCACGACATAGGCCATGGGTAAGACCTGGGCATGAGCCGAGCTGGTTCCGGCCAATTCCGTAAACTTGATCAGATATTCATTGGATTTTTCATATTCGCCGAGCGTGTTATAGGCAACACCGGCCAGGTAATAAGCCGACAGGTAGAGTTGATTGGATTCGGTTTCAATTCCGGGATATTGGATGACTTTCAGGAAATAATCCAACGCTTCTTTGTTTTTACCCAGGCTCGAATGGCTGAGTCCCAATTGGAATAAAGCTGAAATGACGACTTTTTTATCTAACGTGGCGGCGTTGGGCTCATTCACCACTTTGAGAAAGTATTCGTTGGCTTTATCATATTCTTTCGAATTAAAATATCCGTATCCTACCTGGAATAAACAATCGACATACAATTTCTCATCTATTTTTTCGATGCCGGGGAGTTCAACGACTTTGACGTAGTACGGGGTCATGGCATCGACTTTTCCCTGGTTGCCAAGGTTTCGGATGACATTAAAGAGCGTTTGAAGATAGAGTTTTTTGGTATTATCTGTTGCGTTGGGATCCTTTTTAACGGCCTTTTCCAGGTACGGAATCGCGTCGTCGTACTTTTGCTGAACATAGTACACGCGTCCCATTCCCAAATTGGCGATCGGATCATCCGGTAACAATTTGAGGGCTTCATTATAGGCTTCGATCGCTTTTTCGTATTTTTTTTCGTTAAACGCAGAATCACCGTTTTTGACGGCTTTCTGTACCTTTTTCAGAGTATCCTTGTCCGGGGTTTCCGCTGCGCTTAGCATCATGCCTTGAATGGCAAAAGCGATTAACATCAAAAACACACACCATTTCTTGGTCATACACACACTCCTTTCGTTAAATTCTTTTTTTATATTGATTTTTTTAACATTTCAGTATACCACTTTTTTAGGTAAAACAAAAGTGGTCGTTCACTCAAATCACTCAAATCATTCAAATCGCTCAAAAGTCATCAACGCCTGATTTTCTCTTTGCGTTCCGGCTCCTCCCTTCCCCGCTCTCGTTTAAAACGGTTCGGATCCTCAAAACCGCGCTGTTTCGAACGGCCGGTTTGGTTACGTTTTGGGCCATGAACACGATTGCGTTGCCCGCATCGTTGGGTTCACCTTTGGGGACACGAAGGATGACGGAAATCTCCCGGGTTTCCTTACCCTTTAATTCCACGGGGGGAAGGGAAACCTGAGGCCAGTTTCGGGGGACGGTGGCGGTTAAGGCATAGGTGGCGCGCTCATTCGAGGCGTTGGTGACGGTGACGGTGACGGGAATATCCGAACCCTCCGAATCATAAGAATGAATGGGTACGCGCACGTACCTCGGATCAACGGTTACCGATACCGGCTGGGGCGTGATCGGGATGGGCATGGTGCGACAAAAGTCACTGCCGGTTTTGGTTTTACCGACGATTTCAAACAGGAAAACGTCATTCGGAACGGTCAAGGAGACGCGAAAATGCCCCTCATCGTCCCCGGGCTGGGGAGTGAATTCCCGGATCAATTGACCATTGGGCCGCTTGAGCATCACGGTGACTTCACCCGGTGCTTCGGAGAGGTGAATATCGGCCAAAATGGCGCTTCCGATCACCGGGTCTCCGGGAATCGGGACCGCCTCGACCCGAGGGTTAGCTGAAACATTGGCGGTTAACAATGAAATATGGAGGATGCGTAAGGCCGAATGGGCGTAAGCCCGTACCACGGCGGTTCCCTGACCGTCCAGTTTGACTTTCCACTTTCGGGGTACCGGATTGGGAATCGACAGACTGCGAAGCGACTTCAATTGCAGGGATTTCACCTCGCGATTCAGGGTGGAAGCCGCCTCCCCATCCGGGGTAATGACCTCAAACGCGGCCAATTTGCCGGATGGCGGCTGGCTGACCATGAAGGTGACCGTTTGATCGATGGTTTCATCCACGGGAATCTCCCACTCCAGGGGAACTCCGGTCGTACACCGCACTTTTCGCTGAAAGATCACGGTATTTCCGGGCTCGCCCATTTCCAGGACCGTCCGGGTCATCCGGTCGATCTCGTTGCGATCGGCAACCAGGAGGACGCCGCCGGTTTCCTCGGTCAGGGCATTGAGTTGCACGCGAGCCAATGGGGAAGTCAGCGGATCATTGCTCGATGATTCGGGTAAATCCGACGCATATAAATTGGTTTTGTTTTGACCACCGACACCGGACTGAAGAACGCCGTTTGCCTCGGTGGTGCAATCTCCGGTCAGGATGGCGTCGATCTTGACCCCAAACTCAAGCGCCGTCCGCTTGACCAGGGGCCCCAGAAAAGGGCTGCGCTCAGAGGCGTCCGTAGCGAGTAAGATCCGATTGCCCCAGTCTCCCAGGCCAAGGAATAAATCGCCCGAAAAGAGTTTGAGCGCGGTTAAGAGCGCCTGATTGGAGGCCTCCGGGCAATCCCCGCCCCCGGATGCTTCCAACGCATTGATCTTTAACCGAAAATTGTCGATCCCGCACGAGAGTCCCTGATCCGTCACCTCATCTTTAAAGGTGACGAGCCCCAACCCGGGTATTTCATTGTGGGCGGCCATGAGGTCGAGGGATTCATTGACCGCGCGTTTCACCGTCTCCAGATCATTCGTCATGCTCTCCGTGTCATCGAGCGCGAATACCAGTTTACGCTGCTGGGTTTTCAGTAGTTTCATGAAGCGGTCCGCCATTGCTTTGGAGGAGCATCCTTCGAAAAGGTAATTTTCAACGATTGAAAAATACTTCCGGGTTTCGGAAACGGCGGCCTGCCTTGCCAGGCTGTAAAGCGGTCGCTGGGGGTTATCTTTGTTTAGATCCCGATGGCAACACATGCGGGGCGGCATCTTTAAACATTCATTCAGGAGAAGAGCCCCCAATGAAGAATAATATCCCGATACCAATCCGCCCGGGGCAAAGCCTTTGGTTTTGTCGCAGGCAGCCGTTCCCCGGCTCATGTGGAGGATATCCGCAATCAGAATATGGTTGTTTACGGCGTTGGTATGCGCCCAAACATCCTGAACGGTATGGAGTGCGGCGCCGAGTTGATAAAGCGCCTCGGTTCGGTTGCAATTTTGCAAAGCCGTCAGGATTTTCTCCAGCCGGCTCCGTAAAATCCCCGAAGCCTGATCCAGGAGATTGTTGTCGCCATGAATGGGAGGATTGCCGCCTTCCGACCAATCCACCCACCCGTTGGCAAACCCAATGGTGAAAAGCGAAAGTGCATCCAAATTGGCGTCTGCCAGTCCGTCCCGGGTAATACCCGGATGCAGCGTCGAGTTAAAGGCAAATATCGGTTTGTAAAAAAAAACAGTGACACATACGATTATAGAAGCCGCTACGAGAGAAGCCGCTACAATCCTTTTTCTTTTGTTGATGTGATTTGGTTTCATTCTATCCCTCCTGATTCCCCTTCCCAAAAATATGAGGCATCTTTATTTTATAATAAAGTAAAATACGTTGTCAATTGATTTGGAATCAGATGTAAATATTATCAGATGTAAATATTAAATGACGTGCCCCTCAAAAAACCGATCAGGGTAATCCCTGCCTGTCGGGCCGAAACAATGGCGGCACAGGTCGGAGCCGAGCGCGAGACAATGGCCCGAAGCCCCGCATGGGACACTTTTCGGATGATTTCACCGGAAATCCGTCCGCTGGTCAGGAGGATGTAGGAACCGGCACGTAAAGCGACGGGTTGACGGATGGCTTTTCCGACGACTTTGTCTACGGCATTGTGGCGACCGATATCTTCGGCAAAAAAAAGAATCGACTCGCCGTCCGAAATCGCGGCACTGTGCACGCCGCCCGTCTCTTGAAACACTTCCGACCGGCGGCTGAAGGTTTGGTAAAGTTGGGGCAGGGTTTCACCATCCGGAATGAAAGGCTCGGTCATCGCCGGCAGAAAAAGATCCGGGTGACTCCGCTCCGGGGTTCCGCCGCTCCCGCAGCCGGACGCCAGCAGGAGAGGGCAGGTGTCGATTTCCACCCGCAGCCGCACGTCGATGCGATTACCGTTTTTCCGATGAGGGCCCCGCTGAATCGCAATGGATTCGATATCCCCGGGCGAGGCAATGAGTCCGGAAGTCACAAGCATTCCGGTGGCAAATGCCTCCAAATCCTCCGGCGACAGCGAGACCGAAAACCGCGTTTCTCCGTTAATGACCACGGCAAAAGTCTTTTCTTCCGCCACATAACCCTTAATCTCGGTTAATTGACCCGCGCGATACCGTTTAATGACTGTTTCTTTTTTCATTGATTTCCTGAACGGAATCCTATTATATCACAATTTGTCTTTACATTTTGACTATTTCATGATAATCTATATCATTTAATATAGATATCCGAATAAGGAATCTATTAAGGACGTTCGCATGAAGAAAACGTTGAGTCGCAGGGATTTCATCAAGATATCCGGAACGGCACTGGGCGGATTGACCGTGGGCGGCGGTCTTCTCAAATACGGGCTAACCGGCAAACCGACGAAAGGCTACAATCCCAATGCCCAAATCCTCAAAACCCCCACCTATTGTGAGATGTGTACCTTCAAGTGTGCCGGATGGGTGCACCGGATGGACGGGGAACCGTGGAAGATTATCGGAAATGACGCCGACCTGCATTGCCTGGGTCGGATGTGTACCAAGGGATCGGCCGGACTGGGCGCTTACCTGGACCCGGACCGACTCCAAACGCCGCTGATTCGAACCGGGGCGCGAGGCAAGCAGTTCTTTCGGGAAGCCACCTGGGACGAAGCCCTGGATGTGATCGCCTCCAAACTCAAACGCATTGCCGCCACATACGGACCGGAAAGCGTGGCGTTGTTTTCGCATGGCTCGGGCGGCAGTTTTTTTAAAACGCTTCTGAAAGCGTACGGTTCGGACAGCATTGCAGCGCCGTCGTATGCCAATTGTCGGGGCCCGCGCGAAGAAGCCTATATGATCACGTTCGGCTCGCCGATCGAAACCCCGGAAAACACGGACATGGAAAACAGCAAATGCATTGTCCTGATCGGTTCGCATCTCGGGGAAAATACCCACAGCGCCCAGGTGAACTCGTTTTCGCGCGCGATCCGAAACGAAGCCGTCATCATCACCGTGGACCCTCGGTTTTCCGTTGCTGCAAGTAAATCCAAATACTGGCTGCCGATCAAACCCGGAACCGATATGGCCCTGCTCCTGGCATGGATCCACGTGTTGATCGAGGAAGACCTCTACGACCATGCCTATGTGGAACAGTACACGACCGGTTTTGAGAAACTCAAGGCTGCGGTTTCCACCTACACACCGGAATGGGCCTACCCGGTGACATCGATCAAACCGGCGATCATTCGGGAAACCGCTCGCGAAATGGCTCGCCATGCCCCGGCCACCCTGATTCATCCGGGGCGACACGTGGTCTGGTACGGCGACGATACCCAACGCGTTCGGGCCGGCGCCATTCTCAATGCGCTGCTGGGAAGCTGGGGCCGAAAAGGCGGCTTTTATTTTCCGGAAAGCGTGGAGCTTCCCGATTACCCGCATCCTGCCTATCCGACAATCAAACGCACCTGGCGCGATGCCTTCCCCGGTCAATTCGGTCTCGCCAACCTGGCGCTTTCAACCGGTATTCGCGACGCCTCCGTTCCGTCACCGACTCGGCCCTGGACCTACAAAGGATGGATCGTGTACGGAAGTAATCTCACCGAAACGCTGCCGGATCCGAAACGAACGATCGCGGCCATTCAAGCGCTCGATCTTCTGGTGGCTGTGGATATCCTCCCGGCGGAAATTACCGGATGGGCCGACGTGGTTCTTCCCGAATGCACGTACCTGGAACGCTATGACGATATCCGGGTCTCTCAGGGCAAGCAACCGCAAATTGCCCTGCGTATGCCCGCCTTTGAACCCAAGTTCAATTCCAAGCCCGCTTGGTGGATGGCCAAAACCCTCGCTCAAAAGATGAACCTGGGCCACTACTTTCCCTGGTCGAGCATCGAATCCTACCTCGATCACCAGCTCCGACAGGTGGGAAGTTCGCTCAAGGAGATGCAGGAGGTGGGCGTTAAAACATTGAAGCGGGAAACGCCCCTGTATATTGAAAAAGGGGCGCCCATGGCATTTGATACGCCAAGTAAAAAAATCGAACTCTATTCGGAAACGCTGGCCGGGTATGGGTTTGATCCGGTGCCGCGCTACGCGCCGCACGAGGAACCGCCCAAAGGGTATTACCGCCTGACCTACGGCCGCTCCCCGTCTCACTCCTTCGGGCGAACGACGAACAACCCGCTGCTCACGGATCTCCAACCGGAGAACGAGGTCTGGATCAACGTTCACGTGGCTCGCGAATGGGGGCTTTCGACCGGTCAAACCATCGTGTTGGAAAACGTAGATGGAACGGTGAGTAACCCGGTCCGGGTGAAGGTCACCGAACGGGTTCGGCCCGATATCGTGTACCTGGTTCATGGGTTCGGTCATCGTCAACAGAAATTGAAGCGCTCGTACCTGAAAGGCGCGAGCGACACGGGCCTGATGTCTCGAACCGCGACGGACCCCATCATGGGGGGTTCGGGTATCCGCGGCAATTTTGTCACGTTTAAGATATAAAAAGGATAACCGATGAAACGCAAAAATGAAAAACGATACGCCATGCTTATCGATACCAAAACCTGCGTGGGGTGCGGGGCGTGTGTGGTGGCGTGTAAAACCGAAAACAGTGTGCCCGAAGGGGTCTTTCGGGATTGGATCGTGGAAGATGTCTCCGGCTCGTTTCCCAACCTTCGGATGGAGATTCGCTCGGAGCGGTGCAACCACTGTTCCCGGCCGCCATGTGTGGCCTTGTGTCCCACGGGCGCCAGTTACGTGAAAGAAGGAACAGGGATTGTGCTCGTGAAACGCGACACATGCACGGGATGCAAAGCATGCATGGCCTCCTGCCCTTACAATGCGCGGTTTGTGATGCCCGACGAAGGGTATGTGAGTAAATGTTCGTTCTGTATTCACCGGGTGCTGGACGGGGAACAGCCCGCGTGCGTGTCGGTTTGCCCGACTCGCTCCATGATCCTGGGGGATTTGAACGATCCGTATGATCGCGCCACGCAGTTTCTGGAAATGCGCAAGTATAAAACGCTGTTACCGGAAGCCGGTACGCAGCCCAATGTGTATTATTTGCTCTGATGAATTGCCGTTGAGGTTACCCATGAATGAAATCGTTGTTACCACAAACAAACTCGGAACCCTCCCCGACTCCGGACTCCATATCTGGGGATGGCCGGTTTCGCTCTACCTGTTTTTGGGCGGTTTGTCCGCCGGTATCCTGCTGATTACCGCAATCATGATCCTGGGAAAGAAGGAACAGAGGTACCGGGTGGCAGCCGGCCGCCTGATTGTCTGGGCACCCGTGTTGTTGGGCCTGGGCATGTTCTTTCTCTTTTTGGATCTGGACAATAAACGAAATGTGTTGCAGTTTTATACGACCTTTCGGGTCACGTCGCCCATGTCCTGGGGCTCCTGGGTGCTGCTGATCGTTTTTCCGTTGAGCGTGGTGTTGATCCTGGCCACGTTGCGCCAGGGGTATCCGTCGGTCTACCGATGGTTGAAGAACGGGTTCGACCGGTTCACGCCTCTTCCCCTGGACCGAATCACAAACTTTTGTGAAACCCATCGTCGGGCCGCGGCATGGACAGCGGTTCCTGTCTCCATGTTTTTGGGAATTTATACCGGGATCCTGTTGAGTGCCTTCGGGGCGCGTCCGTTCTGGAACAGCCCGCTGCTGGGTCCGCTCTTTCTGGTTTCCGGGGTGTCCACGGCTGCTGCCCTGGTGATCGTTCTGTCTCGGGATCCGGATGAAATCCATTTTTTCTCTAAAATCGATCTGGCCTTAATCCTTGTCGAGTGTGCCATCCTGGGATTGTGGATCATCGGCATGCTCACGTCATCCCTTCCGTATGTCACGGCCATTCAATCGATTCTGGGTGGACCGCTGACCCCGGTTTTCTGGGGTCTTTTGGTGGGAACCGGTCTTCTGCTTCCCGCCTTTTTAAAAGTCATGGAACTGCGGGGAAAACCCATACCGGTGGCTTTGGGGGCATCCCTGGTTTTGGCCGGCGGATTGATCCTTCGGGTGATCATGGTCGAGGCCGGACAGATGTCTGCGTGGTTACCCTATTAAATACGTGTGAAAGGAGAACAATACATGAAATCAACGAGAAAAAGTAATTATTCATCGCCGTATCTTGCCGGCGTGGGATTGGGGTTGGTATTGTTGGCGGCGTTTTTTATTACGGGTCACGGTCTGGGCGCGTCGGGGGGTCTGACCAAAGCCGTTGTGGCTGTGGAAAAAACCGTTTCCCAAACCCATGTGGATCAAAATGCGTACCTGGCCGAATATGGCGGCGGTCATAAGAACCCGTTGAAGGATTGGTATGTCTTTGAACTCATCGGCGTGATGGTTGGGGCGTTAATTTCCGGGGCATTGGCCGGACGCGTCAAGAGAGAAACCCATCACGGTCCGAGAATCACCAGGACCAAGCGCTGGTTTTTTGCCGTGTTGGGCGGCGCCTTGTTTGGGTTTGGCGCGCGCCTGGCCCGGGGATGCACGAGTAATGTCGCGTTATCCGGCGGGGCCGTGCTGTCGTTGGGCGCATGGATCACCATGATGTCGATTTTTATCGGCGCGTATGCCCTGGCCTGGTTTTTTCGAAAGCTCTGGATATAGAAGGAGGGAATCATGGTTGCACCGTTGGAATTAGTTGTGGATGTTAAAGAAGGCATGAGTTTGCTTTTGGGTTTTGTGATGGGAATCGGTTTTGGTTTTTTTCTGGAACGCGGGGGGTTTGGAAATTCGAGGAAATTGGCCCTGCAATTTTATTTCAGAGACATGACCGTATTTAAGGTCATGTTTACCGCTATTATTACGGCCATGACCGGCTTGATTCTCTTTCATGATTTCGGTTGGATCAATCTCGATCTGGTGTTCATTAATCCCACGTACATCGGGTCCGGGGTTGTGGGCGGTCTGATCATGGGCGCGGGGTTTATTATCGGCGGTTATTGTCCGGGAACCAGTTTTGTCGGTCTTGCCACGCTGAAAACCGATGCCTTGTTTTATGTTCTGGGCGGTTTGCTCGGGATCTTTCTTTTCGGGGAAATCGAACCGTTGATCCACTCGTTTTTCTATTCGGGGTTTATCGGGGATTCGCTGACCTTACCCAAGGTTCTGGGCGTTTCACCCGGAGTGGTCGGTTTTGGGGTGATCCTCATGGCATTGGGGGGATTTTGGGGTTCCGAAGTACTGGAAAAGAAATTCGGTGAGACCGATTGAAACGGAGTGGAGGAATCATGACATTAAAGGGAAAACAAATTGGCGTATTGATTGCATTGATTTTCGGTTTGCTCATTCTGGTGTTGCCGAGCGGCAACACGCACAAGTACCGGTTTGACCCTGCGCAGTTGGCCAAAAGTATCGGTGAGAATGCGGATCATATCGATCCGCAGATGCTGGCGCAGTGGATTATCGAAGGAAAAAGCGATTATCTGTTAATCGATATTCGCTTGCCCAATGAATTTGCGCAGGGGAATATCAAGGGTTCGGAAAACATTCCGTTGGAGAAGCTCCTTCAGCGTGAAACGCTGGAATCGTTACCCTCAAGTAAACTTATTTTGCTGTATTCCAATGGGAGCAGTCATGCGGCGCAGGCGTGGGTGGTGATGAAAGCTGCGGGGTTTGATTCTTACATTCTGGATGGCGGGTTGAACCGTTGGAACCAGGTGGTTCTCAATCCCAAAGCGCCCGTGAGCCGAGACGGGGAACCGGTTTCGGATGATGAAATCCTTCGTTATAAAGCACAGGTGGCGGTTCGAAACTTTTTTGCCGGTGATAATAGCACAATTTCAACGGCTCAGGATGCAGCCGGAGCTTCGCCTGCCGTATCAATGAAAAAAGTGATCGTTCAGCAACCGCCCAAGAAAAAACTCAAGGGATGTTAATTATCGGAGAGGAGATAATGTATTGAGAATGAAAACCTCGGAAATATCCATAGAGCCCAAATATTCGATTGGTACGGCTGCCGAGATGTTAAACATGTCGGTTCATTCGTTGCGGCAGTATGAAAATGAAGGATTGATTTTAACGTCTAAAACCGCTACCGGAAGACGTCTTTATTCGGATCTTGAAATCGAGAAAATTCGGTGTATTAAAGAGATGATTCAGGTTCAGGGGTTGAATTTTGAAGGAATTCGCCGGATGTTGGCGTTGATTCCCTGTTGGAAATTAAGGGATTGCCCCAAGGAGAGAAAGGATGCGTGTTATCCGTTAAAGGATAAAGCGCATCCGTGCTGGTCATTGGAAAAGGAATGCGGGCACGCGATGGCGGATTGCCGCGAGTGTCCGGTTTACAGGGAAATTGCCCATTGTGATGATTTGAAAGCGGTGTTATTTGAAAGTTTAGAGCATTTATAATCTAAGAACGTTTGGCGCCTTTTTGTAGGGGCGATTCGCGAATCGCCCCCTTTGAAGCAATATCATGTAGATTGATAATTTGAAGAGGGCCGTTCGCGCACCGCCCCCACCAGTTTGGAACCCTGATGAAAAAAAACCGAACAATATAATTTAAA
>JBLMYT010000069.1:0-3593 GCA_050258455.1 Candidatus Omnitrophota bacterium | reverse complement strand
TTTTGATCGTCACACTATTACTAATCGCTTTTTCTCGGATGAAACCCGAAAAGGAAAACCCGAATATAGAAATAGACAAGGAATATAAACCCGGCTGTTATTTTGAATTTTTTAACGATTTAAAAGAATTTGAAAGGGCATGCCAGGGTGCTAAAGGAGATAAGGATATCACATTTATCAGAAATCTCCCGGATGAAGAATTCTCCGGCAGAATAACTTTAAAACATTACATTAATTATTTGTGCGATATGCGCAGAGTGAACCCGGCCGATGTCGAGCGAAACCTTAAACTCTTCGGCCTGGAAAATAAGACGATCGAAATTAATGAACGAATCATGAGACGAATCATCGCCTCGGTTTTTATGGCTGAAAATACAAAGGTATTTGTTATCTGCGATTTTTGCAAAGGGGAAGAAAAGGAGTTTGATAAGGCATTTCGACAGTTAATGAAAGAAAAAGCCGATGCCGATAAATTAGTCATTTATTATACGACGGTATTTCCTGATGTGATCAGTAAAGAAAAATTCCTCTATCCCATCGGTGAGCTCGAGAAAGTTGAAATAAATAAGGTTTCTTTCCGGTGATTTAAGAATTATTCGCCCGCCCTCTGATAAAGGCGTAATATTCAAACATCACGGAATCTCTGTACTCCTTATCGGTCATCAAGTAATTAAAATAAGCGCGCAATTCCGGATCCGTAATATAGGAGGTGACTCCTTTCTTCTCGAAATAGTCAATAATTAAAGGCTCAAACTTCTTCTTATAGGCAAGAAAATCCGAAAGAAGCGCATGATAGACCGCTGGAACCTGAAGACACTCGATCATTTCATCGATTTGATCATCCGGCGGTATATTTGGAAAAATAGAACGAATATTAAGCGGCTTATCCAACATATCCCCTTCGCCTGTTAATAACCAATGCAAATTAACTCCGGTCACCTGATAAATCTTTCTCAAAATTTCGATATTGGGCGCCCGGTCTCCGGTTTCAAATCGATTATAAGTTGTAAAATCGATGGACAATCTGGAAGCAATCTCCCGTTGAGAGAAACCGGTTAACTTTCTGGCGGCTTTTAAACGCCCGGAAAAAGAATCAGTGTCAGCCATGCATTCTCCGTTTGTTGGCAAAAATGAAATATTTCGCGTGAATCATATTGACAAAACAGCAATGTTATATTATATTTGTTGACATGAGAAGGATGCAGGTTAAAGGCAAAGATAATATTAAAACAACAGTAAACGCCTTGATTAAATGCATTCCTTTAATTACCCATGAGAAATCGGTAAAACCAAACCGTCGACCTGAAGGATTTTCAAACCTGTTGCTACTGACATGCAGAGATGGTCCGATATTAAACTGTTTTATAATCTCAATTCTATAAACCATAATAAAATTGTATCATAGCAATATATTATGGTCAACGGCTAAAATCTGAAAACCTAATAAACGGAGGAAAGTACTATGCACAAAAATAAGGACCAAATCATTAAACAATTGGCCCACGATATGGCCACTCACGCAAAAACAATCCGGTACCAAATCATACCCGCCCTCATCACCAAAACAGTAAACGAACCGGATCACGAATTAAACCAAATCTTTTCCCAATATAAAAACGAACTCAAACCCACGGCTTCAATCGATGAATTTGCCGACTTCATCGCCCAAATCACGGTGACCAGCCTGCTCGCTGCTTTCTGCCTCACCCAAACCCCCGATGTCCAAAAACTCTCCTCCATGATTCCCACCCATCAACCGGTCATTTCCTCCATCCTGGATTATCTCACCCACGCCAACTCCAATGAATGGACGCCCTGCCTAAACGCCATCATCAGCCGACTATACCAAGCCCCAACCATCAATCTCCTGTTTTCGGTTCCTGACCATGAACCCGAAAACGACTCGCCAACCGATCCCTTCAACCTGTATGCCGAAACATTCTTAACCGATTACGACCCGTCCATCAAAGAAACATACGGCATCTATTTTACACCGCCTCCGGCCGTGGCATTCATCGTACGTTCCACCCAATATCTATTGACGCAAACACTGACATCCGACGGATGGAACGATAACCATGTCCGAATCATCGAACCCTCACTGGGTACCGCCTCCTTTCTCTCCACTGTTCTTGGATCCGCTCAACGTCAATCCAATAAAAATAATAACCAACCGGTTGATTCCACGCTGCCTCACCTTTACGGCTTTGAAATCATGCCAACACCCTACCTTCTCTCCCTGCTCCGACTCACTCTCCTTTTAGGCCCCAAAAAAGCTCCAAACCTTCTCAACCGGATGGTGTTAACCGATACTCTGAATTTGAATCTGACGAATGGACAAACCATTTGTTCCCACCTTTCGCCTGACGATATTCCGGTCATCATCGGAAACCCACCGTATAACGGTTACCAACATCATACCAACGATACCGAAACGAGTGGTCCTCAACGAAAACGAAAAGAAGACGAGTCGATCTCCGCTGTTAAATTTCTCATTCAAACCTATTTGACTGTGAATGGCCAACGCATCGATGAACGCGTCACCAAAGGGTTAAGCGCCGCCTATGTCCAATTCATCCGCCTGGCCCAATGGCTCGTCGATCAAACCGAACAGGGAATCGTCGCTTTTGTGACCAATCACGCCTACCTGGATAACCCCACTTTCCGGGCCATGCGACACGCCCTGATGACCAGTTTCGATGCCATCTATATCCTGGACCTCAACGGTCATGTCCGAAAAAAAGAATCGCCAAATGGAACCGGCGGAAATATCTTCGATACCCGTCAGGGAACAGCCATCAGCTTTTTGATCAAGAAAAAGGGTCATGATGCGACGGTCCCCGGCAAGGTCTTTTATAAAGAAGTCACCGGAAACCGGGAAGAAAAATATGCGTTTTTAAACGCGAATGATTGGTCTTCCATTTCTTGGGAGAGCGTGCAACCGACGCCCAAATTCTATTCGTTCAAACCCATCCGGGAACATCGCCCATCCATGGGAACGAACACCAACCCATACCGGGATTTTTTTCCCATCCGGGACATCTTCCGAATGAGCGGGGTGGGAATCATTACCGGCAGGGATAAACTGTGCTACAGTCGTCACGCCGAAGACATGCTGGTAAAAGCCGCCAAATTTTCAGCCATGCAGCCGGACGCGGCCAGAGAAACGTATCACCTCCAGCCGGATTCCAGGGATTGGACCATTCAAACGGCTCAGAAGGATATTACTGAAAGCCTGATCGAACGCAACCGGGTGATGCCTGTTTTATACCGTCCGTTTGAGATTCGATACACGTATTACACGGGAAAATCCAAGGGTTTTCTGTGCATGCCTCGCCCCCAAATGACCGACCAGATGCGAATGGACAATATCGCCCTGATTACCGTACGCCAGGTGGCAGAGGGAGACTTTAATCACGTTTTGGTATCGGATGTCATGGCCGATGCGCGCGTAACGGCCGGTCCTCAGGGAATCGCCCATGTGTTTCCCCTTTACGTCTACACCCATATTGAGCCGGCAGAGCGCCATGCGTTGCGAGGAACCGGATTTCCCAATTTTCATTCGGAATTTGTCGACCGATTGAACGAGACCT
>JBLMYT010000068.1:0-50364 GCA_050258455.1 Candidatus Omnitrophota bacterium | reverse complement strand
AACCGGAAACGGTACCGGATACCGGCCCGATGAAAATGCCACCCGAAAGCAACGAAGAAGAGTTTTTTCTTTACCATTTTAAACGTTCCGCAGTTGTAAGGCACCAAATGTTAGCTGACTTTTATCGGTTCAGGCGTCGCGACAGGGAACTCATCGAGATGGAGTTACAAGAGAGCAGGAAAAAAGAGACCCCATAAATGCTGATGGAGTTTCATCAGGGTTATGCTTGAATATCTTTATTTTTCAAGTAATATAAATAGTATAATTTCATCATGGCTTCGATATTCAACTTTCGAGTTGAACAGCCAATGCCAATTTCTTCCGTGTCTCCCATGACGTTGTAATACATGCACCCCCCCAAACATATTGGGAGAACTCTACATTCCAAACACTCTTTTATCTCAAATGGGTCCCAGGACATCCAACGGATTAAATTGTTAAAATTACTGTATTGAATTTCCCCGCTATTATTAATCGTTCCGATTTTATTCCCATCGCCCCTGCCAAGATTACACCAACATTTCAGTACATTGGCATGAGCATCGATTACAAAAAAAGACAACGAATTCGCGCCGCAAAACAAATAATTCGCAGCCAACATTTCTTTATTTATTTTAATTCCCCGCTCCAACGCATATAACATGATTTTGGGTTCTATTTCGGAGAATTCATTCCTGGTCAAACAGGTACCTCGATAAACACCCCCTTTTGTCCGAACTTCTTTGACCATGCACGGAGCATAAAGCACATTATCCGGATTCATGCCGGAATTTGCTAGATCATCGATAAGTGTATATATACTCTCATAATTTTCTTTTTCTATATTGGATCGCAAAATGATTTTTAAATTATTATTCGATGCATCGGCAACATTTTTTAATATCTTCCAATAGGTTTTCTCGCCGGTTATCGTTGACCGATAACGGTCATGATAGGAATCATGCCCATCAAGCGTTATCTGCATCAATTTGATCCCGCAATTTTTCAAACGCCCCACAATTTCAGGGGTGAGCAAATATCCATTCGAGATTAAACTGCTAAAATAAGGAATATTCCGGTCGCGGGATTTTTCGACAAAGAACGAATTTAACTCTTCGACGGTTCCAACGGTTAATAGCGGCTCCCCTCCGGTCCAGCAAACTTCAATCTTTCGAACGGTTTCGAGTTTTTTCTCAAAAAAGATTTTGACCTTATCGATGGTTGGCCGATCCATATTAATCTTACCCCGATCGACATAACAGTAAGGGCAATTAAAATTGCAATTAAGCGTTGGCGTAATGACTAGTCCAAGCCCGGTTGTACTATACCTCGCAGTATTATTTCTTAATTTTAGCAATTGAATTTCATTTAAATCGTCAGTAATTAGAAATCGACCCTTAACCAGCTTTTCTTTTACGATTTCAGGACTGCCTTGCCGATCCGGATTTTCCAAAATTTTATTTACTTCCTCATATTGAGTCGGAGTAAATACATATAATCCACCGGAAATGCCGTTATACCCAAGATAGATGTTGTCTGTCTCATCATATACAAAATAATTGTAGGCAGATACTTTCATCCGTCTTATTTCCATTCACTGCATTTTACAGGGACCACTTTGTATTCTTCGGTTTCAAACAAATAAACCTTATCCTTCCATTGTCCGATAATCACATAATTGCCATCGATCGACTTTTCTAACGGTTTTCCCTTTTCCGATATTTTCATCACGACGGTCTGATAAACCCTGGTTTTTTCTGCCCTGTTTTCTTTGATTGTTTTCAAAAAACAAATATACATTCCACTTTTCAATACGCGTATATCCTGGTAATAATCCAGTTGGGATATATTGACCACATTATCGGAATTTTTCCAGACGTTCTTCCTGTCTTTATAGGGTAATTCGAGGTTTCTGATTAACTTATTATTGGGACCGATTTGAATCAAACGATTGGCGGTACCGTTGAGCACATAGATGTTCCCGCTTTCGTCCATATCGTAAAAGCTTGACATGCCAAGCATTATCCCTTGCCCCATATACAGTTTCGGATCAAAGAGTTTTGCGTTAACGGTGATTGCCGATAAAGTCTTTAAAGATAAGGGGTCCATGATAAAACCGGGCGAAAAAGTGTCCGCATCGGGATTGATATTCATTTTAAATGCGTATAGCCGGTTCTTTCGGTAAATCATCTTTCGGGGTTGAAATCCAATGGGAACTTCCCTTTCAAAGATTCCATCGGGCTTAAAGATTTTAATTTTGTAGTCAAAAAAGCAATTCCAATATATTCGGTCTTTGACCCAGGCCATTGAGCCGATGTTTCCCTTGGCTTCGCCGGGGCCTTCTCCTTTTTTGACAGGCATTTGAAGCGTGCATTTAAAATCCCAGTTGAAGCATTTTATTTTTTCATCGCCTTCGTCAAATACGGCAAATCCTTTATCTCCCATTTCATGGAACATGACCGGCTGGGATAATTTTAAAACCATCTCCGACATGTCGATGGTATTTTGCGCCCAACCGGTCAGCACCAAAAACAGGAGTGCACTTGCGAGGAGTACTTTTTGAATTCTATTTGGTTTTAATTTCATGGTTAGCTCCTATACAATGTTTTCAAGTTCATAATTTATTTCAAAAATTTGATCTAGATTTCGGTATTTTTCAAAGTCGGAAACAATGTCTTTAACGGAAGGTTCAAACATCCGGTAAAGGCACTGAATGATTTTGGTTACCTGATTTCGAATATCCGGGGGATTGCTTTCATCTCTTTCTACGGATGCAACGATTTCTTCCATGATCGTTAACGGAAGTAATCGGATAAAATCGAATCTTTCAACCAGGGTATTATCATAGAATATGGATCTGAGTTTCTTTAAAAATACAGAATTCAAGGCGCGATAAATGGAATAAACAACCATTGTTCGGGAATTCATGAATTTGGCGGCCGGATGTCGCGAGAACCTCGGGTATTCGACTAAAAGATTATCCGTTCTTAACCGATCAATTATAGGCATTCCAAAACGTAGAACAAGCGCGCTGTTGAATATCCTTGAATCCAGGTACGCGCAATAAGGGAGGGGTAAATGAGAGAAATAAACGGAGATACGCTTCAAGAACGCGAGGTTATCTCCGATCTCTTCGATGGTGAGATAAGGGTCAAAAAATAAAAACTGGCTTTCAAAATCGATTCCCTCTTGATGCAATAATTCGAGTGCGGCAACGCAGTCTTCGACGGTCGATCCTGTTTGATACAGCCGGTGAAACCGGGGAAGCCCCGAATCGATTCCAATATAAATCGATTTCAATCCTGCCTTTTTCAAAAGAGGTAGCGATGACTTGTTCCGATTGATCAGCGACGGTTTGGCTGAAAATTTAAATTGAATATTTAACTTCCTTTTGATGATCTGTTGAGCTAGATTGAATGCGTAATCCATGTGTTCGTGCGAACCGAAAAATTGATGGCAGTGAAATAAAAAATTCCGGATTCCTTTGGAAACCAGGAATTCAATCTCGTCAAGAAAAACCGATTCTTCTTTTTTTATCCAACGCGAATGCCCTGGCTTATACCCAATGGAATAGGGAATCCAAAATCCACAGTATTGGCATTGATATTCGCATCCTGAACTGCTGATAATCGAGTACCAGTCTTTCTCCGCAACGCATTGATCATATGAATCATATTGATCATAAAAAAACGTATGGCTAAGATGATTCAAATTCTCGGAACGCGGCGGGTATGCCGTATGGATTACCTTCGACTTAGCGGATGCGGATCGATAAGCAATCCCCGAACATTTTTTCCAATCCTGACTATTTTTTCTAAGAGTGTGAAGGTTTAATAGTACCTTCTCAATTTCGGGAGATCGGATAATTGCGTCGATAGGATGAAAGGATTTCAAAATCTTCGAGGCATGAATCGCAATCGCCGACCCGCCACCGACAAATATCAGGGACTCCTTTTTCTTTAAAAACGTCAGAAGGTGAACCAATCCGGGAATTAACACGATGTCTCTGACATGAATATAAACCCATTCCGGGTTTATATTTTCCATGGATTCCCGAATAACATTTTCGGTTTCTGTACTTATCCGGATGGTTCGATATTCAACCGAAGCTGATTTCAGAAAGGTTAAGATAGCTGTTAACTCAATATCCTCACGCACTTTTTCGGATGAACATACATCCAGGATATAGAATCCAACGTGGGGCATCATTTCATTTTTTTCAGATCCAATGATATATCGACCATACTTTTTTGTTCTTTTTGGTTATTGCTCAAGAGAACAGTGGTGACCGTTGCTTCTTTGGCGTTTAAAATCTGCGTATTTTCATCAAATCTGATTTCCTTTGCATCCAAAAGAATGTTTTCGGTCTCACCCGGAATAAAGATGGTCCCTCCGGCACAGGTAACCTGATCGCCGTTTAATGCAGCCGCTGTCTCGCCAAAGATGAGAAACCTGCTGGATCCAAAAGCCAGGCGATTGCTTTTCATTAAATCCTTAATATAATCGGTATAATCTTTTCCATTAAAGAAAACTTTTTGGACTTTTGCGCGCGGATCACCCACGGCAGTATCGTTAATGATCAATTGATTCTCTTTATTGTTCATTCGAAGGATAAGGCCTTCGTTCTCCGGCGTGCTATTTTCCATACTCATTGTGAAAATGAATGGGGAAAACAATAAGATCGAAAAAATAACCAACATCAATTTTTTATTCTTCATGCTAACTCCTTAAAATACTCTTTTTCATATAATCGTTTATACAGTCCGTCTATTTCAACCAGTGCCCTGTGGGGCCCGGATTGAACTAAATTCCCGCCATCGAAGACCAGAATTTGATCAGCATTTACAACCGTAGACAACCGGTGGGCAACAATAAAGGATGTTTTACCTTGCATCAATTCTTGTAAGGCTTTTTGAATCGCGACAGATGACTCATTGTCGATCGAGGATAGTGCTTCATCGAAAATTAGGATTTTGGGATTCTTTAAGAACGCCCGTGCGATTGAAATGCGTTGTTTCTCTCCCCCGGAAAAATTATAATTAGTGCCCCTTTCGCCAACCATGGTCTGATAACCATCGGGTAATTTCATAATGAATTCATGGGCATCTGCTTTTTTGGCCGCATCCATGATGTCATCCAAAGAGGTGGAAGGGGTTCCATACGAGATATTGTATGCAAGCGTGTTGGATAATAGATAGATATCCTGAGGCACAAAACCGATCTGAGAGCGCAGCCATTGACCTTTCAAATGCGTAATATTGGTATCATCCAATCGTATGATCCCGCTATCCGGGTGATACAATCGAAGAATCAAATTAATTAATGTCGATTTGCCTGCACCGTTGGGACCTACGATAGCGATGGATTGCGAAGGCTCCACGCAAAAATTTATATTCTTTAATACAGCACCTCGTTCGCTGTTGTAACCAAAAGAGACGCCATCAAACTCCAGCTTCCCCTTTATTTCCGTCAATTCGATTTTACCATCTTTCTCTTCGTTTTTTTCGGTATCTTCAATTAACTGGTTTACTCGGTCCAATGATGCTGCCGATTGATGGATCGTGGCATTCAAATTCATAAGGTTTCGTGACGGATCGTAGATATATCTTAAAAAGGAATTAAACGCAAGGAATCCGCCAACCGTCAACGACCCGCGGATAACTTCGCTCAGCCCATACCAGATTAGAATAAATCTCCCCAGGGAACCGATAAAATCCGCTGAAACCAACGCAAGGGAGTTTAAGATATCGCTTTTTAGTTTTGCTTTATAAGTATTATCCAAAGCGGTTCCCATCCGCTCCAATTCCACCTTTTCCGTTCCGAAAGCCCTTACAAAAAAAATACTTAAAAAGCCTTCAAACAATGCGCTGGCCAACCCGGAAAGCTCTTTCTGAATCGCCTCGCTTGCGTCTTTTAAACGAAAACGAAAGAACTTGATTGTAAAAAGGTAAAAGGGAACAATCAGTAGGGAAACGATGGCCAGCTTGAAATGCAAAAACATCAGAATAATGATCCCAACCAATAGAGTGAGGGATTCGGTTAAAAAGGAAACAAATGTTGTGGCAAGAAGCCCTTCCAGTTTTGCCACATCCGATGTAATCCGGGTAATCAAGTCACCCACCTTTGCGCTATTAAAGTATTTCAACGGGGCGCTTAATAAATTCCGACATAAATCGAGCCTAATTTGAGTCACGATCTTACCCTGAATTTTGATGATGAGGCTGCGTTGCATAAAGGTTGTAATCGATTGTAAAATCAGAAATAAAAATAGGCCAATTGCCAATAGGTGAAGCGTTGAAAGCTTTTTGGAGGCAACGACGTGATCGATCAGGTACATGGTTATTAATGGCATGGGGAGCTGCATTAAAATATTTAATAACAGCAGCCCCCATGCAATGGCAACGTTTCGTTTGTAAGGCCTCAAATAAAGCAGGACTTGACCGATATTACTTTTTTTCCACATTCAATCTTATCTATATTTGGAGATTCGTTAAAACGAATAAATGAATCTCCAGATCACTTACTATGTTTTATCCCCTACCCAACAAACATAGCCTGGGTCAGCGCATCGTACAATTGGTTCGTCCGGGTTTCCGAGCTCTGATTCAAGGGGAAGGGGTTCAATTAACTCCATCGGCTCGAACAAATTACTATTCATCGTTTTCTCCGTTATAACGTTCAATTAAACGTTTATACTGCCGGTTTTACATACATACCCCAGATTGCAGGTATATCCGGGTTCATCCGGGTTCTGGACGGTCGCTTCAATCAATTCAATTGGACTGAAAAGATTTTTGATTTCATCGCTCATATTTCACCTCATCAGACATCCGCTTGTCCACCACCGCAAACATAACCTTTGTTGCAGGTGAGCGAAACCGCCAGTGTCGAGTCGGGAAAACCATCCGAATGATCAGGGGAGATTAACTCAACTGGTGTGAAAAGATCATTTTTACTCATTATTCCTCCGAATTTATTTAACGTTTACGCTAAGTCAGGTAAATTGCCTGGTACAACAAAATTTTCAAGTCTTTTATCTCCCCTTTCCTTACAGAAGGAGTAGTATAACTTTAAGATTTCGTTTAGGTTGTATTTACGTAAGGAACACCCAATATCGATGGAATCCGTTTCACCCATGACATTGTAGTACATGCATCCTCCCATGCAAATAGGCAGGACATCGCAATTTTTGCATTCCGGTATATCGAAAGGATCCCATGACATCCATTTCATCTGACCTTTCAGATTATCGGGCTGAATCTTCCCGTCTTCGGAAATTGATCCAACCTTATTATTATCCGATCTTCCAAGGTTACACCAGCATTTCAAAATATTTGCATAAGCGTCTATTACAAAAAGAGATGCTGTATTAGCCCCACAAAATGTGTTGATAGGTGACAGCAAGGATTTGTTAATCTTAAATCCCTTTTTTACGGCATATGAAAGGATATGGGGTTCTAACGCAGAGAATTCTTTACCATTGAAACAATTTCCGCAATAATGCCCTTTGCTCGTTTCGACATCCATAACCGGGCAAGGTGCGACCAATATATTCTCGTTATTTAAACCGGATTCCGCCAGTGTATCGATCAATTTAAAAACACTCTCATAATTGATTTTTTCTATATTTGATCTAACAATTACTTTTAATCCGCGATTGGAAGCCTCAACAATATTTTTTAATATGATTGAAAACGTTTTCTCTCCGGATTTTGTTGATCGGTATCGGTTGTGAAATTCATCAAAACCGTCTAAAGTGACCTGTAAATTGGTTATCCCGCATGCCAATAGGCGATCGATGATCTCGGAATTGAGTAAAAAGCCATTGGTAATAAGGCTGCTTTCGAATTCGACATGGCTATTACCCGCCATAATTCGGAAATGATTGGTCAATTCTTCGACAACAGCAAGTGCGATAAGAGGTTCCCCGCCTGTCCAGCAAACAGAGGCTTTGTCTATTTTGTTTAGCTTTAAATCGAAAAAATTTTTTACCCGATTGACTGTTTCGGGGCTCATTGTGATTTTCTCTCGATCCACATAGCAATAGGGGCAATTAAAATTGCAATTGAGCGTAGGGGTAATAACGAGAGCAAGTCCATTGGAATTGAACCGAGCAGTCCGGTTTTTTAATTTAAGGAATGAAATTTCATCGAAATCCTCATCGATTAGAAATTTCGCATCGATTAATTTCTTTTTAAGAATTTCAATAGTTTTATTGTCATTCGGATCCTTTAGAATTTTTTCAATTTCACGGTATTGAATCTCATTAAAAACGTATAATCCGCCAGAAACAGCATTATAGCCGAGGTAAACCTCATCGATTTCATTGTAAACAAAAGTATTATATCGAGATACCTTCAATTATTCCTCATTGTAATGAATATTTCCGTTAAATTGGAATTCTATCGCAGAATTAAACTTTTGTCAAGCAAGCATAATGGCGGATTGGTGAATATTTTGCGATTTGCAACGCACAGGGTTTACCAGGATGTGGATCGAAAACCGGCCCGATGGAAATGCCACCCGAAAGCAACGAAGAAGAGTTTTTTCTTTACCTATTTAAATGTTCCGCAGTTGTAAGGCACCAAATGTTAGCTGACTTCTATCGGTTCAGGCTTCGCGACAAGGAACTCATCGAGATGGATCTGGAAGAGCGCAGAAGAAAGGAGATCTCTTAAGAAGTTTGAATCAATTAAGCCAGTCGCTCAAGAGGAAAAATGTCTTGCCTTCCTTGGAATTGGACCAAATATACAATAGGGATTGGAAAAAAAATTGAATCAGGATATAATATTTAAAAAATAAGAATAAACAAGGAGATCCTATGGTAAGAGTTCAAGTATATCTTTTTATTATATTATCACTGTTTAGTCATTTACTTTTTCCAAAACTCATTGATTATTACAAAAAAGGGGTTATTAAATTGGAACCGGATCCAAATTTTGGAAAAAACAACGATTGGATATCCCTCTTTTATGATCCCAATAAAAACATTTCTATTGCACCGAACGGAAACATCTTTGTTTCTAATCGCCTGCAACATAACATATACAAGTTCTCAAATACCGGTGAATTAATAAAAAAGATGGGGCAAATAGGGCAAGGTCCGACTGACCTTTTATTTCCCAGGGCGTCTGTCGATACTTGATGACAAATATTTATTGATTGAAGAATATGGTCTTAATTTGAGAATGAGTATATTCGACTTTGAAGGTAACTGCTTTAAAGTCGTCAAAACCAAAACCGCGTTTGCCTTTCCTATTGCTTTAAAAAAAAACAGAATAGCTTATCTTAATTACAAATTTGAAACCGACAACAGAAAAAGCGAGAAAAAAAAATGTGTTGTCATCCTGAAAGATATTCTATCGGGCAGTGAAAAGATAATAGATACGATAGAATTATTTAATAAGAATTCAATTAAGTTTAGCCCCAATTCCGGTATGTCATTCCCAGATATCAATGGCGACGTATTTCTCGCCAAAACAAAGGATGGCAATTTACTGGTCGGCGTTTCCAACAAGCCGGAGATCAATATTTATTCTTTGGAAGGGAGAAGAATTAAGTCTTTTAAATTAAATATGGTTCCTCAATCTGTTACGAAGGATTACATCGATGAATATAAAAAATCTATCATCGATGAGATGAAGGATGATCCGAAATATTCAAAAACCGCCTATAAACTGAGGGTAACAAAAATAGAGGAATATGATTTTCGAAAATTATTCGAAGACCATTTGCCCTATTACCGTTCCATCCAGGTGGACTCGGATGGAAATATCCTGATTTTTAAATACATTCCATGTATAAAAGAATGCGCTCCTATATTCCAGGTTTACTCACCCGAAGGAAAATATATTTGTGAAACCCGAATTGACACCGGAATATTTGTTTTAAATATAAATACCAAGAATAAACAAATTGAGTTTACCGATAAAGGAATCTTTGGTTTATTCGAATTAAAAGGTAGTGATGATATTGATTTAAGATTGGTAAAGGTAAATTGGAAATGATACTCATTCGCTAAAAACAAAGAATGAGTTTCCCCATAATCCCCTAAAAATCTCCGTATATTTTTCGATTTTCCCAAACTTTGTATTGCGTCTAATTTCTTCTTCCATTTTAACCTTAATTATATTTTATTTTGAATTATTCATTTTAAATAAAAGGAAAAACTTTGTCAACTTTAAAGCCATACAATATTTATTATCAAATATTTTTTCTATTCAAGAACCCCATTCTGAAAAGCTATAGAGAAGGTTTCTGTACTTGGAATTTCACCATTTTTTGTTCCCCATCATTTAATTCTACAAATGCAATCATACTGCTTTCCTTAATAATAAATGGGCTCACTTTCTTTAAGCCTTTGGGGAGTTGGATATGGGCATGATACAAGTATTTGCCTTCGGGGGAGAAAATATCGATTTCCTGACCGGTCTCATTGGCCATATCATTCACGTAAACGTAGGTCAACCCTTTTTTATCGATAGTTATTTGGTTATAAAGGGTGCAGTAATCGGGCATGCTTTTTACCAGTTGATCAACCATTTCCTTGGGCATTTTCTGGTTATTGACCCGGACCTTTTCAAATCGTTTGCGTTTTAGTTCTACAGGTATTTTCTTCTGCTCTCTTCCTGAAATAGAGAATGAAAGCATCTCTCTTCCTGATTGGTTAATTTTTTTTATAAAATAGCGATCGTTTTTCCCAAAATAAATATTATTATTATATTTAGCTGCAATAACCATTGGCGTTGTATTGACATCTTTGAAACTCACTGACAGTCCGCCTCCGGAAGCTGCCAATTCCTTCTCATCGCTCACTCCGCCAACGGCAGTGTATTTCTTGGTATTAAGATCGAAAATCTCCAATTTCTCTTTTTTATCCTCAGTTTCTCGAACCGTAAGAAATCGGTATTCGTCAAGAAAAAGCCTGGGGGTATTCATGTTGCTACAACTATAAGATTTTATGTATTTTCCGTTCTTTGTAAAGTAATGGACTTTTCCTTCGTCCGGCACGATGACATACGGCCCTTCAAGGAAAAAAGTGAATGCCATTCTGAATTCGCCAGGGCCTTCTCCTTTATTACCAAAGGAATATAAAAATTTTCCTTTTTGATCAAAGACAAAAAATTTATATTGTTTCCATTCCAAGACATAAATCAAACCATCGTCATCAACTTGAATATCTGCAATTTGTCCGAATATATAATCATCTGTGGCGCTCTCTGCTTCCCATAATTTTTTTAATTTAAAATCCCAAGTCCCTTTTAATGGTTTATTTTCATTTTTGATTTCCGCCTTTAAAATGTTGAAGTTAATCAGACCTGATATAAAAATAAAAATTAAAACAAATATCGAAGTCTTTTTCATTATATTTCTCCTATACCATATTATTGTGTTATAATACCATATATCAGTATTATTTTCAATATTTCCCGATGGGGATTGGATACCGGCTCGATGAAAATGCCACCCGAAAGCAATGAAGAACAATTTTTTCTTTACCATTTTAAACGTTCCGCAGTTGTAAGGCACCAAATGTTAATCGACTTCTGTCGGTTCAGGCTTCGCGACAAGGAACTAATCGAGATGGAGTTACAAGAGAGCAGGCAAAAAGAGGCCTCTTAAAATAAATTGACATTCTCCCCCTATATTGAATTCGAAATGAATAGCTGGGCGCACCGAAGTACGCCCTTCTCGTAAATTTTTTAAGATGCTAAGTAAGATCGGGCCCCCCTTTGGGTCCGTTAGAACATCCAGAATTACAGCTTAAACACTTTTCGCTGCATGAGATCGCTTGACACTCACCGTAATTTTTGTAACCCATGGGCAGTGAGTCAAAAAATGAAGCTGCTCCAAATAACGAATCCGAATAACCTAATTTAGAAGCCATGATTCCTCCTTTTTTTAACCTTATTTTATTTTATTCAATACTTCCAAACATCTTTTTAAATCTACAACTTCTGTCCCTTTTCTTTTAAGGCAATAGATGCACTCATTATCTTCGGCGTCTTTTAATCTGAGAAATAAAAAGTTTTTGGAAATGTCCAATCCCCAAATCTTTAATTTTAAATTAATAAGCATCTTTCCGGCTCCGCTGACTAGCCAGAAATCATTTTCTTTATTTTCATTAATTGCCCCCGTGAGTAATATATTTCCCGATGGGGTAACTGCTATACTTTGGATCATGGTTTTTTGGTTGTAAACTGATTCGGTATATTCCTCGATTACTTTCCCAAATTTCTTGTAGAATTCAATCTGGTGGCTATTAACCATAAACGAATTTCTCATCGTGTCACGCCATTGCTTCAAGTCCATCGCTGTTACTTTGATCGGATCGGGGAGTGATGTTTTTATTTCCTTGATTAATTTCCCTTCTGAATTTAGTATCGATAAATTTTTACTTGCTCCTTCCGTGTAAATTATCGCATCTCCTTTTATCGAGTCCCATATGCATCTGGGAGAAAAAGGAATTCCTAAATCGCCACCAAATTTTTCAAATGAAAGGGTTGTAAAAAAACTGGCTTCTTTTATTTTTGAAATGATGGCACCTTTTGAATCAATTTTATAAATTACATTTCGATTGCTTCCCAAATAATATCGACCTTTTTTCTCTGTTCCGCCCATAAACTCAGCATGTATAATGAACCCGCCATCCGGCAAGGCCATTGCCTTTGAAATCCCAAACATACCACGTTTGATGTCAGGGGCAACAACTTTCTGATAATGCCCATCGAGGTTCATGATTGTGATCCATCGATGCCCCTGGAAGTACTCGGTAAAAAATAACTTATTATCGTTGGTAAATCCAAAATTAACCCCGTCATTTCGCTTGATATAACCAGGGCCTTCACCCGGTCCGCCAATTTTTCGAAGAAATTTTCCCGTGGGTGAATATACTTTTATATATGAGTCCTTCTCATCATAAGCGTAAATATTTCCATCCGGGCCTTCATTCACATGACGGGGATAAAGTATAAAGCCTTCATCATCCTGATTTCCTAAAAAGAATCCATAAGAAGGCTTGAAAAGAGCGATGAGGAATAAAAAAAATATCACTATTTTTCTCATTAGGTTTCTCCTTTTACTTATTCCAATATCTATTAAATGGCATTGGCGATTCAGGACAGGCAGGGTCTGGAAAGTCCCAATTTTCATGACCATAGGCAATTAGAATATTCCGCCAACATATTCCCTTATTTTTGTGGCAAGGATTGAATTGTTCACATGTGCGGCAAGCACTAGCTTCTCTTACACTTTCTCTGGATAGGTTATAAAGTGAAAGAGCCTTTTCTGAATTCCAAATCTCTTTAATCGTTTGCTTTTGCAGATCGCCAATTATGAACCTCGGATGGTAATATAATTGTTCACAAATAGTCACTTTCCCGTCGGGAAGAATGACAAAAGCGTAAAAATTTCCGGAACATCTCACTCTTCCGATAAAATTTTTTTCTTTCTCCTTTTTATCACATATAACGGATGACTCTTCTGTATACCCTGAAAAAGAAATAGAAATACCTGGATACTTATCCTTATATTCAGTAATCAGTTCTTCAATTTTTAAAATCTTTTCAATCGATATTGAAATTTTTTCAAAATTATTCTTTGTTTGATATAAGGAATATCCTACTGCTCCAAAACGTATGGATTTAATATTATCTAATTTAACAAGAAAATCAAATAATTCTTTTATTCTGTGCATGCCTTCATTAATTGTGGTTATTTGGGAGTTGGTAGCAATTTTTATTCCTTCCCTATCAAGCGCTTCGATAGTTTTAATCATACGAGGTAAATAATCATCGCTTACATGTAAAATCGGCTTCAATTCCTCCTTTTGAAGTGAATCAAGAGAAATCTGAATACCTTTTAAACCCAGATCTTTTAATTTTTTTATTGTGGTTTCATTCAATGGAACCTTTGTTGATATATAAGGCGTGAAATCATTTTCCAGTAATTCCCTGATGAGTAATTCCCAATTTTCGTATAAAAAGACCTCCCCCCCACTCAAATCGATCCCTCTCATTCTTAAATCTTTTGCCTCTTTAATAATTTCTTTAATTTTTTCGATTGGCATCGTGGCAATATCCTTCCGTCGATCAGCATAACAATAGACACAATCCGTAAAACAATTAAAATTAATCTCCATTATACAATCAGAGGGAATAAAGGATCGCATGCTTTCTAAATCCAAATTATCCTTCGGGATCAGAAAGTCATTTATGGTTAAGTTTCTTCTGTATTGAGGATTACGATTTTTCAATAATAAATTTTTTGGCAGATAGAATAAGTTCTCTCCAAACTTTAAATATTTCCCCTCTTGAGTCATGGTGAGTTCTTTGATCATGTTTCTGACAAAGGTCCCAATATATTCTTTATTAAAACCTGCTATCTGAGAATAAGTTTCAATGATTTCCTGCACGCTTCGTATTCCATCAAACAAATAAAGCATTAAAGCAAGCATAGGGTGAACGGATAGAAAAATATCTTCGGGTGTATCTTCATCTGAATAATTTTGATATAGGCTATTGGTGCATTTAGGCATCAATTCGAAACGTTTCTGATCAAATTTCAATAAGTAATTTTCGTTTAAAATATAGCGATCATTTTCCTTAAGCGAGTTCATTCTTGCTCCTACTATAAAAATTGAATTATAGCATATAAAAGGAAAAGGATCAAGACGGTTTGAAATGAAAAGCTGGGCGTACGAAGTACGCCCTTATCGTAATTTTTGAGATACTAAGTAAGATCCGGATCCGGCACCCCTTTGGGTCCGCTAGAACATCCTACATAACAGCTTAAACAGTATTCGATGCATGTTGCTTGACACTCGCCATAATTTTTGTAATTCATGGGTAGAGAATCAAGAAATAAAGCTGATTCGAATAGCGAATCCGAATAACCTAATTTGGAAGCCATGATTCCTCCTTATTTATTTTATTGTGTTATAATACCATATATTAGTATTATTTTCAATAGTTCCCGATGGGATTGGATACCGCCTGATGAAAATGCCACCCGAAAGCAACGAAGAAGAGTTTTTCCTTTACCTATTTAAATGTTCCGCAGTTGTAAGGCACCAAATGTTAAGCGACTTCTGTCGGTTCAGGCTTCGCGACAGGGAACTCATCGAGATGGAGCTGGAAGAGCGCAGAAGAAAGGAGATCTCTTAAGAAGTTTGAAGCAATTAAGCCAGTCATTCAAGAATTTATTCGATTTAAAATGGAAAATAAAAGCTTCATTGAGCAAGATATCCGGGACATTGAAAAAGATTAGAAACCATATTCGAAAATTTTTTAAATGATGTTCGGTTTAAGGGAGGATACCATTGAATGGATCTCTCCTACTGCTTTATAAATTATACATCACTTCGGAAATGTAATTGCCGAATAATAAGAGTTCATTATATCTTCTGTTTATTTCTGATAATTCGGAAATTGTTAAGGTTTGCTTCTGAAGAATACCCAAAATGGTTTTTATTTCTGTATTGAATGCTGTAATAACACCTTTTCCATTTGCAACTTGCAAAAAGGATTTGACCTTATTAAATATTACAGGATTCAACGTCTTCTTTATCATAAACCCATTGTAATCAAAGACTTTCAGCTTTTCCACCATTTCTGGCAGCGGGTCTTTTAAACAGAATTCACTGTATGCCTTCAAATAGTACTCATTGGATTTCAATAAATTATCAATAGCAGACTGAATAAAGAGATCTTGGAATTCACCGATCTCGATATATCCCAAATACTGTTTAAAATCAGAATCTGACTTAAATAAATAACATGCTGCCAATGCGATATTTGTTTCGCATCCCGCTGCTAATGTGGAGCTCGAAATTTGGAGCCCATTTGGTTGAATTATTTTTTCAATCCCGTTTCCTTGGAAAAGGCAATACGCATTTCCAACAAAAATTACTAAAACAGCATAAATAAAAAGTGTCTTCTTAATCATTGGATTCTCCTTTTTTAATTATAGATATTATGGTATAAAATAAGGGAAATGACAAATAAAATATTTCTTCGTCATAGATTAGGTATTTTGCGAGGTTTTGAACCGGTGGAATCAATCCCCTTGTTTCACCACTATCCGTTATGGATAATGGATTTAAAAAGGTCTTCCGGTTTATTACTTTTGCTTGACTAAACAAAGTTAATTGGTTTGAAGCCTCTTTTGGATTCTTCATAGAATATTTTATCAAAAATACCAACAATATTCAATAACATTTTAAAGATTCTGTGTATTTTTATTTCCTTTAAAGGTTTTTGTTTTCTTACTCCTCGGTGAGGCCAATGTTTCAAGATGACAGGCGAGCCGAAACAGAGACCACGGGATGGATACCGGCCCAATGGAAAAGCCGCCGGAAAGCAATGAAGAACAATTTTTTCTTTACCTATTTAAATGTTCCGCAGTTGTAAGGCACCAAATTTTAGCTGACTTCTATCGGTTCAGGCTTCGCGACAGGGAACTCATCGAGATGGAGCTGCAAACGAGTTACCTTTTGGATAAAAAAACAATAAATCGATAACCATTGATTGATAAAGCTTGAAATCTGGTATAAAATCACTGTTATGAAAAATAGAAAAGAAAGCCTTTTAAGCATTGCCGGACATCCCTTAAAGAGGATGATTTTAAAAAATATTAACTCAAGGATAAGACATGGCCAAAAATCGTAATTCAACCCCCTTTTCAATCCGCTTAAGAGAAGCCCGAAAAAAATTTGAAGTCTCTCAAAAGCTTATGGCTGAAAAACTTAATTTGGATGAGGTAACTTACAACCGTTACGAGACGGGTGAGCATATCCCAAAGATAGATACTCTTGAGAAATTCCATAATATAACCGGAACCGACTTAAATTGGTTAATAACTGGCAAAAATACCTCTTCTACCGGTAGATTAAATTTAAAGGAGTTATATCCTGGTTTACCTGACGATCCTATAATTTATGAAATGATTGAAAACTTGCAAGTCCCGGTGATCTATCACGGATTGATTTTTCATTTCATTGAATTAAGTAAAAAATTTGAACCGATGATAAAAGAACACCTTTCAAATTTAAAAGGAAATAAGAAAGAAAGTGATCAATTAGGCGCGTGAAAAGCGAGCAGCTAAAAAATAGAGGAGAGGGAGGGACGAGAAATTTTTGACATGGCAGCACCAATTTTTAGCGAGGCGCCACCAACCAGTCACATGGCAGCTCCAACTTTTGGCATGGCATCACCAATCATGTCACGTGGCAGCTCCAACTTTTGGTATGGCGGGACCAATCATATCACGTGGCAGCACCAACTTTTGAGGTGGCGGGACCAATCATGTCACATGGCGGCTTCAACTTTTGGGATGGCATCACCAACCACATGTATGGCGGCGTCAACTTTTGGGATGGCATCACCAACCACATGCATGGCAGCTTAAACTTTTGGGATGGCATCACCGACCATACGCGGATCCGCTCAAACTTTTGTTGGGTAAACGCCTTTCAAAGGAGTCTCTTTCGCTCATACGATTATGCACGACACGAAAAGAGTCCAAATCACTATGGATAATATGAGGGATAAAAGAGAAATGCCGACGACAGGGCATGATAATTGATAGAAGGGTAAAATTAAAAATCGGCTGCCAATTGCGCGTGTTGCAATCCGCAGCCGATTTTAAGCCTCATGACGTTAATGTTGAGGCCGTTGTTTGATGATTAACGGTTCATTGGTGTTAAACAGTTTTCTTCTGATTTCCTCGGCCAGGCGTCTGCCTTCTTCGGTGATAATGATCGACTTGGCGTTGTAATATTGAATGATCAATTTCCTGGCTTGAAGTTCTTTCAGGATATCGAAGGAATACCCGCTCCATGACCTGAATATTTTCTCACCGGGTTGCCCATTCCGCCGGTCTTCTTCCCAGCCGGTCAGGTAAATCAGCAACATGCAAATGTCTTTGGTTCTTTCTTCAACCATTTTTTCCTCCTCTATGGACGATTTAAAAAATTCAATTGCCGGGGATTGCGGATGCGGTCATCGGGCATCCGCTTCCCGGGTCATGCGATGATCGATCATCGATGATCGATCATCGATCATCAGATGGTGATCATCTTTTCGAGTTTTTTAAAACTTTTTTCACCGATGCCTTTCACTTTCATCAGGTCCTGGGGCTTCTTGAATTTACCGTTTTTTTCACGGCATTCAATAATCCGTCGAGCCATCTTTTCGCCAACGCGCGGCAACCGGGTTAATTCATCCACACCGGCCGTATTGATATTAATCACTGCCGGGCTCTTGCCATCGGGCGAAAGCTTAATCTTCGTTGCTCCATAACCATCTGTAGCAAACATAGCCAGAACCATTACCACGATCAACACTGAAACATACTTTTTAAAACTTGTCATTGTCATTTTTTTTTCCTCCGCCCTTACCCTACCAATTCGCATGCCAACCCGCATCCGATAAAAAAAAAATTTCAAAAGTATTGTCGCATCAAGGGTTTTAAAAATTTTCCTGTTTTACCTTCTCTTCATCGTCGTCAAGGATGGTTGACTCTCCCCGGGCGATTAACGGGTCAATCGTCAACGATCCTTTACGCATCGCGCTCCCCATTCTCAGGGATTGCATGAAAGAAAAAGGTTTATATCCTGATCATTCGTTCATTTCTCCTCTCACCACCTTTCATTGGCACTGGAATTGATCTCCCTTCGGTGTGATGGAGGTCACATGAGCATGGGTTTTTATTTTAATAAACATCATCATCATCATCATCGTCATCATCTTCAAGGATTTACGATCGTTGAAACCACGATTTCGCTGATACTGACTGCTTTTGCTGTCATTTCCATCTCTTTATTTATTATACATGGATTGGATAGCAGCGCAAAATCTCACACCCGGTTTGTGATGATGCAGGAACTGGAGTACCGTAAAAATTATTTACTCGCCCGGCCCTTTGCTTCGCCCGAACTCAACGCCGGGGATTATTCCGAAACGTCGTCGCCCTATGAATTGGCCTGGCATATTACTGCTCTCACCCCGTCATTGAAACTCATCCGGGTGACGATTGCCACCCGAATCCAATACCAAACATTAACCAAACAAACCGATTTTTATAAATCAAAATACATCAACCCAGTAAAGGAGAACGTCTATGATTAAAGGATTTAGTTTATTGGAAGTGATTGTCGCCTTAACGATCAGTCTGAGTGTCTTAACGTTTGTCGTTGCCAATGTCGGAGAATCGATCCGAAATTCAAAGAAAGTCATCTCCAACCAGCAGCGAATGGAATCGATATTCCAGACCATCGATGTGATCCGGTCGGATCTGACCAAGTGCGGCATGCGCCTCCAGGATCCCGCCCGGTTTTTAACCTTTCCGCTGTTTGAAAACAGCGATGTCAGTTTCAAGGTAACCTATGGAACCGATGATGAAAGCCTTCTGGAAACTGCGTTTGCCGGAACCAATATCATCAAGGTGAACCGCAACGACTATTTTCAACTCAAACGCAAGATCCTCATCTATGATCCGGGGAGCGAACAGTACGAGGTGAATGAAATCAAAGGGCTCAGCGGGAGTCAGGTCACGCTGACGACCCTTCTTAAAAACAACTATCCCGTCAACTCCGTGGCCGTCATTTTAAAGGAGATCGAGTACAAACATTACCTGCAACAAAATACCCTGAAACGGAAAGTGAACGCCGGTTATTTTCAGCCCCTCATCGATAATGTCACGGATTTTAGCGTGACCTTTTACCCGGAGGTACGCTCGGTTTTTTATCGGATCGAAGTCAATGAGAAAGAGCAGGTGAGAGGTTATATCTTCTTACCCCATATGGAGGCGGGCTTATGAACAAACGGAAAAACCTTTCAACGGGCAGTATCATGATTACCCTGATTTTTCTCATCTTTATCGCCATGGTGGGATTAAGCGTATTTACCTTCAGCATTGCCCATACCCGGATTACACAGGCAAGGAGTCTCAAAATAAACGAAACCGATCGGCTTTATCAGACCCTCATCGTTCATCTTCACCATATCCGCGAACACATGTTCCAGGAAAAACTCGAAGGGTACAACCAGCCGGAACAGGATTATTTTAATGCCTACCATTTTCCCGGCGTGGTCATCGATAACCGGTATGCCATCACCCATTCCTTTCGGTTTACGGAATTTGCAAAGCCAGGGTATACGAAAATCCGGATATCGGATGCCATTAAGGCATCGGATGATCGGTTCCCCTATACCCTGAATGCAGAAATCCTCATCGACTTGTTGTCCGGAAAAGTCCCTTTAACGTCGGCTCCCCTGGTCGTTGAAACGAAAATCAGCGTCCCTGTCGAGACGTTCCTGGAAGAAAATCATATAACCAATAAAAGCAACAAAAACGTGCTTATCGGTCAAACGGCTGCCGAATTCAATATCTCCAAATACCTGATCGATTCCTTAAAGATTTCGGCAACCACCTTAAGCTGGGCCCAGATCCGGGCCAAGTTTCATCTTCCCATCTCGGATCTTCCGATCCCCGATGGGATCTACCTCGCGCTGGACAACTCGAATGTCGAGTCAGTGGTGATTCAGGGGAATGTCGATCGGCTGGTTTTTGTTGCCGATTGCCGTTCCCGTATCCAGAAGATCAAAATCACCGCCCAGGGCGTTCCCTATGAGTTGAGTTACAAACCGGGCGAAAAATACGTTACCTCCTGGGAGAGCACCATCCAAGCGGCCACGTTATACAAGGAGAAGATCATTGTAAACGGGGATGTCGGGTCCATCGAGCAGGAAGGTGGTCCCGCGTTTTTGGATAATTCCAATATCTCGCTGTTTGTGACCGGGAAAGCGATCATTGGCACCAACCTGGAAACCGAGCCCCGGAACCTGTCGCTCAAGACGATGCCATTGACTAACCTCAAATTGAGTTGCGCCAAAGACGACCTCTTCAACCGGGGAAGCGACAAATCCGGGGTCGTGGTGAATAAAAAAGATCAGGCCGTGATTCAAGCCACGATTATCACCAATGGAACCTTTACCAATACCAGCAGCGATCTTCGATTGACCGGCAGCCTGGCCTGTGCCGAACTGGAAAACAACGGGACCCTGTCGGTCGATTATCTGCCGGCTGCGCCTGAAGCGGACAACTATTTCAACATGGGGGACTTTAAATACATCGATCGATTTTTAATTCAATTTATTGAGGAGATTACGGATGCGAATGAATAAGAAAAACAAAACGAGAAATAACACGAAAAACAACACGAAGAACAATCAGTTGAAACCAAAGGGAATGACCCTGATCGAGCTGGTGGTGGGATTGGGGGTCATCTCCATGGTCCTGATGGTCGGCGTCCCGCGATTGAAATCATTTTCCACTCACATGGAAGTTACGGCCGGCTTGAGAACCTGCACCTCGGCCTTGAGTACGGCCCGGTATGACGCCATATTCATGAATGTCCCGGTCAAGTTTACGATTGAGACGGACCGGATTGTTTTAAAGAAAAAACCGTTTGCCGTGTGGGAGAGTTATAAAGAATTCGCTCTGGAAAGAGACGTCTTGTTTTCGCTCAATGCCTCTCCCGTGTTCTACCCCTCCGGCAGCATTGTGCCGTTGTGTTCCATCTATGTGGAAAACGGACGTTCGAGTTATAAGATCACCGTATCGGCGGCAGGAATGATCAAGGTAACGCAAATCGTAAAAAGTTAAAAATCAGTGGGAATTTAGAAAGAATTAAAATTTATACCCGAGAGAAACCAGGAATGTCCGGCCGTCGCCGAGTGTGCCCCGGTTCATCCAATAGTTGTTGGCAGAAGCGGGATAGCGAATTTCGGCGTTGAGGAGGTTGGAACACCTGGCCTCGAGGTATAACCCATTGATCAACAAATTGGGGACTCTTAAGCTGGCATTTAATTTAAAATAACCGGGAACTCGTTCGCCGAGACGCTTTCCCAGGTTTGGGTCCGGCGGCGGCGTCTTTGGGGTTGAGGCGTCTCTGGGCACGGTCCAAAACGTCTCCATGGCCCCGACGTAATTGCCGGTTAAGGCCAGGATGAAGTACCGGTGCGTGTACGAGGCCTTCACGTATCCCAGAAAGTCCGGGGAATACGCTACCGGGTTATTCGCCTTCATTTTTTTATCGGTGGTTTTCTGATAGGTTCCGCTGAACTCGAACCTCAAATTGTTTGCAGGTTCGGCATTGAGCGTCATCTCAAGACCATTGGTAATGAATTTCCCTTCATTTATAGACCAGGAATCATAATTGAACGTCCCTGATGAGGTATCAAACTTTACGATCCGTGTGATCAGATTATTCAGGATATTTCGAAACAGACTCGCATTCAGTGTAAACCGGGGGGAAATCGAACCGATATAATTCAGTTCATAGGTTTGAATGTCTTCCGGTTTCAAATATTTGGGATTTTCCTCTTCCATTTGATCAAAGACATTTTTTTCGTTCAGGAAGAAAGAGGGCTGATTGATGGCCTTTCCAATCAGGAATTTAATAATATGATTCTCATTTAAATAAAAGAGTGCGGCGACACGGGGAATAAATTCTATTTTATTTTCTGAAGGAAGATTAGCAATCTTAGTTATAAACTTTTTCGGGTCGTTGGGATCCGGGGTACGTCGGTCAATCTGATATTTGGGGCTTTGTTCGACCCGCCCTCCCAGGATGATCCGTAATTTGTTGAATGGGCTATAATTGACCTGGGTATAGAACGCATACGTCCCAATTTGATCCCCCTTGCCCAAGAAAATCGATCGATTTAAGCTGGCCTTGGATATTCTCAGCGTACTATCGGCATAATAAATCGAACGGCAATATAGACCCGAGCTGATGTCCATGTTCGGGGCTGCGCTGATAAACGCGTTTAATTGACCTTCGACCGCATTGGTTTGCACGACCTGGGCCCCATAATACTCGGGGAGAAGATCTTTGAAACTATACGAATCCCGATTCTCGGAATACGTGATTTTACCGTCCACCCGAATCGCATCGCTCAATTCTTTTTTAATTCCCAGTGTCACATTGGTGGAGGTGATGTAGTCCATGGAGCCCTCTTCGACAGTCGGGAAACCGAAATAAAGTTTCTTTTTGACCTGAGTGTGCGTAATATCCAGGGAGAAGTCTTTGAACGCGCTCGAAAGGTTGAAATACTTTTCATTTCGTCCCAGTTTATCTTTCGTGCGGCTATTTGTAAAATCTTTCTCTTCAAACTGAGAGAAATCGGTTACCATGTCTTTCAACGCCACATCGATGCCCTCTGTATTTAAAATAGACGCATTAAATGAATAATTTAATTTTCCTTCCTGACCCGTTGCCCGGCCAAATATTTTTTGGGTACCCTGAGAACCGGCGGCCATGGCGACCATGTTCGGGGATTCAGAATCATTGGTGAAGATATTGATCACCCCATAAAACGCTCCGCTGCCGTAAATGACCGACATAGGACCCCGAATGATTTCAATGCGATCGATGGCCTCGACCGGTACAATGATTTTACTCAAGGGATAATTGGATACAAAATCACTGACCTGAGGGACATTATTTACCAAAATGATCATATTCTTATTGGCAGACCCTGACCAAAAGCCTCGGACCCCGAAATTCATCCCGCTTTCATCATAATCATTGATCCCGAATAGGCCGGGGATGTTTTCCAATATCTCGGTCAGGGAGGAATAACCGTACGTTTCAATGTCTTCTCGGGTGATCAGAACGACACTGGCCGGAATATCGGCGATTTTTTCCGGAGACCGCCCCGCGGTAATCACCTTGACATTCATCAATTCTTCCAGAGACATTTTGAATAATTTTTCGGTTTTGGATTCAGATTCTTCATTCTCGCTCATGCTATCCTGAGAGAACAAGATATTGTGTGGTATAAGCCACATCGAAACTATTATTGTGATGATTGAAAGTATCCGAAACGCTTTCTCCTTGCGATACATATGGGTCTCCTTATAAATATGAAAATTAAGTATAAAGATAAGGCAATGGATTGTCAAGTCAGAGCCTGATTTTTTTTCTTAAAATATTTTGGGAAAGATTTTTGATATCTTATTTTTGAGCCATTTCGGCATTGGAGTAGATCTTAGCGTTTTTAGATTTTTAAGAGATGAACGGCGGTGGATTTGAACGTCACCATCACCTCTCGACCCGGTTGCAATTCCATGAGCCGGGCCGATTCTTTGGTAATGAATGAAATGAACGTTTGCCTCTGACATTCGACCGCAACCGAAAGAAACATCCCCATTTCGGTGAGTCGGAGCACGCTTCCTCGGAAGGAATTGCGCGCCGAGGAATCGATGGGTTCCCGGGAAATCAAAATATCTTCGGCCCGAATCACCCCGGCGACTCGCTCGTTCCGGAGCGGGGTAACGACCCGAATCCGTAATCCATTGGATTGAAGAAAGACCTGCTCCCCCTCGGTTGTAATGTCGCCGTAAAGGATGTTTTCCGTGGACGCAAATTCGGCAATCTCCAGAGACACGGGGCGCTGAAAAATTTCATCCGCACTGCCCTGCTGAACCAATTGCCCGTCCTGAAGAAAAAAAAATGTGTGCCCCAGCATCCGGGCCTGCGCGAGATTATGGGTCGATAGGGCCACGGTCTTTCCGCTCCGGGCAATCTCCATCACCAGGGTTTCGATCGTTCGGGTACTCAGCGGATCCAGGTTCGCCGTGGGTTCATCCAGAAGAAAGAGCTCGGGTTCCAGCAGCATGACCCGCGCCAGTTGAAGCCGCTGCTTTTCCCCACCGGAAAGCTTTTTCGCCTCCTGCCGGATCTTTCCCCGAAGTCCGACCCGTTCAAGCATGGTTTCGAGCGCCCCCTCATCGATCGCTTTCTTTCGGACGTGAAGCCCATAGGTCATGTTATGCCAAACGGTTCCTTCCAGGATCAACGGATGCTGAAACACAAAACCGATTTTTCGGCGGACCGCTGTTTTTTCCGTTCGGGTCAGGTCATGGACGGAGCGGTTATCGAATCGAATGTGACCGTTATCCGGTTTTTCCAGAAGACCGATGAGGCGAAGCAGGGTGGTTTTTCCCGCTCCATTGGGCCCAATGATGACATTGACCGCCCCGGTTTGAAATTCCATGTCGATGCCCTTCAATACCGGGTGCCGATCCATCGTTTTCGTCAGCCCAAGGATTTTTGTTTGCATCGCCGAATCCTTTTAGGTTATTTGCCCTGCGTGACCTGCAAAAACACATTGACAATCAAGGCAACCAGGAGAAGGACGATTCCCAGGGCAATCCCGAATTCGAAATTTCCCTTCATCGTCTCCAAAGAAATGGCCGTGGTCATCACCCGCGTTTCGCCCTTGATGTTTCCGCCGACCATCAGACTCATCCCGGTTTCGCCGATGACCCGCGAAAAACCGGAGATGATGGCTGTCAGAAAAGCAAACTTTCCCTGACGGATAAGGGCGCGCGCCATCTGGAAGCGGGTCGCTCCCAGCGAATACGCCAAATCTTGGGTGTCTTTGGCCACCCCTTTCAGGGCAGAGAGGGAAAGGGCCGTAATAATCGGAAACGCTAATAGCGCCTGGGCCAGGATCATGGCCCAGGGCGTGAACAGGAGTCCCAGAACCCCCAGCAGACCCCGGCGGTTGATCAGGATGTAAACCATTAACCCGATCAGGACCGCCGGGACTGCCAATGCCGTGTTGAGCAACGCGATGACCACCCGCTTCAACCGGAATTCCGCCACGGATAAGAACACACCGAGCGGAATGCCGAAGAGGCCGGCAATGGCTGTCGCACTTGCCGATACGGCCAGGGACAGGAAAATGATGCTCCAAATGTCGGACCTTGGAGGGTAAAGGAGCATCACCCCCTGCTTGAATCCATCCAGGAAATAATTCATTACCCATTCATGACGTTCAACCGGTTAAACGGCGAAGAGACGAATAGACGACTATTTACCATTTCACCTGGATTTGGGTCATGACCAAATCGTTTTTGATCCCCGGTTTTTCGATCCGATGCTCGTAGTTGTTCCGCCAGAGGATGTTTTTGCCGAAAAAGTAATTGACCGCAACGGTCCAGCGGGAAATATCCCGATCGACCAGGCTCCGGTTCGTATCCCAGTTGTCGTAGCGCACCAGCAGGACGGTCGAGGGCAGCACCGTGTAGCCCAGCATCGCATAATAACCGTCTTTTTTTACGGTCTTGTCTTTGCCTGAAATGTATTCGGCCTTGAGCGTGAATTTCTTATAATCGAATCGGAGTTCCGCGCCTGCTCGGGTTTTCTTATCGGCAACACCCGTGGTGCCATCGTAAAAGGAGGCACCCAGCGTCAACCCCTTAATCGGGGTGACGGTCAGCCGGCCAACCCAGGTTTTGCGGTTGTTCTCATCCTCGATATTGGAACCGCTTCCGTTCACTAATCCGAGCGTTAAATTGCTTCGCACCTTGTCAAACACAAATTCCCGGGCCACCTGAATCCCGATATCCCGGGTCGGTTTGATGAGGTTGTTCACCACTTCGGCTTTGTTGATGAATTCCAGGTCGGCATCCGGGGTGGTCTGTTCCAGGCCGAACGCATACTTGAATTGACCGACCCGGATTTTGAAATTTTTAACGATACTGGTTTCAATATACACATCATAAACCATCTTTCGGTTTTCCGTGTCGGCGTTGGTGCCTTCGATGGAAAACGTGTAGGTGAAGAATTTGGAAATATCGCCGGTAATACCGAACCGGGCCTGGGCAATGGAGAATCCGTCCACCTTTCCCGGGGTTAGATCCCAGGTATACCGCGCACGGGCAAAACCGGTAAATTTCAGATTGGGATACTCGCCCTGAGAATCGGTACCGGCTGCGTATCCCAATCCATTCGTCACCACGATCCCCAGGAGTAAAGTCACTAGCATTAAATGTTTCATCTATTACCTCGATTACTTCGTTTTATTTAATCACATCAGGGAAAAAGAGGGGCTCGCCGAATTGGTCAACTCCGAATTCGCGAATGATTTTTTGTCCTTCGGGTCCCCGAATAAAATCCGCAAAGGCCGTGGCCAATTTGAAATTAACCCAGGGAAATTTGGCGGGCGACACCACGATGACCGAATACGGATTATAGAGCACCGGATCCTTTTCGACCAGGATATCGAGGGTGTCCACTTCTTTTTGGTGAGCCAACCAGGTGGCCCGGTCAACGAGCGTATAGGCCTTTTTCTCATTGGCGATGCGAAGGGTGGCTTCCATGCCGCTGCCGCTCTCGATGTAGGAGGAGCCCGGTTTGATGTTGGCCTTCTGCCACAAACTCAACTCTTTTTTATTGGTCCCGGAATCGTCGCCGCGAGAAACGAAGGGTTTGCTGCTGCTTCCCAATTTTTTAAAGGCGTCGAGGGCTTTGAGCCCTTTGATCCCGGCGGGATCCTCTTTGGGACCCACAATGAAGAAATCATTGTGCATCACATCGAGGCGCTTGACCCCAAACCCTTCGGCCACAAATTTTTCTTCGGACGGCCGGTCGTGAACCAGGATCACATCGGCATTTCCATCTCGGGCCAAACGCATGGCCTGACCGGTTCCAACGGCGATGACTTTCACCTGACAGTTGAATTTCTTTTCAAACACGGGAATAAACGCATCGAAAAATCCCGAATCCAGCGTTGAAGTCGTTGACGCAAGCGTTATCGTTTGTTTACTTGCGGCCGATAAGGACGCCGGATGGCCCCAAACCATCACCAGCGCTAAAACTAAAAAACTAATTAACGATATATACCGTTTCATTTTTCCTCCTTTCTAAATGCGAGAGGCTCAACCGTTTCCAGTTAAACCCTTACCGGTCAATCGGCATAGGATGACAGGGCATCCCTTAGCTCAATGGACTCGGAGGTTGTTTGCTAAATCAGTAATATATCAAAAAAAATGAGAATTGTAAACCTATTTTATCGCACTCATCCCCAAAAAACGTTTTAAAAGCGAATGAACGCGAAAACAAATAAACAAACAAACCAAACCGAGACTTGTTTTTTTATTTAATTTAGGGTATGATTCGTTTTTCATTTCAAACAAAAAGGAGAAAAAGTATGTCACATTATATCGAACCAACCTGTATTGCTTGTGGAACCTGTCAGTCCGAATGTCCGGTCGAAGCCATATCCGATGGCGACATTTATAAAATTGATGAAGGAAAGTGCATCGATTGCGCCGCATGCGCCAATGTATGCCCCACCGAAGCGATCAAACAGCGTTAAAATTTGGAAGAATACCACACCGCTGAACAAATAGCCGCAGAAACCAGCAGTATCAGCCAATCGCGAGGATTTGCTTTCAATAACACTTCCGTTCGGTCGTCGCAATAGCATCGCGATTCCATGGCATAGGCGATTTCGTCGGCCCGTCTCAATGTTCGGCTCAACAGGGGATACGCAAAGAGTTTGATGCGTTTAATGGGGTTCTTATTCAAATCAATACATCGGGCTTTTTGCGCATCCCTCATCTCCGATGCCTGATCGAAAATCAGGGGGACCAACGCCACGGTTAACCCCAGCATTACCGCGATGCGCCCGGAGGGGAGAAAGGGAATGCGGCGGAAAAACCATTTCACGCCGTTTCGTAACCGATCGATCGGGGTCGTTGCGATGAGCAGACTCCCCAGAATCAGGATCAGTAAAAGACCCCATGCCAAAAAAAAGCCGGAAATAATGTCTCTTCCCCCATGACTCATGGCCCGGCTTAAGATAATCATCAACAAGAGAAAGGAAAACGCCCGGATTTCTTTTAACATCTTTACCATCGGCTGATGCGAGAGGATTAGGCCCAGGGTGAGGATCACGGTTAAGGCAATGAGTCCGGAAAGTTTTGCCGAAAGCCCGGCTGTCGTATATAAAATGATACAAATGAGTTTAAATCGCGGATCCATCCGATGAAGGATCGAATCCCCGGCTCGATAATGAAAGATATTCAACGCAGCCATGTCATGGATCGGATGCTTCGCCCCTCGCCATACGGTTTTTTGATTCCGTATTTTTCCACTTCACCGATCAGCGCTGCCGGGTCTCCGTCTTCGACGATGTGTCCTTTTTCCATGAGGATCAGTCGGTTGGCATGGGCCAGTACTTTTTCAAGCTCATGCGTAATCACGATGATGGTGTGCCCTTCGTGATGGAGGGACACAATCTGGGTTAAAACCTGAACGACTCCGGGATAATCCAATGCGGAAAACGGTTCGTCAAATACGATCATTTTGGGAGCCATGGCCAGCACGCCGGCAATTGCCAACCGCCGTTTTTCACCCCCCGACAGTTGATGCGGGGCCGAAGACGCCAGGTGGGTTAAGCCGACAGCCGCGAGCGACTCCTTGACGCGGTGGGTGATCTCTTCCCGCGGAAGCTTTAAATTTTCGGGTCCGAACGCGATATCGTCTTCAACGGTTTGCCCGATGATCTGGCTGTCGGAATCTTGAAATATCAACCCGATTCGTTTTCGGGCATGGACCAGATTATCGGTTATGGGGTTTCCTTCCAAAAGCACCTTTCCCAGGGTGGGCAAAAACAAGCCGTTCAGATGACGGGCGAGTACGGTTTTGCCGGATCCATTCCGCCCGGCCAGAACGATAAATTCTCCCTCTTCGATTTTTAAATTGATATTTCGAATCGCAACGGTTCCATCCGGAAACCGGTGCGTTAAATTCTGAATTTCCAACAAACTCATGGGATTCAATACTCGATGTTAATGGGTCGCTTTAATGGGTGACCTGGGGAGGGATGCGTGGACGAAGAACCCCTGCCAGAGAAACCGCAGCAACCAGTTTAATACTATCGCCGATCAGGAAAGGAAGCACACCCAGGGCAATGGCTTTGTCCCAACTTAGGGCCAGATTCACTTTAAGCCAGGAAACCCCGAGGCAATACATGGTCAGTAACCCCAGGATTAACGCGATGGCATCCTTGAACCAGGAGTGGGCGGACGCTGAACGTTTTTTTTTCGATTTGGATTTGGAATTGAATGCAACAATGGACGCAATAACCAATACGCCAACCATATAACCGATTAAATAGCCGCCCGTGGGCCCGATAAAGTGCACGATTCCCCCGCTTCCTCCCGCAAATACGGGTAACCCCAGGGCACCGCTAAAGAGATAAAGGCCAACACTTCCGCATGCCCACCATCGCGGCAACAGCAGGCCGGCAAGCATAATAAAAAAGTTCGATAATATAAGAGGTATGGGACCGAACGGGATAGGGATATAAATATAACTCCCGACAATGGTCAATGCGGCAAATAGTGATGTATAAACTATTTTATGAATGTCTGAAGATAACGCGTTGTTCATTGTTTCACTATAGCACATGGTAAAGATTTTGTCAAAATCCGCTTTTTTTTTAATTTTTAGAATTCCACCTTGACAATCCGTTTTGATTATTTTATGCTTATGGGTATCCAATTCGCGTTGGATGGGAAAGAGAAATGGATTAAAATCGGTCATCGGGGGTAAAATTTCGAATCCATCAATGTTACGCCTTCCACAGTAATTTGACAAAAAAAACAATAAAAAATATAAAATAGGAGGTAACATGAAAAATTTATTGGTAATATTGGTTTTATGTTTTGTCGTTTTTCTGGGCGTGACATTAAGCGCCAAACAAACGTCCGGTCCGAAAAAGAATACCGACTGCAATGGAAATTCTCAAAGCCTTATTTTATTAACCCCGTATTTTGATAATCTTTTGAAAATCGGCGGCGAGGATGCCTGTTTTATCGTCGATGATAACCCATCCACCGGTTATCGTTGGGAAGTCGGAATCGATAATTCAGGCGTTTACATTCTAAAACAGACGATCACGATGCATCCGTCCGTGGATGCGGTAGGCGCTCCGTCAAAGATCGAATGGATTTTTTCAGCGGCAAAAGTGGGGAAGGGGAAGATCGTCTTCAAGCAATTTGCTCCGGGTCAGGAGTCGCCGTCCAAAGAGATCACCATCAAGGTGATCGTCCGACGATAAGTGGCCTCATCATCGAAGGAGGAAGCATGAAACAGTTATTCCTGATTTTGGGTTTTATTTTCTGTCTCACTTTAGGGGGGAATTGCGAAAAAGCCAACGGAATTCAGAACTCGGAGACTCAAATTTGGTTAACCCCTTATTTTGTGAACCTCTTAAAAATCGACGGGAAATTGTGTTGGTACATCGAAGACTATAATCCATCCACCGGTTACCATTGGGAAGTAAAAAACGATGGTTCGAAGGTTTGCAAATTGGTTAATACCGTCATTCTCTTGCCCTGGGTTCATGCCGTCGGCGTTCCCGGAAAGATCGTTTGGCAATTCAAAGCCGTCAAACTGGGAAAAGGGGTAATCACCTTTCAACTCTTCCCTCCGGGACGGGTGCGGCCCGAAAAAGAGGTCAAGATCAACGTGTCGGTCGGAAGATAATTGTTCAAACGATCCTCAACCCCTCCCCGAAGGGGGAGGGGTTGGGCTTAAAAATGACGCTTTAATTCAACGATTAAAAGTTTACCCGGACGCCAAACTGGAAGATGCCGGGGTTGGTCCACACGTTCGGATCGCCTTTGGGGTCGGAGGGAAGCGTTGTGCCGATTGCCGGGTTGCGCTTCATGATGATCTGATTGTTGGTCGCATTGTACCAATCGGCCACCACCGTGGCTGAAACCGTATCCGTGACCCGGAAGGTTTTTTCGAGTCCGAGGTTTAACATCCAAAATACCGGCAACCGTTCCCGGCTGTCTCCGGACATATAACCCGACCGGTAAATGTAACGGGTGCCCTGGGTCAGGTTGACGCGGCGTCTCAACGGTTGGGGGTTGCCTTCTTTGGCCTGGAAAAAGGTGGTCATGTTAATGCCCCAGGGTAATTGAACCATGCCGGTCACTTTGACCATCCAACGGGAATTGATCCACACGTCTCGCAAACCGGAGCCACTGGTTGATGGCGCGACTTGCCCGCCATTAAAGAAATCGAAGTTGTTCCAATCCAGTACGTCTTCTTTGCTCAGATGCCGTTTCCAATCCTGGAAGGTAAACGAGATATTCCCGGTCCATTTGTTGGAAAGCTTTTTGTTCAACATCAATTGCAATCCCAGGTACTTGTAATCCGAATGTTTGTAGTTGTAGTAGTAGAGACCCTGAGGCGTTTCTTTTTGCTGATAGATGGGAACCATGGTGCCGCCGACCGCGATGTCGGGGAGTTGGACCCAGTTGGACGCGTCTTCGATTCGAATCGATCCGTCGGGTAAAATGAAGTACCCTTTGGTACAGTTGGCCACTTCGCCTCTGGAGTTGACATCAAACGCCAGATTGCTTCTGCGTTTGTAAAAACCGGTGACCGAAACCGAGAGATCGTCCATGACCGCTTTTTCAAAGGTAAGGGTTAATTCATCCAAATAAGGGGTGTTGTAATCATCGGCATATCGGACCCGGTTCATACCGGTGGTCGGATCGACCTGATAAAACAGGGCATCCCAGAACAGGTCGCCGACTTCCTCGTATTGGGGTTTTTCATCGCCGTTTGAATCGGTCCATTGCGCGTACCCATACCGAAATGGAATGTAGCTGTTGGCCATCCGGTTTCCACTCTGAGACATGTATCGACCGGCAGACAGTTTTAACACATTCTTGCCGTTACCGGTGAGATCGTAGGTGAACGACAGCCGGGGCGACAGCATGTTCCAGTTGGCGGGAACTTTGAATTTTTGAATATTCAGTTCGCTGATCTGATCGGCAAACATCCGCTCGCCGTTGTGGGGAGAACCGGCTTCTTGCCAGGTGAAATACGGCTGAGTGACGGGATTGATGCTCCCCTGTTCCAGGTCGTAGCGAAGGCCAAACGCCGCCGTTAATTTTCCGAAGGTAATGGTATCCTGTAAATAACTTGAAATTCGGTAGAAGTGAACATCGAGTTTGAAGTCCGGCCAAATTGCCAGGAAGTTGGAGCTGGGATCGCTCCGGTACACGTAGGCCACGCGTTGATTGGGGATTAAGGATTGGGTCGTGGTGTCGCCGATAAAGTAATCCACACCGAATTTAATTTCATGATCGCCGCCGAGGAATTTTTCCACAAAATAGTTGGCATCGGCCGAAACATCTAAAGAGTTACGTTTGGTGATAATATCGGTGGTCGAGCCTTCCAGGCGGGACCCGCCGTCGATGTTTTTGGCTTCATCGCCCACTTCGTGACCGGTCAGCGGATCCAGGCTCGATCCTCGGGGATCCAATTTGTAGCCGCCATAGGTATAGATGGCTTTGGCATTCAACATCAGGTTACCGACTACATGGTTGAGGGTCCCGTAATAAATATAGGCGGGACCGACCTGATCCCACAGCGACCCGTTGTCCTGCTGCGAGGGCGAAAGCTGGGTTCTGCCCCATTTCATCTTCGCATCGTAAGACAGGTGAACGTCTCCCGTGGTATTCCCAAACTGGAAATTCACCTTAAAGTAACCGGACGCCAACCAGGTGGAGTCTTCCATATTCGCTTCGGTTCGCTTATGGATATCCTGAATGCCCCATGAACCGTACCACCACAAGGTGTCCTTCTTGATCGGTCCGCCGAGGCTGACCCCATATTGAAAAAGCCGCCCGACACCGGGAACCACGAGCCCATTATCCTTCATGTATTGAGTGGGTTCAAGCTTCATTTCCCATTTATTATCTTCGGTGTAGAGGTAGAGGTCTCCGCCCATGCGATTGCCTGCTCGTTTGGTCACAAAGTTCATCTGAACGCCGCCGGTTTGAGCGGTAATATCGTTGGAACCCAGGGTAATTTGAACTTCGTCGTAACTGTTCACATTCAAATAAGCGGGTGCTGCCCCAATGGACGAAGGGTCGGTGATATTGGCACCGTCGACGTTCCAGGTACTATCGTTGATATCGGCACCGCCGGCCAAAAAGAGCGATTGCTGACCGGAGTCCGCCCCCCCCACGTCGACCCGATCCACCATGACGCCGGGAAGTGACGACAGAACGGTCCACGGATTCCGGGCAGTGGGAACCGAGGACAGGAGTTCTTTGGATACGTTCACGCCTACGGTCGATTTCCGGGTGTCGATCACTCCGGCCTTTCCTGAAACCACCACCTCTTCGTTTAAGGTGCTGGTTTCCATCATGATATTTAAGGTAATCGATTTACCCAGGCTAATCACGATGTCCTTTCGGACCACGCTTTTAAAACCGGCCAAATCGAATTTCAATTCGTAGTTTCCCGGGGGAAGACTTAAGAATCGAAAATTGCCTTGTTCGGACGAAAGCGTCGTGCGTTTCCCGGTGACATCGCCAACCAGGGTGATCAGCACATTGGGGACTCTTGAACCGTCCGCAAGAATGACGGTTCCGTAAATGTCGCCGCCGTTAACCTGGGCAAATGACAATACCGGAATCATCAATAAAAAGAGTAAAACAACAACAAATCGTTTCATATAACCTCCTATATGATTTGGTTAGATTTAGGCATTAAGCATTGTTAATTAGGGAGCAGATTTTTTTATAGGCAATATTAGTGCCAAAAGAAGGAGGTTTTCGTGATTATGGTTTTCGGGTATCTTGAAATTATTATTCAAAATATTGGATTAAACAATCAAAAAATTGGGAGATTTGAAATCCGATTGTAGAGACGTTGCGTGCAACGTCTCTACAAGCCAAATATAAATTTTATTAATGGGTATATTGATCGATGACCTGTTCGATTGCTCGTCGGCATACCGGGCAAAAGGTCATGTTTCGGGTAAACATGATGCAATCGATCGACGGCCGGTACATGCCCTTGAAATAATAGTTGGCGCCTTCGAATGCCCCGACCGCGTCTTTGTATTTCATCCCGGACATCATTTCCGCTAATTTTTGTTTTTCACCCAAAAGAAGCGTTTCCATATCTTCTTCCTTGGCTTTGATGTCCCGCAAATGTTGCCGTTCTTTCTGGATGGACATGCTGTAGGCATCGTATTTTTCTTTATCCCAGGGCGTGGGAATCGGGGTACCGGATTTGACCAGATCTTTCCATTTCAAATTATCTTTATCCAGCAGTGCCGTGATATTGGGTTCCCAGGGTTCCACCGTGATTTTGGTTTCCATTTCGTAAGAAACCGGTGAGGTATAATATTCATCGGACAGGGCGGCAAAGTGGTGACCGAATTCATGAACAAAGATATAATCGGCGAACGCACTGTCGGAGGAAACCGAGGCATACAAATTGTAGATCCCGCCGCCGCCATAGATGCGTTCGTTGATCAGCACAAAGGTCACGTCATAGGGAACCGCGGACGCGGCATTGCGAACGGCCCGGTTATCGTAGGTCAGGGCATAGCGTTCGGAGTCGAAGCTGCTGTAATGAACCGATAAGGGCGTGCGTTTGAAGATCCCGAAATGCGGACGCGTGACACCCGAAATCGCAGAAGGGGTATCGACCGCACGGACGTTAAAATCCGATTTTCGCGATTTGAACGGTTCGGTGTTAAATAACACATTGGTCAACCGTTGGGCGTCTTTGTGAAATTTCTCCATCTCGTCTGGCGTGTATCCATCGCCGAGAATGACCACGTCGACTTTCTGATCCGACGGACCGTTTTTCATCAGGGTAAAGGTTTTTTCCGTATGGAGGATATCGGCGGAATTCACGTTTCGGGCGGCCGGATCGATGTCCATGGTCCATGTTTCCACGAACCGGTTTTGGCTATTTCGTTTTTTGACAACCACATGGACCGGTTTTTTCGGCCATGGGAAGCGTAAGGATTCGTGAAACGTGCCCCATTGTTTTTTGGCTTCGCCCGTGGTTTCCCATTCGCCGTATACGGAAGCGAATCCATCGGAATACAGAAGCGTGCCGCTTTCTTTATCCATGACTTCGAACCGGTACAATCCGCGGTTTAAGTGATCGACCAGGGTGGTCTTGCGACCGGCCCACGGACCGTCGGAGAAAATCTTATCCGGTGCGAAATGGTCTTCCGATACATTCCCGGAATGAAAGTAATCCAGTCTCATGGTTTTATCGACAAAGTACGTATCGAAAGGAACGCTGCCGGTTTGGTCGGCGGAGCTGTGCATAAGGAAGGGAAGGGCAATGAGTAAGCAGCAACCAAAGGTTAACACATGTTTTTTGAATGATGCGATGTTTGATACCATTAAATATCTCCTGATAATCAAATATATTTTTGAATAATGAAGTTTAATCCAAAATGAAATTTAAATCAACTTCCTGTTCAAATTCGATGGCTCGGCCTCTACGAATTCCTGAAACCCTCGGTTTTTAAACCCTTAATCATATTTTACGACCATTTTTATTTGTTTCACATTTGAATCTTTTAAATCCTGAAAGACACTCTCGTCCCCACGCGTCTCAATACAACCGGAAGTATGACCCTTTTTGGAAGTATGTAAATAAAAGTTGGACCGACCCTTGGTATCGGTCCCTTTATCCGGCCACAACCGGGCACGGTATTTCCCCCAAAGCGCAATAAAAAATTTTCCGGTTACCTCCTGAATCCCGTCACCCGGTGCCAAACGTCGTTTGGACGCACGCTTGGCTTTTCCCGTATTCTGATTATTAATGAAATAGGTGCCTTCGGGAATAGGACCTTTTCGACGGATACCCGTATATTTGGAACCCTGTTTATTCGGCTTTCCGGATAACCCGGGATAGGTATGCATTAATACACTCTTATCCCCTATTTCTCCCCGATACCAATCGATCTTGCTTCCATTAAAATACAACCAATAAGGACCATCAGCGTCGTTACCCTCCGACCCATCGCCGATTCCCCAAATCGGGAAGGTCAACCCCCAAAGCACCAACCCGAATCTCAAACCGCGGATAATGCCTCTCCCTGTCATTATCATATTTTCCCCCTCTTCCTCTCCTAAGTTTCTGACTCGATATATAATCAAAAAATTCGATATTTTAAATAATACTAAAACCAAAAAAAATTGTAAAGAATTTGTTAAAAAACAAAAAATAAAAAAGAGGATCAACGGTAAAAACTGAAAAATAGGCATTAAATTATGATTGTCCGGCTGTAAAAAGGCTTGACATTTTATTTATAGAGGACTATTATATTTGTTCACTGAAATGCTTGAATTAAACGCTTCCCTGTTTGGCATTGCCCTATTGGTCATTATCTTACTTATCACACTCAACAAAATTTATTACAACCCCATAGCAAGAATTCTTGATGAACGCGAAGAAAAGATAAATGGGATTTCTTCATCAATCGAAGCAAAATCCGAAGAAATCGAATCGATTATGGTCGATATTGAAAAATCATTGAAAGACGCCCACCGAGAATCCCGGGAAATCAAAGAAGAATTGATCAAAAAAGGCGAAAATGTCCGAGAAAAAATGCGGGCAAACGCCCAAATTCAGGGAAAAGAACTCCTTGAAAGTAAAATGAAACAATTGGACGACGAACTCTCCGTAGCCGAACAAAAACTGGAACGAGAAATTGGCGAATTCAGCAATCAGATCAAACGCATTTTTTTAGATTAAACAATGAATAAACAGCGATACCGTTTTGCTATTCTTTTGATTGTCTTTGTTTTAATTTCAGGCGCCTTATCGGCGGAAAATGCCGAAGGCCACGGAACCGAAAGCCACGCCTATGATTGGGGCAACCTGCTCTGGAAGGTCGCAAATTCCGCCATCCTCTTCGGAGGCCTGTTTTACCTGCTGCGAAAGCCCATCACCGGTATTTTACAACGCAACAGCGAAGGCATATCCCTCGATATTAACCGAAAGGAAGAATCACTGAAAGAAACCGCCGACCGGTTGGAAGAATTAAAAATCCGACTGGAACAAATCGAAACCGAAGTCACCGAACTGAAGCAAGCCGCCGAGCGAAGCGGGGCCGAAGAAAAAAAACGCCTCGAAGAACTCGGCACTCACGAAGCCCAACGCATTCTGGAACTCACCGAACGCGAGATCAACCATAAAGTGGAAAACGCCGTCGGTCATCTCAAAGCCCGGGTTGCCGATATGATCATCGATTCATTCAAACATGATATCCAAACCCAACTGGATACGCAAACCCATGAACGGATCATCGAAAAAAACATCGACGTGTGCGGAGATATCCTTGCAAGACAATAGAATAGCCAAACGTTATGCCGCAGGTTTAATTAAGTCCATTACCGATAAAAATCAATTCGACGCCATCCGAACCGAGTTGAAGCACTTCTTGGATCTACTCGATCAGGTCGACGAATTAAAGGCCGGCATGGAAACCGCCCTGCTCTCCCAGAAACAAAAAACCGAAATTCTCGACGCCATCCATCAAAAACTAAAATTCAATGAGACCACCCATCGTTTCCTTTCCACGGTTCTGGATGAAAACCGCCTCATGTTTCTGGAACCCATCCTCCAACTACTCGACGAGATGTGGCTCGAGCAAAACGGGATCGAAAAAATCAAAGTGTTTTCGGTTATCCCACTGGAACCATCCCTGGAACATCAATTGAAGACACGTTTGTCTCACGCATTTAATAAAGAAATCATTATCGAAAAAGCAATCGATTCGTCGCTCATTGCAGGAATCAAAATCCAGAGAGGCCTGGTTTTTTACGATTTTTCAATCGACGGCAACCTCAAAAAATTAAAAGAATTATTGGTGGCAGATCATCACAGACGCGACGGGTCTGCCGTAGGGGATCGCTAAATGCAGATAAAAGTTGAAGAAATCAGCGAACTAATCAAACAAAAAATCGAAGGGTACCAACTCAACTTTAACAAGGACGAAACCGGAGTGGTCGTTTCCCTGGGAGACGGCATTGCCCAGATCTACGGACTGGAAAATGTCATGTACAACGAATTGATCGAGTTTCCCCATAACATCTACGGAATCGCTCTGAACCTGGAAGAAGACAATGTCGGTGCCATTATTTTGGGCGAATCGACCCGGATCAAGGGCGGCGATAAGGTCAAACGCACCGGACGCATTGTCTCGGTTCCGACGGGAAAAGGACTCATCGGTCGGGTGGTCAATCCCCTGGGCGAACCGCTGGATGAAAAAGGTCCGGTGGACGCCGATGAGTTTATGCCGATCGAACGCCTGGCACCGGGGATTATCGATCGGATGTCGGTCAAGGAACCCTTGCAAACCGGTATCAAAGCCATCGATGCCATGATTCCCATTGGCCGCGGCCAACGCGAGTTGATCATCGGCGACCGGCAAACGGGTAAAACCGCCATTGCCATGGATACGATCATCAACCAAAAAGGCCAGAATGTGATCTGCGTGTACGTGGCCATCGGCCAGAAACAATCCACGATTGCCCAGGTCATCAAAACCCTGGAAGAAACCGGGGCCATGGAGTATTCGATCGTGGTGGTGGCCGGCGCTGCCGCGCCTGCGTCCCTTCAATACATCGCGCCTTATTCAGGCTGCGTCATGGGTGAATATTTCCGTGACCGCGGTCAACACGCCCTCCTGATTTACGACGATCTATCCAAACACGCAGTGGCCTATCGCGAGATCTCCCTGCTGCTGCGCCGTCCGCCCGGACGCGAAGCCTATCCCGGCGATGTCTTTTATCTTCATTCCCGGTTACTGGAACGCGCCGCCAAACTCAACGAAACCCAAGGCGGCGGCTCGCTGACCGCTCTCCCGATTATCGAAACCCAGGCTTCCGACGTGTCGGGTTATATTCCCACCAACGTCATTTCCATTACCGACGGACAGATTTACCTCCTGCCCGAACTCTTCAATGCCGGTCAGCGACCCGCCATCGACGTCGGTATCTCGGTATCCCGCGTGGGCGGAAACGCCCAGGTGAAAGCCATGAAGCAGGTCGCCGGATCCTTGAAACTCGAACTGGCCCAATTCCGCGAACTGGCCGCATTCACCCAGTTCGGCTCCGATCTCGACGAGGCAACCATTCGGCAATTGGAACGCGGGAAACGGTTGTCCGAATTATTAAAACAAAACGAAGGCGTTCCCATGCCCGTGGAAGAACAAATCCTGGTGATTTTCGCCGGAACCACCGGTGCCCTGGATATGTGCCCGGTTAACGCCGTTGGAAAGTACGAAGAAAAACTCCTGGAGTTTGCCCGACAGAGCTTCCCCGATATTTTAAGGGAGATCAAAACCAGGCAGGAATTAAGCGCTGAACTCCGCTCCAAAATGCGGGACATGCTGGAAGAGTTTAAAGACGAATTCCAGGGATATCTGAATAAATAATGGCCCAAAATCTCATTGACCTCAGACGACGGATTCGATCGGTAAGAAATACCCAAAAGAGCACCATGGCCATGAAGACCGTGTCCTCCGTCAAACTCAGACGAAGCGTCACGGAAATCACCTACAGCCGTCCGGCCCTGAGAAAAATCGAATCGGTCTTGCGACGCATCAAAAAAATTTCCCATCAAAAACACGATCACATCGAGTCCAACGATTTTCTCAAAGAGAGAGAAACCGGCCGCACGGTCCTTGTGGCGGTTTCGGCAGATAAGGGATTGTGCGGCGCCTTTAATGCCCGCATCAATGCGGAAGCCGAAGCCCATTTCAAGGAGCTGGAGATCCGCGATAACGAAAGCCCCCTTCTGGTCACGGTCGGAAATAAGGCAACCCAATATTTCAGCAAACGGGGTTACCCGTTTGCGCATTCGTACACGTCCATGATGAGCCGATTGAAATATGAACACGCATTGGCATTGTCCGAATATCTTCAATCGGTCTTCTTAAAGCCGGAAGCCTCCTACATTCGGAGCGTGGAACTGGTTTATACCGAATACGTCTCCACATCCCGACAAGAGGTCAAGACGCTCCAGCTTCTCCCGCTCAATATCCCGTGGAAACGCGAAGACGACGATACGGAAAACCAGGATATGGATTATATATTCGAACCGTCACTCGAAGACATTTTTAATTATCTGTTACCCAAATACATCGATTCGATGGTCTATCGAATTCTGCTTCAATCTTCAGCTTCCGAAAACGCGGCCCGAATGGTTGCCATGGACAAGGCCACCCGAAACGCCAGCGACATGATTCAAAACCTCACGCTTACGCTCAACAAAATGCGGCAAGCGTCTATTACCAATGAACTTTTGGAAATCATAACCGCTACGGAAGCCCTGAACCAATAGGAGGATGAATGAGTTCCGGAACCCATACCGAATATAAAAATACAGGAAAAGTCGTTGAAGTCATCGGCCCGGTCGTGGACGTTGAATTTCCCGACGGTCATCTACCTGCCATTTACAATGCAATCAAAATCGTTTCCGAGGGATACGACGTGGGAACGCCGTTCCGAATTATTACGGAAGTCCAATTCCACCTGGGCGAAAACCGGGTCCGAACCGTATCCATGCATCCGACCGATGGTCTGGTCCGCGGTATGGCCGCCTATGATCTGGGCGAACCCATCTCGGTTCCGGTCGGACGCGAAGTGCTGGGCCGGGTGCTCAACGTGATCGGCGACCCCGTGGATAACAAAGGGGACATCAAAACAGCGACCCGCTACCCGATTCACCGCGATCCCCCGGAATTGGAAGACCAAAATACCCGACTCGAACTGTTTGAAACCGGTATTAAAGTCATCGATCTGCTCGAACCCTATCTCAAGGGAGGAAAGATCGGATTGTTCGGCGGCGCCGGCGTCGGAAAAACCGTTTTAATCATGGAAATGATTAACAACGTGGCCAAAAAACACGGCGGTCTGACGGTGTTTGCAGGCGTGGGCGAACGCACCCGCGAAGGCAATGACCTCTACGTGGAAATGCAGCAATCCGGCGTTATCCAGAAAACCGCGCTGATCTACGGTCAGATGACCGAACCGCCGGGCGCCCGTTTACGCGTGGCATTAACCGGATTAACCGTTGCCGAATACTTCCGCGACGAAGAAGGTTTGGATACCTTACTGTTTATCGATAATATATTCCGTTTCACCCAGGCCGGATCCGAAGTGTCCGCCACTCTGGGCCGAATGCCCTCTGCCGTGGGATACCAACCCAACCTGGCCACGGAAATGGGTGAAATGCAAGAACGGATTACATCCACCAAAAAGGGCTCGATTACCTCGATCCAGGCGATCTACGTTCCGGCCGACGATTACACCGATCCGGCGCCCGCAACCACATTTGCCCACCTCGATGCCACCACCAACCTCTCGCGCCAATTAACCGAAATCGGGATCTACCCGGCCGTCGATCCCCTCGCTTCCTATTCCCGAATCCTCGACCCGAAAATCATCGGCGAAGAACATTACTACGTGGCCCGAAAAGTCAAAGAAATTCTCCAACGCTACAAAGACTTGCAGGATATCATTGCCATCCTGGGCATGGAAGAACTTTCCGACGAAGACCGGACGATTGTCAAACGAGCCCGAAAAATCCAAAAGTTTTTATCCCAACCGTTTTTCGTGGCATCGGAATTCAGCGGCATGGAAGGCAAATACGTGGAATTGAAAGATACCATCAAAGGCTTTAAAGAACTCGCAGAAGGTAAATACGACGACCTTCCCGAACAGGCCTTCTATATGTGCGGCTCCATCGACGACGTCCTGGAAAAAGCCTCTAAAATGAAAGTCGAGGAGAAATAATTTCCCATGGCCGAAAGCATGCACCTGGAAGTGATTACATCGGCCGATTTGTCGATTCGGGGCAATATCAAGCAATTGGTCGTCCCGACTTTTAAAGGGGAAACCGGAATCCTCCCCGATCACCGTCTCTATATCACCCTGCTGGACACCGGCGAGATTCGCTATACCGATACGCTGAACAAAGACCACTACCTCTTTATCCGGGACGGATTCCTGGAAGTGGGACGCGAGAATATGATTACTCTTATCTCGGATTCGATCGAAACCGCTGAAACCCTTTTAGCCGAAAAAGAAACGATCGAGAAAGAATGGGTAGAGCTCAACAATAAAATCAAAGAATTCCAAATTCTTAAAGAAGACATGACCGAGAAGGACATCCTGGCCATGCCTTCCAAATTGGCACAAACACTCAACCGGATACGGGAATTGGAAATAAAGAAAAAAATTATTCAAAAGGTTGACAAGAAATAATGTTAAATCTCATCCACCTTTTTGAAAAAAGGTGGAGCCAAAAACGTTTTGTTTTGTGTTTCCCGTTTGTCATGAAGACACAATATAAGGTCGGGTATCATAATCGGAATCACTCTCCTGATTCCCCACACCGGATGGCTTTTCCGGCGACGAAGGCACGCCCGATTCGCAAGCGGCTATCTCATCCAACCGGGATTTCATCTCACTTAATTCTTTAAATAAAGAAGCCAATATCAGGGGTTCATCCTTTTCAATTTCAATCAGCGCATTCGCCGCTAACTCCCGAGACGCGACCAGAAGCTCATCGTCCAGTTTCACGTTGGCGATATACTGTTCGATCGAATACACCAGGGTCAAAATGTCTTTTTTAATTTTCACGATGTCTTTCACATCCGGGACCGGAATCGGGGGTGAAACCAAACGCTTTCCGATCTCTTCCAGTTCACCTTTGACTTTTTCCATCTCATCCGCGTCTTCTGTTTCGGCCACGTCCCGGGCGTTCGTAATCAAAAGCTGACACTGACTCTTTAACTGATCCTCAATAGGCGATCGGTTTAAAATCGCTGTAATCGAATAGATATGATCGAAGATTTTATTCTTTAAACTCACGATCTGTTTTTTCCTGGAATCGGCGGCTTTATATTTTTCGGTATTGGCTTTCATTTCCGCAATGCGATGACTGCTCAGGAGCCCGGAATTGGACACCACCACTTCATTTTTACTCTGAGTCGAAAGATCGAGCGCCGTTACTTTCAGAATCCCATTGATATCGATATTAAACGTCACCTCGATGCGAGGGACGCCTTTGAGTGCCGGTTTAATGCCCTTAAGAATAAATTTTCCCAGAAACTTATTATCTTCGGCAACCGGTTGTTCGCCTTGAAAAATCCGAATCTCCACTTCACTCTGATTATCGTCCACGGTTGAAAATACCGAACTCCGATTGGTCGGAATGGTGGTATTGGCTTCAATGACGCGAGTAAACACGCCGCCATAGGTGCGAACCCCCAATGAAAGCGGGGTCACATCGAGCAGCAGAATATCCCGATTGGTGCCCATGACAATCGAACCCTCAAGCGCGGCTCCCATTGCCACGATCTCGTCCGGGTTCACCCGTTTGTTGGGATCTTTTTTGAAGAATTCCTTGACTTTCCGCTGCACCAACGGAATCCGGGTCGATCCCCCCACCAGAATGACGTCATCCACTTCGTGGATCGTTAAACCGGCTCTCTTGAGTGTAGATGCACAGATATCGATGGTACGGTTAATTTTCTCTTCGATTAATGCCTCGAATTCGCTTCGTTTTAAATAAACCGAATAATGAATGGGACCGTCCGACGAATTGGCCAGAAACGGTAAGTTGATCTCACATTCTTCGGCCGAAGATAACTCCTTTTTGGCATTTTCCGCTGCATCGCGGATACGCTGCAACGCGGGCTTATCCTTGAACAGTTCCAGGAAATGTTTACGCTTGATATCCGATAATATTTTACCCGACAACAACAGATCGAAGTCGTTTCCGCCGAGGTAGATATCCCCGGCTACAGCCAGGACTTTGATCATTTCATTTTGAATCTCCAGAATCGAGATATCGATCGTTCCTCCGCCGAAATCGTAAACGACCACATTGGCCTTACGGGACAAATCGAGTGAAAACGCCAGCGATGCGGCTGTCGGCTCATTGATCATTCGCAGCACATTCAAGCCGGCAATTTCCCCCGCATCTTTGGACGCCTGCCGCTGACTGTCGTTAAAATACGCCGGAACCGTGATGATGGCCCCGTCTACGGTATCCCCCAGATATTGCTCCGCGGCTTCTTTGAGTTTCTCCAGAATCATGGCGGAAATTTCTTCCGGTGAAAATAACGTGTCGTCGATCCGGATCCGGAGGGTGTCGTCATCCCCTTCAACGATTTTGTAATGAAATTGACCCAAATACGGTTTGATTTCCGAATAACGCTTTCCCATTAATCGTTTAACCGAATAAATGGTATTGGTATTGGTTAAAAATTGACTCTTGGCCGGGTTACCGACCAGGCGTTCCCCCTTTGACGAAAACGCGACCATCGATGGCAGGAGGCGCTCACCTTCCTGAGTTAAAATAATGGTCGGATGACTCCCTTCCACGAATGCAACCGCAGAGTTGGTGGTCCCCAGGTCAATTCCAATTACCTTCCCCATGATCCCTTTTTAGCATACTCAAAAATAAAAGTCAAGCGAGGGTCAGTATAACTGCCATTCGCAAAGCCACATTGAACACACGGGCAGACACGCGGGTCTGCCCCTACAGAAAATTAAATTCAATTATTGGTGTGCGCCCTATTCGTTTTAATTATTATTAAATATTAAAAAGTTTTGGGAAGGTCCGGAAACCCGTTTTCAAAAGGGTTTCCGGTCGTCGCCGCCATCGTCCGTCTTTTCGCAGGCCTGGAGTTGAACACTAAAGATACTCCCGTTACCGGGTTCGCTGGTCACCCAAATGGATCCCCCGTGGAGTTCAACCAGATCTTTGGCGATCGCTAAACCGAGACCGGTTGAAATTTCGCCCCCGGTCGGTTTGGGGCTCAGCTTTGAAAACTTCTCAAATACCCGTTCCGATTCTTCCGGAGTTAATCCCGGTCCTTCATCCTTTACTTTAAACTCGATCCACTCTTCGTGCTTTTCAACGGTAACCCAGATGGATTTACCCGGAGGGGAAAACTTAATGGCGTTATCGATCAGGTGATTGGCGACCTGTCGGATCAGGGTCATATCACCATAAATCATGCAATTTTCTTCCAGGGTTCGGCGTATCTTCTGATTCTTTTTGGTGCAATAAGCCTCATGAGCATTGATCGATGCTTCAATGACTTTTTCGAGATTGAAAATACTTTTATTCATGGGTAATTTTCCGTTCTCGATCGATGTGATTTCCAGAAATCCCCCGATTAATTTGATCATTCGATCCGTGGAACGGTAGATAATGCGAAGCCTTTCGGCTGCGAATTTATCGGCGCTTAACCGCGTTTGCAGAATTTCGGTATACCCGATGATGACTTGCAAGGGGTCTTTCAAGTTATGGGCTGCCATCTTCACCAGGTTATTTTTTAGCTCGTTGGCCTTCAATAAGTCCTCGTTCGCATTTTTTAATAACCGGCTTTTCCGGTAACTGTTTTCCCGGAGATTATCGAAAACATAAATGGCCATGATGGCGATGCCGATGCAAAGCAAAAAATTTAATAATCCATAAGCCTCTAAAGGGCCTTGATAATTGACATGAAGCAGCACAGCGGCCAGTTTAAATGCCACTAAGGTGACCAGAAGATGGAATAAAGCATGAATCCTGGTCATGGGGATTAAGGATGACACCACCACAACAATGGCAAATCCGCCCATGTAACTCGCATGACCGCTGACCAGACCAAGAATAATGGCGGTTGCTATGCCCAGATAATAAAGGATAAAATGCATCATCACATTCCCATGTTTCTTAAAAAAAGGTACAAACAGATATAAAACAAGGGATAAACATCCAACGCCGGTGAGTCCCCATCTTAAATAGACGATCGAAGGAATATCGGGAAACATGTCGATATCCAGCGGAATAAAGATGGGCCATGAAATGATGGCAAGCAGGGCAACGGGAATGAGAATGGCGTTACATTGCCGGCGTAATTCCTCTTTAAAGGTTTTCGGATGGTCTTCTCCCCCTGAGGTGAATACCCAGCCGCTCAGAAATTTCGTTATGCCCATTGCATTTTGAATCGACTACTTTTTGATCGTTTGATCACGCTCGGCGCCCACGGAAATATAGTTTACAGGCACTTCGGTAAATGATTCGATAAATTCGATATACGCTCGCGCTTCCGGTGGAAGTTCGCCGTAACTCGCGATATTGCCGGTGTCTGTTTTCCATCCCGGAAGGGTTTTAAATACCGGTTTGACACCTTCCAAAAACTCCGCGGACGGATCGAACACCTCCGTGAGGGTTCCCTCTCCGGTCTCATAAGCCGCGACCACCTTGATTTCATCACAGGCATCCAACACATCCAATTTGGTCAGAAAAATCGTATTCACCCCATTAATCATCATGGCGTATTTTAAGGCAACGAGGTCCAGCCACCCCACGCGCCGGGGTCTTCCGGTCGTTGAGCCGTATTCCTTTCCTCGGTCTCTCAAACGCTCGCCATCCCGGTCCAGCAGTTCCGAAGGAAAGGGGCCTTCGCCCACCCGGGTGGCATACGCTTTGGAAATACCGGTAACGGTTCCGACCGCCGTATGGGGCAAACCGGTACCCGTAAAGATGCCGCCTACGGTCGGGTTTGAAGACGTCACGAATGGATAGGTCCCAAAATTGACGTCCAGTAAAACCCCTTGAGCGCCCTCAAAGAGCATCCGCTTGCCTTCACGAAAATACCGGTTTAAGGAATAAACGGTATTTCGGGCATAATGTTTCAACATTTTTCCGGCTTCCATGTATGGATCGATATAGCTATCCACCGAAACGATTTGATCCCCGATTTCGTTGCGGTGGTAGGCATTGAGTGCGTTAACTTTTTTATAAAATACATCTTTATCGAAAAGGTCTTTGACGAATACAGCGCGCCGTCCGATGAGATCTTCGTAGGCGGGGCCGATACCGCGCCGGGTCGTTCCGATTTTGACACTGGCCGAGTCTTCGCCCGCGATATCTTTCTGTTGGTGTTCGGGGAGAATCAGGGGGCAGAATAGACTTAATTCCAGTTGCTGTAAATTGAATCCCTCATCGTTCATCCGGTTAATCTCATCCACCAATTGCAGCGGGTTCACCACCACGCCATTGGCAATGACGGAGATGGTGTGCGGAGAAAAGATACCCGAAGGGAGCAGGTGAAGAATCATTTTTTTCCCCTGATGATAGATGGTGTGGCCGGCGTTATGTCCACCCTGATATCGCACCACCACATCAAAGTCATGGGCCAGGCAATCGATGGCTTTCCCTTTGCCCTCGTCGCCCCACTGAAGCCCCAATACGACTGTATTCATTTGTATCTCCTTATCGATTATATTGGAATTCGAAACGGTTTTGAATTCCAATTATAACTCAAAAAACTTTAAATGGAAATAGTCAAAAAAGTTTTAAGTTCGCAGTTATTTTTAAATCGAAATTTTAACTTTTATTAAATTACATTGACATTGGATTCCATTTTTGATATCTTCTATTCGGTTAAAAAAACAAAATTGGAGGAAAACTATGGATTTTAATGCGATTATTAAGCGCGTGACTGCGTTGATTACCAATCCCAAAGCCGAATGGGAAATCATAAAACTTCAACCGATGACCACAGCCGATATATTCACCAAATATGCGCTCATACTGGCAGCAATTCCTGCCATTGCCATGTTTATCGGTCATACCTTGATCGGTGTTTCTTTTGGTTTCGGAACCTTCCGGTATCCGATCGGAGCCGGTTTGCAGTATGCGATTTTTAATTACATATTCAGCCTGGTCGGCGTGTTTGTGGCTGCCTTTATTATCGATGCGTTAGCCCCTTCCTTTGGCTCGGTAAAGGACATGAACCGTTCGTTGAAGGTTGTTGTTTTTTCATATATACCGCTCTGGGTGGCCGGTGTCCTTTTCATTATCCCGACGCTCGGTATCCTGGTATCGCTGATTGGTATTTATTCCCTGTATCTTCTGTATTTAGGGATCAAACAGTTGAAAGAGCCGCCCGCGGATAAACTCATGGGATATTATATCGTATCCCTGGTCGTCATGATTGTTTTATTCATCGGTGTTGGATTCATCGTAGCGAGTATTGCCCTGTCCGGTTATTACCCGAACGCCCTTAGAGGTTTTTAATATCCTTAATAAAAAACCCATAAGAAAAAACAATTAAAAACCCAATAAAAAAACACAACCCGCCCTCAAGGGGCGGGTTGTACTTTAAATACCAAACTAAGGAGAACGATTTGACTTTAAATGGTTAAATTAATGCTCCGACCTAAAAAGTACGACACCGGGCGTTGATTTTTTACCTTATCGGCAGGAATCGGTTCTTCCGAATCAGCGGTCGATTCATTGCCGCGCCCTCCCCTACCCCCTGTACTCGAATTTCCCTGACCAAACTGTTTATCGAATAAATTTTTAAATCCCCCGACTTCCACATCGATCTGATTGATCTGAATCCCGGCATTTTCCAGATTGGATTTCAATTGATCCAGGTTCGAGAGGATGACCTCTTTTACGGCCTGGCTTTCCGCATTGATTTTCGCATGCATGGCGTGGTCTTTCACAATCAAATCCACGTGAACCCGTCCCAGTTCCGGCGGATGCAGTTGGATATTGACCCGGTTTTCGCCATTGGCGATCATCATCTTGATGCTGGTCTCGACATTGGAGGAAATTTTATCTTTTAATGCCTGATACAGTTCCTGGAGGTCCTGACGGAGCGGAACCGTTTTGACCTTGGCATCGCCGGTATTGTTGAGAAGCGATGTTTCTTTATTTTGCGAACTCTGTAATTGAACGGGGTTATCCTGAGAGGCTTCTTTTTTCTGGAGTTTCGGATCGGTTTTTGCCGCCGATTTATCATCGGTTTTATCCGTTTTATCGATTTCCGGATCCCGTGTTTTTTTGGTATCATTCGAAGAACCGGCATCGCCTGAAGCATGATCCCGGGTATTCTTTTTAGTGGATTCGGTTTTATTTTTCGTCGTGTTTCCCTGATCTTCCAATGTCTTTAGCATGACTTTCTCCAGATGATCTCCGGAGGTCGATGATTTGGATTCGCCGAAATTCTCTTTGATATCCCCTTTGGCTCGGGTGATGACTTCATGCTGAACCTCGACCTTTTTGATCAGTTCTTTAATTTTTGACCCGGCGGAAAGGGGATGATTGTCTTCTTTGTTTCCTTTTTTAATTTCCCCGTCTTCGGAATTTTCGGACGTATTTTTCGGTTTTTCTTTCTTCTCGTCGTCGTTTATAGTTTTTTCTTTTTCGTCTTTTTTATCTTTTTCAACTGTTTTTCGATCATCGGTTTTTTCTCTTTTTGATTCATCGTCGATGGTCTTTTCTCTTTTTGATTCACTCTCATCCTTTTTGGATGAATTCTCCACATTCCGGTTTATCTCTTCTTTATGTTGAGTGTTCGCCGATTCGTTATGACTATTGCTATTTAAAATAAAATCGGTCTTATTGGTATTTCCGTTTCCCGAATGATGATCCATTTCCAATGACGGATCCGATGTGCTTTTTTCAAGGGTTTGAAGAAAGGTTTCGCTCGCGCTGGGAGGGTTGGAAGCGGTGTTGATGGCGTGGGCAGCACCCGCGGCATTAATCCCGTTTATACTGTCGTTCAGAAAGTCCATATCGATTTTTAAGTTCTCGATACGCATGCAGCACCTCGAATCGTTATCATTAATTTCATCATTAATTTCGTTTTCATGCCAAAAGGAAAGCAAGATCGGTGCCAAAACTGGAGAACATATTTAATT
>JBLMYT010000067.1:0-26559 GCA_050258455.1 Candidatus Omnitrophota bacterium | reverse complement strand
TCGATGAGTTTGACGGCATCCCCCGTAGCGAGCTGGGAAATTTCCTGTCCACATTGCGGGATTTATATCAGAAATACAAAGAAGTAAAACAAAAAGCCCTCTACTCCATTGCCCTGGTGGGCATCCGAAATATTACCAAATTGGTAATAGGCGGTGTGTCTCCCTTTAATATTGCCGATCAGGTCCAACTGCCGCCTTTTTCCTTAAACAACATCCGCGATCTCTACAGCCAATACACGGCAGAAACCAATCAACCGTTCACCGACGCTGCGGTCAAACGCATCCATACCGAAACCGAAGGCCAACCCTGGTTGGTGAACCGTCTGGCCACCATCCTCACCGTGAATATCAAACCGGAAACCGTTGAACCGATCGACGAATCGGACGTTGAAAAAGCGCTTCAATTGCTTCTGGAAGAGAACAACGACCATTTCGATAACCTCTATGAGAAAGCCAAATTATACAAAGAAACATTCGTGGAAATCGTATTCGATCACGTGGAATATTTCCCTGACGATGACGATCAATCCTGGTTGAAACAGTATGGCCTGATCAAGAAAAAAGAGGGTAAAGCGGTGGTAGCCAATCCCATTTATAAAGAGAGGTTTATCAAGACGTTTTTCCGCGAAGTAAAAGCGTCGCAAGAAATCCCACCGGCAACGTATCTGTTGCCCAATAATCGGTTGGATATGGTGAGCATCCTGCAAGACTTTAGTTTATATATCGCCAGGATTGGGGTTATGGCCTTTTATGAAAAAGGGAAACCCGATGAAAAGACCGGGCAATTTCTTCTGACTGCGTGGTTGTACCAATTTATCAAAGGCGGGGCCGGGGAACTGGGTTACGAAGTCATGACCGGACTCGGTCGAATGGATGTTCTGTTATCTTATAAAGGAATAAAATATATCATTGAAACCAAGCTCAATCCGTATGGCAATATTGCCACGATACAAAAAGAGGGAATTCTCCAACTCACACGAAAATATTTGGCTACGGAAGCAGCGGAAGAGGGGTACCTGGTCATCTTCGACGCCAAGACCCCTGTAGGAACGGATTGCATCCCTCAGATTCATCGGGACGGCGAAAAAATAGTGACCGGTTTTACCATCGGTATTGGTAAATAGCTCTAAATTTTTATCAAATCAATGACGTACCTTTTTGGATGACGCCTTTATAGATCTTAAAGTATTCCTCGGGCAAGGTTTCTTTATTGCGTTTCCAGGTTGAAGCCGCTTTAGCGGTGACTTCATCCGATTCGAGTTCAGCGGCACAGGTTCCTGTGCTGCTGTATTTGATGGCTCCGCTTAGTGTCTTGATTTTCCCTTCGTGAATCCCTAATATACATTTCTCCCGTGTCCTCTGTGTGCTCTGTGAGAATTAATATAGAACCCCAATTCCCCCCGTGTTCCCCGTGTGCTCCGTGAGAAATTAATCAAGATCAGCGTTGACCGCATTATTGAAATATGTTAAAATCCTACGTTTTTTGATTTTTTTATCCTTACAGTCTGAAATCAACGTTTTATATCAAATCCAACAGAATTTACGAATGGAGGATATCGGTGAGCGCTTGGGATTCGCATGATTTCGACAGACTATTAATCGCAGCGGGAAAGAAGGAAAAAGAAAAAGGCTATTGGTTGGAACGATTATCCGGTGAACTGACAAGAAGCAGTTTTCCTTCGATAAAATCACAGCGCTCAACCCCGAATGCAATCGATACGGTTCATTCTCGTTTCGACAATCATTTATATTCCGGGTTAATGAAATTAAGCGCCGGCTCGGACGTCCGCCTTCATATCATTCTCACCACACTGCTCACCCTCTTACTCTCCAAATATTCGGGTAACCATGATATCATCCTGGGCACCCCTCTGTTAACGGCTGATGATGCCATCGATGACCTGATCAATACGGTGCTGATCGTGAGAAACCAATTCCACGATGCAATGACTTTTAAAGAATTACTGCTGCAGGTCCGCCAAACGATTATCGAAGCCGACGCACACCGAAACTATCCCATCGAACTATTGATTCGTCAACTCAATGTCCCCGCATGGAACGAAGGCGACGCGTTTTCTCTTTTGGATACCACGATTGTTCTTGAGAATATCCAGAATAAAGGTTACATTTCCCGCGTGAATCCCAAAGTCTCTTTCTTGTTTTTCAAAGGTGACGGTTTTATCGATGGAAATGTGGAATATAATGCGTCTTTTTATGATCGACCCGGTATTGAAAGAGTCTTAACTCATTTCCGCCATTTGGCTGAAATAATTACGGACCATCCGGATATTCAATTATCGGAAATCGAAATCATCACGGAAGAGGAAAAGAAGCAGATATTAAACGACTTTAATGATACGGAAGCTGCGTATCCGAAAGATAAAACGATTCATCAATTATTTGAAGCGCAGGTGGAGAAAACGCCGGATTATGTGGCTTTAATAGGTCCAACTTCTGTAGGGGCGCTTCGCGAAGCGCCCTTAGAAAAAGATTATGGGGCGATTCGCGAATCGCCCCTACAAAAAAATGTTCCCTTACAACTATCCTATCGCGAATTGGATAACCAATCGAATCGATTGGCCAATGAATTAATCGAAAAAGGTGTCCACCCGGATACCATCGTGGGAATCAAGATCGAACGCTCAATCGAGATGATCGTCGGGATTCTGGGTATATTGAAGGCGGGCGGGGCGTATTTACCCATCGATCCGAATTACCCGCAAGATCGCATGGATTATATATTAAAAGACAGTGCGGCTAGATGGTTTCTCACGGAGCGCACAGAGGACACGGGAGTTGTAGAAGTTGAGACGTTAAGAAGTTCAGAAGGTAAGAAAGTGCTCTTTATAGAACCTCTCATCCTCTCAACCTCTCAACCTCTTAACCTCTTCCCTTCCTCCCCCTCCGTGTCCTCCGTGAGAAATCAATCCAGCCTTGCTTATGTAATCTACACGTCCGGTTCTACCGGAAAACCCAAAGGCGTGATGATCGAGCATCGCGCCTTTCATAATTTTATGGAAGCCATGACAACGATCATTGACTTTCGTCCCGGAAAAAATATACTTGCACTCACAACCATCACGTTTGATATCTTCGGACTCGAAACCGTCTTACCGCTTTGCCGGGGCCTTAAGGTGGTCCTGGCCGATGAAACCCATCAAAAGGAGATGACACTGCTGGCGACACTTCTGATTCGAGAAGGCGTGGACATGCTCCAGGCAACCCCCAGCCGCATGCAAATGTTTACGATCATTTCAGCTCATTCACCCTGCCTGAAGAATCTAAAAGAAATCATGATCGGCGGCGAAGCACTTCCGGCTAAATTATTGGACGATTTAAAACGGTTAACCCACGCGAAGATATATAATATGTACGGCCCCACAGAAACCACGGTCTGGTCCTCGGTCGCAGCACTCACCCCAACGTCCGAAATAACGATCGGAAAACCGATTGCCAATACCCAATTGGTTATATTGTATATACTGAATCAACACGCCAATATTCAACCGGTGGGCGTTGCCGGAGAACTCCACATCGGAGGCGATGGACTCGCCAGAGGCTACCTCAACCGCCCGGAACTCACGTTTGAAAGATTCTGCTGCCTCCGGCGGCCCGCTTTTTGTAAAAAGCGGGGCAAAAACTTTTGTTTTGAGAAGTTGGGTAATGATAAATTTTATAATGATAGATTTTATAAAACCGGAGACTTGTGCCGATGGTCGGAGGATGGAAATGTCGAATTCCTGGGACGCATCGATTTTCAAGTGAAAATCAGAGGCTACCGCATCGAATTGGGCGAACTGGAAAACGCCCTCATGCGATTCGAGTCGATAAAAGATGCAGCCGTGACCGTTCATGAAGACGCCCGAGGCGAACCCCACCTCGTGGCTTACCTGGTCCCACATTCGACAAAGGACAAGGAAACCATCGATGAGGTCCGCGAATTTCTACACACTCAATTACCCGCGTATATGATTCCGTCGTTTTTCGTTCTACTGGAAAACCTCCCGCTCACACCCAACGGGAAACTCGACCGAAAGGCATTGCCCAACCCCGAATTTCCCCGAGGAACTTACGTTGCCCCTACCAATGATATCGAAGAAAAAATTGTCGGAATCTGGAAAGATATTTTAAAGCTCGACCCCATCGGTGTTCACGATAGCTTTTTCAAGATCGGCGGAACTTCACTGAATATCATTCAGGTCAATACCCGCTTAAAAGAAGTCTTTAACCTCGACATACCCATGCCGGCTATGTTTGAATACCCCACCATTCGCACCCTTTCTCAATACATCAAGACACTCTCTCCCGGAGGAAATAGTCGAAATAGTCCTCGCGAAGACGTCAAACCTATGAATAAACCCGCGCCCACGGGAAAAAACAAATTAAAAGACAGGAAAAAAATAATGACGGGAGAATCGCATGTATAATTTGGAAACGCAACCCTATACGGGTTTGGAAGTGGCCATCATCGGTTTGGCCGGTCGGTTTCCCGGCGCTCCGGATATCGATGCATTCCGGAATAACCTTAAAAACGGCGTTGAAAGCATTTACGTCTTTAACGACGAAGAACTGGACGAATTAGGGGTCGATTCGCAACTGCGGGATGAACCGAATTTCGTCCGTGCCAAAGGCGCACTGGCCCAATCCGATTGTTTCGATGCCGCGTTCTTCGGTTATACCCCACTGGAAGCGGAAATCATGGACCCTCAAATCCGCGTATTCCATGAGTGCGCCTGGAGTGCATTGGAAAACGCCGGCTATGATCCCGGCACGTACGACGGCACCATCGGACTCTATGCCGGTGCGGCCTCCAATGTGAGCTGGATGGCGTATTCCATGATGTCGGGAAAAAGCGACACCCTGGGCGAATACGCGGCATTAACGCTCAACAACAAAGATTACTTATGCACCCGAATTTCCTATAACCTGAACCTGCGAGGCCCCAGTTTTAGCGTTCAAACCGCATGCTCCACCTCCCTGGTCGCCATTCACCTCGCCTGCCAGGGCATCCTGAGCGGCGAATGCCACATGGCACTGGCCGGAGGCGTTGCGTTAAGCCCCCAATACATTGGGTACTTGTATCAGGAAGGCATGATCCTATCCCCGGATGGCCATACGCGGACGTTCGATAAAGACGCCGGAGGCACCCTCACCGGCGAAGGTGCAGGAATCGTGGTTCTCAAATCCCTCGAGGATGCGGTTGCGGATGGCGATCATATTGTTGCGGTGATCCGCGGTTCGGCCATCGATAATGACGGCAGCGATAAGATCGGATTTACCGCTCCCAGCGTGAAAGGTCAGGTGGCTGCTATCTCCGCCGCGATTCGAGCCGCTCAAATCGAACCCGAAACCATCGGACTGATCGAAACACACGGCACCGGTACCAAACTGGGCGACCCGGTGGAAATCAATGCCCTGAAACAGGTCTTTGATACGGAAAAGAGAAACTTCTGTGCCATCGGTTCGGTCAAAACCAATATCGGACACCTGGACACGGCCGCCGGTGTGGCCGGTTTTATCAAAGCCACCCTGGCCCTCTATCATCAACTGTTACCGCCGAGTTTGAACTTCAAAACTCCCAACCCGGACCTGGATCTGGAGAACAGCCCATTTTATGTTATCACCGAATTAAAAGAATGGAAAACGGAATCCTATCCCCGACGAGCCGGCGTCAGTTCCTTCGGTATCGGCGGAACCAACGCCCACGCGATCCTGGAAGAAGCGCCTCCGTTTGTCAGAGAACCGGACGACGCATCACCGGTCAAGCGGGTCAATGAGATTCTTGTGCTTTCGGCCCGAACCGAAACCGCATTAAACAACATTCGGAATAATTTAGCGGCACACATCAACCAAAATAAACACCTCGTTCTCGAAGATATTGCCTTTACGCTACAAACCGGACGCAAAGCGTTTTCGCCCTACCGCGCCATGGCACTGGCTTCTTCAATCGAAGACGCAGCGGAACGATTGTCTACCCCGGACTCCGGGAAACTCCTGACCGCTGTTGTCACGGATGAGGAGAAGCACGTCATTTTTATGTTCTCGGGTCAGGGCTCCCAGTACGTGAACATGGGACTGGATTTATACCGGACCGAGCCCGTGTTTCGCGACGAGATGGATCGTTGTTTCGACATCCTCCAACCGCTGTTGGGGTTTGATATCAAAGCCATGATTTATCCCTCGGCGCATTCGCCGGCACCGGATCGTTCCGACCCGACCAATCAAATTAATCAAATCAACCAAACCGAAATCACCCAGCCGGCGATTTTTGCCTTTGAATACGCACTGGCCCGCTTACTCATGAACTGGGGGATTCAACCCTACGCCATGATCGGTCACAGTATCGGTGAATACACGGCCGCGTGTTTATCCGGGGTATTCAGTCTGGAAGACGCATTAAATATCGTGGTGCGACGGGGAAAAGCCATGCAGAAGATGCCCGCCGGTGCCATGCTGAGCGTTTCACTTTCCGAGGATGTTTTAAAACCGATGTTGGAAGAACCTTTATCCCTGGCAGCGGTCAACAGTTCATCGCTATGCGTGGTTTCCGGGCCAATCGATGCGATAGATAAATTTGAAACCGAATTAACGGCCAATGGAACTCCCTGTCGAAGACTGCATACGTCCCATGCGTTTCACTCGGCCATGATGGACCCCATCTTGGCCGAATTCGAAGACACCGTCAAACGCGTCCGGTTGAACCCACCGGTCATTCCCTATATCTCGAACCTCACCGGCACATGGATCACGGTTGAGGACGCCACGCGTCCCGCGTACTGGTCGCGGCATCTGAGGCACACGGTACGCTTTGCCGACGGCATCCGGGAACTGGGGAAAGATGCGGCCGCGGTTTTTGTGGAAGTCGGTCCGGGAAGTTCCTTAAGCACCTTTGTCCGGCGACACGACGACCGAAACAACGACCAGAACCATCAACCCGTGTTAAACCTCGTGCGCTCCGCGCAAGAAAACGCGCAAGACAATATGTCCGACACGAGTCAACTCCTTAATCAAATCGGGCGGTTGTGGCTTCATGGGGTGTCGATCGATTGGGTGTCGTTTCACGACGGACGACAAACATACCGAATCCCGCTGCCCACGTATCCCTTTGACCGGCAGCGCTTCAAAGCGGATATATATACGATCAAACCGGGTGCGACCTTAACACTGAAACCCAACGTCAAACGCAACCCCGATATGGCCGATTGGTTTTATACCCCCACCTGGAACCGATCGCGGTGTTCGGCGTATCAACCGGGAAATATTGACGGAAGCTCGAATTGGTTGATATTTGGCGATGATCAGGGATTGGGGGAGAAATTAATTAAACGTATTAGCGGAACGATCACCCGTGTGGAAAAGGGCGAGAGTTTTCAGAAGACGGCAAGCGGTTTCATTCTGAATCCCAAGAACGAAAGCGACTATGAACGGTTATTTAACGAGTTGAAAACCCACAATAAATGGCCGGATCGCATCCTTCATTTATGGGGCGTCACCGGGAATACCCAAGATCAACAGGCCACGGACAGCATCCTCCATTCGGGAATTTACGGGTTGATTGCAATGGCGCGGGCACTGGGTCAGCAGCCGTCCAAACCGGTGCGGCTGGATGTGATTTCCGATCACATGCACGATATCACCGGCAGTGAACGGGTATATCCTCTAAAGGCCACACTTCTGGGCCCGGTCAAAATCATTCCGCAGGAGTTTTCGCATATCACCTGCAAAAGTATCGATATTCTGCTGCGAAATGAAACGGACGATCTCCTGATCGATCAACTTCTCATGGAATTGAGTCACGAATCCGCAGAGTCTGTAATTGCGCTTCGGGGCGCGTACCGATGGATTCCGAATTTTGAAGCGGTTCGACTGGATCGCTCACTCGAACCCAACCCCCGCCTGAACGATGCGGGTGTGTACCTGATTACCGGTGGACTCGGGGGCATTGGCATCGTGCTGGCAGAAACCATTGCTCAGACTGTCCGAAATCCTCGCCTGGTTTTATTGGGGCGGTCGGCATTTCCGCAGCGGGACGAATGGGACCACTGGTTATTTTCCCATTACGATGAAGACAGTACCAGTTTGAAGATTCGACGCATCCGGGAACTCGAAGCAAAAGGGGCACAGGTTCGCGTCATGACCGCGGATGTTTCCGACCCGGAGCAGATGACTCGCGTCATCGCTGCGGTCAAAGAGGAATTCGGACGCATCCACGGGGTGATTCATTCGGCCGGTATCCCGGATGGCGGGTTCATTCAGCGCCGGACAACGGAACTCACCCGCCAGGTTCTGGCACCGAAAGTTAGCGGTACGATCCTGTTGGACCGGTTGTTAGCCGATGAACCGTTGGACTTTTTTGTGCTGTGTTCCTCGGAGAATGCGATTCTGGCGCCTCCGGGTCAGGTCGCGTATTGCGCGGCCAATGCGTTTCTGGATGCATTCGCCCATTCCCGAGCCAATGATTCGCGACGGTTAACGGTCTCGATCAATTGGGGCACCTGGCAGGAAACCGGTATGGCTGTGGAAGCAGTCAAAAAGCTGGAAGGAAAACCCACGGCTGCTCCGTCTGCGGGTGGCGCGACCGCGTTACGGGCCATCCAGGTCAACCACCCCATGTTTGAAAAGTGCATCGTTGACAGCCCGGATCAGGCGACCCTGGTTTCCGTCTTTGATTCGGCCCGAGATTGGTTTGTGAACGAACATATTATTTTAGATAAAATGGCGCTGTCCGGGACCGGGTACCTGGAAATGGCGCGCGTGGCATTTGAAACCGTGGAAGGAAAGCGTTCACCCATGGAAATCCGGGATGTGTTTTTCTTCTCGCTCCTGGTGGTCGGTGAAGGGGAGAAAAAACAGGTGCGAACCGTTTTAACCCGAACAGCCGACGGTTATGAGTTCCAGGTCAAGAGTCAGGTGGTTCCGGGCAGCGACCAGTGGCAACTGCATTCCACGGGAAAAATCATCCGTCTCGACCCTCAACCGGTGGTTAAATACGATCTCCGGGAGCTTGCCAACCGCTGCGGAAGCGAGGATCGCCTCATTACAGAAGCGGATCACCGCACGTTGCCGCACGGTCCCCGGTGGTGGAGTTTACAGAAGATGCGAATCGGCAACAACCGCCAGTTCTCGACTCTCGAATATCCGGAAACATACGCCGCTGACCTGGATCACTTCGGCTTGCATCCGGCAATTTTTGATATTTTGATTACGGTATTGGACCCCCGGTTTCAGGGGTTCCTGCCTTTTTCCTATAAGAAGTTAAACGTCTTCGGGAATTTGACCCGTCAGGTGTACAGTTACATCGAATTTTCCGAAGCGAATGACCCGACCGCTCGAACGATTCAGTTTGCATACAAGATTATGGATGGGGACGGTCAATTGCTAATGGATATCGAGAGTTTAAGTTTCGCCAAAATCAGTGAAATGGCATCCAAACACGCGGATCAGTTTTTTGCGGATTTGACGGATCATCACCGCGTGCATCCGCTGCTCAAAGACGGATTGTTATCCCATGAAGGTGCGGAAGTTTTTCGCCGCGTTCTTTGTGCATCGATTCCTCAGGCAGTCGTGTCGGCAAAAGATTTCAAGCAGGCATGGGAAGAGAAAAAAACCGCCAAACCCATTCTCTCCGAAGACCTCGGCCGCATGTTGGGGAAATCGCCCCGCGGGCATAAACGTCCGGAAACCGGTACGCCTTATGTGCCGCCTCAGACCGAGTTGGAGAAGCGACTCGCCCTGATGTTTGAGAGTTTCTTCGGTTTCGATCAATACGGGATCAACGACAATTTCTTTGAAATGGGCGGCGATTCGCTCAATGCCATTACCATTGCCAACCGGTTTCATAAGGAATTCAATGTGGAACTTCCCATGGCCGAGTTTTACAGCAAACCCACGGTCAAAGAATTGGCCCAATACGTGATGGGCGCATCCAAATCGAGTTTTTCCGCCATCACCCCTGTGGAAGAAAAAGAATACTATATCCTGTCTTCGGCACAGAAGCGGTTTTATTTGCTTCAGCAGTTGAAACAGGAACGGCTCTGGAATAACATCCCTCTGGTCATTATGATGGACGGTCCGTTGGATAAGGAGCGAATGAAAACCACGTTCGACCTCATGATTCAGCGGCATGAAAGCCTTCGCACCTCGTTTCACATGATCGATGACGAACCGGTCCAGGTGGTTCATCCGAATGCGGTCCTGAATATCGAGTATCTGGAGGCGGCTTCGGAAGAAGACCTGGATGATCAAATCATGGGCTTTTTCAAACCCTTCAACCTGGAAAAAGCGCCGTTGATGCGAATCGGATTTGTTCGGGTAACCGACACCCTGCATGCCATGGTTGTGGATTTTCACCATATTATTGCCGATGGCACGATGCTTTCGATCTTTGTCCGCGAGTTTACGGCCGCTTACAGCGGTCAGCCCTTGCCGGCGTTAACGCTTCAGTATAAAGATGTCGCCGAGTGGCAGGACCGCAATAAAGACAGTGAGGCGATGCAAAAGCAGGAAGCCTATTGGCTCAATGAATTTAAAACCGACGTGTCGCTGTTACGGTTGCCCAGGGATTTTGAAAAAACCGCGGAATCTCATTTTGGAGTAGGCGGAATCAGTTTTCATATCGATGGCGAGGATTTCGCCGTATTAAAGACCATTGCTGCGGATGAAGGTGCCACGCTGTTTATGGTGCTTCTGGCATTGATTAACATCTTCCTCCACAAAATGACCGGTCAGCAAGACATTGTGATCGGTTCTGCGGTTGCCGGTCGTCGTCATTCGGATGTGGAATCGATCATCGGTCTGTTTGTCAATACGCTGGCCATGCGCCATTACCCTTCCGGTGAAAAAACGTTTCCGGAATTTCTGAATGAAGTCAAAGAGCGAACGTTAGCCGCGTTTGAAAATCAGGATTACCAGTTTGAAAACCTGGTGAACCGTATTGTGGGCAAGCGGGATCTGACGCAGGCCACGTTTATCGATGTCATTTTTGCGCTGCAAAATTTCGGGATGCCGGAATTGGAAATTTCCGGGATACGTATCAGCCCGTATCAGCGGTTCAGACATATGACCACTGCCTTTGATTTTGACATGAGGGCTTATGATATGGACGATCATTTGATCATGCACATCGATTACCGGACCGCGCTCTATAAACCGGAAACCATGGAGAAATGGGTTCAATACTTCCGGGAAATCATCCAGGCCGTGGTTGCCGATAAACAGATTCGGCTTCAGGATATCCGGATATCGCATCACGTCATGGAAGCCAAATCCGATGCGTTTCAGGATTTTAAAGAAGATTTTGTTTTTTAGCGGGATCATCATGAAGACATCTAAACACGTTAAGGGCGCACACATGGGTGCGCCCCTACAGGATTCCGTAGGGGCAGACCCGCGTGTCTGCCCGCATCACGGTTCGACCCTAAACCCCGTAGGGGCAGACCTGCGTGTCTGCCCGCGTCACGGTGCGCCACGAAGATTAATCATCCTATTGATCCTGTTCATGTTCGGGGTCATTCCGTGTCAAGGAGGGAACATGCCAGCAGTCACCGTTTTAACCGATCAGGAGATCCCGGTCGGTGGGAATTTTCATTTAGCGGCCGATATTTATATGCCGGCTTCGGCTTCCGTATCAGGCAGCAATCCAACGTTTCCCGTTGTGTTAATGATGACGCCGTATGGATCGCCGAATGAAGGCGATCGGGCCCGGTATTTTGCCGAGAATGATTACATCTATATGGTGGTCAATGTCCGCGGGAAGGAGAAATCCGAGGGCCTTTTTATGCCCAATGAAACCGAAGGTCGGGACGGGGCAGCGGTTTGTCGGTGGATTGTGAAGCAGCCCTGGAGTAATGGAAAAATCGGAATGATCGGCGGTTCGTACCGGGGCATGGCGCAGTGGCTCACGGCCTGTCAGTCGCCTCCCGGGTTAATGACCATCATTCCAACGGCTCCGGCTGCACCGGGTATCGATTATCCGTTACTGAATAATATCTTCTGGCTGTACAGTGTGCAATGGCTGGCGTTGGTGGAAGGCAAAACCTGGAACTTGAAACTCTATTCCGATACGCTGTATTGGAAGAAGCAATACCTCAAAGCGTATCGCGGGGAGATTCCGTTTTACCGGATGGGGCAATTCACCGGCGCGAGTAATGAGGCCTTTAAAAAATGGATGTCGCATCCGGATGTGGACGCTTACTGGGAAAGGATCCTTCCTGCCGAAGCGGATTATGATAAAATCAATATCCCGGTCCTCAGTATTACCGGTTTTTTCGATGAAGATCATATCGGGTGTTTGTACTATTATACAAGGTATGACCGGAATCGAAACGCCAGGGCAAACAATTATCTGGTCATGGGGCCGTGGGATCATGCCGGGACGCGCGCGCCCGTACCGAATTTGGGCGGTTTGACCTTTGGGGAACATGCCGTTTTGGATATGAATCAACTCCAGCTCGAGTGGTTCGATTGGATCATGAAGGGCGGAAAGAAACCGAAATTTCTCAAAAAGCGGATCTCGTATTATGTGGCGGGTCAAAACGCCTGGCAGTATGCCGATGCATTGAATGAATTCGAACGAGACATGAAACGGTATTACCTCGCTTCCGGTCCCGATCGAACCTCCGGACGTTTAACCGAAAAATTATCGGATGATACCGGTCCCGATTCCTTCATCTATGATCCGATGGATTTTTCCGCAGCGGCCGATTATTTGAAGCATGACGGTCCCAATTATGCGTTCATCAGGTCGTTTGTCAAAGACTGTTTTACCGATTCCTTCAATGCCACGGACCCGAAGCGGTTGATTTACCAGACGCTTCCATTTGAAAAAAATACGGTTATCGGCGGATGCATCAAAGCGACGCTTTACCTTTCCTTGAATGTGCCGGATACGGATTTGAGATGTGACTTGTATGAAATCAAACCCGATGGTAACGTGATCTATTTAACTTCGGATATGATGCGGGCAAGGTATCGCCGAACGTTGACAAAGCAGAAACTGGTAAAAATCGGGGCTGTGTATCCGTATGAATTTGATAAATTTTATTTTTTTGCAAGGGAAATACCCGCGGGTAGTTCGTTGCGATTTGTTTTCGGGCCCACGGATTCTCCGGAACTTGAGAAGAATTTTAATTCCGGTGGGGTTGTGGCTTATGAAACGCCTGCGGATTCACAAATTGCACGAGTGACGCTTTTTCATAACAAAAAATATCCCAGTTATATCGAGATTCCGTTTTTAAATTAAGTTGAAAACCATTTTATAGAGACGTTGCGTGCAACGTCTCTATCCATCATAGAGAAATTGATAAAAATAAGATAAGAGTCCCATGAAACAAAAAAAATTAACTTTACAGGAAACCATTGTGGCGTCGACCCAGTATACTCGGGAGCGGGATTATTGGGCACAGAAATTATCCGGGGAGATGGTGAAAAGCATTTTCCCTTATGATGATGATCCTCATGGTGATCATGACATGCGTGAACATAAAGAAACCATTGTGAATTCAGTGGGTTTCGATTTTTCGGAGGAGGTTCAGGCTTCATTGCTGCGCATTTCCGGCGGTTCCAATACGCGCCTGCACATGGTGCTAACCGCAGTGCTTGCGATCGTGTTGGGGCGGTATTCCGGGAATACGGATATGGTGATCGGAACGCCGATATACGATCAAGGCGTTGGTGGCGACTTTATCAATTTTATCAATACCGAATTGAACCTGAGGCTGGTTCTCGATCATGGTCAAACCTTCAAAGAGCTTTTGTTATCTGTCCGACAGACGATTATCGATGCCATTGAGAATCAGAATTATCCGGTTTGTGCCTTGCCGTTGCAAGCGAGGGTGACGTTTTCAACCGATGATCTTCCTTTATACGATGTCATGATACGTGTGGAAAACATTCATAATAAAGAGTATCTTTCTCAGGAGACGGTGGGGATTGGTTTTATATTTAATCGAATCGACGACAGACTTCAACTGACGCTCGAATACAACCCGTTTTTGTATCGGGAGGAAACCGTACGGCAGATCGGGAAGAATTTCCTTCATACGGTTCGTGCGGTTCTTTCGAACCTGGATATAACGATTCGCGATGTGGATATTCTTTGTGAGGAAGAGAAATCCAGGATATTATTTTCGTTTAATGATACGGGAACCGATTATCCGAGGACGAAAACCATTGATGAGTGTTTTGAGGAGCAGGTGGAGCGTCATGGCAGCAGGATTGCCGTAATTGGTGATATCTATAAGGGCGCACACATGGGTGCGCCCCTACGAAATTCAGTAGGGGCAGACCCGCGTGTCTGCCCGCAATTAACTTATAACGAATTGAATGAACGCGCGAATTTTCTGGCAAATGAATTGATCGAGAACGGTGTTTTGCCGGATACCATTGTGGGAATCAAGGTTGAGCGTTCCATTGAAATGATCATCGGAATCTTTGGGATATTAAAAGCCGGGGGTGCGTATTTACCCATTGATCCGAATTTCCCGCAGGAACGCATCGATTACATGTTAAAGGACAGTGGGGTCGCATTACTGGTGAATTTCCCTCTCGTAGGGGCAGACCCGCGTGTCTGCCCGCCTTTTGAGAATAAAAAATTATCGGGCGCACACACGGGTGCGCCCCTACCGGCAACGGGCCACCGGCCACCGGCCACTTCTCTTTCCTACATTATCTACACCTCCGGTTCCACCGGCAAACCCAAAGGTGTGTTAACCATGCATGCCAATGTCACGCGGGTCGTGAAGAACACCAATTATATCGATATCCGACCGGATGACCGGGTGCTTCAGTTATCCAATGTTGCGTTTGACGGATCCGTATTTGATATTTACGGCGCGCTTCTGAATGGCGCAGCGCTGGTCATGGTCAACAAAGACGATTTATTGCAGGTCGATCAGTTGGCGGATTGGATCAAGCAGGAACAGGTCACTGTATTTTTTGTTACGACAGCCTTGTTTAACACATTGGTGGATATGCGGATCGATTGTTTCAAACGAATCCGGAAGGTTTTGTTTGGTGGGGAGCGGGTATCGGTCGAGCATTCCCGGAAAGCGTTGGCATTCATGGGAAAGGGGAAGATCATTCATGTCTATGGTCCCACCGAAACAACGGTTTATGCGTCGTATTATTTCATCGATGCGATTGCCGATCAGGCATTCACCATTCCGATTGGCAGGCCTTTGGCCAATACGACGTTATATATATTGGATCGTTATTTAAATGTATTACCGGTTGGGGTTCAGGGGGAGTTGTACATCGGCGGTTCCGGAACCGCACGAGGATATTTAAATAATCCTGATTTAACAAACGATAAGTTTTTAAATCTTTTTAATCTTTCCCTTACCAAAAGTTTTTGCCCCGCTTTTTACAAAAAGCGGGCCGCCGGAGGCATGCTTTATAAAACAGGCGATTTATGTCGATGGTTGGATGATGGCAACATTGAGTTTTTAGGCCGAGTGGATAATCAGGTTAAGATCAGAGGATTTCGGATCGAATTGGGAGAAATCGAATCCCGGTTAAGAAGTCACCCGGGAATCAATGAGGCGGTGGTGCTTGCCATCACAGACAAAGGCGCGGATAACTATTTATGTGCGTATCTGGTTTCGGAGAGAGAAATTCCGGTACCGGAATTAAAGGAGCATTTATCGATCCATTTACCCGATTACATGATCCCTTCTTATTTTATTTATCTCGATAAAATCCCATTAAACATCAGCGGTAAATTGGATAAAAAAGCACTGCCGGAACCGGGAATCGGATTCATGGGTGAATACATTGCCCCGCGAAACGAGATGGAAGAACAATTGGCGGCAATATGGGCGGCTGTTTTGGGAATCGATCAGAAGCAAATCGGTATCGATCGGGATTTCTTCGAACTGGGCGGTCATTCGCTGAAAGCCGCTTCGGTTACGGCTAAGATTCATAAGGTCTTGAATATCAAAGTCACGCTGGAAGATATCTTTAAATATCCCACCATCCAGGACTTGGCGGAGTTCCTGGCGCAGGATATCGAAGAATTTTGGTTTTATTCGATTGAATCATACGAAGAGAAAGAGTATTACCCGGTTTCTTCGGCGCAAAAGCAGATGTATGTGTTACAGCAAATGGATAAAGACAGCACCGCGTATCATATTTTCTCGGCGTGGGTCATCCTCGGCGATCCGGATAAACGGCGAATCGAAACAGCCGTCAAAAAGCTGATTCAACGGCATGACAGTTTGCGGACGTCGTTTCATTTGATCCATGATGAACCGGTTCAGCGGATTCATGGTGCAGTAGAATTCGAATTAAATTATTTAGCCACAGAGGACACAGAGTTCACAGAGGAAGATAAAGAAACAAAAACAAAAGAACCCAAACCAAAAGTTTTTGCCCCGCTTTTTTCAAAAAGCGGGCCGCCGGAGGCATATGACCTTTCAAAAGCGCCGCTCATGCGCGTCGGGTTGGTGAAACAATCCGACAATAAACATATTTTAATTGTGGACATGCACCATATTATTTCAGACGGCATGTCGGTTAATATCCTGATGGGCGATTTCATGGATTTCTACTTAGGGGTGGAATTACCGGAACTTCGAATCCAATACAAAGATTTTTCCGAATGGCAAAACGAACAACAAGAGTCGATTCGGCAACAGGGGGAATTCTGGTTAAAGGAATTCGCAGAGGAAATACCCGTCCTCGAACTTCCCCTCGATTTTACACGACCCGCGGTTCAACAATTTGAAGGAAACAGTATCGGTTTTGACGTCAATGAAGAGATAACCGCTAAACTCAACGAATTGGCCCTGGAAACAGGGACGACACTATATATGGTGCTTTTAGGGTTGTATGTTATTTTACTTTCCAAATTAAGCGGCCAGGAAGATATCATCATCGGAACACCGGTTGCCGGTCGCAGGCACACGGACCTGGACAAAATCGTCGGCATGTTTGTCAATACGCTGGCCATGCGAAATTATCCGGCCGGAGATAAAAAGTTTACTGCTTTTCTTCAAGAAATAAAAGAAAAAACCTTTAGTACGTTTGAAAATCAGGATTACCCTTATGAAGCACTGGTCCAACAGGTCGTCACAGACCGGGCAGCCGGTCGGAACCCATTGTTTGATACGATGTTCGAATTGCAAAATATCGATATGCAGAACCTGGACATTCGCGGTTTAAAACTCTCTCCTTATGAGTATGAAAACAAAACCTCCAAATTCGATCTGTCGTTAACCGGTTTGGAGTCCAAAGGCAAACTGTTGTTTGTGTTTGAATACAGCACCGCGTTATTCAAACAGGAAACCATTGAACGATTTATCGGTTACTTCAAAAATATCCTGTATCAGGTCATTGAGAATAAGGACAGGTATCTTTCCGATGTTGAAATCATAACCGAAGAAGAAAAAAAAAAAATTTTTTTTGACTTCAACAAGGAAATATCTGTAGAGACGTTGCGTGCAACGTCTCTATACTCGAAAGAGAAAACGATTCATCAATTATTTGAAGAACAGGTAAAACGGGGAGGCGATCGGATTGCAATCGTCGGCCCTTCGTTTGATGTAATTAATGTCGGTGCAGACCCGCGTGTCTGCCCGCAATTATCATACAACGAATTGAATGAACGATCCGATCGATTGGCTCATGCATTAATCGAAAAAGGCGTCGGTCCTGACGTCATTGTGGCCATTCAAATCGAACGTTCGATTGAAATGATCATCGGAATTTTAGGTATATTAAAAGCCGGTGGTGCGTATTTACCACTCAATCCGAATCAACCCCAAGACCGAACCGAATTCATGCTCAAAGACAGTGGAGCGGCATTGCTGGTGGCTTCCCCTTCCGTAGGGGCAGACCTGCGTGTCTGCCCGCCTGTTGAGAATGAAAAATTATCGGGCGCACACACGGGTGCGCCCCTACCGGCAACTGGCCACCGGCCACCGGCCACTTCTCTCGCTTATATCATCTATACCTCCGGTTCCACCGGGAAACCCAAAGGCGTCATGATCGCGCACCGCAACGCGGTCAATGTTATTACCTGGTTTGTCCGCATGCATCGTATCGGAACCGATACCCATGTGCCTCTGTTATACGATTACACGTTCGATGCGAGCATCGATCCGATTTTCGGATCCTTAACCGCCGGTGCCGGTCTCTTTATCGTCGATAAAGAGACACGCATCGATATCGACAAACTCAGAAAATATATTGTTTCTCACCGAATCAATATTATCGATTTCGTTCCCACCCATCTAAAAGAACTTCTCTGCTACGGCGATCAATTGAAATGCCTGCATACGGTGATTTCCGGCGGCGAAAAACTGAACGATACGACAAAAGAAGCAATCCTGGCAAAAGGCTATCGTCTGGTCAACCAATACGGTCCCACAGAAACCACCGTGGATGCCCTGGCTCTCGAATGCTCACACGAAAAAGTAAGTTTAGGCAAACCGATTTCAAATGTCAATGTTTATATATTGAATAAATATGAACAAATCGTACCCATAGGCGTTATCGGAGAAATCCATATTGCCGGTGCGGGCGTGTCCACAGGCTATTTAAACCGCCCGGAATTAACGGCTGAAAAATTTTTCTCCGTGTCCTCCGTGTCCCCTGTGAGAAAACAATTATACAAAACGGGTGATTTAGGGAGATGGTTAAGCAATGGCAATATCGAATTTTTAGACCGCGCCGATAACCAGGTCAAGATCCGAGGCTTTCGTATCGAATTGGAAGAAATTGAAAATCATTTACTCACCCACGAATCGATCAAAGATGCTGTGGTTGTGTGCCATCCTTCGAGAGACGGCGAAAACGCTCTGTGCGCCTACCTCGTCTGCGCCTCCAAATTCCCGATCTCGGATTTAAACACGCATCTCACCAACGATCTACCCGATTACATGATTCCCTCGTATTTTGTTCGACTCGACCAAATCCCACTGACTCCAAATGGAAAAATCAATCGCAACAGTCTCCCGGCTCCGGAAATCACCGTCAATGAACAGGATACCCCACCGGAAAATCGGATCGAAGAAAAACTCATCGCCATCTGGTCCGAAGTTCTGGGCATCGAAAAAGAAAAAATAGGCACCCATGCCAATTTCTTTCAACTGGGCGGCCACTCCTTAAAAGCCACTATCTTAGTATCGAAAATTCATAAAGCCTTAAATGTCGATTTGCCATTAACCCAAATATTCAGAACACCCACCATTCACGATATCGCCCCCATCATCTCCCAATCGCAAAAAAACGAATTCATCGATATCGCTCCCGCAAAAGAAAAAAAATTTTACCCACTGAGCTTCAACCAAAAACGCTTGTGGTTCATTCACCAATTGGACCCCAAAAGCACCGCGTTTCATATGCCGGGACGCATCACGCTGAATCACGCCGTCCAAAACGAATGGATCGAACAAACACTGACTCAATTGTCCCAACGCCACGAAAGCTTCCGAACCGGTTTCAAAACCATCGACGATCAACCCGTTCAAACCATCGTCAACGCATCCAGTATTCCCCTCGAAAACATCGACCTATCCTTCATGGAAGAAAATGAACGCCAAAACGAATGCGAACGGTTATTCCGACAATTAGCCGCAACACCTTTTGATTTAACCTCTATTCCCCTGTTTCGGGCCACACTCGTCAAATTGACACCCCACGTCTATGAACTCCTGTTCAACATGCATCACATCATTACCGACGGCTGGTCCATGGAAATCATCAAAAATGATTTCTATACGCTTTATGAAGAACTCCGAACCGGCCAGCCGGCTGATCTCGAACCCCTGCCGATTCAATACAAAGATTTCTGCGAATGGCAACAGGCACGCTTGACAAACCCGGACCATCAACCGCCCGCATATGATTTCTGGAAAGAGACATTAAAAAATGGAATTCCCACGTTCCGCTTACCCGGCGACACCACGATCAACCGAGACGATAAAACCGGTGCCGCCTATCAATGTGTTATCGATCAAACAATGACCGAAAAACTAAACCAACTGGCGGAAAACCAACAGACCACGTTATTTACCGTCCTGTTTTCAACTTATCTGATCCTGCTGTCGCGTTTCTCCGGTCAAAACGACGTGGTCTGTTCCATCATCGGTGCCGGCCGCGAACACGCCTCGCTTCATCATATCGTCGGATTCTTCGTTAATTCCATTATCTATCATACCCGGATTGATTTAAACGAATCGTTCCGACATTTCCTGGAACGGGTCACCCGCGACTTAATCGAACGCTTTCAACACCAGGATTATCCACTGGAACCGATCTTTGAAGAATTACATATGAGATACCCGGATGTTTCGGTTTCATTCAATATGCTGCATACCCAGGAATCCAATACATCATCGATCCCCGCATCGATCACCCCCGGACCGGGCGAACATTCCCAGGAAACCAAATTCGACCTGGAACCCTATGTGACCGAATACGCCGACGGTCTTCATCTCTACTGGAGTTATAAAAAGAACGTGTTTCACCCTGAAACCATGACTTACATCGTTGACGACTATATCAAACTTCTTGAATTTTTCACAGAAAATCCGTCCGCACCATTTATCGATTACCGGAAGAAGTTAAATACCGCGACCAAACCCGTTTCACCCCGATCGGCGAAACCCCTGAAACCCGGACACGATACCCTGCCCCTGGCGTTTAACCACCAGGTCACACAAACCCCCGATCGCATCGCCGTAAAAACCGGCGATCATCATTTCACCTATAACGAACTCAGCCGAAAAGCCAACATCATTGCGTTTTCAATTGAACAATTATTAAAAACAACAAATCAGCGAATCGGGCTTTTATTCGAGCACGGCGTCGATATGATCGCCGCCATTCTCGGCACCCTCAAATCCGGGAACATTTATGTACCGCTCTCGGCGTCTTACCCACTCAAACGCCTCTCCTCCATGCTCTCCGATTCCGGATCATCGCTCCTCCTTACCAACAACCGAAACCTGGAAATTGCCAGCAAACTAGCGGAAGCCAACAACATCCGGATCGAAAATATCGACCGGTTACACACAGAATCTATTGGTCTTGCACCCCAAGAGGACAATCGATCGAAAATCAACGGCGAATCGATTGCTTATATCCTGTATACATCGGGTTCGACCGGGAAACCCAAAGGGGTGATTCAAACGCACCGAAACGTATTGTATTTTATTGAAAACATGACCCGAGTACTCTCCCTTTCACCCGACGATAAAATGACCCTGCTCTCGTCATTTGGTCATGATGCCTCTATCCCCGATATGTATGGGGCATTACTCAATGGCGCGTCGCTTTATCCCTATGATGTGACGAACAGGGACGAACGCGTGCCTGATCTTTCCGCGTTTTTAATCAGCGAACAACTCACGGTCTGGCATTCCGTTCCGTCATTATTCCGTTTTTTTATGAATGACCTCAACACCACGCACGATTTCTCAAACCTCCGGTTCATCCTGTTGGGCGGCGAACCCTTGCGGGCGCATGACGTTAACCGGTGCGGCAATTATTTTCCCCATTCCAAACTGGTAAATATCTACGGTCAAACCGAATCCACATTGAGCTCCTTATGGGTCATTTCCCCCGAATGTTGCCGCTCTTGCGAGCATGTCAAAATCGGCGACGCGCTGGATAATACCGAAATCCTCCTGATGGACGACGAGGGAAACCCGGTCGCGAAACTTGAAACCGGAGAAATCGTTATTTCCAGTCCCCATATCGCCCTGGGGTATTGGAAGAATGACGAAGCAACGAAAACAGTTTTTGATGTGGATCCCTTGTACGGGAAGATTTACCGCACCGGAGATATGGGGCGCTTGGGTCTCGATGGACGTATCGCATTCATCGGCCGGAAAGATAACCAGGTAAAGATTCGGGGGTTCCGGGTCGAACCGGGAGAAATCGAAAACCGCTTATTACAACACGACAGTATTTCCGAAGCCGTGGTCAACGTCTGGGAACGCGAAGGAGACGGCGCGGATACATACTTGTGTGCTTATTTTGTATGCAATCCCGGTCAACCGCCGCTTTCCTCCGAGTTGAAATCGTATTTATCGGATTTACTTCCGGATTATATGGTTCCCAATTATTTTGTGAAAATGGAACGCATGCCCTTGACACCCGGAGGTAAAATAGACCGTAAGGCATTGACGTTACCGGAAATCGTTGAAATCAACCGCAGTGCGTATGTCGCTCCCCGAAACGGAATTGAAATGAAGTTGCAAAACATATGGAGGGACGTTTTAAAGTATCCGGCATCTATCAGCATCAATGATGATTTTTTCGAACTCGGGGGCCATTCGTTGAAAGCTACTGTTTTGGCAGCCAGAATTCAGAAAGCGTTTCATGTTAATGTACCGTTAACGGAGATTTTCAAATCATCGACCATCCGGCGATTAGCGGCTTATATTCAAGGGGCGAAAAAAGAGAATTACGAAGCGATCGAACCAACGGAGAAAAAGGAATATTATACGCTTTCGGCTTCACAGAAACGAATATACATTCTGCACCGGATGGACGAACAGGGCACAGCTTATAACATGTCATTTGTGTTTCTATTGGAGGGAGAACCGGATCCGACACACCTGGAAGCGACGTTTCAGCGGATCATCAACCGGCATGAAAGTTTAAGAACGTCATTTCATATCGTCAATGATGAACCGGTTCAGCGGATTCATGATGCAGTGGAACCCAAACCAAAAGTTTTTGCGGAGCTTTTTTCAAAAAGCGACCCGCCGGAGGCAGTCATTTCATCGTTTGTTCATCCGTTTGACTTAACACAAGCCCCACTCTTTCGGGTGGGATTGATCAAACAGGGCGAGAATAGACATATCCTAATCGTGGACATGCATCATATTGTTTCCGATGGGACGTCCGTCAATATTATGGTGAAAGATTTTATGGATATGCATAAAGGGGAAACGTTGCCTGCTTTCCGGATCCAGTATAAAGATTTTTCCGAATGGCAGAATCGTCAGCCCCAGCAGACGTTCATCAAGCAGCAAGAGAATTTCTGGCACAATGTATTTTTTGGCGAAATACCGGAATTGGAGTTGCCGCTTGATTTTGGAAGACCGCCGGTTCAACGTTTTGAAGGGAGCCAGGTTGATTTTGAAATCGATGAAGGAACCACCCGGGCATTAAATCGATTGGCGTTGGAAACAGATACCACCTTATACATCGTGCTTTTGGCATTATATAACATCTTTTTATCCAAATTAAGCGGTCAGGAAGACATCGTCGTCGGAACGCCTGTGGCAGGGCGCAGACATGCGGATTTGGAAACGCTAATCGGCATGTTTGTGAATACCCTGGCTTTAAGAAACAACCCCGTGGGAGAGAACACATTTTTGGATTTTCTTGATGACGTCAGGGAAAACGCATTAAATGCCTTTGAAAATCAGGATTATCCGTACGAAGAATTGATCGACCGTTTACAATTAAATCGGGACACTTCAAGGAATCCATTGATTGACACTGCGTTTGCATTCCAAAATATGGAAATGCAGAAAATCGAGATACCGGGTTTGGTATTGTCTCCGTATCCCTATGAAATCAAAACCATCAAATTTGATTTGGAATTAACAGGAATCGAAATAACCGATAAATTATCTTTCCTGCTTTTCACCTTTAAATACAGCACCGCTTTGTTTAAGCGTGAAACCATCGAACGTTTTATCGGGTATTTCAAGAATTTGATCATCGACGTCATTTCGCACACCGACCGAAAAATTTCGGATATTGAAATGATTTCAAAAGAGGAAAAGGAGCGAATTTTATATGCGTTTAATCAAACCGAAACCGAGTATCCCAGGACAAAAACCATTCCTGACGTATTTGAAGAGCAAGTGGAAAAAACGCCGGATCATGTCGCTCTAATTGGTCCTGCTTACGGTGTAGGTGTCTGCCCGCAATTAACTAATAACGAATTGAATGAACGGGCGAATTTTCTGGCCCATGAATTAATCGAGAACGGTGTTTCACCGGACACCATTGTGGGTATCAAGGTTGAGCGTTCCATTGAAATGATCGTTGGGATTTTGGGGATACTCAAAGCCGGAGGTGCGTATTTAACCATTGATCCGAATTTCCCTCAGGAACGCATCGATTACATATTAAAGGATAGTGGTGCCCGATTGTTGGTTTCCAATTTTGTAGGGGCAGACCCGTGTGTCTGCCCGCCTATTGAGAATTCAAAATTATCGGGCGCACACATGGGTGCGCCCCTACCGGCAACTGGCCACCGGCCACCGGCCACTTCCCTCGCTTACGTCATTTACACCTCCGGTTCCACCGGCAAACCCAAAGGCGTCATGGTATCGCATCAAAACGTCTTGCGGTTGATCAAGTCCGATTACATTTGTTTTTCACCGCATGACCGTTTACTTCTTACCGGTGCCGTGGCCTTTGATATCGTTACCTTTGAAATATGGGGACCTCTTTTTAATGGAGTTCCATTGGTATTAGCGTCTAAAGAGGCTCTCTTAAATCCCGAACCATTAAAAAAAATATTGATCAATGATCATATAACCATCCTTCATTTGATTCCCCAGTTATTCAATCAGTTGGCGGAGCAAGATATCGAGTTGTTTGAACGGCTTCGGTGTTTTATGATTGGTGGGGATCGCGTCAATCCCTTCCATATCAATCAATTAAAACAAAAATACCCTGGTTTAATCATCCTTCACCTGTATGGTCCCACGGAAAACACAACCTTTTCGACTGCACTGTTGGTCGATCGAGAGTATGAAGAGCGCATACCCATTGGAAAACCCATTGCCAATTCTACCGCGTATATCATGAATCAAAATGGCGGAATGCAGCCCATTGGAATCGCCGGGGAACTTTGGGTTGGCGGTGATGGAATTGCCAGAGGATATTTAAACAACCCCGAATTAACATCGGAGAAGTTTGCCGGTTGCCAGATGCCAGTTGCCGGTTGTCTTAATCGAACACATAACCCTAACAAAAGCTTTTGCGGGGGGGTAAGGGGGGCGGTTTTCTCGAAAAGAGCCCCCCTCTATAAAACAGGAGATTTATGTCGATGGTTGAGTAATGGCAACATTGAATTTTTAGGTCGTATCGATGATCAGGTCAAGATTCGGGGAATTCGCATCGAATTGAGAGAGATTGAAACTCGGCTCCTCAAACATGAGAATATCAACGATGCCGTTGTCGTATGCAGAACAGGCAAAGATGGCGATAAATCTTTAGTTGCGTATATCGTCTCTCATCGTGATTTTCCGGTATCGGAATCAAAAGAATTAAGAGAATATCTATCCAACCAATTACCTGAGGTCATGATCCCCTCCTATTTCATTCGAATGGAGCGCATTCCGTTGACTCCCAATGGAAAGATCGATCGGAGAGTGTTGCCGGATCCGGAAATCAGTGCCGGTGAAAATTATGTTGCCCCGCGAAATGAGATCGAAGCGAAACTCGTCGAAATATGGTCGGAAGTTCTGGGGATCGACCCATCCAAAATAGGAATACATGATAACTTTTTTCGTTTGGGTGGTCATTCGTTGAAAGCAACCGTTCTCGTCTCGAAAATTTACAAAGTATTTTATGTTCGAGTACCTTTTATTGAAATATTTAAAACGCCCATCTTAAGCGCAATGGCTCAATATATTGGTTCTGCTGAAATTAAGACCATCATTTCCGACGATGAACGGTTGGTGAGCTTGAAATATGGGAGCAGTAAACATAAGAATTTATTTTTGATTCATGATGGCACCGGTGACGTGCATGGGTATGTGGAATTTTGCCGGCAGATAAGTGATGATATCAATTGTTGGGGAATACGGGCCGGTCGTATGGAAGGTTCGGATCCTCGGCATATTACCATGCATGAAGTAGCAAAGGCATATATTGGTATCATTAAGAAGGTACAGGCGGATGGACCGTATCAACTTGCCGGTTGGTCGTTGGGTGGAATGATTGCCTTTGAAATTGCCGTGCAGTTGGAGCAGATGGGGGAAAGCATAGGGTTTCTTTCACTGATCGATTCTCCGCCGCCGCATAAAAACCAGGATAGAGAAGACCGGGTATTCTATATTCCATCCGGAAAGGTTGCAGCGTTGGTTCATTATTTTGCAGCCAGTCGATCAGCCATTGAAAAAGAGCAATGGGAAGCGTATGTAACCGGTGAGATAGAGTATCATGAAATTGAAGGGGATCATTTTTCGATTTTTAAGCAGCCGGCCGTCATCCGATTGGCGGAAATATTCAATGACGGACAAAACGGGCAGACACGCAGGTCTGCCCCTACAGAAAAATAAACCCAATTATTGGCGGTATATCACACAGGACCGTTCGGAAATTTTCCGTAGGGTCTGACGGGGTCAAGTCTTGCATTGCAACATGTTATAATGCAAGACTTGACCCCGCATTTCCGCATTTCAAACAAACCAGAACCAGATAATTATTTCTCTAACCACTTTTCGTTCGAACTATAAGCAATCCCTTTCTCTATACAATATTGCTCCGCTTCTTCGGTAAAACCACAACGGGAAAAAATAAATCCCACCACGCGGTCTAAATTCTCATATTTTTTGACTTCGTCGAATTTCCGTTCGA
>JBLMYT010000066.1:0-17335 GCA_050258455.1 Candidatus Omnitrophota bacterium | reverse complement strand
AAATACAGATTCCTCTTTTTGAACTCGGCAAAATCGGCTTTCCCATAAGGGATAGATTTCAAGCGTTCTTCTTCTTTCATAACCCTATGTTAATCTGAAAAAAGAAAAAAGTCAACCGGTTATAGGTGGCCGGTTTCCGGTTGCCGGTATGACATAGGGAATTTTTGCCGTCAAGGCAATTTTCTACTAGTAAATTATTGCCGTATGGAAAAAATTTTTCAGACGTCAGATTATGATAGTTAATTCGGGCGAATCCGAAGCGTTTAATCTTTGGATATGAACTTGTTCAATTCCTGAACCAGAAGATGCACGGTCGTGGAGGGGTTATTAGTCCCCGGATTGAGCGGCGCATAAGAATTCAATAATTTTTCCGCATTTATTATCGCATCGGCTTGCCTTTGTAATAATTCGTCATACATCGTTGTGCAGTTTTTCCGATACTCCGAATTCAAATGTCGGGAAAGAATTTTAGTATACTCATGACGGTCGGTCGCTATGTCCAGGTATTCAAAATGAAGCAAATACCACAACTCAAACGCTTCATTCGAATAAGCAATTTTAATTCCTTCCGTTTCGGCCAGATCAAAGGCCGCATTGAAATTTTCCAATGGAAAATCATCCCGATCAAACACACACCAGACATGATCATGGATGCGACCGTCTTTCATATAATTCCGCTTCACTCTGATGGCTTCCTCCACCAAACTAAGCGTATTCATGCCACATCCCACAACTTTCACATTGGCGGAACTCACCCGAAATGCCCTGAAATAATTCGGCTCGGTTTTCGTCCCTTCACAAAAAATTAAAAAACTTTCCGGCGGTTTGCCACGATTACCGGACTTTCGCTCCAAAGACCTGTTTTTTTCGGTTGAATATAAACTGTCGGTTGCCATTTCATTCACCTTTAAAAAAACAACGATTCGATATTTTCGATGCGGGGAATACCCCCATATTTACCCATGACATAATCCTTATTAAAAGAAGCACCCTCATGCAAAGCGTATTCTTCCAACGAGTACAGATCCGTGGCCCCATACTTATCTTTTTGAGTAAACCATAGTTGGTCTCTTCGAAAGAGCCGGTTGGTGAAAATCGTGATGTCATGGCTGATAAAAAGAAGCTGCGAGCGTGAAGCGATCCGATAATCATGGAATGCACCAATGATGGCTTCGGTAATCAGGGGATGCAACCGGGATGTCAATTCATCGATGACCAGTATTTTCCCATTTTTGACGGTATCGTAAAGAAGCGCGGACAATCCGAAAAGCATCAACGTACCTCCGGATTCATTGTCCGCTAAGTTAAACATTTCGTCCGATGCCGGTTGATTATTCGCGTCATATTTTTGATGCACCGTATGTATTTCGATCTCGCGCCTATGCTTGATCCGTATTTCTTTTATCCCCAAACCCGCTGATTTTAAAAATTTTTCAGTAAATTTCTTGTATTCGCTGTCATTCAATTTGGATAGGGTAAAACTCCTATATTCATTTGCGTCCATATCCGAAACGATTCGAAGATTGTAAAACCATTCCAAAATCTTCCTTGCTGTCGAGCCATTGAATTGGGCCACAACCGAAAGAAAAAGCGCATTCTCTCGGGTTCTGCTTTCCAGTCCCTTGCCTTCCTTGAAGGTCGATCCCAATTTTATCTTGTTTTTTTCCCTGGTAAAGAGAGTGACCTCTCGAGTTTTGGGAACAACATATAACCATTCGTGATGAACACATTCGTTATCCGCTTCAAACCCGTACCGGTAGCGAATGTCGTCAACAAGGAAAAGAATTTCAAAAACAGACGGCTTGTTTTCGGTTTCCGTACTTAACCGGAAACTCTCAACGTTGATCGGCTCCGTAAACTGACTCTCCTTGGATGAGTTTAGGACAAAATCGCGCATAAAGTTCATGGCTTTAAAGAGATTGCTTTTCCCCCCAGCATTGGCGCCATATATGGCTGCGCTGCGAAGCAAGCGCAAGCGATCGTTGATTTCAACCGTGTGGGTTTTCAGATGCTCCGGATCGGACGATGCCACCATACTCAAGGTCACGACATCTTTGAATGAACGAAAATTTCCGACTTTAAATTCGATTAACATTCGGTCCTCCCGATTTACTTTATAGCTTATTTGAATATTAAAAGCAAGGATTTTCTGTTTCAAGGGCCAGAACCCTTCTGAAAACGGATTCCGACACCTCCCAAAACTTCTGGTTATTGAATTTTTGTTTCACATCTGATAATGTATGAATATGATTTATATAACCCATACTATTTCGATCGCTGAAGATGAAATCCAAGAAGAATTCGTCCGCGCTTCCGGTCCGGGCGGACAAAATGTCAATAAAGTCTCGACCGCCGTTCAACTTCGCTTTGATGTGGTCCATTCCCCTTCCCTACCCGAAGATGTGAAAGAACGCCTGATCCGATTGGCTGGAAACCGACTGACTTCCGATGGAATACTGATTATCGACGCCCGACGGTTTCGCTACCAGGAACGAAACCGCGAAGACGCCCTGGAACGCTTAAAAGAATTGATCCGCCGGGCCACAGTGAAACCCAAAACCCGGCGAAAAACAACCCCTTCTCGGGCCTCTAAAACCAAACGCCTGGAATCCAAACGCCACCGCTCGGATACCAAGAAAGGCCGGAAAAAAATCGATTTCATCGATTAAGTATCGATGAATGTCAAAGGAATTTCGTAGGGGCGCACCATGTGCGCCCTACTTTATTATTTAAATTATTTTAAATCAATTGAATTATTCAAGAATAATCTTTCCCGAATTTCCGGAAAGACCGATTTCAAACGCCGCTTTATAATCTTCCAGCTTAAACCGATGCGTAATCAACGGTTTTAAGTCGACTTTCTTGGAGATCAATAATTGATCCATCTGATACCAGGTCTGATACATGATTCGACCATTGATGCCCTGAATCTGAATACCGGGGAAAATAATGTCCTTGGCAAAATCACAGGTAATGGGTTTGGCCGGAATTCCGAGCAAACTGTATCGTCCGGCTTTCCGAATCGACCGGAACCCCTGATCGATCGCCGCAGCATTTCCCGACATTTCAAGCACAACATCCACTCCTTCGTTGTTGGTGAGTTTTCGAACAAAGGTCGGAACATCTTCCTGACAGGGATCGATGACATAATCGGCACCCATTTTACGGGCCAGGTCTTTGCGGTACTCCGATACTTCAGTGAGAATCACCATGGATGCGCCCGCGGCTTTGGCAACCGGAATTGCAGCAATGCCAATGGGTCCGCCACCCAAAATCAGGAACGATTTACCGACGGTATCACCGGCCATGACCGTGTGCACGGCATTACCAAACGGATCGTATATCGCCGCCCATTCCGGGTCGATTTCCTTGGGAACCCGCCACAAATTGATTTCGGGGACAGCAATGTAATCGGCAAAACATCCGTTCCCATCCACACCCAAAATAACCACATTCTCACACAAATGCGCTTTGCCGGTTCGACATAAATGACACTGATAACATACCACATGCATTTCTGCGGTCACAATATCACCGGGTTTGTAATGAAGCACTTCGGAACCGACAGCCACGATTTCACCATAAAATTCATGACCCGTGGTCACCGGCGGTTTGATCCGGTTTTGAGACCATTCGTCCCATTTGTAAATATGAAGATCCGTGCCGCATATGGCCCGTTTGATCACTTTGATTAAGACTTCTTGAGGTTTGATTTGCGGAATATCCACTTCGACCAGATCCAATCCCTTCTCAGGACGTAACTTCCGAAGAGCCCTCATTTTACCGCTAATTGTTCCTTTTGTATCTGTCATTTGTTTTTTCTCCTGAAATAGTTAATGATATAATTTTATTTTGAAAAATTCAAGACAGTAAAGAAAAAACGCCGTTAGAATTCAATTTATTTTTCGATTATTTCCGATTATTTCATGTTTCGAACATCCGCCAATCCCAATACTTTGGATGAAAAATTGATGTCTTCTTCTTTTGCCGATTTCATGTTGATCAATATCTTGGGATTGTCGTTATTGATATAAAACGACAGGGTACAGTTAAAATCGAGCCCCGCATTGGGGTCACCCGATACGGTCAGGATTTTATTCCTCTTTGTCATCGCATTGATTTTCTCAAATACCGTGGCACTGCTGCCTCGGGGAATATAGAGCAGTTGAACTCTCTCCAGATTGAGCAGATTTTCGGGGATCGACACGAAATTCACCTTGAACGGTAGTTTTTTCGCTGCTGCATCAAAGGCGGGAAGGATAGTATTGGCCCCATAAATTCCGATGGTGATGCCTTCGGATTGAATGCCTCTCTCAAAATTTTTGACAAAGGACAGAATCTTTAAGATCAACACCGCCTGCATGGACTCGGGGACCATATCCAGGGACAACAACGGAAACGATATCAGCATGGTACATAGTAAAAGCAATATGGATTTTTTCATTTTTACACCTACTTACTTATTTTTACTTATATTCCAAAATTAACCCGGAGCATGACCTCACGGCCGGGACCGGGATACGGCGCATGGCCGCCCTTATACGGTTGGATAAACCGGTAATTTTTTCCAAATATATCATAGACGCCGAGCCCAATATCCAAATTCCCGATAATCTTTTTAGCCAACACATACACATTCCCCAGAAGCACGGGGTCAAAGGTATTCAAAACGTAATTTCCCTCCGAATCGGTGGAATCGTAACCGTATCGCTTGGAGTAATAAACCAGTGAGGGATTGATACTGAATTTATCCGTAATTTCAAAATTGGAATTGACCGTGATTTTATGCACGGGAAAGCCGAGCATATAAGCATGATCGACATCCACCGAGTACAAATCCAGTTTATCCTTTTTGGCATGATAATACGAATAATTCGCATTCACATAACCCCATTCGGATTTGATCAAATATTCCAATTCAAAACCATAGGTCCCGGTTTTTCCGAAATTGGCATAGTATTCCTCATCGGTTCCGGGAACCGTCGAATAGACGATGGGATCCTTGATACCGGTGGAGAAAAAGTTCATGCTTAACATCATGGCTTTCGTCAACTGGTAACCGATCTCCATATCAAATTCATTGGATTTTTCAGGTTTTATCTCGGGATTCAAACTGATGTTGAGAAACGTGGGAACCCGAAAGGTCTGCCCGAATAAAAACTTGAAGTAAAATTTATTGTACACTTTATTAATCCCGACCCAGGGAACGATCGAATTTCCGTATTGACTGTTGTGGTCATACCGGAATCCGGCCGTTAAAATGACGATCGGCGTCTTAATAAAAGTTTGAACAAATCCCGCGCTATTGGAAAGATTCTTTTTCCTCTGCCCGTTAAAGTAATATTCTTCGGGAGTATTTCCCAGAATGGCAGCATGGTCGAAGTTCTGGATCAACCCGGTATTGATGAAAATCTTGTCGCTGACATCCCCGGAGAAATTCAAAGAGAATTTAAGCCGGTCAGCCCGAACGTTAAAATAAAGATCCTGGGCAATGGAATTGGGATCCCGGAAAGCCCAGGGTAATTGCGAAGAATAATTGATTTTGGGAACCAGTTTAAAGTGATTCCACAGCCGGCATTCGTATTTGGTTTCAAAAAAATAGGAGTTAAACTCGACCTTGGTCGGGAGTGGGTAGATGGCATCAAACACGTCTCTCATGGTGTAGTTGTAGAGGTCCATGAGGAAACGGGCGCTTAAGTCTTTGTATTTCACGTTGAGATTCACACCCGCGGAATGAATGCGCGAATCATCTTTCATCTCGTACGAATCGCCATACACATCCGTATACGTGAGTTGGCTTTGATTGGCGTCGCCCAGATGAGCGCCGAGATCGAGGTTGAAATCCCCCCATTGGTGGTTGGTTTGGAGACTCAGGTTCCGACGGGCAAAAGTACGAGACATTTGACCGTAATCCGCGGTGATGGTCGTCCCGTTCTCACCGGGGTTACTCCGGGTAATGATGTTAATCACAGCCAGTTCGGCAAATTCGCCGTAAAGGGAGGAACCCGGACCGCGGATGATTTCGATGCGGTCGATTTGGCGGACCGGGAAATGCGCGCCGAATTGCAACGTGGCGTATACCAATTCATTCATTTCCTGGCCATCGATCAGCAGCATGGCCTTGCCTTCATGAGCCCAGTTCCCTCTCACACCGATACCGATCGCGCCTTCGACATCGACCCCAAAATCAAAACCGGGAACCATACGCAGGACATCGATCAGATCCCGGGCGCCGGAATTTTCGATCTCCTCGGACGTAATCATCGACAATATGCCCGGTGCTTCCCGGATGGATACGTCTTTTTTTCCGATGGACACCGAAACCAATTTGACCTTTCCCAGATCTTCCAGGTTCAGATTCATCCATTTATCGATTTCGGTATCATCCTGACTGAAAATCAGGAAGTTATTGAGTAAAAACAGCATCAAGAATAAGGAAAAACACCTGAAAAGCGGATGGGTGTTGACATACTTTTTTGGGTAATGAAACAAATTCGGATCAAGAGTGGGTCGATGAGTCATTTTCGTTCTCCATGATTTTATGCTCCCTATGGGACTGCATCTTAAGCAATATTATCAATAAATAATAAAAAAAAGTCAATATTTATTTTTTTTCCATTTGAGATTGATTTTTTTTGGTTGGGGATACATAATATTGGCACGGAGAGAGAGGGGGGGAAAAATGAGGGAGAATTTTAGGAGAGAGCCAAATTTCATTGACCGGTGTCAAACCGATGGTCATTTGAGTCTCGAAAAGGGTGTAATAAATGTAATAAAGAAGAAGACGGATTGGAATCACGGCTATTATGAAGCGGCGGTAAAACGGACCGAGCAGTTTATTAACATGGGAAATTTGCGGAAGGCCCTGGATGAGGTTCGGGATTTGGTAGCGAGATGTTTGGAAGTCGGAGAAGAGGCGTATCCGGATGCGGGGTTTGATACGGCCGAAGCGTACTTTCTGATGGGAAGAATATTGGAAATGGAAGGGGCGGCAGCCGAAGCAGCAACGGCGATCGATGAGGCGTATCACCGTTTTCAACGTTTGGCGGATCAGGGAAATTCAATAGCGGCCGTCATGGCCGCATCGGCGTTGGCGGAGAAAAAGAATTCCTTGATGTTTCTGAGTCGTCTGGAAGGCGTGGTTTCCGATTATGAAAAAGAGATCCGGATGAGTCTGGAAACGAAGGATTGGCAGGCCGCGGCAAACGGGCACAATAATCTTGGCATTGTTCAGATGCTGCAAGGGCATTATGACGGTGCCATTCACGCGTTTTCCGAGGCATTGAAGATCTTTGTCGATCTGGGCGATCATATCTCGGCGGCTGCAACCTGTCATAAGATTGGTATGGCCCACGAAGAAGCCGACCGGTTGGCCGAAGCCGAGCATGCGTATCGGTTAGCCCTGAGCGGATAATAAGGAAAAGAAATAAGATTTTTTATCAAATGCTTTTGGGCGCATGCGTCGATGAGGCGAGTCCTCCGCTTGACAGGATCAACATTTTATCTTAAAATGTCAAATTCTAAACCCGACATTCCATGCTTAAATAAAACCATATTCCTTACTATGATAAAAATTGATCTTTTACTGTAAATCTATTCGAACGCCGCCCCTGATTGGGATGAAAATCCGGGCGAACAAATTAATCGGAAAAAATAAATCGTCCTTCTTTATAACGATTTGTCTCAATTTATTCTTCACGTCGGGCGCACCGTTTGTCGGTGCGCCCGATTTTTATTATATTCCCGACGCGTGAGTCGACCGGGTGGTCAATTGTTCGAGTACGTCATCCAACCGCGACAATAAATAAAATGGAATGGAATGAAGATAAAATCTTTTTCCGGACGGTAGTTCGATTTCTTCAATCCGGTTTTCGCCCGAATGCACTCTGATGGCGTAAGGGTGTTCACACTTTTCCATAAAAACCAAAAGTGATCGGAGCCTTCCTGCTTTCCCGCTCTTGACTTCGATGGGTATCAGCATATTTTTATACGGGTAAAGAAAATCGATTTCGGCTTCTCCCTGGTCTTTGATCCAAAAATGAATTCGGGGGGATCGGTACGTCAGGGAGATGATTTCCTGGGCGACGAGTTGTTCGGCAATTCTGCCATTGTATACATGACTCAGCGCTTGTTTCTCATTAAAAAATTCTTTAAACCCAACACGGAAATTGACCAATCCCACATCGAGAAAAAATAATTTGGGAGCTTTTCTCAATTTTTCAATCACCGGGATTCGGATCGATGACGATGGGAGCGCGCGGTAAACGATTAACGCCCTTTCCAGTGTATCGAATGCCTCTTTGATCTCGCGTGATTTAAACGATGATTCACCGAATTTTTCATAGGCGATTCGTTCTCCGGCAAACAGGGGGGAGCGGTCGATGGTATGCGATAAATATTTTGCTTTGGCCAGACTTGAATACTTTTCAACGTCCTCAAGATATCCCATAAAGATTGAATCATAAATTTTACTTAATTGCGAATAGGAACCCGTGCTTAAATAAACCGATAAGGCTTCGGGCATGCCTCCGATAAACGCATATTCATTAAAATGCTCCAATAATAAATCGTGCACATCGATTGGGTCAGTCGGGTCAAGGCTCCGCAATTTCCGAGCCAGCGGGGGGTTTTTAAATCCCAGGTATTCATCAAAGTTAACGGGATACATAAATAGACTATTTACTCTTCCAACCGGGAACGAAAACCCTTCTTTCTTTGAAAAGATTTCAAGCAGGGAACCGGCGGCGATGACCCGCAAGGATTGAAGGTCCTCGAAAAAATACCGTAACGCCTGTATGGCCTGGGCGGAATTCTGTATTTCATCGATAAACAAAAGAGTCTTCTTCTCGTCGACACTCCGTCCTTTATAAAGCAGAATACGTTCGAAAAGTTCTTTACCCGAATTGAAATTCTCAAAGAGTTCCCTTTCTTTCGGTCTCTCAAGATTTAAACTGACAAAGTGATCGAAATTTTTAGAAAATGAATCGACAATAAATGTTTTTCCAACCTGCCTGGCCCCGCGTAGAATCAGCGGCTTTTTGTCATCCGAATTCTTCCATCTCAATAATTCCGTTTCAATGTGCCGGCTTATTTTCATTCTTATACTCCCTGATAAGTTATATAATTTATATAATCTTTAAAATAACATTGTTGTTACTCATTACTCATATTATTATACGGTATTATAACGTAACGCGTTATAAATTGGTACCAAATTATAACAGACTTTGTCATAAATTGGTACCAAATTATGACACACTTTGTCATAATTTAGTACCAAATTATGTCATTGGTATGAATTGAATCTGTAACAAAAAGAAATTTTATACTATTTTCTCCGTGTCCTCCGTGTGCTCCGTGAGAGATTCTTACCCGCGGTGAGGTAGCGTTAACCGTCGAATAATATCCGCATGTTCCGGGTATGTCTTTAATAATTCCGTTCGTGGGGGCATTTCAAAATCGGCAAAGTCGAAACCCGGGGCAACCGTGCATCCGCAGAGCGAGAAGTCGTTACCCAGAGTGATGGCGCCTTGAAGCATATCCGCCGGAATAACCACTTGCGGTTCTTCGCCGTTCATCATATCCTTGCCCAGACGGGTCACCGTATATTCGCCCTGCGTTGAAATCCGATGCAATTCCACCGGATCTCCCAGGTAATGATGCCAGACCTCATCGGCGCCTTTTACCCGGTGAAACGCGGAGAATACACCGGCAGGAAGTAGAAAGTAGATGGCGGTGGATGCGTTTCGAGTTCCTTTACCGGGAATCTCGTTCCATTCAAGTGGCGAGCGGAAAATCTCGCGAAAAAACCCGCCTTCCGGATGCGGGATCAGACCAAGTCGTTGGATCAATTCTGTTATTGTCGGTTTCATGACGCTATTTTAAATTAAAAAAAGAATCGATGCAATAGACGCGGCAAATGGAAAATCAGGAAAAAAGTGGTTGACTTCTCTTAGGAAATTCATTACTATTTATACAAGTATGATAAAACCTATAGCCGAGACGGCTTTTAAAGGAGGAGATGCGATGGATTACAATCGAGAACAAGAGTCCGGTTCCGGAAATGAAGTTTATTACTGCGGCAGTTGCCAAATGAAACATGATACGTCGGTCGGTGACAAGTGTCCGATGTGTGGGACGGGCATGGTGATTTGGGATCCGAAAAGCGAAGATCAGGAAGATGTCCAGGACCGATGGGAACAAACCTACGGGTCGCGGTAAAGAGTCGCTGATTGTTTGAAGGAGGCGTACAATGGATTATGAACAACAAGACGTTCCCAGTTCTGATAATAATGTTTATTACTGCGGGAATTGCAGAATGAAACAGGATTTATCGGAGGATGCAAAGTGTCCGATGTGTGAAATCAATATGGTGGTTTGGGATCCGGCCAACGAAAAACAGGAAGACGTGCAGATGCGATGGGAAGAAATTCACCGAAGTGAGAAAAAGAAATAACTGACGCGATAGTCGAGGGAGAAAGGAGTAAGTCTTGACAGGCTGACCCGGGTTTCAGCCATTCTCGGGTCAGCCTGTTGGGATTTTAAAATTAGCGGTTGCATTGAATTTTTATTCCATATCGATTAAAATATCATTTCATCCCAAAGGAGATAAAAACCATGCCTTTAATCGAATGGAAAGCCCTTTATCGTTTAAACATCAAGGAAATCGACAATCAACACCAAATGTTGATTGAAATATTAAATGAACTCTATGATGCGATGATGTCGCATCAGGCCCGCGAAACCATTGAGGGAATTTTAAAAAGCATGGCGGATTATGCCGGGGTTCATTTCTCGTATGAAGAGAATTTGATGAAACGCCACAATTTCCCCGAGTTCGTCCACCACAAAAAGGAGCACGATGATTTCAAAATTAAAGTCTCTGATTTTATGGAAAAGTACACCGGTGGTTCTCTGATCCTTTCCATTGAGGTCATGAAGTTTCTCAAGGATTGGATCAAGAACCATATCCAGGGATCGGACAAGAAGTACGCCCCGTTTCTTAATGAGAAAGGGGTTTATTAATCAAACTCAATAACGATTGGTTTCAAATGTCCATTGCAATAACTTAACAACTATGTTAAGTTAATGACATGGACTGGAATGTGTTTTTGAATCAATTTGCCGAGCGCCCGTTGCTTCATTCATCGATGCTGTCGATTTTTCCTGACCCTCCGGCTCATAAGCAGGTCCAATTGTCGCGGTGGACCAAATTGGGAAAACTCTTACAGCTTCGCCGGGGATGGTACATCATTCAAAAACCCTGGCGGGTAAAAGACGTGCCCGTTGCTGTGATTGCAAACCAGGTGGTTCATCCTTCCTATTTATCGCTGGATTGGGCGCTTCAATACTATGAAATGATCCCCGAATATGTGCCCAATCCCACCTCTGTCACAACCAGTCGCGGTGTTCAATTCGGAGTGAATGGAACGCTCTTTATTTACTCTCACATTCAGCCGGCTTTTTTTAAAGGGTATAAGCAGGAGGAGATGAATGGGTATAAGATGAATATGGCGTACCCTGAAAAGGCTCTTTTTGATAAAATTTATTTGTTTATTCAGAGAAATAAGTTTTCGATCGAATGGTTGGAAGGGTTACGGCTTCAAAATCTTGAGGCCTTTGACATCGAACGGTTTCAATCCTTTTTAACCGAGAAGGATAAAAAAAATTTGAGAGAGGCCGTATCCTCAACTTGCCGGTATATCGAAAATAATAAAAGGAGTTAGCGGTGAAAGAAATTGCGCTTCAGATTACCCGGGAGACCGAAGAACAGAAATTGAATATACTCAGGGAGTATCTTCAAAGTTACGTTCTTTTTTTAATGCAGAAGGTGGGAATGAGTGAATCGCTTTATTTCATTGGGGGAACCGCATTGCGTTTTTTGTACCGCATTCGAAGATATTCCGAGGACCTGGATTTTTCCGCGGGTGATGACTGGATACCGGAGAATTTGAAACGCTTTGTGAAAAAGCTGAGCGCCCAATTGGAAAGAGCCGGTTATTTATGTGCTTTTAACGTAAAGGAAGAGCGTGCAGTTCAGAAAATTATGATTGGGTTTGTCGGTCTTCTTTATGAAGCCGGATTGACCAATCACAGGGAGCAGAAGCTCACCATTAATCTTGAAATCGACTTAAATCCTCCGGCAGGGTGGTCGGGTCAGAAGACCATTGTCGATATCCATATGCCGGTTGTTCTTCAGCATTATGATTTACCGTCCTTATATGCCGGTAAATTGCATGCGTTTCTTATGCGGTCGTACACGAAAGGCAGGGATGTTTTTGATTTATTCTGGTATCGGACCAAGCAGAAGGACTTGATCCCGAATTTGAAGTTATTAAACAATGCGATTCAGCAGACGCATCACGGGTTTGCTGAAGTTTCCGCAGAAAATTGGCTGCATATCGTCGGAAATAAAGTAAAAGAACTCAGATGGGATTCGGTTCGGAAGGATATTGTACCATTTCTTGAATATGATGATGATTTACTCGTATTCACAAAAGAAAACCTGATGATGCTCTTCCCTTCGTAATAATTTTAAAAACCTTGCAAATTGGAAGTCAGACTTCCAATTTGCCTACTTGACTCATTCAGATAAATGGAGGTTCTTTAAAAACTCCTTCAATCCGTTTTAAGAAGCTCTCGAATAAAAACTTCCGGTGGCGCAACCGTAACATTCTTACCCAACGGATAAGCTTCTTCGACCGGCGAAATGACCCACGCCTCCGAGCATCCCAAATCTGTGATGGCATGCCAAAAGCCCTGCGTAACCGAAGGAGACGTAGACACTTTAAATTCCACAGCGACTCGGCGTTTGCCTTTCTCCAACACCAAATCGACTTCGATCCCCGTTGCCGTCCGATAAAAAAACGATTCCCAATTCGGGAGAGAATTCAGAATATTTTCCATGGCAAAACCCTCCCATGAAGAACCATAAACCGGATGCCCAATCAGATCATTCTGATCTTCGATCCGAAGAAGCGCATGAAGTAGACCCGAATCCCGGATATAAATTTTGGGAGATTTGACTAATCTTTTTTTGATGTTGGCTTCCAGAGGAGGCAAAATCCTTAAAATAAATAATCGACTCATCAACTCCACGTACATTTGAATGGTGTGATGTGATATTCCCAGCGATTCGCCCAATTTGGAACGATTGAGCAATTGACCGTGAAGATGAGCACACATTTTCCAAAATCGTTCGATATTGCCGGCGGGAACTCTGAACCCAAACGAAGGGAGATCCCGCTCAAGAAACGTCCGGATAAAATCAAGTCGCCAATCAAGACTTTCCCTTTCATCTATGGCCAGGTAACTCCTGGGAAAACCGCCACGCAACCATAGCTTTCGTAGCTGGATGATGTCTGTGTGATCCATAATTTCTCGAATTAGAAAAGGGGTTAATTCCAGGTAAGCGATTCGACCGGCAAGGGATTCCGAGCTTTGGCGAAGCATGTCCGGCGATGCCGATCCCAGAACAATAAACTGGCCGTTTCTTGGTTTCTCGTCGACGATACTCCTGAGAATTGGAAATAACTCAGGAACCCGCTGAATTTCATCCAGGCAGATCAATTTATCCCGATTGAGTGAGAAAAAAGCTTCGGCGTCGATCAATTTATTCATATCGGACGGACGTTCCAGATCAAGATAAATCGCTTTTTCCATTGTCGTCAGGATGGCTTTAACGAGCGTGGACTTCCCACATTGTCTCGGCCCCAAAATGGCAACCACCGGGACATTTTGTAATTTTCTCAATATTGTATCGGAAAGATTCCTTTCAATATAACTGTTCATTGATGCATTATAACGATTATTCGGGAAAAATTCAATAGACGATGATACAAAACCTTGCAAATTGGAAGTCAGACTTCCAATTTGCAAGGTTGTCTCATGCAGATGCGTTACTAAAGGATTTTAGAGTATGACGCGTTCGGTTTCCTGACTGTCTTTATAAAATACCGACTACGGTAAACAAGAACCATCCGTTTCACTTCTAGAATCCACCCTAAAATACAACTTTAGTTGTATTGACATACTTAATTAAGATTTTATAATGATATAAGTAAAATTACACCAAAATAAGGAGGAGTTAACATGTCTTTAAAAAAGAGCTTATTACTGCTGACTTTTTCAGTTGCATTAGTTATTTTTCTGATGATGCCTTCGTTAAAAGGCGTCGATAGCACAACAACAACGACCAATGAAATCACTTTTTCCCCTAATGATTCGATGAAAGACCTTCAGGTTAAAGTTGACAAAATGAATGAACAGATTAAGTTGGACGGCGGAACCTTTTCGGTGGGTATCACTCCCGCAATGCAATATTCCCTGAACGAACTTTGCACAGCCAAACCCGAATTGGCTAAAAACACGTCCGGGGTGAATCCATCCATCTCCGTGGACCCCATTATCGTCGTGCCGGTTCTTCCCTCTTCCTATACGGGACTCTGCGCCAATGTCAAACCCGTCAGAAACCTGTCCACCTGCGTATGGAATTATCTCACCTGCGAAGCGGCAGAAACTGCTTTTTATTTAAGGTACGGTTCCGTGCTTGATTTTTCCGAGCAGTATGTCCTGGATTGCAATTGTTCCGGTTATACCTGCAACAATGGATGGTTCTCTTTCGATACGTTTGTAAGCTGCCCAACCACCTGCGGTGTCGGCGTTCCCGCAGAAACCGGCTATTATGCCTTTGATGGCATCCAACATACCTGCGATCCCTGCTATCCGCTGACCAAATATGCTCTTGCCGGCTACACGGAAATATGCAGTTCCGGCGTTTGCGACACAACCAGTATTAAAACTGCCATCTATAATTATGGCATGGTTGTTTGCGGGGTTTATGTCACATCCTACTTTCAGGCTTACACGTCGGGTTGTTTCAGTTACAATGGCGTCGGAACTCCCAATCATCTCGTGATTTTATGCGGATGGAACGATACCACGCCTTGCACCACCGGTGGATGGAAATTGAAAAATTCCTGGGGAACCGCTTGGGGTCAGAGCGGATATATGTGGATCAAATACGGTGTCAGTCAGGTCGGATACCGGGCCACTTACTGCTACAGATAATTATCTTTTTTTTTAGGCTATCTTAATTGAAATTCGAAAGCCACCTTTCCAAAACGGGGAGGTGGCTTTTATAATAAAAAAATTAAAACGCACACCAGTTATGGAGGAATTAAAATGACTTTAAAAAAGAGTTTATTAGTGCTGATATTTTCAGCTTTATTAGTTACGTTTATCATGATGCCTTCGTTAAAAGGCGTCAACCGCGCTGCGACGGACGATCAGATTGCTTTTTCTCCTGATGATTCGATGAAAGATCTTCAGGTCAAGATTGGAAAGATGAGAGAACAGATTCGCCGGGCCGGCGGAACGTATGATGTGGGTATCAACCCTGCCATGCAATATCCCATCGAACAACTTTGCACGGCGAACCCCGATTTGGCGAAAGTCACTTCCGGGGTGAACCCGGAATTGGTCGGCCAGACGCTGATCCCAATTGACCCGATCATCATCATACCGATTTTTCCCTCATCCTACACGGGACTCTGCTCGTTTAAACCCGTGCAAAATATTAGTACGTGTACATGGAATTTTGTAACCTGCGAAGCTGCCGAAGCCGCTTTTTACAAGAAATTCGGCACCGTGTATAACTTCTCCGAACAGTACGTCCTGGATTGCAATTGCTCCGGATACAGTTGTACGGGTGGCGGGTGGTTATCGTTTGATACGTTCGTGAGTTGCCCGACGACCTGTGGAACAGGCGTTCCGCTCGAGAGCGGCTACTATGCGTATAATGGAATCAAATACACCTGTGAACCCTGTTATCCACCGACCAAATATGCCCTTGCCGGTTATAGCCAGATGTGCACCGGAATTTGCTCCATCAGCAGCATTAAATCGGCCATCCAGACCTATGGCATGGTGACTTGCGCGGTCACGGTGACGTCGTACTTTCAGGCTTACACGTCCGGGTGTTTCAGCTATGACACCACTAGCCCCGTCAACCACCCCATTATTATCTGTGGATGGAACGATACCACGCCTTGCGCCACCGGCGGATGGAGATTGAAAAACTCCTGGAGTACCGCATGGGGCGATGGTGGGTATATGTGGATTAAATACGGCGTCAGCCAGATTGGAACGAGCGCCACTTACTGCTACAGATAATTTTCTGATTTTTCTGCTTTTCAGCTTTATTAATTCGAAAGCCACCTTCCCGTCAGGGAAGGTGGCTTTTTTTATGCTCGTTCTCGATGTGGTTTTTCGTGTTGAAACAACATGCGAATGACTCGATGGATGATCATTGATTGATTTTAGATTTCGAAACGTGTATATTAGATGTCGTAAAAACAATTAAAATATCAACGAAGGAAGGAGAGTTCAATGAGGAAGCGAACTATTTTAGTCGTCGTTTTATTCGTCATATTTTTGATTATTATTTCCGCAAGCATTTTCCTGATCTGGCCACAATCGGATACCACCCCCCATACCATTATCTACGGTAAGGTCAAAGACGCAACATCCGATAAGCCGATTGCCAACGCACAGGTTACGGTTTTAGGCACTTCGGGCGTGACGGTTCAAAGTAGCACCTATGGCGATTGGAAACTGATCGTTAAGTCCGGTGGCACATTTAAAATCAAAATTACCAAACCCGGTTTCACCGAGGTTTATCGAAAAATTACGCTGAACAAAGGCAGCGAAGACACGGTTTCCACCGCCTTTCTCACACCGCAGGAACCCCGTTCATCGAGCGTGGTGGAGTTCGAACAGCAGGGATCCAAAAAAGTGGAGATGGTTGTCTTTTCCAATGGCGGGGGAAGCATTCAGCTCCGAATTCCTAAAACGGTTTTGGGACAGGTCAAGGTGAATGGTGTTCTTAAGGACATTTCAAAGGAGGTTCAAATCACAAGGCTTTCGGGCTCTCTCGCGCTTCCCGGTGAATTGAGCCAAACACCCAATCTGAAGTTTCCGATCGCTTTTTTGTTTTGTGCCGAAATCGGACCCACAGGCGCCGAGTTTATCCAACCTGTGACGCTTCGCGTCAAAAATACCTGGGGGTTTTTACCCGGTACCGAAATTCCCGTCGCGTTCTGGGATACGAAAAATCTGGAATGGGTGGGGTTAGAGAAGCAAGCTGTTGTTGACGCCAAAGGGGAATGGATCCAGGCCGCGATTAAGCATTTATCGTCTTACGATATCAATTCGCCGCAATCGTTTGGAAGGGGGATCCCGATTGTGGATGTCGGCCCGTTTCCCGATGATTACACCTGCGATATCGGTTCAGGGGTGAATGTGTCAACCGGAAGTTTAATGAATAGCGTTTCGA
>JBLMYT010000065.1:0-3318 GCA_050258455.1 Candidatus Omnitrophota bacterium | reverse complement strand
CCGGTGGCCGCGCATGCTTGATAACTTTCAAAAGAGCATCCATAAGTATTACAAGCCTTCACGGTAAAGCAATAATTTTGACCTTGATTTAATCCGGTCCATTCATACGATGTTCCATAGATATTACCCGTTTCAACGCCGGTATTCTTATTTGTCACCTTGTATCTTTCGGCTCCTGAGGCTGAATTCCAGGTTATCCGGATGGATGTAGCCGATGTGGCTACGGCCGAAAGATTTTGGGGTATTTGCGGAACAGCAGCATAAATTAGATTTATAAAAAAAGCTAAAAATAAGCAGAGAAATATAATTTTTTTCCTAATATAGTAAATGTTAACCATGTTTACCTCATTACCTAAAACCTACTAAAGAATTTTTATCACTTAGAGTGGTACTAATAACCTTTATTCAAGATTAATTATTTCAAGCTTAGTTATTCTTCAACAACCGTACATTGGATTTGCTGAATTTCATTAAGCCGAGTCATTTATATCAATATTTATCATTCGGACAAGTTTTCTTTATAATCATTGTATACTTTATTTCATTTTTATTGATTAAGCCAACTATTTAATTTTGGATAATATCAAAAAATCAAATTAATTTCAAGCACAAAAATCTTTAATATAATTTTAACAATATATAGATTAATTTTTGTAATGTAATATCGAGTAAAACTTCATCTGAAAATAAACAAAAAAATTAAATTCCGCGTGATATTGAAAGTGAAAAATGACCGGAGCAATGTCGCGCTGATGCGAGCAAAGATCGAAATATCTGTCAAAAGAAGACAAACAGGCTGAGAATAGCCCTACCGTCCGGTTTGAATAAACAAGGGAACCACATTCACTCCGGTTTCCATGTCCCGGTACTCGATCTCGTACTTTTTCCGCTCCTCATCGTCAAGCGCTTCGATAAAAAACACAACAAAAATCTCCGATAACCCCAATTGCTTCCCATACTGCGCCACCTGAACGATCGCTTCCCGATAAAACCGAATATTGGTAAACGACTTGACTTCTATCGCATACAGTTTACTCCGGTAACGGATGATTAAATCGACCTTTCCATTTCCCGTTGGAAATTCCGGGTATACTTTCACTTTGAAACCTTTTAAAAATTCATGCAAATACGCATAAAAACTAAAATGAAAAACCGCTTCCTGGATTCTCAAATCCGCGCGTCTGGGTGCATTCTCAAAGAGCCAGGACGCATTCTTTTCCAGATATCGGCGGTACAAATCCACCAATGTCCGAATATCGATTCGATCTTCGGATTTCGGAACTATCGCATCGATATCGATAAACGGATCGTAAAGTTCCCCGGGATCCCGGGCCAATTGAGAACTGAAATAACTAAACAACCGCTTCTGAACAAACGGCGATGAAAACCGAATATACCATTCGGAAATATCGATGATTTCCCTGTCGATCACACCATGCATGTACAGGAAATTGGTGATGGGGTCATCAAATTTGAAATCCAATTTGATGCCGGTTCGGAACAATTCCAAAACTACCTTTCGATACGGTTCCTGTTTGGCCTTACTGATAATATTTAAAATATTGCTGTTGGGTAAACCGTACAGGGCCGTATAGTACACCTTCAAAAAATCGTCCATGGTGATGGGCCGTGTTTTATCAACCGTATACCCTTCAAATCCTTCGGTCAGCAATTCGCCGATCCAACAGGTCAAACCCGGTTGCCCCCGCGTTTCTTCGTATAATTTGACGATCACATCCGGATCGATCGAATGCCCGCTCTCCCGTTCATACCATTGGAACATGTCGTTGACTTCGTCAAAGGTCAAATTCGGAATATGAAGACTCCGTTGCACATTAAACGGCGAACCCTTCTGGTTCTCTATTCCCAACACGCTCCGAACCCCGACTAACGCCACACCGTGAAGACGATAGCTTTTTTGTTCGGTGGTTTTATCCCGTTCATCCATTCGGCTAATATAAATATTACGGAATGCACTAACGATGGCATTAATACCTTCTTCAATCAAGGCGTCAAACTCATCCAGAATTAAAATAAGGGGTTTATCGATTACTTCTTTTTTAAAGACTTCCACAAATTTCTCTTGATTATCGATATTAGCAAACGTTTTATTTAAAGGTTCCCCAATTTTACGGGCAATACCTTGAAGTATTTCAAGGGAATTGGTTTTGTCTTTGAAATCCTCCAGGTTTATTTTAAGGACATCGAATCGCTCGTCTTTACGCAAACGAAAGAGCACTTCCTGCATCACCCAGGTTTTTCCACACTGTCGCGGAGCCCATACGGTAATGTAGTGTCCGCCTTCCAAAGGATCTCCCACCAATTGATGGTAAGCCTTGTTTATGATGTCTTCTCTGGGAGCATAATAGTTTGATGCATTATTAATCGGGCCATATGAATTAAAACGTCTCATCGTCATTCCTTGTTTTAAAATTCAATTATAACAATATCCCCGGTCCAAAGCAACCATTGACTAATACGCCATTATATATTATCATCGAACCATGAATGCATTCTCCTTTGTTGGCTGGTCCGGCAGCGGTAAAACCACCCTGATCTCCCGCCTGATTCACGAATTTGAATCCAACGGCAAAACAGTCGTTGCTGTCAAAAACGCGAAACATAAATACTACCTGGAACCCGAATCCTCGGATACTTTCAAATTCCTCGAATCCGGCGCCCGAGAAGTCTGTCTGATTGCCAAAAACGAATGGCTGATCATGAAACCGAAAACAGAAACCACGGATATGATGCCAATCCTTCAAGCCCAATACGCCACCGTCGATCTCCTCCTTCTCGAAGGCCTCACCAGCCCCGATATCCCAATCATCGAGGTTTTTGACGCTGATAAACACGACGGACTCAAATTTCCAGTCGAACAATTGCATGCCATTATTTGCAATAAACCGTTCGTCGCTTCAATTCCTGTGTTTCACCGCAATGATATCGACGCCATCATCGGTTTCATCAAAAATGATATAACAAATAAAAACAATTGATTTCAAGAGGTATCCCATGAACGAAGATAATGCCCATGTTCATTTGAAAGTCAACGGCATCGAAATCCCCCTCAATGCCTTTGTCACCCGCGTGTTCTTCCACGTCATCAACGGTCTGGTCGATTCCCTGGATAAAATCCCGGACGAGAAAAAGAAAATCGAAATTACGATTGATTGAAGAGAGTTCTATTTAATTCTTGTAGGGGCGCTTCGCGAATAGCCCGCCAAGTTTTTCGGCAATACGAGAATTGCCGGGATAAAAACAAGCAACAAAATTACAAAAGAGATACAAATATATTATAATAAAAATAATATAGTT
>JBLMYT010000064.1:0-4753 GCA_050258455.1 Candidatus Omnitrophota bacterium | reverse complement strand
AGGAATCACCGGAGATTCCCACTGGCTTACTTTCATTGTTCTTTCTGTTCATTATGAACTCCTTAAAATTTTACCTCAAAACAAGCTTAGCTAACTGTCCAATTTTAAGGGTCCATTATAGTTTGGCCTAAAAATGAACAATTCTTACCGCGTATTGTAAATTTTGAGACTGGAAAAGTTAATGTAATAACAGGAGCATCGCGTACAGGGAAATCGGCAATAATTCCTATTATAGATTACTGCCTTGCATCTAGTGATTGTTTTATTCCGATAGATACCATCCGTGATACGGCGTCCTGGTACGGCATTGTGTTTCAAATAGAAGATGAGCAGATATTAATATCTCGGAAAGTTCCCGAAGGCAACAAACCCTCAAATGATTACTTTTTCTCTCAGGGAAAAATTGTAAGTATTCCAAAAAAAATAAATGAGGGTAATGAAAAAAACGATGGCATAAAAAGTTTTTTAAACACCATATCAAATGTTCCATATTTCAATTTGGGGAGGGACGATGAAAAAGGCTATCAAGAGCATTTGGGGTTTCGCGATTTAATGGCATTGGTTTTTCAAAATCAGGATATTGTGGCAAACCAAAACATATTTTTTTATAAAACCCATACCCATGTGCATCGCGAAAGATTACGAAATTGGTTTCCCTATATATTAGGAGTTGAGGATATTACTATTTTAAAGGCAAGGCAACGAAAACAGGAGGTTGAAAAACTTCGTAATCAATTAAGGCGCGAGCTTGATAAAGTAAAGGCTATTTTAGCCTCATGGTTGGCCAATATGGTCGGTCATTTAAAAGTCGCAAAGGAATACGGGCTTCTATTGGACGATGAGATTTTGGATGAAAACTCAGAAAATCTGTTATCAATTGCAAAAAGAATAGCTGAAAATATTCCTGAACATTCCCATACAAAAATTGGAAATATAGAGAATGCAGTCAATGAATTTAACAATTTTGAAAACGAGGAAAAAGAATTAAGCCACAAAATTGCTATCTTAAAAAAACGGCTTTCGAATTTAAAGAACTTGAAAGAGGGGCTGATTGATTACAGAAGTTCTGTTAAAAAACGGACCGAAAGATTATCTATATCAAAATGGCTTAATCAAATATCATTGGAGTCGCAACAATGCCCTTTTTGTGGAAGTACTGAGCACCCTAGTAGTACAATTGAGCTAGCAAAAATTGCATCTGCACTTGAGGAGTATGAAACCGAATCGAAACGCGTAGCCGATGTACCAACTTCATTTTCAAGAGAAGAAGAACACATTAAATCAGAATTGGAGAAGCTTTTAGAAAAAAAGAAAAGTTGTGAGAAAAGGTTTGATTATTTATTAGCGCGGAATAAAGAGGCGCAGGCAGATTTTCAACGTAGTCAAAACATGTTTTTATTTCTTGGGTACTTGAAGTCATCAATGGAAACATTCGAAAAACTCTCTGACGGTGGCGAATTACAAAAAGAAATAAACGATTTGGAAAATGAACTAAATGATTTAGAAGAGTTGATCGATCAAAAAAGACGCCAAATTAAAATTAATTCGGTTACCACAATAATCTCGCAGAATATACTTAATCATTTAAAAACCCTTGATGTTGAGGACAAATATCGCCAAATTCCACCAAAGTTTGACATTAAAGATTTAAATATTTCTGTATTGAGTAATGACAAAAATTGGCATTGCCTATCGGAGGTCGGCAGTGCATCCAATTGGGTGTCTTTTCATATTGCTTTAATATGCGCCTTGCAGGAATTTTTTCTTGAACAAAATACCTCCTGCGTTCCAAGTTTCGCAATTTTTGACCAGCCAAGTCAAGTATATTTTCCAAAAGTAAAGCGTGGTATAGAAAATATTGAAGCTGATTATCAAAATGATGAAGATGTTGAGGCTGTGAAGAATATTTTCAAAACTCTTTCAAATTCAGTTTTAAATAAGAAGGGTGCATGGCAGTGCATTATTCTTGATCATGCAGACAGGACCATTTATGGGGACATTTCTGGTGTTCATGAGGTTGAAGTATGGCGTAATGGTCAAAAATTAATTCCAGAAGAATGGTATCAATAATATTTTGGGATAACTGCATTACTTCAAACAAGTCGGTATTCGGCGCAGTAACGTGGTCGAATGAGCAGGATATCGCTCCGGAAACCCTAACTGCTGAATTGCTTCCAATGGAAACGGCTAACGTTTACCCTAAAGTTGTTTGATAACTTCTTCGGATAAACCCGTTAAGGCACTGATTTCTTCCAGGGGATAATTCTTATCCAGCATCCGTTTGGCCATTTGCCGTTGCATCTGTTGAACCTGGTTTTCAACCTCAGCCGTTGGCGACGGAACCTCAATTTGCGGCCTGCTTTCTCTTTCTAAAACGATCGTTCCGCTTTCGATTTTCCCGGATTGCCATTCCCCGATATTACGTTCGGCTTCATTAAATCCAATTCCTAATAGGATAACCTTTTTATTTTTATCCAGATAAGGCAAATAATATTTCTTTTCTTCGATTTGATTCAACGCCGTGACCGCACTACCCATTTTGAATTCGATTATATATATATTCTTATCGGTGGATATCACCATATCGCTTCTTCCAATGGCGGACTGGACTTCGCATTGCACGTCGATCATGGATAACCGTAACGCAATATAAATCAGGGAATGATAATACGCTTCCCGGTTTTTGATCTGGATATTGTAAGGAATAGAGGATAACAATACTTTCAGGCTTTGAATAAAATCCTCGATGCTATTTTTATTAAGCGCCTGACGGATTTTTTTTGTAATCGGATTTAATTCATTATAGGTTTTCCCGCTGTATCCTTCCAATAAATAGCGAAGAAAGGACTCCCGGACTTCACGGTTGGGATAAGATAAGATATACTCCTCTCCCTCGATCGTCTTTATGGTCAGGTAACCGGTCTGGAAAAGAAGAACGGAAATATCGAGTGATGAGATATCGAATTTTTCAAAGAAACTATCATCCACGCTTAAACAGTCATATTGATCGATCGAGACATCCGTATTTCTTAATTTCTTTACAAGAAAGGTCGGAGAACCTGTGGCAAACCAATAATTCTTGAATTCATACGTGTCGAAAAAATTAAGGATGGAAAACGGATTATAAACAAAATTTTTCCCGTCCCATGAATAACCGTTGTAATAATTTTTTAGTTTTTCAAATAGGACGTCACGGTTTTGACCCTCTTGTTTCTCCCATTCGAGGATATAATCGGAAAAGTAATGCTCAATTTCGTCTGTGGTATATCCCAACATTTTCGAGTACCGGGAATGAATGGTAATATCTTTCAGGTGATTCAAATCGCTGAATATTGAAACCCGGCTGAATTTCGATACGCCGGTGATCAGGAGAAAGCGGATATTGGAAACCTGGGATTTAAGAACGGAATAGAAATTCTTTAAAATATCCCGGTTTTTTTCGGCTTCCGGAATATCATCGATATATTCGGTAATGGGTTTATCGTATTCATCGATCAGGATCACCACCTGTTTGTCTTTGGATAATACCTCGATCATTTCGCTAAATTTTTCTTTGATAGACCTTCCTGGCAATTGGATATTAAATTGCCCGGCCATCTTCTCTAACTTATGATCAAGCGCCTGCTCCAACCCGAATGTTTTAAAATCCACTTCAATGAAGTCCAAATGAATGATGGTGTACGCTTCCCATTCGATTTTGTCGTAAATCCAGCAGTTCTTGAACAGTTCTTTATTTCCGCTGAAAATTTCTTTCAATGTCGAAATCAAAAGAGATTTTCCAAATCTTCGGGGACGAGATAAAAAACAATTGGAGTCCCTGTTAATTAATTCGTAAATATATTCGGTTTTGTCTACATAGACGCAATTTTTCAGGATACGATTTTTGAAAGAATGAATACCTATTTCCAATTTGGGGATCGTGGACGTTGAACCATCCGCTGAAATCGTTGATTTATGCATTACCATTATCTACTTTTCCTCTTTTCATGCCATTCATAAACGCCGAGCGCATCCGATATTGGAATTTACTTTTTGTCATAAATATATTATAGTATCTTTGGATTTCTTTTTCAATAAGAAAAGAGGTATCGTTGTTATTGCCCCGCGTGTCTGCCCTGTATCCGTGCCTGGCAGGAGGCAAACTTCGGGCACAAGAAGACTTACTTTTGGTACAAAGAGACTTACTTTTGCAATCGATCGACTTACTTCGGGCACAAATCGACTTACTTTTGCAATCGATCGACTTACTTTTGGTGCAAAGAGACTATTTTTTGCAATCGATCGACTTACTTCGCGTGTTCGATGTGGCTTTTCGTGTTGGGGACAAAATGCGAATTGCTGTTCCAATCCTCGGGATTGAAAATCTCTAATAAATATGTTACAATTTGTTAATAAAACGGAAGGGATCTTTCGATTGTTTGGCGAATTACGAAAGATTGTCGAATTTAAAACCCGCAACCGAACCGAACATGCGTCACCCGATTTCCTGATGAAATTCCCTGACGAAGAATAAACAATTTTAGGTAACACACGTATAAATGATATTTGTACATGATTCAAACGGAGGTGTTATGTATCGAAAACGTATAATCTACAACGTGATCTTAATCCTTTTCGCGATAGGATTTGTCGGCACTGCTGACGCAGAAACCAAAACGTTAACCTTACAACAAGCAATCGAAATAGCCAAACAATCCAATATTAATTTGAAGCAAGCTTCCAACCAGATCAACCTGGGAGCCATTGCCGTGAA
>JBLMYT010000063.1:0-53723 GCA_050258455.1 Candidatus Omnitrophota bacterium | reverse complement strand
TTGACAATAAAAGGTTTATTCTTATTTTCATTCGAACCTCTATCCGCGAATTCAGAATTATTTCCCTTATGGGTATGCGATTCAGGTAATATTAATCCAGAGGTATGCCCGAAATGGTTAAGCCAGATAGAAGCCATCAATAAAAATTTATATTATTTCTATTTTTCAAATCTGAATTGTTATATGTATATTGGCGGTAAAGAGGCAGAATGGATTTTAATTGATGAATGGTAAATATCTGTCAATTATTTAAAAAAAGAAATTGAATCTAATTTGAACGTATGGGCTGGCAATTTGCAGCTTTGGACGCTGAATTTAAATGGTTATGAGATAAACTGAGGAAACCATCGATGAATTGCTTATTTATTCTTTTTATTTTTTTTACCATTGGGAATGCTCAACAAGCAACTCCTATAACTGATTTGCCGCTGGTTCCGATTCAGCCGGATCAATGGAAAACCGATTATGTGGTTATTCTGGTTTCGGGAGATGGCGGATGGGCGCGGATCGATAAACGGATTTCCAGGTACATGACAGACCGGGGAATCGGAATCGTGGGCCTCGATTCCAAGAAATATTTTTGGAAGAAGAAAACCCCTGAAGAATCCGCAAAAGCATTGGAACAAATGATGGAATATTATTCCCATGCCTGGAAAAAAGATAAATTTGTATTGGTCGGTTATTCACGCGGCGCATCCGTGATACCGTTTATGGCCAATCGAATTGGAAAGACGTGGAAGGACAAGATCATCATGCTGGCCCTTCTGGGCCCCGATAAAACGGAAGACTTCGAAATTCATCTCCTGGATTATGTCCGCACGCGGGAATCGAAAAATGACTTTCCTGTACTTCCCGAATTGGAAAAACTGAAAGATAAAAAGATTCTTTGTTTTTGTGGCGATGAAGAAGAGGATTCGCTGTGTAATATCGTGGATCCGGCAAAGATTAAAGTCATTCGTTTGAAGGGAGGCCACCACTTTGGCGGGGATTATGAAGCAATGGCTGCTTTAATTCTTAACGAAATCAGGGAATAAGTTTTATAATTCTGCCTCCGGCGGGTCAGAACCCTTTTGAAAAAGGGTTCCGACACCTCCCAAAACGTTTTGATTTTTTTGATTTTTAATTCAATTGAAAAAACCTCCGATTTGGGATACAATCAAGTTTTTGAGTCCAAATTAACATAAAAATCGTGAGGTCATATGAAGTCAAAAAAATTAGTTTTTATTTTTATTTTATTTGTCTTTTTTATGGTGCAGGTGAACGCTCAATCCCATTCACCACTGAAGCCCTTAACACCACAAGATTTGTTTAATATCAAAAAAGTGACCGAACCTGTCCTCTCCCCGGACGGGAAATGGATCGCTTATACCATCTCGGTCCCCAATTTCGAAAAAAATTCGTACAGCAGCGATATCTGGTTGGTTCCTGCTGCAGGCGGAACACCGAAACAACTGACCACGGACCCGGCCGATGACAGCTCGCCGCGCTGGTCCCCGGATGGAAAGTCTATCGCATTTATTTCCGATCGAGATAAAACGGAAAATATTTATTTGTACTCGATTCGCACCGGTGAAACGAAAAAATTGACCAATTCCACGACCGCTCTCGCGTCGCCCTACTGGTCAAAAAACGGTAAATTTATCCTCTGTAAGTCCCGTTTCGTTCCGGAGAAAAAAGAGTCATTGGAAAACTGGACCAAAAACGAATTACCCGAATGCAAAGCCAAAACCATTAATCATCTCCTGTTCCGCGAATCCAATAAATGGCTGGGCGATGCCCGCAATCACTTGATCCTGGTCAATTGCGCCGACGGTTCCACCAAAGACGTGACGCCCGCTGACGCCGATGTTCCCCCGGTCGCCCTTAACAGTGCCCAGGATTTCGATATCTCCCCGGATGGAAAGGAAATCTGTTTTGTCCGAAACGATGCCCCAATCGCTGCCATCAGCACGAACCAGGATGTTTTTATCCTGGATACCGAAACACTCAAAGAAACCCGGATTACCGATAATCCGGCGCTGGATCATCAGCCTCACTATTCACCGGACGGTCTGTATATTGCTTACACAGCCATGAAGAAACCGGGATTGGAAGCCGACCGCCAATGCCTCACCCTCTACAATCGAAAAACGGGCGCTCGCACGTCATTAACCGAACCGCTGGACCGCTCGGTGGTGGAATTCACCTGGACCCCGGACAGTAAATCGTTTTATTTTACATGTTATGAAGAAGGCCGTAACGTGATCTACCACGTGGACCTGAACGGCAACTACAAACGGATTTCCAACGAGGGATTCAATTCGGATCTGAATGTTTCTCCGGATGGCAAAACCCTGGTTTGTCTTCGGACACGCAGCAATTTACCCGCGGAAGTGTTTTCGATTTCATTGAAAGAAAAGGGAAAAAAGAAGAATGAGAACGGAAATAACGGAAATAACGCCACGCAGTTGACGTTTACCAATAAGGAATTCCTTTCCCAATTCGAACTTCCCAAACTGGAAGATTTCTGGTTTACCGGCGCCGAGAACGCGAAAGTTCACGGCTTCCTGCTCAAACCTCCGGCATTTGATTCCAATAAAACGTATCCCTTAATCATGGTCATTCATGGCGGCCCTCAGGGAACCTGGCTGGACCGGTTTAGCTACTCCTATGCCAACTTCCAGCTCTATGCGGCCCCGGGTTATGTGGCGATATTCATCGACCCCCGAGGCAGCGAAGGTTATGGCAGTCCATTTATGGAAGAGGTCAGTAAAGATTACGGTAATCGAAGTTACGTGGATTTGATGAACGGGCTGGATCATGTCATTGCCAACAATAAATTTGTCGATTCGAAACGACTCGCTGCCGCGGGCGGTTCATTTGGCGGTTACATGGTCAATTGGATCAATGGTCATACCGACCGGTTCAAATGCCTGGTGTGTCACGCCGGTTTATACAATCTGGTGAGCTTCTACGGGGCAACGGACGAAACCTGGTTTGCCGCCTGGGACCTGGGCGAAACGCCATGGCGCGAACCGGAAATCTATGCCAAATGGTCCCCGCACGGTTTTGCCGGAAATTTCAAAACCCCGACCCTGATCACCCAGGGCGAATGCGATTACCGGGTTCCCATGACCGAAAGCTTGCAACTATTTACCGCATTACAGGTTCAGGGAATTCCGTCTCGTCTGGTGCTGTTTCCGGATGCCGGTCACGGCATCACGGCCATCCAGGATGCGATGCGCTGGTGGAAAGAAGTCTACCGCTGGCTGGATACATATTTGAAATAACCAAAAGTTTGAAATAACCAAAAAGTTTTTGGCCCCACCTTTTTTCAAAAAGGTGGGAAAAAAAACATATTCTAAAAGGCGCACCGCGTGTGCGCCTTTTTTATTTCCTTCTATTTCCCCTTCTTCTTCTTTTTCTTCTTTTCAACCGAGAAACCGAATTTTCCAATAAACGATCCGGATTGGTAATATTTTCCGTGAGAGTAACAGATCGGATGCGCCCGGGCAAGGTCAAACGCTCCGGTTTCGGCGTTGAGGAACGCCTGGGAACCGTGAACGGCCACGATCTCGGCCAGAAACATGTGGTGGGTTCCCAACGGTCGAATATCGGTCACCCGACATTCGAGATTGACCGGCGATTCGGCAATTAAAGGCGCGTTGATCACCGAACCCCGAAACGGCGTTAAATTCATTTCTTTGAATTTATCCACATCTTTCCCTGACTTGACCCCACACCAATCCGTGGCAAACGCCAAATCGGCCGTCGTTAAATTGATACCGAACTCACGGTGTTTTTCGATTAAGGAATACGAATGCCGTTCGGGTCGAACGGAGATATAACACATAGGAGGGTCACTGCATGTGATCCCGGTCCAGGCAATGGTGATGATATTGCAGTGATTATTATCCGCATCCATATCCCCGCAGGTGACCATGACTACCGGAAGAGGGAACAACATGGTTCCGGGTTTCCATGAAATTTTATCCTGACGTTCCATCGGTGATTCTTCCTAAAACGGCGAAGGACATGCGAGAGTATCGCATGTCCTTCATTTATTATTCTTCCACTAACCTAAAAGAATTTATTTTCTCTTTTTTTTATCTGCCGAATCAAATGCATGAGACAGGTGGGTCGGTGCAGCTTTTGCGGCCTCGTCTTGTTCATCCTTCAATTTTCTCAGATCTTTGGAGTAATCAACCTCTTCCTGCTCCATGGTCAATGAAATCCGCCGGTTGGCTTCATCGATTTCAAGAATCCGCACGGTTACCATGTCGCCGACATTCAATACCTCTTTGGGATGCTGATGACGCCGGTTGGTCCCGAGACGGGAGATATGCACCATGCCATCGACTCCGGGAAACAGTTCGATGAATGCACCAAAGGTTTTCATCCGGACCACTTTGCCCTGATATTCGCCGCCGACTTTCAAATCTTTAATCGTATCGACCCAGGGATCATCCATGAGACTCTTTAATGAGAGACTCAGTTTCCGGTTCTTCCGGTCCACTTCAATAACAGCGACCTTCACTTTTTGACCAAGGGTTAACACATCACTGACCTTTGCAATCCGCATGTAGGAGATTTCTGAAATGTGCAAGAGACCTTCAATTCCACCGATATCAATGAATGCACCAAAGTCTTGCACGGATTTGACGGTTCCTTCATACACCTGCCCGGCTTCGACCTTCTGCCACAATTTCTCACTGATTTGCTTGGCCTCTTGATCCAAAAATTCCCGACGGCTGACCACAATATTGTTGCCTTCATCTTCGTATTGGATGATCAAGAAGGTGTAGGTCTTATTCAGATGTTCTTCCGGTTTATCGCAGTATGTGGAGCCAATCTGAGAAATCGGACAAAAGGTATCGATTCCCATGATGTTGACTTTAAAACCGCCTTTATTTGAATCAAAGACCTTTCCCGTGACCGGAGTACCGGCGTGAAACGCTTCTTCGAGGGTCATCAATGCAGCGACCCGCTGGGGATCTTGTTCCCCTTGTTCACTGGTTCCCAGCCTGCTGGAACATTGCCAGTAACCTTTCCCCTTACCCGTTATAAATACCGTGATCCGGTCGCCTTCTTTTACGGTTAATCGGCCTTTCCGCACCAGTTCGGTCTTACGGAGCATCCCATCTACACGCGTTCCCAGGTCCAGGAAAACATTATCATTGTCAAAACCGATTACTCTCGCTTTTACTTCCTCACCGATATCCAGATTTCGAACCGATTGAAACGATTCCTCTAGCATTTTTTCAAAGCTTTCTTCTTTTCCGTCAAGATCCTGTCTCGACTCATTAATTCGTTGTTTTCCACTCATTTTTGCCATTGTTTTTCTTACCACGACGAAATATATTTTATATTTTCGTTCTATTTCCTTCCATAATTTTTTTGGATTTCACAGTTTAGTATCTTTTTCCGCAAATGTCAAGAGCGAACGTCAGGGCAAACGCACGGTCTTGGAAATTTTTCCGGCATGGCGCGATGAATAATTGATCTGAATTTCCCCTGTTCCGGAAACCAGAAATTCGTATTCGACCTTGCCAAAACCGGGAACCACCAGGAATTGGGTTTCCGGCCGATATTTTTTATACGAGACATTTTCCGGAAATAGGCTGATAATTTTACCGCCGGCAATGACCCGGATATCTTTTCCCGAAACCTGAAGCATGTCCTGGGGATAGAGGTTGGACTTTTGCGCCTGATAACTCATGGTCGGCATGGCTTTCCCATTTTCCAGCCGGACCCGGATCCGGTATAAATTCCCGTTGTTTCCGCTCACGCGTTGTTGATCGAAAACGTCCATGGAAACCTCGGGCGTTTGCCGGGCCGAAAACAGGATGGCCGACGCGTTCCGGTGAACCAGATCCTTCAGCATAAACGGGGCAGGGATGCGGTGCGCGTATTTGATCCATCCTCCGATCTCAATGTCTCCCAACGTCGGATGTTTAAAGGCGTGCCAGGGGACAAACATCTCACCGTGGGTCAGGTGGTCGCTGTATCCCAGGCGTTCGCGGTCCTGATCGGCGTTCAATTGCATCATCCCGGGGCCGTGATCATGGCCGCCATCCCCGTCTTTGCTCTGTTTCGCATGCTCCGCCAGGGTCTCCTCATAGGTTTTAAACCGTTCATCCGTTTCCGGGACACTCAATTCGCCCACAAAACAATAGCATCCCTGGGTCATGCACATCCATTCGGTCAAATCGCCGTATGTCGGATAAAGATCCTTCCAGGAAAGAAGGTACCGGTATCCGGGGGTAATGCGTTCGGATTGTTTTCCCAGGTAATCGTAGACGGCGATATCCTGGAGGGGATATTCACCCTGAACTTTGGTACTGGGGCCCCGCAAATACATTCCGCTGAAATTATGAAAAGCCCATACCATACAAATGTTGGGATGTTTGGGGATATAATCGGCCAAGGCCTTGAGTCCCATGGCCTCCATCGGAAAATTCCCGGCGCCTTCCTGAACATAGGGGGGCTGCCAATTATAACCCATATTCCGGTTCGCATCCACATACCCTTCGGCGTCTTCCCCAATCTTCCCATCGCCATCATGATCGATGCCCTCATCACCCAATAGGGTCCATTCGCCCTTCTCGCCGGGTTTCACCCTGACCATGACCCGAGGATCCTGGGGATCGGTCCGATAAGGCCCATAAGGATCCCGTTTGCGCATCATGCAAATATTGCCGTCTCTGTCGAGATCTTCGGGAAAATCCTCGTCCACCAGCCCGTCATGATCGTCATCGCGTGGTATCCACACCCCGCGGCTGCTGCTGTCGTTGTTCCCATCCTTAAAGAAATGGTAGCGCCCGTCCGGGTTCAGCGTTGGAATGACGTAAAAACTCTTTTTATCGACCAATTCGGTCAATTCTTTGTTTTTTCCATAGTTTCCCAGGAGGTAGTCCAGCAAATACAGCGCCACTTCGGCGGCCTGAATTTCATTGCCATGAATATTCCCATCCACATAGATACCGGGTTTATCCAGGGCCTTTCCGGTCCGGGGATTATTCACGATCAGGCAATAAATGGCACGTCCCTCTTCACTCTTGCCGACCAAATCCAGGGTCGTTAAATCCGGGTAAGCGCGGTGGAGTTTTTCAAGGGCAGCCACGATCATGTCAGTCGTGTAATAGTAATCGAAACGCAGGGGAACCGTGACCGTCTGTTCCTGCACCCAGGGAAGTGTATTGGTTTTGACGGTTTCACCGGGGGACGCAAACCTGAACCCTAAGATTGCGCCAATTATAAAAATTAAAATGATAAACGTTTGGTATTTTTTCAATAAAGTCATTTGTCGCCTCCGGGGCCGATTTTAATGGTGGTGGTATCCGAACCGGCATTGGGGGATTGAGCGGTTAACTGCAACGATTGGGGGTGGTCCGTATAAATCACCCAACTGGCTTTAGCCGTACCAAGGCCGGGTATTTCTTTGATTAATGTCCGTTTGAGACCGTTAAGGATTTTAATCTGTTTTCCATCCAGTGTCACCACAACGGGGTCAATCCGTTGGTTGCGTTTTCCCATGGCCGTGGGATAAGGAAGGTACCCTGTATTTTGAACCCAGACATCGATGCGGTAAACCCCGCTTCCCAGGGCCTGGGTTTCGGCTTTGATCATTTTGATCCGGGGGAGTTTTTGGGTCAGTTCCACGACCCAGGGGACTTGAGCGTTGAGGAGAGCTTCCAGCATCGCGGCAGGCGGTGTATTGGATGCAAACGGAACCGGACCGCCGATTTCGACCTCACCCAGGGTCGGATGGCGATAGGGTTTCCAATCGATAAACCCCTTGCCTTGCAGGTGTTTGTCACTGAATGCCAGGAGGGCTTTTTCGGCGGGATCCGCGCCTTCGGCGCTTTGAGGTCTGGGCATTTGTTTCATCATCTCCGCCATTTTTTTGGTATTCATCATGCCCCCTTTCACCATTTCCATCAGCGCTTTGGCATTGATATTACCGGGTGCTCCGGCAGATTTCAAAAAGGCGTTGATTTTCTCCTCACCCAGTGCCAGGAATTCCTGGTCGGTCATGGCTTCCAGTTTTTCCGGAGTTATTTCCGAATTCTTTTTTTCTTCTTCGGGAGCAGGCAGCGTCCAGAAATCCAGGGAAAACGACGGAACGCCCAGATGATAATAGGCCCATAATTCAAATGACCCATCTTTGTCCGGGGCCGGGTCCAGGCGTTTGGTATCCATTTTATTCTTTTTGAGAAATTCTTTATATTGGGTAGAGATTTCATTGTAAAATTTCAAATCATCCGCTTGAGGGTTGACGGCGGCACCCAATCCGAGGAAACCGATAACCATGGATTCGGTCAGTTGAAAACCCGGCGGAGCCAATTGTTGGGCCACCTCCATGATTTCCTCGAAGGTGTAGGTGCGGGAAGTATCGAACCCGAACATTTTTCCAATCCAGTCCGAGATTTTAATTTTTGAAAGATCCGTGGCTTCCTTTCGGCCGCCTCGCGGCGGGACCATACAGAAATTGGTTTCCCCGAAACAAAGAGTCATGGCGATTTCGGGGTGGTTGAAAATGAATTTCACCAGGGAGTAGGATTCGGCCTCGCTACAGGGCCAGGGGCCTCCGGTTTTGGTAAAGTTCTTGAAGAGATGGGGAAAGTTGATCCCGACATTGACGCCTCCGGCCGGATCCTCGTTGATCTCGCCGTCCTGATCGTTATCGAGTCCTTCGGCGTAGAGTTTATAAACGCCTTTTTCGCCTTTATTCCATTCCGCCTTTTTCATCAATCGCGGTTCGCCGGGAACCGGGATCCATTCGCCCTGCGGATCCTTGACTCGCATCAGGGTAATGAGGCCGTTCCCGTCCAGGTCTTGCGGACCGTCTTCATCGGTCCGGTCATCCATATCATCATTGTAAGGCGTTGCATTCCGGGGATTCATCCACAAGGGTTTGGTAAAGTAATGCCGGGCCGCATCCGGATTTCCCATGGGCAGGATGTACCAGGTTCGCTCCCGGATGGCGTCCGGATGATTGAGAAGGAATTGGCAAAGATAAAGGGCGGCTTCAGTCGAGAGCGGAACCGTTCCTTCCATATTGGCGGCCACGAAAACAGCGGGCAGCTTCTTTTTACTCGTCCCGATTTCAGGGCCGATTTCCAATATATTCAATTGGGTTTTCCCCGGACTCATTGCGATGGGATGCAATTGGGCCACTCGAGGATGAGCATTCGCAAGAACGCTCAAGAGTTTGTTCACGTCATCGGGCGGGTGGTATCGATCAAAGGTCATGGTCGATTTTTCCGGACCCGCTGCACAAAGATTCGATGCATTCCAAACAACTAAAACCAATAAAAACAGAACCATTAAACCAATGGTTTTCCAATTTAAATATTTCATTATAACCTCGCTTTTAACACCGACTTAATTTTCTTATACGCAATATCGGTTCAAATGGTTCCGTGACGGATGCTCCTATCCGCATGAATGATCCATGTTCTTCGTGGAAAAATAAAACGGAATAATAAAACGGAAAAATAAAATAGTATAAAAACGTGTTTTAAAATAAAATTTTTATATTATATATTATAATGTAAGAGATAGACTAGATTTCAATTATTCCCCCCAGGGGAGAGAGAGGTATAGAATGGGAAAAAAAATTCTGGTAATCGATGATGATATCAACCTGGCCCGGTCGATTCAAACGTTTCTGGAGTGCAATGGCTACAAGGTCAAGTATATCAGTGATGGCATCGCCGGTCTGGATGTCATTCGAAAGGAAAAACCCGATTTGATTTTAACCGATTTATTATTGCCCAGGCTCCACGGTTTCGATTTTTGTAAAATCGTCAAGGACGATGCCCGGTTAAAAAATATTCCCTTGATTGTCATGACAGCCGTTTATCGTAATTCGATTCATAAATTGGAAGCCAGGAACATGGGGGTGGATGAATATTTGGAAAAGCCATTGAATTTCAACCATTTGCTGAATAAAATCGAGCAATTGCTGGACATTCCGAATCCTGGGCTTTCAAGATTAGACTCGGCTCAGCAACAGGAAGCCGATGACACGTTGGAGAAACAATTTGAGGCCATACAGAAAGATTTTGCTTCAGGGCTGTTTGAAAAAATCTCCGAATTGGAGAATGCCTGGAGCAGTGTTGAAAATCGGAAGGATACCGTGACACAGTTGGCCCGGTTTCGCCGGGTGGCTCACAATCTGGCCGGTTCCGGTCCCAATTTCGGCTTTAAGGAACTTTCGGAAAACGCGAGGCAGTTGGAATTACTGGCGGATATGATTATTGCCGAAGGGGAACACACGGTCGAGGAGAGAAAGGATCAAATCAACATGTTATTGGATAACATGCGCCATGACCCATTGATCGCAACGGAAATCGAAGTGGCGGGAAAAACCTATGATTTGCCCTATTAATGGTCATATCGATCCGGTTTAATCCGGGGGAAATCGAAAACGACGTCCCCCGGATTAATGATTGCGAATAATTTAATATCTTACCGGATAGGGATACCCGTATGGGTCGGGCGAATACGAATAGGGAACGTACCCTGAAACCGGTTGCCTGTAGGGCATTGGAACGATCGGATAGATTTGCGGCCGTACGGAGTAGGGAACCATTTCGGTGGCGGGTCCACCGTGATACGGGTAATAGGGGTTATAAGGATATGGGTAGGGGTATGGGATATAAGGGTAGGCGTATGGGGTCGCCCATGGTTGAGACGCAACCGTGGATGAGGGATCTGCGCCAGCCGGACGCCATGGCATTTGCGGGCGGCTCGGGTAAGCGATGACTTCGGTCGCCGGACCGCCGTGATGGGAATAGGGAGGATTTTGAATCGGTCGGCCATAGTTATAGGCCATACCTGGACCTCCGCCGATGGCCGATGGATTGTCCGGAGTCGGGGGCTGCGTGCGGGACGGAAAAGCCACGGGTTCGATGGCAGGTCCGCCACAGGATTTGGTCGGATAAACCACCACTTCGAAAGGCCTGCCTCCCCCATCTTCGGGCGATATGCAATATCGACGAGACGGGTAAGCGATGATTTCGGTTGCCACTCCTCCCGGACGTGCAGGCGCTTGCCCGCCCAACGTGGACGGAGGCTGAGTCGCCTCGGAACCGGAGCTCATTCGTGCCAAAAGGGTTCTGACCGTCATTTCAGTTTTAACGCCCGGAAAATTCCAATTTTTCACCAGGTTGGAAATTTCCTGATCCAGCAGCGTGCCCCGTAACCGTCCATCCACCAAGCTAACGCTCGATACGGTTCCGGTCGAATCCAGGTGCAATTCGACTGCCGTATTTCCATAAACCGGTACCCCAATCTGCTGATCCAGCTTCCGAAACATCTGCTGGATATCCCCTTCATATTTCCGGCGGATGGTTGCCCCCACATAGAGTTTGGTTGCCAGGTCTTGAGGAATGGGAGCCGATGCGGCCTCTCCCAAGTAATCATATGCATCGGTCCATATCAGTTTGAGCCGCAATGAATGGTCGGCTAATTTGGCATCGGAAAATTGATTGCGCACGGCCTGAGACACCCGATTACCGAAATTACCGCTCTTGTACTCCTCGGATAATATGTCGCAATTGTCCACTTTGCCTTCCGTATTGCTCGTCAACCGGATCAGGATGGAAGCGGATTGGAATTCGGAATTTTCGAATGCTTCAAGAAAAAGTTCATCGATCAGAGGCCGAAGCTCTTCAAGCCTCCTGTAAATGTCTTGATAATCAGAATAATTTTCAGCCATAATAATCTCCTCCTAATTTATTTTAATTTTTTGTTGCCTTGGCTCCAATGGTTTGTTCCATATGGCGGGTGATTTGGTCCGCATTGGCTTTGAACATCTGGTCGGCCAGTTGAATATCGGCCTTTTCCTGAGCGATAAAATCCATCATCAATGAGGGATTTTCATAAGATTTTTTATCAATAAAATCGTATATTCGCGCCATTCGTTGATAGTTGTCCAGGTTAACCTGCTTGACGAAATTTTTCGACAGGGCACGAAGGTTGCGGTTGATTTTCCTTGGGTAAAAGTGCTGCGCCACATGGTAAAAATAATCAATCCACATCGATGTGTTTTGAACGCCATCCGTGGTAAAATTGCGATCGTTGAACACCGCATTCACGATGTTAAAGAAGTTTTCCGCCTGCGGATCGGCCATCACATAATCCCAGCCAAAGTAATCCCCCAGCAGCTTCCCCTTGCTCCGGAGTTCCAATTCCAGAGGGGTTCCGTTGTAAATCTCCGTCCGGCAAAAGTTATAGGGATTTTCAAGGTGGTGCTCCATAAACATCAGGTTGTATTCCAGGTCCTTGAGGGTCGTGGACGGCTCGAAAATCAACAGATTGAATGCGGTCTGGATACCGGCATTATTTAACGCATCGAGCGCCTGGGAATTGTCGGAGGTGGATAATTTTCGACCCAGGTTTTGAAGCCCGGATTCGGACATGTTTTCAATACCGATAAATACCCGCAGCACATGGAGCGCTTTCAGGATCTCCACGATATCGCTGCTCAGGCTATCCGGCCGGGCCTTGATACTTAAGGCAATATCCTTAAACCCCAATCGATCGAAACCGTCCAGAAATTTTTTAAACCGTTTTTTATTCGCTTCTTTGGTGGGTAAAAAGAAGTTATCATCATGAAAATTGAAGATCCGGGTATTGAGGGTATCATAACAATACTTCATCTCATTGAGGACGTCTTCCACCACTCGCTGTCGAAAATGGGGCAAGCGAATGTGGTAATACCAGGAGTGAATACTGCAAAATTTACAGGCTCCGTAGCAGCCGCGTCCTGAAAGGATATTGCGAAGCGGTTGATTGAAATATTCGTGGCTGCTTGCCTCCCGAAGCGGAAAGGGATAACTCCCCAGGTCGCTGTGTTTGGCTTTGATCGGGTTGTACTTCACGGTTCCATGCGCCCGGTAGCTCACCCCCGATAAGGTATCCAGATTGTTTAAATGCTCGATCAATTGGATCAGAATCCATTCGCCTTCGCCATGACAAATGGAATCGAAACAGGGAAAATCGGTGAGCAGATCGGCATGGTTAAAGGAGGCGAAATGACCGCCGGCAGTAATATGGCCTTTGTAGCCGGCCTGACGAAGCATCATGGCCAATTTGACAAAATCGCGGGCACGTAAGGTAAATACCATGGATAACCCGACCAGATCGGGGTTATATCGCATGGTTTCGGTAACGGCGGTCTGGGCGTCTCTTTCATGGTTAAACCGAATAAACTTGTAGTCATGCCCATGATCCTTCAGTGACGCTAAGATGTAACGGACACCAAGATTTTCTTCGACTTCTGCGCCAATAATGGCGATTTTTTTTGAACTTCCCATTGCTTTCTCCCTTTTCTTTTCTCTTCCCTCGAATTATATCCGAAAAATATTTCCTCAAAAATATTACTTGCCTTAACTCTTAAAGTCAAGCATTTTTAACCTCATAATTTATTTTTTTTACCGAAAAATTTTTCCTTTAAATAGATTCAAAAAAAATTTAATTTCATGGTGAAGGTGAAATTCCAGGGATTTTAATTTTGGATTGAACGTATGGGTGATGGAATATTATGAATATGATCGTTTAAATTTTAGCCACCAAGGCATGAGACATCATGCCTTGGTGATTATTTTTTTCGCTTTATCGAACCCACCCGGGAGGCACTCCGGCCTTTCGGGCTTTGTCGCGTAACTCATCCAGTTCTTTGCGGGTACTGTCGAGACCCCGCTTATAATCCTGAATGCTTTGGTACAACTGGTCGATTTCTATCTTGAGTCGAATCTGTTCGGTCACCATATCGGTTAGCGCCAGTTGAAATCTCAATTTGGACAGTTGGTCCTCCTTGGCCTTGATTTCGTCTTCGATCTTTTGGATTTTGGCATCGATGGCATTTTTTAAATTCTGCCAGTATGCCTTCGTCTTTTCAACTTCCGCAGGCTTACCGGCTTCGCCTTCCTTCAGGGCTTCGGGCTCGACCACGGTGATGTTGACATTCTTGTCGTCGTGAACGTTCTTGAGGTCCTTGTCGGTGAGCTCGACGACTTTCTCTTTCGTTTTATCCTTCGTTTCGGTCTCATCATTTTCTTTTTTTTCTTTTTCGGTCTTGCATTTTTCCGTTTGCTCGCATTCTTTCTTTTCATTGGTAGAATTCGGCGGTTCTGCGGTTAAAACCAGGGTACTCGAAAAGAAAAGGATCAGAATAACGATTGAAATGATTGAAACGTATCTTTTCATTTTATCATCTCCCCATTCGATTTCATTCGATTGTCTTAACTGGTTCACCTCTAGTGTGCCACGATTTGGATATTAATCTGGACCAACCGGTTCTTTCGCCGTTGATCTTCCGCGGTATTATCGTAAGGAGCTCCTTTTTCACCGTAATAATTGGCTTCGATGGTCTCCGGCACGATATGAAAGGTGCTGACCAGGTATTGTTTGATGTTTTCCACCCGTAATTGGGAAAGTTTCAAATTGTATTCTTCGCCGCCGATACCGCAGCAGTACCCTCTCAGGATCACGTCATAATTGGGATGGGCATTAATAAAGTCGCTAATGACTGCCATTTGTTGCTTGGCGTCGTCTCGGATCGTGGCCTGGTCGAAATCGAATTGAATATCCAGTTCGATTCCGTTCTTCTCTTCACCGCCGGTTTTTCCTGCGAATTCTTCGATTACCGGCAGGGTTTCCTTCTTTTCTCCGGTCTCGGTTTTCGCCATAGGCCGATTCCCCTGGATCAGCAACGCCCGGGTGCCCATGGTGACCGGCAGCGTGGTCTCAATGATCTTCACCGTGGAATTGGTTTTTTCAGGGGCAACGATTATACCGGTTCCAATAATCACGGGCGGTAAATTGGCGTCATAGATTTTGTATAGCAGAACCCAATCGCCCCGAAATGCGTCTGCGCTTCCGATATCGACCGTTACATATTCGTTGGTACTGGCAATAACGCGTTTATTCTCCATGTACATGTTGCTGTAAACCACAGTGCCCGCAACAGGGGATTTGGGTAACCGACACAGACGGAAATTGTACTTCTTCAGGTACAGCGGTTTGAGGGGTTCATAAGGAATCAGAACGTCCCCGATATCGACCGGATGACAGACCCGATTTAAGGTGATGACCGATTTATTGTCATAAACGCAGGCGACTTGCGCAATTCCCTTTCGGACATGATAGATCCCGAGAAATTTTCCGCTTATCCGGTCGCGGACTTTTTCGCCTTCGCCAAGGATCAGGTACAACTGACCGTCGCGGATCTTTTGATCGGTTCCTTTGTTGATGAACATCCGGTCGCCATCCGAGTATTGGGTTTTGGAATATTCCTGAACTTCTGCACCGGTGATCACGGCGGCATCCTTGATTTTATCACGGATAATGTAAATACAATTCATGTCGGAATCGGAAATCGCCTGGATTTCGTCCCGATATATCGAAGGCTTTTCAAAACTATAGGCAGTAATGATTTTATTTCTATCTTGAGGAAGGATCAGGCTTCCCAGTCCCACCAGGACAATTAAAAGAAGACAAACTTTTTTCATTTTTTACTCCTACTTTTATTTTTATTTCGATGTTTATCGTTGAGTTCTTTGATCTTTAGGGATACGGTTTTATAGAGATCGGAGTCCGGATATTCCAGGATGAATCGGTGAAAGGCCAGCAGGGCCCGGTTGTAATCTTTGGATAGGAAATAAGACAAACCGATTTTATAGAGTGCGGAATCGGCCTTGCTGCTAAAGGGGAAATAGCGATACACCATTTGGTAGTAGTTCAATGCCTGGTCGGGTTGATTGATTTTGGCGTACGATTCGGCTTGCCAGTACAAGGCGTTACCGAGGAACGCGTCGTCCTTGAAGTCCACCGTTAACCGGGATAGAATCCGGATGGCCTCGGGGTAGTTTTGTTCCATATATTTTTTATACCCTTCTTTGTAGAGATTATCCGAGTCTTCGGTTTCGGCTTCGGTTTTATTGACGGTCTCATCGGGTTTGGGAGCATGGACATTGACCTTCTCTTCCAACTTTTTTAGTCGTTCGGAATCTTTGGTCCGGTTTTTTTCGAGTTCGTACAATTGCTCATTGATGCCCCGGATGTCTTTACCGGGCCGGCGAGGGGTGCATCCCGGTGACAGGACCAGGGTAAGCGACAGTAGACAAATCAGCGTTACGTGTTCGAAATTCCTAAACATAACCATTTAATAGACTAAAAGAATATTTTTGTCAAGCATTTTCAGGATAAAATCATCATAAATTAAACGCTTTTTCCTTTTCCACAGGGTGGGCATCCATAAAGAGGATAAGCCCTTTCGTGGGATTGACATAAATTCTAATTTGTAGTAAAAGTAAATCCTGGAGGATTGATGCCGAACCGAATTATTCAATATCCTGTCCCGCTTATTTTTAAGAAGATATTTAAAGATCAGTCCGACGGTGAGCTGGTGGTGGCAGGGAACAATTTCGTCAAGCATTTATTCTTTATCAAGGGGAAATTGATCTTTGCTTCCAGCAATTTGAATGACGAGCGGCTCGGCGATATCTTGTTCAAAATCGGGAAAATCACTCAGATTCAATATGCCCAGATCGAGGCCATCCTCGATTCCAGCGAGGAGCATGTGGGGCGGAGTCTGTTGGATCAGAACGTCATCAGCGAAAAGGACCTCTATTTTGCTCTGGTTTATCGTGCTCGGGCCATTGCCACCTCGACCTTTTCCATGGTTTCCGGGGAGTGGAATTTCGTTCAAAAGATGCCTGTGCTATCGGAAAACTGTAATCTGAATATCGGTTTGGCCGGTATCATTGTCGAAGGCGCAAATAAGATCGCCAATATCTCCTATTTTAAAAATAAGTATTTCTATAAAGCCTCCCGTTTTTTTCCGATTCCCGGAGGAGTGGAAGAGTTTTTATCGCCTCATGAAGTGCAGTTTTACAACACGTTTTCCAGGTTCGGGAATCTTTCCCTGGAACACGTCATGGAACAAATGAAAGTACCGGAGGAGATTTTCTGGAAGAAAATCATCTTGTTTTATTTATTGAATGTCATTGATTTTTGCGATGTGGTGGTTGATAAGGACCGGGACAAGAATATCGAAGAAATCACCCTGATATATGACCAATTGCAGGCCAACCGGATGGATTATTACCAATTATTGGGGGTGAAAAATACGGCTGCTCTCGATGAAATCAAGCGCATGTATTTTCAATATGCCCGGAAGTATCACCCGGACCGGGTATCGTCTTCCCCGGACCCGGACATCAAAGAAAAGGCCAATGTGGTTTTTGCTGAAATCAATAAAGCGTATGATACGTTGAGTAGTCCGGATAAAAAGAAAGAATACGATATTGCCATTTACCGGGAAAACACCCAGGCGTTAATGGGTCATGAAAGTGCCATTGAGCGGGCTCGGGTGCTTTATCGGAAATCGAAATTGCTTTATGGGCAGAAGCAGTATACGGAATCATTGACGTTGGTTGAAGAAGCAGCCGGATTGGACCCGACCAAAGCGTCTTATTTCTTGTTGCTCGGATTGTGTCAGATGAACATTCCGAAATTCAGGCGGGTGGCGGTCGATAACCTGCAAAAAGCGATCGATCTTGAACCGTGGAATGTGGAAGCCTATGCGGCGATGGGGTTGTTGTATATGTCCGAAGGTCAGAGTAACCGGGCCGAGACGTTTTTTCGAAAGGCGTTATCGATTAATCCCGAGCATGCATTGGCCAAGAAAAAATTGGATGAAATTACCCGGGCAGACGACAAGAAGAAAAATATTTTTAACATTTTCGGTAAATCAAAAAAGTGAAAAATTCGTAGTCGGCTATTGATTCTTCTTATTACAATCTCATTTCGTCTAATGTAAATCATTCAGCAAACGATCAACAATCTCTTCCAAACGATAAACCAGGTAAAAAGGAAGCGACAAAAGCTTAAATGGTTTACCTTCCGAATATTTGATCTCCATGGTATTTAAATTCCCGGAGTAAAAGCGAACGGCAATCGGAACGGTGTTTTCCTTCATCATCAGATGCAGGGACCTTAATTTCCCTGCTGATCCGGACTTGACCTCGATCGGAATAATTTGAGATCGAATCGGCATTAAAAAATCCACCTCGGCAATGGAATTTTTCTCTTCCCGGTGCCAAAAGGCAAACTGGTTTTGCCGGCAGTGCGTTAAGGTTTCCAATGCTTGTCCCACGACTTGTTCGGCGATTTGCCCCTGAAAGATCGCGTTAAGTTCCGGGGTGGTGAATAAATCCTCCCGTACCCCCAACGCGTAATTGACCAACCCGGAATCGAGAAAAATGAGCTTGGGGGATTTTCGATGGTTTTCGATTAAGGGAATCGCCGTGGAAGCGGATGCAAACACACGTTTGACGATCATGGCTTTTTCGATGATATCAAACGCCTCTTTCATCTCTCGGCTTCGAAATCCCGATTCGCCGAAATTTTCATACTTTATTATCTTGCCCGCATATTTGGGACTGTTCTCAATAACATGCTGCAAATAAGGGGTTTTGGCTTCCGATGAATATTTATAGACATCATCCTTAAAACCGGAGAGAAGCGATTCATAAATCGGATCAAGGTCGATAAAGGAACGACTGCGCGTATATTCGGCCACTGCTTCCGGCATGCCTCCGACAATGATATATTCATAATATTTCTTAAGGATCACTCGGTGAATTTCATCGGGAATCGCAGACGTATAATCGATATTCTTGATATAATCAAGCGTGACCGTATCACCCATCGCTTCCAAAAATTCATAGAATGTGACCGGGTACATGTAACAGTATTCAACCCGGCCGACAGGAAAAGAGAACCCTTCTTTTTTTATCTTGATTTCCAGTAAGGAACCGGCAGCCATCACATGAAGTTCCGGCATTTCTTCAAAAAAATAACGTAACTGATTCATGGCAATGAGGGAATTCTGGATTTCGTCGATAAATAGAAGCGTCGAACCGGGAGTGATTTTTTTTCCGGTTCGTAATTGGATCAGTTGAACCAGGTCCGAAATGGGAATCATGCGTTGAAAGAGGGAAAGATCATCTTCTTTTTCAAGATTCAGGACAATGGTATTTTTAAACTTTCTCTTACCGAATAATTTTATGGCAACTGTTTTTCCAACCTGTCTGGCGCCTCTTATGACAAGTGGTTTGCGTCTTTCTTTATGAAACCATTCTTCGAAAAAGGTTAATATATTCCGATTAAACATACAACCATTGTATCATTTCCAAACCATTTTTTCAATTTCTTTGTATCATTTCCAAACCTTTTTTTTGATTTTTTTGTATCATTTCCAAACCATTTTTTGGGTTTCTTTGTATCATTTCCAAAGTAATCCCTAAAAAACAGGGTAGGGCATGAATGATACAGAAACGCATTGCCTTGACTTTTTTGTTTTTTCGACCTTCCATTGCCTTGACTTTTTTTCTTTTTTGAACTAAGATTGCCTTGTATTTTTTTATGTAACCATATAATTATAATTATGAAACGATTAATCGATGCTGAATTAATAAACTGGAAAAACAGGAAAGAAAGAAAAGTTCTCCTGGTGCGTGGGGCTCGACAAACAGGCAAAACCTATTCCATCAGAAACCTTGGCTCAACCTTTCCCTCATTCCTCGAAATCAATTTCGAAGAAAATCCTCAAATTTGTTCTTTTTTCAAAGACTCTCATAACCCCTTTGAAATAAATGAAAAACTGTCTTTTTATTTTAATATGCCCATTAAGCCCGGAGAGACGTTATTGTTTTTCGATGAAATTCAGGCATGCCCGGACGCTCTGCGAGCACTTCGATTTTACTATGAGAAGATCCCGGAATTACACGTGGCTGCAGCCGGCTCTTTACTTGAGTTTGCATTAGCGGAAATTCCCTCATTTGGCGTGGGCAGAATCGAATCGTTGTTTATGTACCCCATGACCTTTGAAGAATTCCTTGACGCGGCGGGGTACACGATGTTGAATCAGGCTATTGCTTCAGCTTCACCACTTAAACCGATCGATCCCCTTGTCCATAATAAAATACTGGACCGTTTAAAGATATATCTTGTTATTGGGGGGATGCCGGCCGTGGTCAAAACCTACATCAGGGAAAAAAACCTCGAACCCTGTTTGATTGAACTCGACAATATTCTTAACACCATTTATGACGATTTTTCCAAATACGGAAAAAAAATTCCTGTAATCACTCTGAAAGAGGCCTTTAAGGCTGTCGTTTACCAGTCAGGGTGTAAATTTAAATATTCCAATATCGGAGATGGCGTTTCCACTTCTCATTTTAAGAATGCATTGGATTTGTTAATCAATGCAGGATTGGTCTATAGAATCTTTCACACCTCTGCAAGGGGCATCCCGTTGGGTGCCCAGTTGAACTTAAAAAAATTTAAAACGCTTATATACGATATCGGAATATATCAGAGGGTTTCGGGGCTGGATATAGCCCAACACATGATTTCGGATTTTTCGGTTCTGGTAAATAAAGGGAGTTTGTGCGAATTATTTGTGGGGTTGGAGCTCATTTCCAGCTATTCACCCCGTATTCGGCCGGAGATTTATTGTTGGCATCGAGAGGCCCGGTCCAGCAATGCCGAAGTGGATTATGTGATTTCAAAGAGCAGCCAAATTATTCCGATTGAAGTCAAATCCGGTATGCGTGGGCAGATGCAAAGTCTATGGCTTTTTATGAATGAGAGAAACCTAAAGACAGGTGTGCGAATATCCAGTGAGAATTTCGCAAGATATAATGGAATAAAATCCATTCCCTTATATGCTGCCCGGTCTTTATTGAAAATGGAGCTCGATTAAATAACGACCGTCGAGTCGGAAAAACCATATTAAAAAGGCCTTGACATTCTTTTGCGTTTTATGTATTAAATGGGAATAGAGGTTAAGGTTATGGAAGAGAATACACCGAGAGCGTGGAAACCCTATGTCGTCGAAGACCGAACGATCTGGACCGTCGGACATTCCAATCTAACCCTGGAAGAATTTATCGACTTACTCACGGTCAATAAGATCGAAGCTATCGCGGATGTGAGACGCTTTCCGGGTTCCCGGAAGTATCCCCATTTCAATCGGGATGCATTAACCAACGCCCTCTCCAACGTAGGGATAGACTATGTCCATTTCTCCGAACTCGGCGGCCGAAGGCATCCGCGTCCCAATTCGACCAACACCGTCTGGGAAAACGAATCCTTCCGTGGGTACGCGGATTACATGGAAACAAACGAATTTCACACCGGCATCGAGCGATTGCTCGCTCTTGCGGCCAGAAAACGCACCGCGATCCTGTGCGCGGAAGCAGTTTGGTGGCGATGCCATCGCGCACTCATTTCCGATTATTTGAAAGCGTCGGGGGTGCAGGTTCAACATATCATGAATCGCACAAAGACCGAGCCGCATCCTTATACCACGGCTGCTCGGTTAAGAGATGGAAAATTATCGTATTCACCGGATGATCCGAAATTGCACGATTGAGAATAACCTGTCCGTGATTAAATATTTTGAAAAAGCCTTGACATTTTGGATCTTTTTATGTATTAATTATATAAGGGTATGGATTCCCAATTGTCTGAAGAAAGCTGAATAAGGAGTAAATGATGAATCAGAATTGCGAAATGCTTGAGAAATGTGGCTTCTTTAAGAAATTCCAGGCCAGCAAGAATTTAGCTTGCAAAGGGTTTATTCTACAGTACTGCCAGGGACCCAAAATGGATGCCTGCAAGAGGAAAGAACACCGGAAAACCCATGGCACTCCTCCACCGGATGACATGATGCCCAGCGGCCTAATGATGTCGGATTGTTGATAAACCGCATTGAATTCAGGATTAAATAACCGGGAGGTCACAATGATCCACATGCTCTGTCGCAACCGGGTTAAGGACTTTGAACACTGGCTCGGCATCTTTAATTCGCAAGACGCGGCTGCCCGCGCAGTCGGTCTCAAGTCAATCGATATGTGGCAAGATATCGATGATCCCAATAATGTGTTTTTCCTCTTTGAGGTCGAACATTTAGAATCAGCAAAAAATTTCATCAACCGACCCGAATCTGCGGAGGTCGGGAGGATCGCAGGAGTCCTCGACGGCGAATACCACTTTATCACGCCCACTCATAACTAAACTCATATAAAACCATTTCGGGGGGCTCTGCGGTTTGCATGTTAATTTCATCGGCGGAGAGAAATGAAACGCACGCGAGTGGATTCCACAATGCTTGCATCCGTGGGCTATGAGCCCGACACCCTGACCCTCGAAGTCGAATTCAAAGATCATAACGGGACCGAACCCGGCCCGGTATACCGGTACGTTGAGGTTCCTAAAACCGTGTATCGGAAATTGATGCGGGCAAATTCAAAAGGACAATTCATGAACGCCCATATCATCAATCATTATAAATATCTAAAAGTAGACTAACATTAACTCTTCCCTTATTTTTTCAGCCAAAAACCTTGCTTTTTTGATAGCAAAATGATATTCTCTTTTTATTAGAGGAGTATACGATGTCGAAAGATATAAGGCGAACGAGCGAATGGCGTAAGGCAGAGCGGGTGTATAACCAATTGCATGCTTCCTCGGTTTTTTCCCTCATGGGAGAAGGTCCCATGCTCAGACCTTCACTGGAAGAAATCGACAGGGAACTGGAAGAACTGCTTGAAGAATGCCCGGATTATTTCCCCGCATTGTTTCAACGAGCGGAATTTATGTTACGAATAGGCAGAACGGCTGAAGGCGAAGAACTCTTCGACAAAGCGTTTACTGCAATTGCAGATATCCTTGAAGACGAAACAGAATTCCGAGTTATTTTTTCTCAGCGGATTGAGAATCTGGAAAAATTGTTACGATACGATCTGGCCGTCACCTATCTGGACAAAGCGCTGAAATTGTTTCCGGAAACCGCGGCGTTTTATGATTATCTGGCGTACTATATTCTCCAGCTTCCCAATGCGAATAAATCCAAAGCCCTGGAATTACAGCAAATGGCCCTGGAGCTGGAACCGGATAATGACTTTTTTATCAATAATCTGGGTTGGATCTACCTGATGATGGAAAATTTTCAGGAAGCCGAAGCGTATTTCCGGCAAGCCATGGATTACAATCCGGAAAACCCTTGTGCCACCGATAACCTCGACACGGCGCAACTGATGGGTCAACAGGGTCTGACGTATTTTGAATACCTCATTCGGCCTGTGGACATGAAAACGCTGAACCACTTCTTTGAATCCGGGAATGCCGAAGATGGGGCTGTTCTCTGCCGGACCTACAACACCGACCGCTTGAACGCCTTTAAAATGCATCATTTGCAACAGGCATCGATGCAGCCCAACGAAATGCTGGACGTCCTCCATCCCTTTCAAATTTTTATGAAAGCCGTGGAAGATATCGTGGGGGATGAACTTTTCCTCTATGAAAATACCGATATGCTCATCAAAGAAGGCAAAGAATTTTTCTATCAGTTCATTGTCAGGTACGATAATATCGATGACGAATTCATCGAAGCTGTGGCCCATTCTTTCGAAGTTATTTATGACTTCCTGCGAAATATGAGTCTGATAACGAACGATCAATATAACGCTCTTTTAGACGGGATTCATCGATTAAAGAGCGAATTTTCTCAAAAAATCGATGAGTATTATCGCGTTCGATACAATGTCACCCTGGAAGAAGAGGAAAAAGAACGAATTATCGAAGAACTGTTTGGGCTCTAACCCCCGTGGTTACCACGCTCTGCCATGCTTTCAATTTGACGTAGGAGATTACCATGCCAGAGCGTGACTCATGTTCTTATTCCAGGGATGCTCAAGAATGGTGGGAAGCCGACAGCGCGTATAATCTCTTGCGGTCACATCTTTGGCCATCCTTTTCGATCCTGGGAACCGGTTCGGAGCGCATCACACCCGGTGCAGAAATCGACCGTCAGTTAAAATATATCCTCGACGATTGCCCCTGGTATTATCCGGCGTTGTTTGATCGCGGCGAATTCCTGTTACGGATGGGAAGTAACCGAGACGGCGAAGAATTGGTGGAAAAAGCATTTCAGATCATGCGTGAGATGCTTCGGGATGATGAGGAATTCGAAGCCGTGTTAACCCAGTGGACGGAAGTTCTCGGACATATTTTGAGATACGATCTGGCGGCCCATTACATGGAACGGGCCTTGACGTGGTTTCCCGAAACAGCGATTTTTTACGACCATCTCGCTTTTTATCGCCTCCAATTACCCGAGAGGGATAAGGACCATATTGTCGCCATTCAGCAAAAGGCTTTGGAATTGGACGGGGAAAACGACTATTTTATCAGCAATCTCGGTTGGATCTACCTGGTCATGAACGATTATGAAAAAGCCGGCGACTATTTTCACGAGGCGCGCCGGAACCGTGAAAACGCCGGTGCGGAAGAGAACCTGCAAATTGTCGCCTACATGACGACTCACCGGGTGACCTATATCGATTATTTACTGCGGGCGGCTGACCGCGACAGCCTGAAGACGTATTTCAATGCCGGAGCATACGAAGATATTAAACAGATGTACCGAGAATACAATGCCGATCGCCTCGAAGCATTTAAAACCCATTATTTGCAGAACAATATCCTTCCCCCTCATCGCATTCTTCGAATCATTCAATCCTCCGAAGCTTTCGCAACGATTATGGAACAAGCCACGTCCTCCGATGAATTTTTCTTTTATGAAAACATCGATTTAATTATCGATAAATCCAGGGATTTTATTCTTCGTCCCTTCATAAAAAAATCCGAAGAAGACAGCGAAACCGAATCCCTTTCCGAAGCGATCTTCGAATCGCTGCCGATTTTTTATCATTTTTTAATGGAAATGAATCGAATCACGGAGGACCAATACAACCGGTTCAAGGAACGCATGTTTCTTTTAAGCATTCTCACCCGGATTCCGCCGCCTCCCGGCGTTTCTATTCAGCAGATTGCCGATGGACTCTCAAAAATTAGTGAGGAACCATCTTCCTTCGTTTATCATCCGGTATTGTTTCAGTGGGGAAAATACCTGCTCACCGTGGGCAACGATAAAGAAGGCGAACGATGGGTCGACAGGGCATTTCATTTCGCTGTTTTGGCCTATCAGCGCGGAAAGGAGGAACCGGCCCGGTTTGCTCGGATCCTGACCCGATGGTCCGAAGAATTGGAGGTGGTGTTAAGGCATGATTTGGCAGCCAAATACATTGAGATCGGAACCCATTTACTCCCGGATACCGCGGAGTTTTATGATTACCTGGCGTCTGCTCACTTGCAGATGCCGAGCAAAGATAAATACCTGATCTTGAAAATCCTGGAAAAAGCGTTGGATTTGGAACCGTTTAATGGACGGTTTCTCAACCACATGGGGTTAATCTACCTCATGATGGGAAATTATGAAGAAGCCAAAATATATTTCAATGATGCGATTCATAAGAATTCGAAAAATTCCGATGCCGGGATCAACATGGGAATTGCCGAATACATGGAGCAACGAAACATCAGTTATTTTGAGTATTTGCTTCGCCCGGTGGATAAAAGATATCTGGAATCGCTTTTGGCGATGGGGGAGTGCGAAGCCATATCCGGTCTCTGTCAGGAATACAATATCGACCGGGTACGCGCTTATAAAATGCACCGACTCCAGCAGCAAAGCATCATTCGGATTCCCACGTATGAATTATTCAATATGGTCAGGGTTTTGGAGAATTTTATTTCGGTAATTGACGCGACCCTCGCTCATAATGAAGTCTTTCTCTTTGAGGATGTAAGCTTTTTTATTGAAAAGTCAAGGTATTTCATTTATCAATGCATTGAAAACGACACCTCCGAGAATCCGGCCTTTCCCGAACTGATGTTCAAAACATTGGACGATTTCTATGGGTTTTTATGGGAAGTAAAGATGATCGAAAAAAACAGTTTTGAAGCATATCTGGCATGCAGTCATCGGTTAAGAGAAGAAATCACCGTAAAGATTCCCAAATATGAGATCATTTGCCAGGACGATTCCCTGGATCAGGGTGAAAAGGAAACAATGATTCGCGAATTATTCCGATTATAGACAGGGGTACCGAGAGCGTATGGGAAAGACAATGGAGGGTAAACCGGTGTTAAATCGACAAACCTTTATTCAAACCTTTTTTACGAGAAACGGATCGGAAAAGCCATCCGTTTCGACCGAAGTGATTGCGGGAGTGACCACCTTTTTGACCATGGCCTATATCATCTTTGTCAACCCCACGATTTTGGCCAGCACGGGAATGGATAAAACCGCGTTAACCGGGGTCACCTGTCTGGTGTCCGGGATTGTCACCATCTTGACCGGGCTTGTGGCCAATGCACCCATTGCCATGGCGCCGGGAATGGGGTTAAATGCGTATTTCGCCTATATCCTTGTGGCCAACCAGCATGTTCCCTGGCCGGTTGCGCTGGGCATCGTGTTTCTCTCGGGACTCGTGTTTCTCCTGCTCACCTGGGCCGGTTTCCGAACCAAACTGGTGGAGGCCATTCCCCATGATCTGCTCAATGCGATTGCCGTGGGTATCGGTGTCTTTATTGCGTTTATCGGTCTTCAGAATATGGGACTCGTCATCAAAAACGACGTCACGTTTGTTTCCGGGGGACCGCTGAATCGCCATGTGCTCATCGGACTCGCCGGGTTATTGTGTATGATTCTCCTTGAAATCAAAAAAGTGAAAGGCTCCATGTTGATTGGCATCGGTCTGGCAACCGTGCTTTCTCTTATGGTCGGGGACATTGTTTTTCCCGTTTTAATATTTCCATTTAAATTCTCCCTTTCTCCTGTTTTTGGGAAGATCGATATCCTGGGGGCGTTAAAGGTGAGTTTCCTGGCTCCGATTTTTACGTTGATGTTTATGGATTTATTCGACAGCATCGGTTCGCTTTTGGGGTTGGCGAAGGAAGCCAACATGGTGGATTCAAACGGAAAGATCCCCAAACTCAGCACCCTGCTCAGCCTCGATGCCTTTGCGTCCATGTTTGGCGCCGTATGCGGCACATCGACCACCACGGCTTATATCGAATCGGCATCCGGGATTGAAAGTGGGGGGCGAACCGGGTTAACCTCGGTGGTCACCGGCATTCTCTTTCTCCTGGCCCTTATGTTTGTTCCCGTCTTTGCCATTGTACCGGCCAATGCCACGGCACCCGCATTGCTGATGGTCGGATTTTTCATGATGGGGAACATTAAAGCGATCGATTTTAAAAATCCGGAAATCGGCTTTCCTTCATTTCTCATTATTATCCTGATTGCGTTGTGTTACAGCATTAGTACCGGGTTGGCGTTTGGGTTTTTGTCCTACACGTTGATCAAAGTATTTCGGGGAAAAGTGAAAGAGATTTCACCGGTTTTATGGTTGATTAATATGTTGTGTCTGTTGTTTTTTGTGGTGTAAGAGAGAATCTGCCGGGGGGGGGAATCGAACCCCCACGAGGTTAACCCTCCCGGGATTTTAAGTCCCGTGCGTCTGCCTATTCCGCCACCCCGGCAAATTGGCTTTTGAAAGATGAATGATATCATAATTTAAGTTTAATATCAAGGGATAGTCCGATTTTTTTCCCCTGCCGGGGGCCAAACTTTTGAAAAAGTTTGATCAAAACTTTTTGTTAGGGTACTGCGATCTTGCCTATTATATAGATAATGTGGTAATATTTCGGATTGCCATTATGTTATTTTAAAAAGAGAAGCAGGAGGATACATGTTAGAACTGGTCAGGGTTAAAACGAACGAACTGGAAGAATTTGCCAAAAACGTTTTTATGAAACTGGGGATGAACGAAGAAGAGGCGTGGATATCGGCCGACGTGTTGGTTGCGGCTGACAAACGGGGGATCGAATCGCATGGCGTGGCCCGGCTTCAGCGTTACGTGGATGATATTAAGCGCGGGTTAATCAGGCTCGATACCGAGATGAAGATTGTCGTGGAAACCCCGGTTTCCATGGTCATCGACGGGGACGCCGGAATCGGACAGGTCATTGGGTATCGCATCATGAAGCGATGCATCGAGAAAGCCAAAACAAACTTTATGTGTATGGCAGCGATTCGCAATTCCAATCATTATGGGATTGCCGGTTACTATACCGCCATGGCATTAAAAGAGAAAATGATCGGCTTATCGTTTACCAATTCTGCCCCGCTGGTGGTACCCACGTTTGGTAAAGACGCCGTCTTGGGAACCAATCCCATTTCGGTCGGAGTTCCGGCCAAAGAGGAACGTCCGTTTCTCCTGGACATGGCCACGTCCACCGTCCCGCGCGGGAAAGTCGAAGTGTATGCGCGAAAAGGGCAAACCATGCCCACGACCTGGGCCACGGATGAAAAAGGGGAAGCCGCTGAAGATGCTCAATTGGTATTGAACAATTTGATTAATCGGCGCGGCGGTGGGTTATTACCGCTCGGTGGTGCGGGAAAATTAAATTCCGGACACAAGGGATATGACCTTGCGGCGCTCGTCGATATTTTGTGCGGTGTTTTTTCCGGTGGGGAAATGGGAACCGATGTTTACGGAAAGAAAGGCGAGCCTGCCGGTGTGGCTCATTTTCTTGGGGTGATTAATCCGGCGGCGTTTATTGGCCCTGATGCCATGGGAGAAAAGTTGGATTATTTCATTCGCATGCTCAAGAATTCTCAGAAAGCCGAGGGTCAGGATCGGATTTATGTGGCCGGTGAAATGGAATATGAGGCTGAGGAAGCTCATGCACAATCGCTTCCTTTATTGAAGAAAGTATTTGATAATCTCAATAATATTGGGAAAGAGTTTAATTTAACGTTGAACGGGGAACCTGCCGGATTGTAAATAAATCGGCATTTGTAAGAATCAAACTATTGTAGGGGCGCACCCGCGTGTGCGCCCCTTTTTTAATTATGCGCTCTTATTTCTTATCCCTTAATTCCATTTGGATTTTTTCACCAAATATCGATATATTTTCCAGGTAGGTTTGAAATTCCTCCCCCTTGAAATCGCCAAGAATTTCAAATAAATCGGTATCATTAATGATATCATGCCCTGGAAGTGTTTCATACATTCCCATGGGTTCCATTATTGGCTCCGGGCGTTTCGATTTTAGTCCTTGAAAGGATTTCTTTGTTTTCAAGGCTTTGATGAAGGCATTTTCATGAAACATGTTTTCTTCATAATATCCCATTGCCGTCCTCCTGATCCGCAATATTATTTCGTTATAACTAATTCAGAATTGATTTTATCAATTTTCAGAATTTAATGCAATAAATTTTTTTAAATCCGCTTTTTTTCCTTGCCGGCCTTGGGCATGAATAACAATCTTCCAGCATGGTTTCAACCTTCCTTAATTTTTCTCATCAAGGCTATAATGCGCCAATTGGGTTTCCGATTTTCCGGGTAACCAGTATTCTTCTGCGGGATTTAAATTTCTTGGCAAATATTGAGAGTTAGAAAACTCTCTTTTATTGGTGACTATTAAAATTGTGCAAATAAGGTAAAATGAACATAATTCCTTAAATCGCTACATTTAAGAGGCTTTTTAAAAAAAGGCAAATTATACTCTTAAAAAAAATACAAAGACGTTTAGCGTAACTGCCCAGTAAGGTTTTTATATTGTAATTCTTTAACTATAGCAACATTCACAAGATTAATGATTTACATTTTAGCTGTCATGTGGTATCTATTGTCTTCCCTACAATTCAGTATTTATAGGATAAATCCTGTGGCAATTATTGGAGATTATTTTGAGTTATAATGTCCGTATCAATGGTCAAATTATTTCCGTTGCATCTCTCAATGAGCTTAAAGATCGTGCTATACGGTGGCAGCGTTTGAAATTGAATGTAGAAGTGGCAGAAACAAATTCACAAGTATTTGTTCCGCTGGAACAGTATTTAAAAAGGGCCTCCTCTCCAGGGGGAATGCAATGTCCTAATCAGTCATTTCATCCTCCTCAAAATATGAACGCTGCTTCCGCGGGCGTTCACCCATCCATGTTCAATCAAAGAACAGGAAGCATCAATAATCAACCCTTCTTTAATCAAAATGTAACTCTAAATCCTCAACCGTCTCCTGCCCAGCAAGTTTATATTCCCAATCAACCGAGTGGAATATGGCATGTTGAACCGGATGCCCATCTTCGACTTTGGCAGTTCATAAAACCTGAGCACATGGGGCATCAAGGCCCCTGGCTTGTATCCGGGGATGATCTGATTCCTATTGCCGGTTATTGGATAACAGGAGCCGCCCGGATAATCGATATATTTTTATTTGTAATAACGTTGGGGATTTATGGGATAGCCATGGCTCGAATGATAGCTCAAGGGAGGCAAACGGCTGGTCAAAAAATTGTCGGGATTCGGATGGTAAGAAGTAAAGAAATTCATCTTTCTCCGGGTTATGGACAAATTATTGGCTTATTTATTTTTATATTATTGACTTATGTGCCATTGTTGGGAATGATTATAGGTATTGGAATGCTATTTCAGGCGTTTACTGAAAGAAAACAGGGCTTACACCATAAAGTTTGTGGAGTAATGCATATTGAGGTGCAGCATTACGGAGCTGGCCGGGGAGCTGCTGTCTATCTTATTTCAGGAGTGCTTGTTATTGTTATGTATATAATAGGTTTATTAATGCTTTTTAAATTTTAAAAATTGCGAGGTAAAATGAAAGTTAAGACAGTTTTTATATTGTTTTTTTTCATGAATGGTTTAATCATGAACGGCATATGGTGTTATAGCTCAGACAAACCTACTGGTGGTTCCGGTAACCAAAGTTCTGGCCAAAGTGCAGTAGGCGCTCAAACACATAACGAATCAGTCCCCCCTAAAGAAAATTCGGAATTATTAAAGGTTGCGGATTTATTAAAAAAAAGTAATGATGCCAAAAAAGAAATAAAAAAATTAAAACAAGATTTGGATTCCCTGCAAGGAAGAACACAAGATATTGATTCAAAGTTTACAATTGTTTGGTTTTTATTGGGTATTACATTTGTTTTATCCATTATTTTTTCGACTTTTATGGGCTGGTATTTTGGTAGAGCATCAGCGCTTGAAGGCTTGAAAAAAGCTGGATTATGGTGAAATAAAATTAGGAGAATTTATTATGGGTTTACAAAAAACTAAAAGAGCAACCGCATTTACGCCTCAAGTGGTAACGCTGATTATTGACGATAGTGGCAGCATGTCCGGCAATAAAGCGAACCAAGTAACTGCGGCAGTACAGGATATGGTAATTACAATGCAATCTGCAAATCAGGGTTCATCCTGGTCAAGATTTATTCTTAATATTTGTAAATTTGGAAGTAATGTTACACCAATAGTAATGGCGGCAAAACCGGAAGAAATAGATTTAAGCGTATTGAGGTTTGATGGAAGTAGTGGATTGACCGAAATGCATTGGGCTTTAGAGTGGGGAAGAAGTGCGCTTGAAAATTCTCTTAATCGATGTCGCAACGAGGCCCCGAATTATGATGAAGTGAATACGCCTTCCCCGTTATGTGTATTTTTTAGCGATGGGGCTAATACTGGGCCTGATGTAAGGCCTGCTGCACAATCATTAAAAACCGTATATTTCAAGGGGGGACAAATAGATGTTGTTGCTTGCGGTATCGGAATGGATTCAGGCAGTTTAATCGTTATGGAGCAAATCTCCAGCCAACCGGATCTCTCCGTAAATATTGATCCGGACACAATCGCAGATTTTATCGCGGCGGTTGGAGCAACGGCAATGAAAAGCGAAAATCCTCGAAAACTTGTCGAAAGATCCAAACGTATGTAAACTCGGTATGAATCATGGAAGTAAAATATTATTCTACAAATAATAAAGGAGAAAACATATGGGTTTAAAAAAAGAAAAAAAAGCGACTGCAAATACGCCGCAGGTTGTGACGCTAATCATAGATGATAGTGAAAGTATGTCATGGGATAATAATAAAGCTGGGCAGGCAACCCAATCGGTTCAAGACTTGGTGATTCAGATGCAAAGTTGGAATCAGCAATCGAGCGGATTTAGGTATCTTTTGAATATTGCAAAATTTGGCGATGATGTGACGCCAATTGCAGAAGCAGCATTGCCCGGAGATATTGATTTATCTTCCCTAACCTTCCGTGGGGAATCCGGCACCACGCAAATGGCGACTGCTTTGAAATGGGCATATCAAGCCATTCAGAAATCATTGAATAAATGCCGGCAAGTTCCCCGATATATTGAAAGCGATTCCCCAAATCCGTTAGTTATTTTCTTTAGCGATGGGGAAAATTCCGATGATACAGCGACTGTTATCGCGGAAGCTCAAAATTTAAAATCTATTCCTTTTCAAACTGGTGAGGCGGATGTGGTAGCTGTTGGAATTGGAATGGATCAGAGCCATTTTGAAATTATGAAGGATATTGCTTCTGATGTTGATCTTGCGGTTAATATAGACCCTGATAAATTAGGAGATTTTATTTCTGAAGCGGCTCAGACTATAGGAAAATCAGAATCGCCAAAAAAACTTGTCGATCAATTTGAAAGCTGAGAAAAATGAAACCATTTCCTGAATTCCCTGATTTAAACAATGAAGACGAAGATATACAAAATTTTTGGGTTATATCATATGTAGAAGTATTAAAACAAAATATAGAAGAAAATTTTCCAAAAAAAGAAGATATTGTTCTACCCGGATTTTTTAATGGTTGGAGGCTTAGATCCCCTACTTTTGATCACCTAAAAAAATTTTTGACTCCCCCGAACTCAATTCATTTTGAATGGGATTATGAAGAAGCAAAAAAAGCGCATCAAAAGATTCATACAGCCAAAGATGTGAAACTTCTAAAAGCTTGTACTCACTCGATTTGGTTACGTGATGAATATCCTCAAATTCAAAATAAAATTAATCCGAGTAAACTCCTTTCTCTTTGGAGTTTTTTTGCACGGGCATTTAATCCCTGTCTTGAGGATTGGCGCAATATAAATGAGAAATATAAAAAGATAGTAGAGGGTAGAAAGGAAAATGCAGAAGAGAACCTTAAGAGAGGTAGAACGCAATTTCTTGATGGATCAACTCACCCCAAAAATCTTCAACCTACTCAAATTCAACGTACTCAAACTCTTTTTACCAAATTTGAATTAAGTACCTATTTGGATAGAGTAGATGAAAAAGGCGATTCTGTTTGTATTGGAAATGTCAAAGCCAGCTATGCGAGTAATATTGGTCCTCATCTTGGACAAAAATCTGAAAATCAAGATGCCACCTTTGTGAAAAAATTTAGGGCCGGGATCGTTTTTGCCCTTGCTGATGGAGTAGGAACATCGATGGGCGCACGAAAGGCAGCAGCGGTCACTGTCCAAGATTTCTGTGAGAATTTAACGGGCCAACTGGATCAGGTAAGTCGTTTTGAGGAAAAATATTTAATAGCTTCTGTCAAGTATGTCCATCAACGCCTGAATTATTTATTAGAAAAGTTTAAGGCTAACGCAGCCGATTCCATGTACGCCGATATAAGAGGGAGTATCCAGCCGGATGTTGCGGTTCGATTATGTGAAAATACGCTTAATCCGACACGGCGGCATTGGGGACCTGTTTTTTCTACCACGCTAATTGGTGGGGTTCTCTGGAGGCATCACGAAAAAATGGAAATGCATATATTACGTATAGGCGATGGTATCGCAGAACACTATAAAAAGAGTACGATAGATCCCATTATTTCTTATTTTGACATGGATGCCGAAGAAATGGTAATTACGTCTTCATTATGCCCGGGACCTCTGGGGAAATCATCGATTGAAAAAGCTGAATTTCTACCTCCAATTGAAATCAGTCCCGGAGACTCGCTTTTAATTTCAAGTGATGGATTGAAACGAGGCCATAATCAATCCGTTTGGGAAAAATTATCAGAGATTCATCCAAAATTCAATAATCTATATGCAGTAGATATTCTTCGACATATGTCGAATTATGCAGATTCTAACTATAATGAAAAAAAAGGCACGGAAAAACTTTTTAACGATAATTTATCATTAATACTGATAAATATTGAGGATACAAAATGAGTGAAGCTGAGGTACGAAGAGAAGCGGTTGCTCGACAGGGAAGTCGAATTGTTTCCAGCGGCCAAAAATATTTGATACAAGGGACTAAAAATAGAGCTGAATTTGAACAAGGAGGCGAAGGATTGGTTCATTTAGCTACCAATGAGGATACAGGTATTCAATATCGAATTAAATGTTTTTGGGATCCAAATGAAGTGCGCAAACAACGGTCATTGGTACTTGCCCAACAGCAATTGGCAGATTTGGGTAAAAAATATGCCGATGCACTGGGAGGAGCTCCATTTGATGTCTTGGGAACACTAGGACCATATACACCATTTGCTGTAGTGATGAAAAATGTGAATGGTTCCAGTTGGAAAAATCTGAAAGAGATGGCTGGAATTAGTTCGACTTATCCACCGCTTGGCTGGCCGAATATCAAGATACGTGCAACATGGGCTTATGGCTTGGCTGTAGCAGTGAAAAGTATGGAAGACAGCCAATTCATACATGCAGATTTGAGCCCCGGCAATGTAATGGTTACACCCAGCGGGCCGCAAGAGGGCGACATGGCATTGGTTGATTTTGATGGTTTTGTCCATCCCTGTTACCCTAACCTGGATACCACGATTAAAGGCTCAGAAGGGTATGCCGCCCCTGAAATATTCAAGAGCGAGTTTGTAAGAGTGAGCAGCGATCGGACAGCCATGGCTATTTTAATTCAGGAATTTTTATTCGTTGGGGCTCAGGAAATTGAACCCGATTATTCATTTAAATGGGGATACGATCAAATCGATGAGATTAATAATAAAAAAGGCGAAGCCCACCCGTTTATAAAACAAAAGTTTGCTCCAATCGCAGAATTGGTAGAAAAGACATTACAGGCACAAGCTCCTGAAAAAAGACCTTCCCCCGATCAATGGATGAAATATTTGTACTCTCTTGCCAACTCGGGAAATCTTTGTAACAATAAATTGACCAATCTAAAACTGGTCGCTCTACCGCCAAAAAATGGTTTTGATTTATCTATCCCGGACCGTCAAGTTCAGAAAAATCTTTTACAAAGCCAGTTCCGAATAAGAGCAAACATTGATAGAGATTCAAATGGATTGGTGATGATAGTCGTACACAATGGAGGGGAATTACGGGTTAAGAGTAATAAGAAGAGCTCTTGGAAGATTCTTAAAGGGGGAGAGCGGATTTATGCCGAACCGCAGATGCAATTTTTTGATCCCCAGGGATTGTCGACTGCAGTCTTATTGGGAGATCAAATTTAAATAGGAGATAACTGTGCCCAATCAAGCTTATCAAGTGCGCGTTAATGGTCAAATGCTTGGCGTTCTTTCGCAAAACGAAATTCTATCAAGGTGTAAATATTGGAAAAAGCCAAATATTACCGTAGAGATAGCACCTACTGGAAGTAATTTTTTTATATCGCTTGAGCAATTCTTAAATGCTCCCTCAAATTATTCCATACCATCCCCCCACCAACCTCAGACAATGCCTCATTTTTCAAACAGTAAACCGAAAAGTCATTCCAAAAAAATCCTTATCGCTTCATTGGTTATTTTATTATGTTTAATTGCCTGGGGTGGGTACACCGTCATTCGGTCCCATGCAGAAAAAGAAAGGCAAGAAGAAGCCCAATTACAGATCCAAAAGGCGCTTGAAGAAGTGAGGTTGAAAGATGAAATGGAACAGGAACAAAAAAGGTTAGAAGAAGAAAGAGCAAGACAACAGGAATTAATCGAGTCCGAAAGGAGAAGAAAGGCCCTTGGATTTGCTGAAGAAGAACGGGATAAAATCATAGACACGATATATGATGGCGGAGAAAATAAAAGTGTTGAGGTTACTGAGTGGGAGTATTTCCCGGATAATGACTCTTATAGAATTAAAGTAAAGCTGAATTGGAATGGAAATATAAACCCATCAAATTCTTATGCTGCAGAAGGCTACATAACTTTAAATGCGGATGGAACTGGAGCAAAATGGAATCCCACCTGGGTCAATTCAACATTAACGGAATATCAAAAAAACCGAAATATTTTGGGCGCAATTGTCGGTGTAATTTATGCATTAGATAATGACTAGAAAGATGCGATTCACGCTATCGTAAACCATCATAGGAGGACGGTATGTCAATCACCCCTGAAGATTTTAATTATCAATCGGAAAGGAAAAAGGAAGTCCCATCTCTTATTAATCCGCCAAGTGATTCGCTTGATACTTCGATCCATGATTCTAGGATATCGGAGCCCGAGAAAAGGGGCGAATCTGGAACTCCCCCGCTTGTTAAGTTTTTATTCGTTACCGTTATAATCGGAGCAATTTTTCTTTTTGCTTTTTTGAGGGATGCGATAGAATCGAAAAAATCACTGGAGAGAGAATTAGCATCATTAAACGACCAATATAATCAGGAGCAGCAAAATAAAAAGGAAATTGAAGAGAAATATAATAGGATTCAAAATTATATAACCAATACTACATTCCGTGTGGGGGAAGATAGATTTTATGTGAATGGCTATGATTCCGGTTATAGAATGTTTTTTCACGTTTACAAAAAAATCCATTTGAAAAGTTTATATGTAATGCCGAAGGAAAGTGGAAGAATAAAAATAATTCTTTGTGACACTTCAAATAATAGACTCCAGGAATCTGACCCTATTGAATGCACAAATCCGGAAGCTTGGCAGAAAGTTAATTTAAATTTCAAAATTGATAATGGACAATATTACTTAATGTTTGAAAGCGCTGATGTGAAGCTTTGCTGGAATTCTTCTTCCAATGCTCGCTATCCCTATAAAATTAAGGATATAATCGAAATTACTGGTTGCGATATTGGAAATAATTATTCAAGAACGGAATATTATCAATATTTTTACGATTGGGAATTTTCTTTGCCGTATAATTAATTTAACTTTTATTAAGATATTCCAATCTTGCCCATTATAGGGAAAATGTGGTACTACTTCAACTGGTTAATTAAGATTATTTTTAAGAATAAAGAAAACGCGTGATTGATCGGGCTTGATGCCGAAATGAAAATCACCGTGGAAACACCGGTTGCCACGGTGATCGATATGGGAGCAAGAATTAGGCAAATCACTGACTTCCGCATCATGAAACGGTATATTGAGAAGCCAAGACCAATTTTATGTGTATGGCAGCGATTCGCAATGCCAACCATATGGGATTGCCGGTTACTATACCGCCATGGCATTAAACGAGAGGTTGAGCGGGATTCCCTTTACCAATTCTGGAATATGAAGCCGAGGGAGCTAATGCGCCATCGCTTTCCTAATAATATTGGGAAAGAGTTTAATTTAACATTGAACGGGGAACCTGCCGGATTGTAAATAAATCGGCATTTGTAAGAATCAAACTATTGTAGGGGCGCACCCGCGTGTGCGCCCGTTTTTAAAGAGAGAATTTTCAAAAATTTTTTAACCAGTTGAAATTTTATTTGAAAGGGTATATATATTGATTATGTATGAAATTAATGAAATAAAAGACATAATCGAGAAGCACAAGGCAGAAATGATTGATCAGTATCATGTTTCTGAAATTGGGGTATTCGGCTCTTATGTCAGAGGGGAACAGAGGGAGGACAGCGATATCGATATATTGGTTTCTTTTCAGAAACCCATCGGTTTTATTAAATTCATGCGTTTGGAGTTTTACCTGTCAGATTTATTTGGAAAAAAAGTAGACCTTGTAACCAAAGATTCGTTGAAACCCTACATCGGATCGGCCATATTACGAGAAACGCAGTATGCCTGAAAAAACAAAGCGAAAAAGAATTTTTAAAGATTACCTCAATGATATAAAAACTTCAATTGATGAAATACAAGAATTTACGGCCGGGATGACTTTTGAGGAATTCTCTTTTGATCGAAAGACAATCCATGCAGTTATAAGGTGTTTTGAAATTATGGGGGAAGCGGCTAAAAATTTACCGGAAGAACTTAAGGCAAGGTATCCCGAAATACCTTGGCGAGAAATGGCTGGAATGAGAGATAAAATGATTCATGAGTATTTTGGTGTTAATCTTAAAATTGTTTGGCAGACAATAGAAGACGATTTAAAACTTTTAGGCATGATGCTAAAGACGCGAATCCGGGAAGCAGGAAATGATGATGTTTCTGATTTAATCTTTCCTGAAGATTAATTGTCTTATAATCAACTAATCAACGTATTGATTTTTATTCAATTAACAATAATAAAAAAAAGAGTAGAAAAATTTCATCTTTTATATTATATATTAAGGCGTAATAAAATGGGGGGTGGAACATATGATCCACAAAAGAATTAATTACTTTTTCAACTACTACTGCCTTTTTTAAACCAAAATAAAAATAAAATACTCTCTTAAAGAGAGGGGGAGGTATTCAGTGAGAAAGAAATCGATTATGATGGGATGGAGCGGGGGGAAAGACAGCGTTTATGCCTACTATGAAATTCTAAATAATCCTCAATACCTGGGTTTCACGGTTACTTGCGCCATTACCACGATGACCGACGGGTATAACCGAATCAGCGGTCACGGCGTGAGGCATGAGGTCTTGAAACGCCAGATGGAACTATTGGGGTTACCCCTTCATACCTCATACATTCCCAAACAATCCACAATGGAAGAGTACGAAACGTCAATGGAAAAGGTATTAAATGAACAGAGAGAAAAAAATGGAGACATTATCGCCTTTGGCGATATTTTTCTCAAAGGGGTAAAGAAACGAAGAACCGCCAATCTTGAGAAAATTGGGATGAGCTATTGCTCTCCATTATGGGGAAGAAAAACCGCCGATGTCTTAAAATCGTTCATCGACCTGGGCTTTAAAGCCTATGTCGTATGCGTGGACTCCAAGGCCCTGGATATATCGTTTGCCGGAAGGACCATCGATGAGGATTTCATCAAAGACCTGCCGTCTACCGTCGACCCGTGCGGCGAAAATGGGGAATACCATTCCTTCGTTTACGACGGCCCGATCTTCAAGGAACCCTTAAACTGCCACAAAGGCGAAACCGTCATGCGAGAATCCTTTTATTTCTGCGATATTTTACTCGACAATTAAAATTTAAAAATTTAAATCTTTTAAGAATCGGAGGTAACCATGAACCCTATAATGAATTTTAAAGTCGCCCAATTAACCGATATCCAATTTTCAAGAATCAAATCATTGGAGAATAAACTCAATTGCGTCATCGTCGCGTATGAACCGGTCAGTAACCCGCTTCAACTCGAAGGAGAAGCTCTTCGAAAACTCAAGGATATGGAAAATGAATTGGGCGTAACGTTAATTGCTTATCCTCCTACGTTAAATATGGAGGATCGGAATTTCCTGGACGAAAACCAGTTAAAAAAGATCAAGGAACTGGAAACCCAATTGGGAGATAATATCGTCATCATCCCAAATTCCAAACTACCCATGGCGAATTTGTCCGAACAACAATTCCAGGAAATCGATGATCTCGAGAAAGAACTCAATCTGACACTGGTCGCTTACGCTCAAATTTTACCACCTCCCAAAGTTGCCCAATTATCCGGACAACTCCGGGCAAAATTCGATGCGTTTGAGAAAGAATTCGGTTGTTGCCTGGTCGCACTCGAACCATCACTGAAACTGGCAAACCTTTCCACCGACCAATCAAAACAAGTTCATGCTCTCGAAGAAGAACTCCAGGATACGCTGTTTGTGTTCGAGTCGGGAACGGGAGGGAATCAATGACAAAAAAAAAGTTCCTTGTCCATTCATCTCTGCTCTTGTTATTTATTTTTTGTCAATTCCTTCCTTTAAAAGGAGAAGAAAATTCCATGAAACTTCAATCCGCGGGAACAACATATAGCCAGGCCCAGGTCGTACGATGGCTGGATGAGAATTCCTTTATCGTCGGCAGATGGGACGGCTCGATTTCGATTTTTCGAAAACCCATTCCCTCTGTGGAATTTGGCCCGATCATGAAAGCCACCCTTTTGACACCGTCCCAGGCGGGGATCGAAATGATGACGGTTTTTAATCCCCGGATGTTTATCACGTCCAATGGGCGCGATGAATTCGTTTTCTGGTGGAAAAAGTATGGAAAATATTTGAAAAAAACGATTCCCTACAATCCGGAATTCGGCACTGCAAACAGCGGCCTGTTCATCCCCGGCGAAAAACTGTTCATCTCCGGCCATGAAATGGGCTTTCTCACCATCTGGCGCGTAAACGGTAAAACGTTTCATCTGATCAAAAGCGTGGATCTGCGTTCCCCCAATCCGATCCCCAGTCCCTTTCCGGTTAAAAATATCCGCAGCGTGAAGTATTGGAAAAACAACATTGTCATTACCGGATCGGACGATGGCGATATCTGCATGGTCAAAGTTCCCACCGGCGAAGTGCTCTTCCGCATGCGCTACAACAGTACTGCCCAACGGGGAATCAACGATCTGGCGCTGGTTGACAACTATTTGTTACTGGCCAACTGTTCGGTCGGATCCGCCGATAAAAACCTCTGGCTCTACACGATATCGGAAAACCAAATTACCCTTCTCGATTCGTATAACCTGATCGAAGATCCCGGAAAACCCCAGGTCTTTAATTTTTCGATTGACCTAACCCCGGTTGACAACCGCCTCGTGTTTGTGGCCGGCACCGAAGAGGGATTATTGTGGTTGGGAGAAGTCATCGATAATCAATTAACCGTCTCATCCAAAACCAAAATCGATTGCATCTGCACCGAAGACGGGTTATCGCTTGGACCCGGCGGTGCCGCGCTCGATGTGTATCAAGATCCCTGGACGCTCGCGGCCGTATCCTGGACCATCCGACTCTATACGCTTGCGATTGAATAATTTTGTTTTTTCCTGTAAAATGAAGGAACAGTTTTAACCATGAGGAGCATCGATGATGAATGACTTAACGGGCGTACCTTTTTTCTGTTCCTGGAGCGGCGGCAAAGATTCGTGCCTGGCACTGTTCAACGCCATTGGGACCGGCGGTTTACCGCGCTGCCTTCTGACCATGTGTATCGAGGACGGCAGCCGGACCCGGTCTCACGGCCTGGCCGTAGACGTGATCCGCGCTCAGTCGGAATCTTTAAACATTCCCCTGATTTTAAAAAATACCTCCTGGGCCGACTACGAAACGAACTTCGTGGAAAGCCTCCGGCACCTCAAAAACCATGGCATCGAACACGGGGTTTTTGGCGATATCGATATCGATCCCAACCGGGAATGGGAAGAAAAGGTGTGCCGTCAGGCGGGAGTGTTTCCTCATCTCCCGTTGTGGAAACGAGAGCGAACCGGTCTTCTTCATGAATTCATGCAGAATGGATTTAAAGCCTTAATCGTGGCTGCCAACGCTGAAAAACTGGGGGAAGAATTTCTGGGCCGAATGCTGGATGAACCACTCATCGACGCATTCAAGGAAAAAGGAATCGATCCCTCCGGTGAAGAAGGCGAATACCATACCGTGGTGATCGATGGTCCCATTTTCTCCAAACCCCTGGATCTTCAATTCGGGGGAAATGTGTTACGGTCCGGATACTGGTTTAAGGATTTTTGCTTACCGGAGAGAAATTCTTAAAACTAATTTCGGGAAAGCGACCGATTCGGGAAAACGGCCAGTAGCGGAATATCGTGACGCCAAAGATATCATTGCGTTTGATGGGCCCAAAAAAACGGGAATCCTGACTCACAGTCCGATTGTCGCCCATCACAAAGTAATGGTCCGCCGGAATGGTGAGCGGATGCATGTTAAACGCCCGGTACATCACATCCTTGGCAATACTTAAATACGATTCATCCAGCGGTTGTTTATTGATGAATACATCTCCCTTGATGATCTCGATTACTTCCCCGGGAAGGCCGATGACCCGTTTAATGATCGTTCGATCCGGTTCATCCGGCTTTCGCAACACCACGATATCGCCCCGTTTAATGTTGCCGTCTTTGATCGCCCATTTGGAAATAATAATCCGTTCCTGATCGCTTAACGCGTTTTGCATCGAACTTCCATTGATTTTGTATGCCGATGCCACGTAGTTAATTAAGAAAATCGAGATTACGGCCGCAATGATTACATCGATGACGATGTACTTTACATAATGCATTAATTTTGTTTTTCGGTTAGTCATCTCGGTTTATTTTAGTTGATTCGTTTCGAACTGTCAATAAAATTTTAAAAAAACTTGACTCCTATCCATTTTCAGTTTATAATACTGTTTCTTTTGGGCGATTAACTCAGCGGCTAGAGTGCTATCTTCACACGGTAGAAGTCAGAGGTTCAAATCCTCTATCGCCCATTTTGTTTTTTTATAGACAAAATCATAGACAACCATCTCCCTCATATGGAAAATACATTATTTAACCCAAACCGTATCGATTTACCGAAATCCCTGGTTTTGGTTCCTCAATTCTGGAACAAAAGCTATTATCACCAGATCAAAAACGAGGCATTGGCTTCGTTGAATTTCCTTTTAAGCGACATCTTGATTTTCCCCAATTATGCAGTCATCGAAGGGTTTCTCGGTTACCCGCACATTCTCACGACCCTGGAATTCATCCGCGATGTTCGGGAAAAAGACGTGTATTTTCTCGGTACGGCGGGAAGCCTGAATCATGCCATCGACCGACCGATCCCTCTCCAGGTTGAAGCCATTTATTCCACCGAAATTCTCGACCATTTTTGTACCGAAACCTTTTTTCCGTTAAAAACCATCGATGCCTGGAATTGTCGAAAGGCGCGCGGGGTAACGGTCGATATCATTCAGCGCGAAACCCCCCAATGGCTGAAGGCGCAGGTCGAACGGGGCATGGACTTTGTCGAGATGGAACTCTTTCCGCTTCGAGTGTATCTGGGAAAACCGTTTTCTGCGGTTGTGATCGCTTCGGATCTGTTGAAAGAATCCGGCATCGAAGTCTTCAAAGATAAAGGGATGCTTCAGCATGAATTTGTCAAAGCTTACGAAGCGATTGTCGAACAATTAAGATAATATTTAATATATAATATTATATATATAAGAATAAATAAATAAAAATAGGAATAGGGATGAACATGAAACCGAAAGTGATTTTAACGCAACGATACCAGTCCGAACCCATTGAACAATTACAAACGCAGTACAATTTGATTATGGTCGAGGGCAGTGGAAAAACGATCCTCCGGGTTGTGGAAGAGAACCCGGATGCGCTCGCGTTGATCAGTTTCTTATCCGAGAAAATCGGGAAAGACATCATCGACGCCGGGAAGAATTTGAAAATCATTGCCAACTATGCCGTGGGGTACAACAACATCGACGTGGCCCACGCGATTTCCAAAGGAATCTATGTCACCAATACCCCCGATATTTTAACCGATGCCACAGCGGATTTGACCATGGCATTGATTCTTGCCGTGGCGCGTCGCATCGTTGAAGGCGATGCCTTCATGCGTCGGGGAGAATTTACCGGATGGGGAGCCAACCTCATGCTGGGCAAAGCGCTTCAGGGCGCAAAGTTGGGAATCATCGGCATGGGACGCATCGGTTTGGCCACGGCCCGGCGCGCCATGGGATTCGGGATGGACATTCTTTACTATTCCCGGTCCAGGAAAAAAGATCTGGAAGAACAATACGGATTCAAATACACCGAGTTTCTCGACCTGATCCGGCAGTCCGATGTCATTTCGCCTCACTTCCCATCGTCTCCGGAAACCCGGCACCTGTTTAATAAAGACGTCTTTGACCTGATGAAAAAAGATGCCATTTTTATCAATGCTGCCCGCGGCGATTTGATCGATGAAGCGTACCTCGCTGAAAAACTGGAAAAGAACGAACTCTTTGGGGCCGGTTTCGATGTCTATGAATTCGAACCCCGGGTCACCGAAAAACTCATCGGATTAAAGAATGTGGTGTTGGCTCCACATGTGGGAAGCGCCACGTTTACCGCTCGACTGGGAATGGCGTACATGACGATCGAGGATGTGGGTTTGGCCCTTTCCGGAAGTACGCCCAAACGCCTGGTGGCCGAATGGAAACGGCACTTGAATATTTGATAACCAATATAACCCGATAAGGATTCTTCTTCTTAGGGGGCAAATGGGGCGCACACATGGGTGCGCCCCTACGGGAAAATTTCGAATGATCCCGCGTGATAGATACCAATAATTGCGTATATTTCTTCTGTAGGGGCAGACCCGCGTGTCTGCCCGTGCGTTCAAACCCTCCAAATTCCTTGTTATTTATCCATGATTATGATATATTAACCTCTCAAATATTTTACCTCAAGGAGTTCTTCCATGACAGCAGAGAATTTAAAATCACCCGAAGCGATTATCCGTCAATACATTCAGGAAAATGTCAATCTGTCGGATTTGGACAATGATTTTGATATATTTGAAGCAGGGATTGTTAACTCTCTTTTTGCAATCGAACTCATGACATTCCTCGAAAAGAGTTTCAATTTAAAGGTGACCATGGATGACCTGGACATGGCGAATTTCAAATCCATCCATGCTACCGCCGAGTTTGTCAGACGCAAAGAAGAGGCCAAACGTGTTTAATCACGCCTTGTTAACCGAAGAACAGAAAGCCAAATACGCCGGTTTCCGTGAGTTTGTCAAAACACACGTCGAACCGCAAGCCGCGGTGTGGGAAAAACAACAGGGAATCCCGCGCGAGATCATTCACACCTGTGCCAACGCCGGGCTCGTGGGTGGCATCATCCCCAAAGCGTACGGCGGAGGCGGCTGGGATACGGTGACCTTCGGTCTGTTGAATGAAGCCATGGGAGCCGTTAGCGCGTCCCTTTGTGCGGTTTTCACCGTTCAAACCATGGTGGCCATGCCTCTGGTCAAATGGGGAACCGATGACCAGCGCACCCGGTGGCTTCAACCTCTGGCCAGCGGCGAACTCGTCGCCTCGTTTGCCATGACCGAACCCAAAGTCGGTAGCGACATTCAAGCCGTTGAAACCACGTTCACCCCCAAAGGCAATGCGTGGGTGCTCAATGGAACCAAGAAATGGATCACCATGTCTGCCATTGCCGATATTTTTCTCGTGTTTGGAAAATGGGAAGACAAGTCCATGGCGTGTATTGTTCGGTCCGATGCGCCCGGAGTGAAAGTCACGCCGTTAAAAGATCTGCTGGGATTTCGGGCTGCGCATCTCTCGCAGATTGAGTTTGAAAACTGTGAAATTCCTCAGGAAGATATCATCGGAAAACCCGGGTTTGTCATGCAGTATGTCGCGCCGTTGGGGTTGCATTTCGGGCGCATCAGCACGGCGTGGAACGGCACCGGACTCTTGCGGGCGTGTTTTGAAACCAGTGCCGCGTATGCGGCCGAGCGGCGACAGTTTGGAATGCCCGTCATGGACCATGGCGCGGTTCGTGGATTGATCACCAACATGGGCGTCAACATGGAAGCCGCGCGATACATGTGTTTGGGCGCGGTTATGGCTGAAGATGCGCATTCTCCCGCAGCCATTGAAAAAACATTGATGGCCAAATACTTCTCCTCTCGTGCGGCGGTTCAGGCAGCCACCGATACCGTTCAGGTCATGGGTGCCGCCGGATGTCACGAAGAAAACCCTGCCGCTTCGTTTTATCGCAACGCCAAAATCATGCAGATCATCGAAGGCACGGATCAGGTCCTTCAAAAAGTGCTCGGTAACAGTTTCTGTAAAAAGTTTAAAAAACCCGGAATAACGAAATGAATAAACCCTGGGGGTCAAGTCTTGTATTTCAACATGTGATAATGCAAGACTTGACCCCAAATGAGGGAGATACACGTGGATATCCTCCAATTTAACGACACCACCGTCGATTATCCCAAACATCAAACCGTTTACCGCTTGTTTGAAGCGCAAGTCGAACGAACCCCCGAACAAACGGCTGCCATTTTCAAAGACCGTTCGTTCACCTATCGACAGGTGAATGAACTATCCAATCGATTGGCCCGGTACTTGAGAACCGGTGGCGTGGGGCCCGATCAGATTGTCGGTATCATGGCCGATCGTTCCCCTGAGATGCTGATCGGAATCTTTGCGATATTAAAAGCCGGTGGAGCGTACATGCCGGTTTCACCGGCCACTCCGGGAAAACGCGTCTCCCATTTACTCAAAGAAAGCGGAACCCGACTGTTTCTGACTCAGGGGAAGTTGTTGCCCGGCTTAGAGGCCCATACCGATCCGCAGGCCAATGTTCGAATCCTGAACATCGACCTTTTTCCTGCGGGTATTGCTTCCGAAGAATTGAGCGAGATTTACCATCAGTCCGGCGATAATCTTCCGGAAATCAACCAACCCGGCGATTTGGTCTATGTCATTTATACCTCCGGTTCGACCGGAAAACCCAAAGGCGTTTGCATCGCGCATCATGCGTTGGTGAACCGTTTGCATTGGATGCAGCGGCAATATCCCTTAACGAATGCCGATACGATTTTACAAAAAACGCCCTTCTTTTTTGATGTCTCGACCTGGGAAATGTTTTGGTGGGCGATGGTCGGGGCGCGGGTGTGTTTTCTCATGCCCAATGGGGAGCGGTTTCCTCAAGCCATTATCGAAACCACCGAGAAACAGAACGTCACGGTCATGCATTTTGTCCCGTCCATGATGAGTGTTTTTCTCGAATACTTAAGAAATTCGACCGAGGACATTCAGCGGTTGCGGTCATTGACTCATGTATTTGCCAGTGGGGAGAAATTGACCTCGGCTCATGTTCAGGCGTTTAATGAGATTCTCACCCGAACCAATGGCACGCGGTTAATTAATTTATATGGACCGACCGAAGCCACGGTAGACGTCACGTATTTTGATTGTCTGCCTTATAATGATGCGGTTGTTCAACTGAATCACGAGGGTATCATTGAAAAAATACCCATTGGAAAACCGATCGATAATACTCAGTTGTATATTCTCTCGGAGAAATCCGAGTTGTGTGAAGTAGGGGAGACCGGCGAGTTGTGTATCGGCGGAGTGGGCGTCGCGCGGGGATATTTGAATCATCCCGAAACAACGGATCAAAAGTTTAATTCTTTTATTCCCGGGTTAAAGGAAACGGTATATCGAACCGGAGATTTGGCGCGGTGGCTTCCCGATGGAAACGTGGAATTTTTAGGACGGAGTGATTTTCAGGTGAAGATTCATGGGTTGCGGATCGAGTTGGGGGAAATTGAAGCCGTATTATCCGCGAATCCTTCTATTCTGGACAATGTGGTTGTGGTCAAACAATATGCCAAAAATATCACCACGATTGTGGCTTATATTGTTTTCAAGTCCGGGATGAATGTTGACGTCAAAGAGTTGAAACGGTATTTAAAAGATTTATTGCCCGAGTATATGGTGCCCACCCTCTTTGTGTTCATGGAGCGATTTCCGTTAAATCCCAGTGGGAAAGTGGATCGCAACGCCTTACCCGAACCGGCGTTTTCGTGAAGCTGGGGGTCGCGTCTCAACACAGGCTGTCCGAGAATTGGTTTGAAGGGGCAGATATGTTGGGACCTAAGGCAGATGGAATAAGGTTTGAAATATTATTCTTCTTTCAGCAATAAAATGAAGCACCCCCACAAAACGAGGCTTATAATTCCGTTAAAAAACGTTCTCGGACAACCTGTTGAGACGCGACCCCAATTCTTGAACTTCCTCTTTTTTTTGGTCATTTTTGATGGTATAATTTTATATGGCACACTTAAACGATTTCAAAAATAATAAATTAACACGGGTTGTTTTTATTGGTTTTGGTATCCTGGCAATGGTCTGTTGTTTCCTGGCCGGGGGCTGTAAGAAATCAGTCACTGATGAAGCCATGGAGCAGAAAATTGACACGATCAAACAGGCGCTGGGACAAGCATATGCCAATTCGGCTTCGGTCCCCGGCTATGTGGAAAAGATCCGGGAAACGTTACTGGCGTTCAATGACAAACGCTGCAACGCTTTAAAGGAAAAAGAGTCGGCGCTTCAGCTTTTTGAAAAGGGGAATCTGGCAAATGCCCAGACCTTTTTTGAAACGATTCGCAAACAGGATCTTGACAAACATGTTTCCGATCCCTGGTCTTCCTGTATCCTGGGAAACATTTATTATTTGCAGTTAAAGACGGATGAGGCCATGACCGAATATCGGGCCGCGGAAAAATTGGATCCGAATAACCCCGATGTCCAGTATTCGATCGGTCTGGCGTTGCTCTGCGCCAAGGAAAAAAACAACGAGGAAATTTTAAAATATTTGGAAGCGGCCCTGAACGGCGATACAAAGAAATTCGGGGAAAACAGCGCGAAAGTCTCGCGGGATTTAAAGATATTGGCCATCGGTTACAAAAATATGGAGCAGGGGTTGAAGTCCATCGAATCCTTGGAACGGGCATTAATGATCGATTCCAAGACGTCGGGCGATGAAAGCCCGGTCACGCTTTCGACATTGAGCGAGCTGGGTTCGATGTGGTACGCGATGGGGTATTACAAAAAAGCCGTGGATTCTTATGAAAAAGTGGTGACGATTAAAACCAAAAAGAAAGAGCTGGAGAAGCCGGAAATTTCGTCCGATTACAACAATCTGGGCAGTGCGCTGGGAGCCGGCGGAGATCCCAAGAAAGCCCTGGAGTATTTTATCAAAGCCGAGGCATCCGATCTTCGCCATTTTGGAAAAGGGCACCCGAATGTGTCCCGAGATTGGAAAAACATGGCCAATACGTACCACATGCTCATGAATTACCAAAAATCGATCGAATATTACGATCAGGCGCTCAATCTGGATATGCGCATCAAAGGAGCCGAACATCCCGAGGTGGGACGCGATTATCTGTCGCTGGCCAATGTGTTTGGCACGGTTAAAGATTATAAGACAGCGATCGATTATTACGGTAAAGCCCTGGACATTTTTACCAAAAATTTCGGAGAGAATCATCCCAGTACGACCATGGTTTACAACAATCTGGGCGGTTTGTATTTATCCCTCCAGAATTACGAAAAAGCCGTGGAATATTATCAGAAGGTATTAGCCTATCTGGTCCAAACGTTCGGCGAAGAGCATGAAAATACCGCCCCGATTTACAACTTTCTGGGTCTGGCGCTGGAAGGAAAAGGAGACGTCAAGGGAGCAATCCCCAATTTCGAAAAAGCCTATAAAATCTTTGACCGCACGTTGGGGGCTTTCCATCCCAATACCAAGTCGGCCAAAGCGAATTTAGATAAAGCAAAAGAAAAAGCAGGTATTTAGTAAAAAACCCATCATAAAACCAAAAGTTTTTGGAGGTCCAGGAACCTTTTTTCAAAAAGGTTCCTGGTCGCCGAAGGCAGAAAACGATCCACACTCCACATCACGGTTGGCTTTCTCAAAATCTTCCAACCGTCCGATATCCAACCAATATCCATTGAACGGAAACACATTGATGGGCTGTTTCTCGGTTAACAGGCGCTGCATCAGGTGATCGAACCCGAAGGGTTCGTTGGCGGGAACGAAATCCAATACGGCACGGTTAAACACATAAACCCCCATACTGACATTGTATTCATACATGGGTTTTTCGATGAAATCCGTTACCGTATGGTTTTCGATGTGCATGACGCCAAAGTCGATATGGACTTTGCGCGGGTAAGTCCCGACCGTTAGGAGCGATCGGGACCGAATATGGTAATCATATAAATCTAAAAAATTCAAATCGGTCAACAGGTCCCCATTCATCAATAAAAAGTTATCCGGAAGATTTTTCAGTAACTTTAACGGGGCAATGGTGCCCAGGGGTTGTTGTTCCATCGAGTATTCGATTGTAACGCCGAACTTCTCGCCATTGCCGAAATACGCCATAATGAGTTCGGCCATGTGGTTGACGCAAAAGGTGATGTCGCAGATGCCATGATTCTTCAACTGTTGGAGTAAAATCGCCAGAATGGGTTTTTCTCCGACCGGGACCAGGGGTTTGGGCAGCACGTAGGTATAGGGCCTTAACCGCGTGCCTTTTCCTCCGGCCAGAATAATGGCTTTCATGGGACTCACTCAACGGTCACGGATTTGGCGAGGTTTCGCGGTTTATCGATATCGCGTCCCTTTTCCTTGGCGATGTAGTAGGCGAAGAGCTGGAGCGGGATGATGTTGAGTACGGGTTGGAGGATGGGAATGGTTCGGGGGACGGTGATCACGTCATCGGAGACATCCGCGACTTTCGCGACGTTGTCATTGGTAATGGAAAGTAACTTGCCGCCGCGGGCTTTGATTTCCTGCATGTTGCTGATCATCTTATCCAAGGTCAAATCGTCGGGGGCAATGGCAACGGTCGGAAAGTTTTTGTCGATTAAGGAAATGGGGCCGTGCTTCATTTCACCGGCCGCATACCCTTCGGCATGGATGTAGGAAATCTCTTTTAATTTCAGCGCGCCTTCCATGGCCGTGGGGTAGTTAAATAATCGGCCGATGTAGAGGAAGTTTTTATATTTACAATACTTTAAGGCAATTTCCTGAATTTTGGCGGCATCTTTTAAGATGTCGCGGACCTGGTCCGGAAGCCGAAGCAGGGCATTGGTGATTTCGCTACCTTCGATAAAGGAGATGCCCTGGTATCGTCCGATCAGTAACGCCATTAATGTGAGAATCACGAGTTGCGAGGTGTAGATTTTGGTGGATGCCACACCGATTTCGGGTCCGGCGTGGTTGTACACGCCCGCGTCGGTGATTTGAGCAATGGCGGTTCCGACCGCATTGACGATTCCCAGGACCAGCGCGCCTTTGCGCTTGGCTTCTTTGATGGCGGCCAGGGTATCGGCGGTTTCGCCCGATTGAGACAGTGCCAGTACGGCGATATCCTCATCCAATGTCAAGCGTCGGTACCGAAATTCCGAGGCCAGCTCGACCTCGATGTTGAGCTGGGTCAAATGCTCAAAGATATACCGACCCAACAATCCGGCGTAGTAACTGGTGCCACAAGAGACGATAATCAGTCGCTTGGTGTTTTTTAACCGGTTGAGGACCGGTTCGAGTCCGCCCAGTTTGGACACCCCTTCGCCTTCGATGATCCGTCCGCGCATCGCATTCTCGATGGTTTCCGGCTGCTCGAAGATTTCCTTTAACATGTAATGCTCGAATCCCCGTTTATCTTCTTTGTAATCGAGGTTTTCGAGTATTTCGATTTTTTTATCCAGGGGTTCGTTGCTCAAATTCTTGATCGAGTAACTGTCGGCGGTCAACACCGCGATCTCGTCATCGCTGAGGTAGATCATCTTATTGGTGTAGGGCATCAGGGCATTGGAATCGGAAGCGGCAAAATGCTCATTGTCACCGATGCCGATAATGATCGGGCTGCCCCGCTTGGCAATGACGATCTTGTGATCGATTTCCGCATGGATGACGGCGAGACCGAAGGTTCCGCTCAGGTGCTCGACGGTTTTTAATACCGCGGTTTCCAGGTTTCCGGTGAAATACTCTTCGATCATGTGCGCAATGACTTCCGTATCGGTTTCGGACTTGAACACATGCCCTTTTTTGATCAGCTCGTCTTTGATTTCCTTGTAATTTTCAATGATGCCGTTGTGCACCACGCTGATTTTACCCGAACAATCGGTTTGAGGATGCGCGTTGGTATGCGAGGGTTTCCCATGAGTGGCCCACCGGGTGTGGGCGATGCCAAACGTGGCCCGGATGGCCTCATCCCCGTCCACTTTGGCTTCGAGGTGCGCTACGCGGCCGCGGGTTTTGACGATGATGTTTTTTCGGTTTTTCAGGTTCTTCTTCCCGGTATCTTCGATCACCGAAAATCCGGCAGAATCGTATCCCCTGTATTCCAATCGTTTCAAGCCATTTATCAAAATGGGAAGTGCCTGCTTTCTTCCGCAATAACAAATAATTCCGCACATAACACTGTCTCCTTTAAATTTTATTGTAAAAAAAAATGTCGAATTTACAGGTGAATGGATCGGGTCCTCATTCGAAATGGGTTAAGCGTTTTTTACCGGTGGGGTAAACATTAAATCCGATTTCATAGAGGGCGTTGTGGTCGAGGAGGTTTCGCCCGTCGAAAATAAAGGCGGGTTTTTCCATCGATTTGTAAATCCGTTGATAATCCAGAGTTTTGAACGCATCCCATTCGGTAACCACGGCAATGGCGGACGCGCCTTCGGCGGCAGCGTAAGGGTCGCTCTCATACAGGATGGTTCCTTTGGTGTCTTTGAGGTCGTTTCGGGCATTGGGAAGGGCTTTGGGATCGGTAATGGCAACGATGGCCCGCTCTTCCAGCAATTGCTGAGTGACGGTGATGGCTGCGGCGTCGCGGGTATCGCCGGTGTTGGCTTTGAAGGCAAACCCAAAGAGGGCGATCTTTTTCCCTGCCACGGTATTGAACATCTCTTTGACGATTTGCTGAACGAAGCGTTTCTTTTGGTATTCGTTCATTTGAATCACCTTTTCCCAGTAGTCTGCGACCTCGATGAGGCCGTAGGATCTGGAAATATATACGAGGTTGAGGATGTCTTTTTTAAAGCAGGAGCCGCCGAATCCAATGCTGGCATTGAGGAATTTGGGTCCGATTCGGGAATCGCTTCCCACGGCATACGATATTTCGGATACATCGGCGTCGGTTTTTTCGCACAGGGCGGAAATGGCGTTGATGGAGGAAATCCGCTGCGCGAGAAAAGCATTGGCCACGAGTTTGGAGAGCTCGGACGACCATAAGTTGGTCGTGATGATGCGTTCTCTGTCCATCCAGTGGGCATAGATATCCACGATTTCCGCTTCTGCGCGCAGGCCGGCTTCGGTTCGGTGGGCACCGATCAGGACGCGGTCGCCTTCCAAGAGATCGTTGACAGCGCTGCCTTCGGCGAGAAATTCGGGGTTGGATACCACTTCGAATTTCACCCCTTTGTTTCCGGACTTTAAAATGCGTTCCATGGCTTCGGCGGTGCGTACGGGCAGGGTGCTTTTTTCCACGATGATTTTATCGGATTCGGAATGCTTGATGATCGTGTGAGCGGTTTTTTCCCAATATTGTAAATCGGAAGCCATTCCGGCGCCTTCGCCGAAGGTTTTGGTCGGGGTGTTTACGGACACAAAGATGATATCCGCTTCTTTGATTCCTTCTTCGATGCGGGTGGTAAAGAATAAATTCTTTCCACGCACTTGTTTGACGATGGTATCCAATCCGGGTTCATAAATGGGAATTTCATCCGAATTCCATTCTTTTATTCGTTCTTCGTTTATATCGACAACTTCAATTCGATACTCGGGACATTTTAACGCAATGACTGCCATTGTGGGTCCTCCCACGTAACCGGCCCCAATGCACAGTATGTTCTTTTTAAATACCATTTAATTCTCCTATTATACGAACTATTTTACAAACAACGTGTATTACACATTATATATGTTAGCTTTATATTTTGCAAGATTTTTTTTAATCCATGTAATGGTGGATGCGAGCCCTTGTTCAAGGGAATATTGCGGATGGTAATTCACCAGTTTTTTAATTTTGGAGTTATCGCACCACAGGCGAAAGACTTCCGAGGCATCGGGGCGAAGGCGCTGATCTTCGGTTTGGATGACGGCGTCGGACTGCATGAGGGTTTTGATGGTTTGGGCCAGATCGCTCATGGAAATTTCACTGTTGGAACCGATGTTAACGGTTTCGCCGATGGCCGCCTTGCAGTCGGCCAGCAGGATCATGCCTTGAACGGTGTCGCCGACATAGTTGAGGTCTCGGGTGGGCGTGAGGTTTCCGGCCATGATTTCGTTTTTTCCGGACGCGAGTTGCGTGATGAGGGACGGGATAATGGCGCGGGCCGATTGACGGGGACCGTAGGTGTTGAAGGGGCGGGCAATGGTCAGGGGAAGACCAAAGGCATGATGCATGC
>JBLMYT010000062.1:0-58997 GCA_050258455.1 Candidatus Omnitrophota bacterium | reverse complement strand
GGTTGATATGATGTAATAATAAGGTGTGAATAACAGAGGAGGAAACCAAAATGGAATATGTACCCATGTGGGCAAGAGATATAAGAAGAGAAGGAAAACTAGAAGGCCGAGATGAAGGCTTAAATGAAGGTCGAAATGAAACACTAAAGGAAAACGCCGAAAGGATGATGGCCGATGGTCTGGCGATTTCAACGATTTCAAAATACCTTGGCATTTCGGTTGAAGAAATAAAAAATCTAACGGCAAAAACGCACTGAGTTTCTTATTCTCTCCGAAATTCTGTAGGGGCGTTTCGCGAAACGCCCATTTTTTAAAGTGGACCCAATTGGAATTTCTGCGACAAGTCGTCGCAGTTTTTCATTGCCTTTATATCACCTCCGGCTGCAGAAATGTGCCTTATTCAATGGGCGCCCAAAAACAGATCGCCCGGTTACTTCATCTTGAAATTCAGGCATGTGGTTGATATGATGTAATAATAAGGTGTGAATAACAGAGGAGGAAACCAAAATGGAATATGTACCCATGTGGGCAAGAGATATAAGAAGAGAAGGAAAACTAGAAGGTTTACCTTGGATTTTCTGCAAGGAGGAAACTGAAAGGTGCTTTCGACAACAATTAATTCCATCTCATGGGATAATCTTCGAATCCCTTCTATTTTCGCGAAGATTGAAGCGTTTCCAGGAAGTAATCGCCGATGTTTCGTTTTTCCGGATCGAATCCAATACCCAGGAGAACAACTGCCTTTCCTGTATTCAAGAATTTTTCATGGTATTTCATCTCCTGGATTTGAGTTAAAGCGTCCCGCGCAGCGCCCATTTTGAATTCCATGACAATGATCTTCGTTACTGTTTCTAACACCGCATCGATCCGGCCAATATTGGTGGCCTCTTCACACCGGACTTCCGCACCGCTTAACCGGAGTATTAAATATATGATCGAATGGTAATAAGCTTCTTTCGCCTCTATAAAAATATTGTAAGGTATCGACGCAAATAACGATTTAAGCTCCCGAATAAATCCATCGATATCATCAGCCTTCAACGATGCATTTATTCGCTCGATAATCCGGGTGCTTAAAATCATATCTTTCGTTGTATATGCCCCAAATAGATGAGATAAAAAAGATTCCCGCACTTCATGATTGGGATAGGACAGATGATAGGTTTCAACCATGTCTCGAACCGTGACCGTTTTGATCGTCAAGTAACCGGTCTGAAACAACAATCCTGTAATTTCAAGGTTTTCAATATCATAGCTGTCAAAAATAAAACTATTTACCGGTATATTCTCAAATTCCATGAGTTCATATTGCCGATCCATTATTAATTTGATTAAAAAAGTCGGTGTTCCTGTCGAAAACCAAAAATTTTCAAATCGGTTCTTATTAAACAAATTCAATATAGAGAAGGGATTATAGACAAAATTCTTTCCGTCCCAGGAATACCCATTGTACCATTTTCGTATGGTTTCTTTTAAATCGCTTATGGATGTACTCTGTATCCTGGACATCGCTTCGATATAGGGACCAAAATAATGATTCAGTTCCGCCTCTGTATAACCGAGAAGCGTGGAGAATTTATCATCAATCGTGATATCGACTAAATTATTGAGGTCTGAGAATACAGATACTTTTGAAAACTTTGAAATCCCGGCAATGAAAACAAACCGAATAAAGGCATCCGATCCTTTTATAACACCATAGAAATTTTTTAAAACAGACTGGATTTCTTTTGCCGTATCGATTTTATCCTTTCCCAGATATTCGATTAAGGGTTTGTCATATTCATCGATCAGGATAACGACGCTGCCTTTAACGGATAATTTTTTGATTAATTCGACGAAGCTGTCTTTGTAGCTCTTTTTTTTATTCAAGGTTAAACCATGAGAATGTGCGGTTTCATTAAGATAAATCTTCAGGGATTCTTTCAATATTTTGGGGGATGAAAAATCGATGGTGGAGAAATCAATCTGGATCACCGGGTGAGATTCCCAGTCGATTTGATCATAAATCCAGAGTCCTTTGAACAGTTCTTTATTCCCGGAGAAGAGTTCCGCCAGGGTTGAGATGAGCAGGGATTTGCCGAATCGGCGCGGTCTCGATAAAAAATAGTATTGGCCGCCTGTGGCAAAGAGATCGTGGATTTGTTTCGTTTTATCCACATACAGGTAACCCCCATTGATTAATTTTGAAAACGTTTGGATCCCAATCGGTAAATTTTTCATGGATAGATTATAACACAAAAGCGGGGGTGAGACAAAATCAACAGGGTCCTTCAGTCCTCAGGGTGCCTTGAAACTCTCTTTTTCCTTTTTCTCTCCAAAGTGGTCGGAGAAAAAATGACTTGTTTTTTCTGCATGTTTTGCATATAATTACCCTGGATTTTCTGCAAGGAGGGAAAATTCACTCGCAGGCTATTCAAGAGATACCATTTCGAACCCTGCTTACCTTTATCGAATGGGTTATTTACGCCCCCATGAAATTCTGCGACGAGTCGTCGCAGTTTTTCTTCTTTACATCTTAATCGGCTCCAGCCACAGGCAATACCGAGTTTTAACCGAAAAGCAGATCACTACATTAAAATAAACAGAAAATCCTCGCGATTTGTCGGTCATGTTTGACAACGCAACCGGAATAGATTAAAATGTTACATGAATGTTGCAACAAATTTTGTTTACAATAATTTTATAACCAATAAAGGGGTGAATACATGTCAAAAAAAGTTTTAGTCGCAACCGAGAAACCATTTGCAAAAGATGCCGTGGAAGGTATCAAAAAAATCGCAGCAGAAGCCAATTATGACGTGGTCATGCTGGAAAATTATACCGATCCCAATGATCTGATTAAAGCCGTTGCCGATGTCGATGCTATGATCATCCGCAGTGACCTCGTGACTCCGGAAGTGCTGAGCGCCGCCAATAACCTGAAAATCGTTGTCCGCGCCGGCGCTGGATACGATAACATTAACCTGGCCGCTGCCAAAGAACGCGGCGTGGTAGCCATGAATACCCCCGGCCAAAACTCCAATGCCGTCGCCGAATCCGTTTTCGGTTTCATGCTCATGCTGGCCAGACGCCATTTTTCCGGCAAATCCGGCACCGAACTCCGAGGCAAAAAACTGGGCCTCCATGCCTACGGTTATGTCAGCAAAGCCGCCAACACCATCGCCAAGGGTTTCGGGATGGAAGTCTATGCCTACGATCCGTTTGTCAGCAAAGACAATATGAAAGCCGATGGCGTGATCCCGGTTGACGCCGCCGAAGAATTATACAAAACCTGCGATTATGTTTCGCTTCATATGCCCAAAACCAAAGAAACGGTCGGATCCATTAATTATGACCTGATGTCCAAAATGAAAAAAGGCGCTACCCTGATCAATACCGCCAGAGAAGAAGTGGTCGACGAACCGTCTTTACTCAAGATGTTCGAAGAACGCAAAGACTTCCGCTATGGCGCAGACGTTGCCCCTAAATGCAAAGACGAACTGGCTCAGAAATACGCCGATCGCATTTTCTTTTCTGCAAAGAAAATGGGCGCTCAAACCGAAGAAGCCAACAACAACGCCGGTATCGCCGCTATCAGACAAATCATCAATTTCTTTGAAAAAGGCGACACCACGTTCCAGGTTAACAAATAATCCGTTTTAAACGGAATTTATAGAGGTGCTTCGGATCATCTCTTGATGATCTCCGATGATCAAAGATTCAAGACTGGTCACGAAGCACCTCCACCTTCTTCACAAATTTTTTTCCTCTATTTCTCACATCAACGAATTAATAACAAAAAACAAAGGGAGCACGTCATGATCAAGCGGTTTATTTCACTGATAATCATTTTTCTGGGAATCGGCACAGGTCTTAGTCTCGCTGCCGGTACCAACGATATTCCGGTTCCACTATCCAACGATGGTTTTGAAACGGCTAACGCCCAGGGTTTTCCGTCCAATTGGCACCTGGATAAAGAAGCCAATTCAACCATTCGTGTTATTATCGATACGCAATCCGTTCACTCCGGAGTCCAAAGCCTCCGGATCGATCACCCCCAATGGAGCCAGGACACGATCGTTTCCGATCCGCTGTCTCTCCAGGTCGGACACCTCTATCGCCTGAGCGCCTGGGTGAAAACCGAAGCCGCCACATCCTGGCCCATGGACCGCTACCCAACCTCGGTTCCTGCCTGCATCACCATGGCATCCTTTCCATTTACCAACCATTCGCCATCTGCCGGCGGAACCTCCGACTGGAAAAAAATCGAAACCCTTTTTATCGCTTCCCAAAGCAATGACCGAGTTCGCCTCCATTTCGGTTTCAACGGCAACGCTCAAGGTAAAGTCTGGTTCGATGACGTGCGCCTGGAAAAAGTGGAAGATATTACCGCTTATATCCCGATGGAATCGGTGAAATGGTTCGGCCCGGCGTTCCGCTACACGGACAAGGGCTGGACGTTTGTCCATATCGAGGGCAAACCCTATGACCGAGGCTACCAATACGGTTTTCTGGTGGCCAACGAGATCGTGGAATTGATCAAAAAACTGGCTAACCGAGAAAATGAAAATAATCCGTCCGATGGATGGAAAATGGTACGTCAAATCGCAGACGCGTTTTTCCTGAGAAAATACGATGAGGAATATTTACTGGAAATGAAAGGCATCGCAGACGGCGCGGCGAAAGCCGGCGCCCAATTCGATAACCGCCCCGTGGATTTCCAGGATATCGTGGCCATCAATTCCCATGTGGATATCAGTTACGTTTGGAGCGCGCTTAAGCCAACCCTCCATCCGCTCTCGGGGAAAAGCTTCCTGAAAGCGGAAGACGAATTGAATATCTCGGACCGAGAACACAAATGCTCGGGGTTTCTCGCCAATGGTCCGGCAACTCCGAACGGGGATATCGTGTTCGGACAACTCTTCATGTGGAGCGGTTACACGGGCGTTCACTGGAACATGATCTGCGATGTAATTCCTGAAAAAGGTCACCGGCTGGTGTATGAGACATTTCCCGGCGGCATTCATTCCGCGGCTGATTTTTATTTGAATTCGGCGGGTATCATGATCGGAGAAACCACGGTCAGTCAAAGTCCGTTCGATATGAACGGTACGCCTCAATCCAACCGCATCCGTAAAGCGGCCCAGTATGCATCGAGTATCGATGATGTGGTTCGAATCATGACAGAGAAAAACAATGGTATGTATACCAATGATTGGTTAATTGGCGATGCGAAAACCAATGAAACCGCCATCCTTTTGCTCGGTACGAAAAAGTATAAACTCTGGCGCAGCAAGACCAATGTGTTTCCCGGTGACACGAAGGGGTTTTATTGGAGTAACAACAACGCCAAAGATGACGAGGTTCGCAAGGAATACATCGGAAGTCCGGATAACGCACCGTATGAAATGATTTTCAGTCCATGGAACCGCGATATTGCGTTTTGGGATTTCTTTAAGAAGTACAATGGAAAGATCGACGCGATTACCGGGGTGAATTTCTGGGCGTCCTCACCCATCAATCGCCCCCACGCCTGCGATGGGAAGATAATAACAACCGAAATGGCGAAACAAATGGTATTCATGGCGAATTTCGGGAAGGTGACGCTGCGCGAAAAGTTTCCGGCAAAGGGTTACCGTCTCATGCCGGATTATCCCAATGCCCTCCCCCATCTTTCGCTGGGATACTCCATTTTTAGTCCGGTATTTATCACGGAAAAATTGAAGGCACTCAAACCGACGACCGCTAATAATAATGTTAGTAACGATAAGAAAACCATTGATCCGGATTTATCGAACGTCAACGAGGTCTATGCGTTTAATCCCCGTGCGTTATGGTTTAATACGGTTTACCCGACTTCGGACAAAGAAAACTGGTTTATCAGTGCCACGGCCGCTTATTGGAAGATGCTGAAAGAGCTTCCTTCGGATTCTCAAAAAGCGCTGCCCTACCTTCGGGATCTGTTAAATGAGCAAGCTCAAATTCGTTCGTATGTGGTTGAACACGAAGGCGCGATTGCGCCTATCGATGCCAAACGCGTCTATAACGCATTCAATTATTATAAAATTCCGAGAATCAACGGAACGTTTCTGCTTCATCAACTGCGTTTGTACCTGGGAAATGAAATGTTTTCCAAGGTCATGAATGCCATCCACGATCAATTCAAGGAAAAACCGGTGGCCAATGCCCAATTAATCGCTGTGGCAGAGAAAGTTGCCGGAAAACCGCTTGCTGCTTTTTTCAAGCAATGGCTGGAACGCAAAGATATTCCGCAGGTGACGCCGACTGCGAAATTAACTCAAACCGGGGACGGTTGGCAAATCGAATTGAAGGTTCATCAAACCGGTACACCGTTTCATTTTCTGACGACTGTGGCCATCGATACGGAAAAGGGTAAAGTATGGAAAAAAATCGAGGTTGCCCAGGCTGATCAATCGTTTGTGATTCATCTGGCGGATAAACCGGTCAAGCTTTTATTTAATGCCGGAAACGATATTCCGGTTGCAAATCCGAAATTTTATTTGTTTACCAATTATTCGGATGATTTTAGTAAGCTGTTGTTCATTTACGGTACGGCGCGACAGATTGAAGCCAACCATACGCTGACGTTACGTTTCAGAGATTTACTCGCGGACCAATTTACCGAAACATTGCTCCCCATCCGTAAGGACAGTGAAGTGGATGAGGCGCAGCTCGCATCCAATGATCTGGTGGTTCTGGGTAACGTGGAAGATAACTCGGTGATGAAAAAGCTGGTCAATCAATTGGGTCTTCATGTGGGGAAGAACTTCTTTCAGTGGGAAGGGAAAACCTACGGCGAACCGGATGACGGTATTGTTCTGGTTTATCCCAATCCCTATAACCCCAAAAACGTGGCCTATTTAATAATTGCCAATAGCGCGCTCCAACTCCACCAGATGACCAAGGTCTATAACGCCATGCCGTCATGGACGCTCTTTAAAGGCGATCAACTGGTAAAGAAAGGATACCATCCGATCAACGGATTTGAGATAATGTTTTAGTGGATGATTGATTTGGACCAGAAACCTTTTCGAGAAAAGGTTTCCGGACTTCCAAAAGCTTTTATTTTGGAAATTGTTTAAAGTTGAGTTTTTAAGAATAGATGTAGGGGCGCACCCGTGTGTGCGCCCGTTTTTTTTTCGCCCAGTTTTTTTAAGCGCCCCCCATTGAGCGCACGGGCAGATACGCAGATCTGCCCCTACAAATAAAGAATTGCTGATTCGATGATGACATATTGACATTCAGAACTGGTTGAATTATATTAATGTGAGGAGTTATTATAAATGAAATACAAAGTTATTCTCATTGAATCCGAAGAAGGGGTTTCAGTCAGTTGCCCTGAATTACCCGGATGTCATTCTCAAGGAGAGACGATCGCGGAAGCTTTGGAGAATATCAAAGATGCAATCAGGGAATGGTTGGGGGCTGAAAAAGAAGAAAAAGAAGAGATGAAAGTTTTTCGTGTTATAGAACGAGAAATTATGTTATAAATTATTTTCAAATGCCGAGAATACCTGGTATCAGCTCCGAAGAAGCGATAAGAGTATTAAGAAAAATAGGATTTCAAATTATTCGACAAGGTAAACATATCATTATGTCAAATGGCGACGTGCGTTTGACAATTCCCCGTCATCGATGCATTAACTCATTTACAATGGGAGCCATAGCCGCAGATGCAGGTCTAACCCCTGAAGAATTTAAACGGTTAATGTAATTTTTTAAGACCTCTTCTGCGCCCGATATTCCAAAACCGGTAACCCGGCTATGCCGTAATTCTCATTCGGCATATCCTCAATAATCACCCGCACACTCTCCGGCGGCGCATCCAACGTTTGAACAATAGCCTGGGTGACATTTCCAATCAATTTCTTCTTGATCTCTTTATCGCGTCCTTCCAAAATTCGAATCGTGACAATGGGCATCGCCTATTCCTCCTATTCCATCACCCAACGGGTGATTTCAAACGTTTCCGCATACCGCGCCCCAATCTGCGTACCCCGCGTCTTGGCCCAACTCCAAATAAAATCTTCCTGAGCATAATCCTTCCCAGCCTGAGAGTTATAAGCCTTCAACGCATGGATCTTCTTCTCGATATGCGCTTTGTCCAATTTTATAAAACATTCGGTGTGAAACGAAATATTATTCCAGGGTAACTCATACCCGATCATACTCACTTGCTTAAACGCCCGAACCGCTTCACCGGTTACGGTCTGATGATCCTGATGCAGATCATTCTGAGAGGGAATAAACACCAGATTGGGCTGAATCTCCCGCTTCAACTTCACCAATTCCTCGAGAATCTCCTGACGCACGAAATTTAACTTCCGCACCTGATATTTATAAATAATCAAATTGACAGGCGGAATCCCAATACGCTTGGTGGCTTCCCGCACTTCGGTTTCCAAAATATTCTTGGGCCATCCTTCGGGAACCGATTCCTCAGCCGTTGAAAAAGCCACATAAAAAACCTGCTTGCCATCTTCAATAAACTTGGCAATACTTCCGCCACACCCAAACTCGCCATCATCGGTGTGAGGCGCTAACACCAGTATCCGCTGGATGCCTTCATACATGACGATTCCCCTTATTTAAAAATCGTAAAGATCTTTCTTATAACAAAAAACGGCAAAATCATGCGGTAAATACGTGTGATCAAACCTGACGTTGACACAAAACTTGGAGATTTCAGTCAGGATCTCCATCGGATTATAATAAAACGTCTCCTTATTGGGCTTACGAGTAAAAGACGAGGTCATGGTCATCGCGGTGCCAACCGTCGCCAAATCGTACATCCGGTGGAGAAAAGTAAAGGTCATTGTCTTATTCAACGCCTTACCGCATTTGAGATTCAACGGTCCATTGGAACAAACAAAATCAAAGGTTCGTTCGAGTGACTCTTCAATGATATCACAAATGAAGAACTTATCCTTGATATGAGGATATTTCGTCCGGGCAATTTGAATCATGTACGGATTGATATCGATTCCCGTATAATCACAGGGAATATTCTTTTTCATCAGAAAATCATAAAATCCCCCGATCCCGCACCCGACATCCAGAATCGACCGGTCGGTAAAATCCCCCAATTCAAGGATCTTCTCAAACCGTTTGATATGGGACACTTCGGATTGAGCCACCGCACGGTGTTCATCGGCGTCGGTTTCATTCAACAAATCGGTAAAATAATCCAGATTCTTTTCTTTCATTTGACGATAGTCCATCAGTCCTCCTCGGGGCCACTGTAAAACTTAATGATATCCTCACTATCGGGTCCGTAGTTGAATAATAAATCGATTGCAGAAAGACCGGGGATAAACCTTCCCCACATTTGCGGATACTGCGGGTGTTCGAAATCGGAAATCCGAAGCTCGATACGATGGGCGTCAAACGCTTCCTGTTCCTGATAATTGATCCCGCCAAAACCGGAAAGATACGTCGACGCACCGAAAACCTTGCAGATATAGATTAATCGATCGGTGCCTTCACCGATATTCGGTTGACCGGTAAGCGCCGGTATTTGAGAGGATTTTATTATCGGTTCCTGAATACCGAGGATCGCGGCCATCCATTGGATAATCTCAATATTCAAATCGACCAGCAAATGATAATCCCGTTGCATAATGAATTTAAGTTGGGGGAAATAAAATTTAAAATACGGTGATTTCCCGTAACAGGCTTGAAGCGTATCAAGGATCTTTTCTCTCCAATACGGATACGCTTCCAATTCGACATCTTTAATCAATTGATGGTACCGACCCTTTTTGATCACCGGAACCGTCAACCAACTTTCACCCTTCGGGGTTTTGATTCCCACCCGGCCCGTGTACCCCCGGCGAATGAATTGCACATCATCCAAAAAGATAAACATGGTGGCTTTATACATTTTATAGAAGTAACCCAACCAGGGCATAAAGTTGGGTTGATGAACGGCAACGATCATTTGGAAGACCGGTTTGAATCCCGAACGGCAATCGAAATCGCGTGGATATGTTCGGGAGTCGTGCCACAGCATCCGCCGATTACCGAAACGCCTAAGGCGATCAGTTCCTTACTCTTTTCAGCCATGAATTGCGGCGTTTCCGGATAAACCGCTGCGGTTTCTTTGATTTCAGGGAGTCCGGCATTGGATTGAATGATCAAGGGCAGGGTCGTGAACTTTCGAAATTCAGCGGCGATTTTGATCATGTTTTCCATCCCGTTTCCGCAATTGGAACCGATGATATTGGCGCCGGCCGCTTCCAGTTCCCGGGCGGCTTTTTCAATACTCACGCCCATCATAGTATAAAAACCGCGGGGTTTTAAGTCAAAGGTCATGGTCGCCATGATGGGAATCGTGGCGGAAAGATCCCGGGCCGCTTTAACGGCCAATGTGGCTTCCTGAATATCGGTCATGGTTTCCACACAGATGATATCCGCTCCGGTTTCAATGAGAACCTTCAACTGACGGTAAAAGTTATCGTACATTTGTTCGGGAGAAAAGATGCCGTACGGTTGCAACATTTTTCCGCTCGGTCCGCAGGACGCCGACACATACGCGTTGCCATTCACGACGCGCTTGACCGCTTCGACAGCCGCACGGTTGATCGACTCCATATCATCCTGAAGACCGTAATCGGATAATCGCAACGACGAACCGCCAAACGTATTGGTCTGGATGATTTCAGCGCCCGCATCCAGGTAGAGCCGGGCCACTTCTTCGAGAACTTCCGGATGAAACAGATTAATGAATTCCGGGCATTTTCCGTTGAGATCATCCTTGACCTTTGCCATGAGCAGCGAACCCATGGCACCGTCTGCAACGATGACTTCACCCTTTTTAACACGATCTAGTAAACACTCCATATTCGTTATACTCCATAATTAAATGGGCAGCCAAAAATTTCAGCCGCCCATTGTTTGAGACATTTATTTCATCAATAATTCCTTGATTTTCTTCACGCCATCGGTGGCATCAGCGGCGTACGCATCCGCGCCGATTTTTTGGGCCCAGCGTTCGGTAACCGGAGCGCCTCCGACGACTGTTTTGATTTTGGTTTTGAGACCTCTTTCCCTCAATTTCTCTTCCAGGTCTTTTTGCACGGTCATGGTGGTGGTGAGCAGCGCACTGGTCCCGATAATATCGGCCCCAAATGCTTCGGCTTCGTCGATGAACCGGTTCACCGTGACATCGCGACCCAGATCTTTGACCTCAAATCCATTGGCTTTCAAGAGAGACACCACAATGGTTTTCCCGATATCATGCAAATCGCCCTCAACGGTGCCGATCACAATTTTACCCCGGCTTTGTTTTTCGCCTTTGGTACTCAATGCCGTATCGATAATTTCGATCACCGCCTGCATGGCGTTTGCCGACATGATCAATTCGGGAAGAAAGAGCTGGCCTTCGCCAAACAGGTCCCCGACACGGTTGATTGCCGGAATGAATCCTCTTTCAACCAATTCGATGCCATCGATACCGGCAGCGAGTCCGTGTTTGGCCGTTTCAACGGCTTGATCCGAATCGCCTTGCTCAATGGCGTTCATTGCGCGTGTAAAGATTTCTTCGTTGGTCATTTTCTTATCCTTAATATTAACATGTTTTTTTATTTTTTGCATCCCCGAAAAAAATGGGAAACCGAATTAATCGGAATCTCCAGCAATTCGGCGATTCTCATCTTGGCCCGAATGCCTTTGGGGCTTCCGGCAACCGATGTGATGATGCCAATCCCCAGATCCTCTCTGAGGGTGCGCATTTTTTCTTCATCGGTCAGGTCGATGAGATCGACGTTTAATTTTTCTGCCACATACCGTTTGGCTTCATTCAGTTTCATCCGTCGGGAGAGTTGCATCCAGGCCACCAGATCTCCGGTGGTGCGAATGCCCCCCATTCCTGAAGCCATGATATGCGACAGGTGCATACCCAGAGGGTCGCCCACGCCAATCTAGAGGCCGTCGATTTTACCGATCTTGGCCAGTGCTTTGGAGACCCGGCTCACGCAATCCAGGGCCGGGCTTTCCATCATTGGAACCCCGCCCACGCCCATGCCCACATTGACATGAACGGGAATGGAGGCCTCTTTCACGGTTTCCTTGACAAAGGTGAGCGTTCGGGCCAGGTTCCATGCTACCGATTGTTGGGAACTGGTTCCCACGGCAATACCGAAGATATCGGCACCAGAGGCTTCGACGGCTTTGACCTGTCGGTGGGGGTACATTCCTGCCAGGCGCTGATTGTCAAACGTGACCGCTCCGTGCATCCCGAGAATAAACTCGTTCGAACTGCCGACGATCATGGGCATGTGGGGCAGTTCCCGTTTCAATTCCCGGACCGCTTCCAAGGCAGCCATGAAATCGGCGTCTCCGGCGGATCCCGAGGTATCGAAATTCAGTCCTTCGCATCCCACGGACGCCATTTTCTTTCCCACAAATACCAGGTCTTTCTTTAAGTAGTCGGCGGCGTGTTCCTGCGCCTCGCGGGCTTCCTTGATTTTACCGGCGGGCATCAGTTCCCCCGGATTGGGGCACGGTCCATCCGGTTGGTAGTACCGTCCCATGTTCGGTTGAGCGCCGTAGAGAAAAGGCGCGGTGGTCATCAATGACGTGGTGTAATACTCATTCATTTCGAAATTGATGACGTTTTTGACCGGTTTGAAACTGTAATCGCTGTGTCCCATGGACGTCGTATCCGCGCCGCACGCGCGTTCATAGGTTAAAACGGCTTGCATGCGGCTGAGGGGAACGCCCACGCCGCCGCCGTCCTGACACGTGTAGAACGCCATGGTGCCGCCGTCGTCGGTAACGATCAGTTCTTCTCCGGGAGTGACGCTCACGATTCGGGAGGGGTCGGACATGATGGCAAAGAGTTCCGCCTGTTCCTCCTCGGTTAGCGGGGGAATCTTGGCCCTTCGGGCCGCATCTTGGGTTCCGGAGGCAATATCTTCTTTCATTTCCGAAGCGGACTGCCTGATCCGTTCCCCGTCTCCCATGCGAGTTAAAATCGTTTCACTCACGTTTGTCCTCCTTGTTTGTTTTGTTTGCAACCTTCCTCTTCCGCTTCCGTGACAATGGCTCGGATGCGGTCCAGCACCTCGGGGGGAAGCGGTTTGGGTTGGTGGGTTTCAATAATTTGCCGTGCTTTTTCCAGGGCTTTGGTGTAGACCTCTTTGGCGCCTTTTCGTTCCCAGGTTTCGCGGGTTCCCCGATCGATCAACGCCGGTTGGGACTGGGAACGCATCCGTTGAAGCGTGTGTTTGTGGCAGAGAAAATCGCCGAAAGGTCCCACGTCGCGGATGACATGGACGGCCAGCGACTCATCGTCAACCGGGATACCGTTGACCACATGTTTGATCATGCGTGCAAATTCGGCATCCAGTACCAGTTGCCCGTAATCGAACGTGATCCCGCTTTCTAACATGCCCAGGCCATAGATCATATTGGCACCTGCCAATGCGGGTATGAGCCCGGTGAGGGTTTTTTCATGTCCGATTTGGGCGTCGGAAACTTTTCCGTCCCCCTAGGTACCGCCCACGTAGCACGGGACCTTGTAGTGGCGAGCAAGGCATGCCACGGCGCCGCTGACCAGCGCGGCTTCCGGGGTTCCCACGGATGCCGACGCGGATTTTAAGTCCATGGCAGTGGTTGAACTGCCATAAATAACCGGTGCTCCTTTTCGTGCGAGTTGACTGAGCACGATTCCGGCCAGGACTTCGGCGTTGTGAACCACCAACGCGCCGGCAAGGGTGACGGGTGCCGTGGCTCCGGCCATGGCCATGGAGAGGATGTTGCACACCGTACCTGCGCGAGCGGATGCGATGATGATCTCGCAGCAGTCGTTGATGAGTTTGAGGGGGCTGACCGGACAGGTCGTAAAGGAGATGATGGGGCGTTCCTTGAATTTCTCTGCGCTGCCGGAGATGGCTTCGCCCATTCGGATGATCTTTTTTAACAGTGTCCCGTTTCCCGGACCAAACGCGCAGTGTTTGGTCGTGTTCGGGAGAAAGGCTTCGGCGTTGTGAAGCGGGGCCAGGCGTTGGTCCACGTCGTGGGCGCCGATGGCTTTTTCGCAGAAGTCTAAGTCATCGAGATAGTCGATGACGCGGGCCACGGTTTCCAGATCTTTTTTAACCGGTTCCCGGTGTTCGCCCGTGTAGGGGTCGATGAGTTGAACGCCTTCGCTGAAATTGGTAAAGTGGACGCGCACGCCGTCCAGAATCAAATCATGATTCGGGTCGCGGCCGTAGAGCACCACCCGTTCCGGTGCGGAGGCGATTGCTTCCTCAACCAGATAGGGGGGAATCTTGACGCGTCGGGTGTGGCGATCGACATCGGCGCCTGCGGCGTCAAACAGATCGAGGGCTTCCTCGTTTTCCACATAAACGCCCGTGTCTTGAAGGGTTTGTAAGGTTCCCAGATGGATGTCATTCAATTCATCATCCGTGAAGATATTGACGCTGAGTCCCAGCGACCGATGTTTTCCGGCAAATACCTTATGTCCCATAAAAGGCCTCGTTTATCCTTAATTCCATAATACCTCCGTCATTCATGATCACGTTACCGTGAGATGGGAATTGATTTAGGAATGATTTAAGATTGGAAGAAAACCATCATAAACCGTTAAAGCGGTTCACGTAGGCTTTTAAACGAGCATCGTTTTGAACGATGCGGTAGTTAAAACCAGAATTTTGGTTGAATACACAAGAATTCATGGGGATATTCTAAAAGAAAACGATAAATAAGTCAATATACTTTTTAATTACTTCTTTAAAACAGAAAGAACATTTTAAATTCCAAATTTTACACCGCTCGTGAATTGTGGTACAATTACGAATATGAATGAATTTCGGATTCAAAATGGAGATAACCGATGAATAAGAGATCATTTTTTGAAGAATTCGAGAGCAATAATAGCCAGAAAGAATCTGTTTCTGAATTCAGTCATATAAAAGAATCTGAAAGAAAAGTATATATCGATAAAGATCAGTTTAGTATTTTTGAGTTTTCCCGTCGATCTAAAAGGGGAGAAATTGATTTAAAACCGAGTTATCAAAGAAAAGAAGTATGGACAATTAAAAAAAGTTCCAGATTAATTGAATCGGTATTATTGAGTATACCGATTCCGTTGTTCTATCTTGCAGAGTTGGAAAATGAAAAAAAAGAGGTTGTCGATGGACAGCAGAGATTGAATGCGTTCTTTAATTTTTTAAACAATAAATTCAAATTAGAAAAACTTGAAATATTGGATCATTTAAATGGAAAGACGTTTGAAGAACTAAGTCCGAATTTACAAAGGAGATTTGAAGATTACCAGCTTACCTTTTTTTTGATTAAAAAAGAATCCCATCCGGATATCCGCTTCGACGTATTTCAGAGAGTGAATGAAGGTGCCACCAAATTGAATGCGCAAGAATTACGAAACGGAATCTATCGGGGTTACCGGATTGAATTCCTTAACCAACTCGCTAATGAAGAATTTTTTAAAAAGATGGTTAATAATAAATTGGAAGTTAATCGCTTGAAGGACCAGGAAGCGGTCCTAAGGTTTCTTGCTTTTAACAAAGGCTATGATAAATACAGCGGAAATCCGAACGCTTTTTTAAACGAAACGCTGGAGGAATTACCCCCTGAAAATAGCGAAGTGTATAGTCAATTGAAAACAGTTTTTAGTAACACCATGGAAACCATTTACCTTGTTTTTGGACCGGACGCATTTATAAAAGATGCATCGAAAAAAAAAAAAATTAACCTTTCGTTATTCGATGTTCTTTGTTACTCCTTTTCACAATTTGACAAAGAGAAAATTTTGAACGTTAAGGAGCATATCGCCCAAAAGCTACAGCAGTTAATCAACGAAAAAGGCGATTTTTATTACGCCATAACCTCAAATACATCGACAAGAAATAGTGTGGCAACACGATTTGATTTATGGCTTAAGGTAATGAAAGATTGTATAAATAAGGGTTAAACGATGTTGCAACGATTTGAAGTCAAAGATTTTAAATGTCATGAAGATTATGATGGAAGAATAGAAATGCCTGGACTCACGATCATTTCCGGCACCAATAATTCCGGAAAATCCTCCCTCCTTCAGGCACTCTACCTGGTCACCCAGAATAAAAATAAACCCTTTCCCATGCTTATGTTAAATCAGAACCTTCGATTGGGAACGTTTTCGGATATTCTCAATAAACGCAAGTCCGCTGATGAGACCATGGAACTCGCTCTTGATTTCTCGCCAAATGTACTTGAAAAATCCGGTTTTGAAATCCTCAATGTAACGCTGACTTATTGCAATCCATTAGTATTCGAAAATCTTCTTATCGACTATTCGGATAAAAACCCCATTCTCTCCCATATGGAAATTCAATACCAAAAGAAACAAAAAGAATGTCAAACCATTGAGATTGATATTGTTGATGAACCGGATACATTTTTTTTCAAGATAAATGGGCCGGAAGATAAAGGTTATTGCAGAATGCAGGGAATTGTACCCGATTCTATTATATTCAAAACTCAAGATGCCTCAGACAGAAATATATGTTCAAAAGATTTGGAAACCATCCGATCTTACCTTTCTCTCCTATCTACTGAAAATATCAAGTATTTAAGGGCTCTAAGACCCGAAGACTTCATCGACAAGAAAGATTCTTCCCAAAATTCCTATTTAGGATTGTCCGGGGAATATACTGCCGAAATTGTATATAAAATGTGGAACAGCCCTTGCGATTTTATAAATAAATCTGAAAAAAAGACGTTATTTTCAGAACTCTTTGATTTATGGGTAAGAAAGTTCCTGGGTGACGGTTATCGCATTCGGGTCAATAAAACAAACAATGAAGATTTAAAATACAAAATTACGATCGAGGAGATAGACCGTAACCTCGAACTTAATCTAAAACAAGTCGGAGTAGGCATTTCCCAAATTCTTCCCATTTTAACATTAATATTTACCAGCAAGGCAAATGATGTCCTTTTGATCGAAAACCCTGAAGTGCACTTACATCCTCAATTACAGGCTTTTTTTGTCGACTTGTGTCTTTTTGCCGTTGAAAATAACCGTAAATTGATAATCGAAACGCATAGCGAGCATGTCATTAACCGATTAAGGTATCGGATAAAAGAAAATCCTCATTACCTTGAGCGAATCAATGTCCTGTTCTTAGAAAAGATTGAAGGAGATATTCGGTATACGACAGTCAACATCTCCAAAGACGGGACCATTGATTATTGGCCTGAAAATTTTTTCGATCAGGGTTATAAAGATTTACTGGGGCTCATCAAGTAGATGAAAAAAATCTATTTTAATCATGGCTTGCTGATTGGTTCCTCGGAATCTGTTGTAATTGGCCTGATTACCGAAATTGCTAACATCAAAAAAACTTTAGGCGATATTCCATTGTGTGTTTCCGAGGATTTTTGGAATATCCAAATTCAATCCGGAGAATTGCGGTCTTTTTTATCAAAACGAAGTAATCTTGATAGGGCATTTATATTAATTTTAACCCTGATGAATAATGGTCCTCATTTTCATCGTTCGGAAATAATTCAGCAAATGGTTATTACCCCCTGGCTTTCACAAGAGAGTTTTGCTTTCAATTTAATGCATATATGTTTTAATGATCACCAGGAACACGTGTTGTCTCCGGCAAATGAAAACATTTTGATCCATGAAAAGTATACCTTATCCTCAGAGAATCGTTCACAGGATATCCTTAACCTGATCGGGCATGAAAAACTTTTACGCTATTTTGAAAATCGTTTAACGTTCAATTGTATAGATGAAGTGTTCAGGAAGATTACAGAAGAGAATCCCTCAATCGAAATCCTTGATAGTGCCTGGAAAAGTGGCAAAAGACATCATTTCAAAGGGGCTTTCGTTGACGTTTATAAAACCATCTGTGCGCTCAAATCGGAAATGGATTTATTGCTTGCAGGTGTTTCGGAGATTCAGCGAATTGAAACGTATTTGCAACAAACCGGATTTGAGATTTCAGGAGAAACCAACAAAACATTGGAAAACCCAAAATATCGAAAATATCGAGAATTTAATATCGGATCGAAAGGGAGAGTGCTTTTTGAATGGCACATCAAGATAGGGAATGAAATCCGCATTCACTATTATATCGATAAAGAAAATAAGAAAATATACATCGGACACTGCGGAAAACATCTTCCCGTACCATCTTTCCATTCGTAATTTAGATAAGTGAGGAGTGATTTTGGATAATTCGGTTTCCGGAAGCATTGATTTTGAGTAAAATTAGTCAATTTTCTCTATCCGAACCATTTTTACCGACTACTCTTAGTCAATTTTTCACTAACTTTAGTCAATTACCCCTGGATGGGGCCCCATTTAGTACTGATCATAGTCAATACGTGAGTAATCTCAGTCAAAAACCCATTTCCTCCCGGAACATTCGCCATGAAATTAGTCAAAAACTTATTTCAGTGAATGCTGACCGTCTGGATATTAGACAAAAAGTTCCCCCTCAGGCATTAACCCTTAAGATATTAGACAAAATACCATAAACATTAGACAAAATTCTCTCGCAGTGTCATTTGAAATGATAGAAATTGGGCTTGATGTCCAGAATATTAGTCAAGACAGTGAAAATTTCAGACATGGGAGGCGTAATCATCGCGATTACCGTCTTACATCCCAAAAATCGCAATATCCACGCCCTTAAAATTCCTTACCTGTTTGAATATTTTCTCTTCCCAGGTTACCTGCGGTGATCGATCGAAGATTAATAGATACCCCTCGCGGGCTCTCCTTATTTCCCCGAACCTTTTAATAGTTCTTTTATATATTCCTCTTGTTCTTTTAACAATTTATCTTTATGTGCCAATTCGCTTTGGGTTTTCTCCAGCTCCGTAAGGGTTTCTTTCAATGCAATTTCTTTTTTCATCAGAGTGCGTTCCATCTCTCCGAACGCATTTTCGTATTCCCGTTCCGCCATTTCTTCCAACTTTAATTTCTTCATCAATTTTTTATCCCCCGCCGCCTTCTGCAATTGGCGTAAGATCGTATGCATCAAGACATCTTCTGTCTCATAATTATAAGTTTTCAATCGACGGTCTCCCTTTTCGATAAAATTCTCCTGACAGAAGATGGACAGCACCCATTCCAGGCGATTGCGCATTTTCGGCTTTAATTTGGGGACCTGAATCACATACGAATTATGGGTCAAGAGTTCGATAAACATGTTTCGTTCATGAATTTCTTTCCCATTCAGTACATCGATATATTCTCGGTTTACTTTGATCACTGCGGGCAAGGTACGGGATATGACAAATCCCAAAAGGTATATGGTTACAATTGGCAGCGGTTCTCGGCTAGCGGTTTTTCCATCCTCAAGCAGCACGTCATCCACTTTAGTATACTGCTCCCCGAGGTATTCCCGGAACCGAATGATATCGTACGGGATATTGGACTTTTGGAGTTCGATTAATACATTTTTATATTTCCCGTCGTTCTTACGAATTTTAGCAATGAAGTCAAGGTGGTATACGGTTAAAGCGACCAGGTTTTTCTCCTTTCGGTGGATATTTTCCTGGGCTTTGAAATCCAGTGTAACGATGTCCTCACCGATGATGGTAGAAATAAATCCTTTGGCGACATCAATGTTCTCCATCATGTATTTAAAAACCACATCGTACATCGGGTTCGCAATCAGCATGTTTCACCTTCCTTATCAGATACCCCTAATATAGTACTTCATTTGGATTTTGTCAACTGGGAACGGAAACGTAAAAATGTTTTTGCGGGGCAATTTGACTGAAAAGAGTAATTCATTTATAATTGAATCATGTTGAACATAACATCTGAGTTGCTGGCACGACTGATTCGTTTCGATGAACAGGCTGTGCCGCAAGCCAACCTCAATGACCTGGAAGAGGACCTTTGGAACGAAACCATCACCAGTCTCCTTGCCCGATGTCCGGTTCCTATTCAGGATGCATTATTGGCCAGCCATCGCGTATTCATGATGGAGAAACGCGGTGAAGGCGTTCCCATTATTTTACAACGCAGCCTGGAACTCAGCAGTCATCAACCGGAATATCGGCTGATCGATGATGCGGAACTCTTGTTAACGATATATGCAGCAGGTCCAACGGAACAATGGATACAATCGATTTGAAAGAATTATCCAACCGAGAAAGCGAACGGGTGGAATGGAAAGAAAACGTCGCCGATATCGAAAGCGTTATAAAAACCATCGTCGCCTTTTCGAACGATTATTCCAACCTGGGTGGAGGATACGTTGTCTGCGGGGCCAAAGAAGAAAAAGACGAATACGGCTTCCCGATGGTAACCTACCAGGGGTTAACAGCCGATCGCATAAAAGAAATCTCCGGAAAAGTATTAAGCGATTGCAGAAATTTTGTCGATCCTGCAATTGTTCCAGTGATTGAAGAACTTCCTATACCCGGGGACGAATCCAAACAGATTTTGGTATTTATTGTTTCTGCAACCAATTACGCCCATTCGTATCGCTCGAAAGGTACGTCAACTTACTACATTCGAAGTGGCAGCCACACCATTGAAGCTCGAAATGGTTTATATCTCGAACTATTGATCAGAAAACATCAATTGGAACCCTGGGATAAACGAATTAACCCCAATGCAAGCATCGATAGCCTCGATCTGTTAACCTTGAGAGAATACTTGCAAGAAATGAGATTGTGGTTTCCAAATAAATCTATCGATGATTACCTTTCCGATACAGAAAAGCTGGCGGATTTTACCCCACCTTTAGCCGGAAAAAAAGGTCTTGATCATACATTAAGGCCCAAAAATTTTGCGATTTTAATGTTTGGTAAAAAGCCATTGGATTTTATAGACGGGGCTTATGCTATCTTTTCGGTTTATAGGGGCCTGGACAGAAGTGAAACCACAGCAGAAAGACACGAGATTACAGGAACCGTTGTTCAGCAAGCCAAACGGTTGATCGAATTATTAAATGCCGAATCCTATACTTTTTTTGACAAGACAGAAAACACACCGAACCAGGTAAAATATCCGGTTAGAGCATTAAAAGAAGCGGTCATCAATGCCCTGGTCCATCGGGATTATGAGTCGGATCAACCCGTACGCGTCACGATATTTTCAGACCGGATTGAAATCTATTCCCCTGGCGGATTACCCTTCGGTGTGGATAAGGAAAAATTTAAATCCGGCAACGCTTCCGCCCATTGGCGGAATCAAACATTAAGTTATTTATTTAACCGGCTGCAACTCGCGCAAGCCGAAGGTCAGGGTATTCCCACCATTATTAAAACAATGAAAGATGAACATTGCCCCCCGCCCATATTCGACCTGGGACCCGAAAGTGTCACATGCATTTTACCCGCTAATCCCAGGTATATGTATCTCCCGAAAAAAATGAGAGGATAATATTATGGTCAAGGTCACCCGATTTGGTGTTTCCCTGGAAGCCTCGCTCCTGGAAAAATTCGATCACCTCAACGAACAAAAAGGATACAAAAACCGCTCCGAAGCCATCCGCGACCTGATCCGCGAAAAACTGGTTTCCGAAGAATGGCGCTCTTCCGATCAGGAAACCGTGGGCGTGTTCAGCCTCGTTTACAACCACCACCACCGGGAATTAAATAAGATCCTCACCGATATCCAACACCACTACCTCGACACCATCGTCTCTTCCACCCACGTCCATGTGGACCACCACAACTGCCTGGAAGTCATTATCCTCAGGGGAACAGTTGAGAAAATTAAAAAAATTGCCAATGAATTGTCAAGTACAACCGGCGTCAAACATGGAAAATTGACCATGTCCTCCACAGGCTCCAATCTGGACTAAACATACGCCAAAAGATTTTCCCTTGAAAACGTTTTCCAATTGATTTAAAATTAAACCTTCAATCCTTAATTCTTTAAACCAAAATCAGAAGGAGGACCGATGAAAAAAATACGTGCCGGTACAGTAACTGCAATCTTTTTACTTTTATTCCAAATATTCTTATTTTCAGGGAACGCTCAAGACCATAAACCCAAGGCCGCCCCGCTAAATCCCGAATTTCTAAAATACCAGGAAGACGTCAGATTGGGAAAACATCAACGGTTTTCCAGCGACGGCCATCGCCTGGGCGCCATTCCCACAACCGTAAACTTGTCCCATGTCAAAGGAACGATTGATCCAAGCGTGGTCATGAGTTACGCATCAACCTATGACTTACGAACCCAGGGCAAACTCACATCGGTAAAAAACCAGGGCTCGTGCGGCTCATGCTGGGCACACGGGACAATGGCTTCCCTGGAATCCTACCTCATGCCATCTCAAAATAACAATTTTTCCGAACAGCACTTAAACGCCAACCACGGCTACGATTACGCAGAATGCGACGGAGGAAACGCCTGGATGTCCGCAGCTTACCTGTTACGCTGGGACGGTCCCTTGAGTGAAACCGATGTGCCCTATCCTTACTCCTCTGAAATCAATTACTCGCTTCAAAAACACGTCCAACAAGTCATCTTCTTGCCCACCCGATCCAGCAAGCTGGACAATGACACGGTTAAGTATTTCATTACCACTTACGGGGCCGTTCAGTGCGCCTACTATGATGACGATAGTTGTCACAATTCTACCTATAAGAGTTATTACTACAGCGGCGGAACAGGATCCAATCATATTGTGGCTGTCGTGGGCTGGGACGATAACTTCTCCACCAGCAAATTCAAAACCGCTCCTGCCGGTAACGGTGCCTTTATCGCTAAAAACAGTTGGGGAACCAGTTTCGGACTAAGCGGATATTTTTATATTTCCTATTACGATACGTCCCTGGGGTATTTTACCAGTTTCAATAACGCAGAATCCACGTCGAATTACTCCAAAGTCTACCAGTACGACACCCTGGGATGGGTCAATGATTACGGGTATGCGAATAAGATCGGATGGGGTGCCAACATTTTTACCGCTCAGGAAACCACCCAAATCAAAGCCGTGGGATTCTATCTCAACGATTCGAATGCGCAATATCAAATATATGTGTACAAAGGAGTGACCGCCGGCCAACCCCGGACCGGTACCCTTTCGGCCACCAAATCCGGTTCCAAATCCTACCCCGGTTTCTACACCGTTGCACTGGATTCGGCCGTCAGCGTCAGCAGTGGGCAACGGTTTTCCGTTGTGATTAAATACACCAATTCCTCGTATCTATACCCGGTGGCTGTCGAATGCCCCACGTCCGGTTACTCCTCCAATGCCTCGGCCAGCAGCGGCCAAAGTTATTTGAGCTCCGACGGAAGCACCTGGCAAGACATGACCGGAATTGCCACCAATACCAATATCTGCATCAAGGCCTATACCGGCAGCGGTTCTTCCGGCGGAACACCGACCATTTCGCTGAGTCAAAAGACGTTGAATTTTACCGCTATCACCGGAGCCAGCGATACCGGAACCCAAACCATCCGCATTTCAAATAGCGGTTCCGGAACGCTGACCTGGACCACCTCCAAATCCGGAGACTCCAGTTGGTTTTCATGCTCCCCGTCATCCGGGACCAATTCCAGGGTTATTAGCATCGCCATAAACCCCTCGGGAAAAAGCGTGGGCACGTATACCGGTTACCTGACGATCACCGCCTCCGGCGCGACCAATTCCCCTCAAACCGTCACCCTTAATTTAACGGTAAAAACCCCGTCGCAAGCCCAATATCCCTTCGGTGATTTTGCAACGCCTACCAACGGTTCCACGGTCAATAGCAGCATCCCGGTTACCGGCTGGGCTCTCGACGATGTGGGGATTGCAAATGTCAAAATCTATAACAGCAGTACGTACGTCGGTGACGCCATCTTCATCGAGGGCGCCCGCCCCGATGTGCAAGCCGCCTACCCCACTTACCCCAACTCTCACAAAGCCGGTTGGGGGTACATGCTACTGACCAACTTCTTACCCGGCGGCGGAAACGGTACCTACACGCTGGTCGCCAAAGCCACCGATAAAGAAGGCCGGGTGACGACCCTGGGCAGTAAAACCATTTACTGCGATAATTTGCATGCGGTGAAACCGTTTGGGGCCATCGATACCCCGACTCAGGGCGGTACGGCCTCCGGCAAAGAATACGTCAACTTCGGGTGGGTTCTCTCGCCCTACCCGACCTACATCCCCACCAATGGTTCAACGATTTATGTGTACGTGGATGGGGTCAGCAAAGGAAACGCCCATTACAATAATTACCGATCCGATATTGCCGACCTGTTTCCCTCGTGTTACAATAGCGTCGGCGCAGGCGGGTATATGTACCTGGATACCACCCCATATACGGACGGCATTCACACCATTCAATGGATTGCAACCAGCAGTTCGGGCCAAAACGACGGCATCGGCAGCCGATACTTCACCATCCAAAATTCCTCTTCTCGGGTCCCGGAGACAAAAACAGCCGCTACCCAAGCCCTACCGGTATACCAGTCTTTGGACGATCTGGCGGATATCCCGGTTGATCAAACCGAAAAACTCCAATTCAAAAAAGGGCATCCTGAAACCGATTCCGTTGCTCCCGAACAGGCGGAGCAGAATGACGCCGAACGTGCCTCCCTGGTCACCATTCGCGAAGACGAACGGTTGGAATTAAACCTCAAAGAAGACGGGAACGCCAATGACCTCCATGTTGCCGGGTATCATCTGATCGGAAACCGGTTGGAACCGCTACCCATCGGTTCGACGCTCGATGGGGAAAAGGGCATCTATTATTGGCAGCCTTCGGCCGGGTTTGTGGGCAACTACCGGTTGATCTTTGTGACCTTCGATGCCTCCGGACCGATTTCCCAAAAGAACGTGCATATTAAAATTATTCCGAAATTTTAGGGATAATCAGCAACGAGTGGATTAAAAAGTAGGAAAAGGAGATTATAATGAAGTTATTTTTAATTATCTTTGCATTATGTATATTATTTATTAATGGAATATCGGTTCCCATCCCAAACGAGAATAAATCTCAAATCGATGAATCCGGCCGTAAGTGGGTGGGAATAATAACTGATTCTATAGGCGGTTCGATATATATTCTTGATCCTATTACCAATAATCTATATGGTCCGTTCCTTTCTGGGTTATTGGGAGAAAGGAATTCTCCAATAAAAGCGGTTTTAATACCTGGCAAAAAAGAGATATTAATAATAAACCCCAGTTCATACCTCGCTTCTTTTGCTGAACTTTCAGATCGCTTTGACCTTACTCCAGTAATCAAGGATTCGATAAACATCGGATATAATGCAGAAGATATAGCGATAACTCCGAATGGGAAATATGCACTGATAAGCTTTCGAAAAAATGAGAGATCTATCTCGGTTTTAAATTTAAAAAATCATTCGCTTATAAGCACTCTGAATCTGGGTCCTTCTTTCAGCATTTCTGGAATTGAAATTGCCGCAGATGGTCAAACCGTCTTAGGAGCTGATAATTCAAATAAAGCGATTCACGTATTTCTTTTAGATAAAGATGGAAACTTAAAGTTGAGTAAATCCATAAATCTGGATTTCCCACCTACCGATATCTCTATTGCTTCAGGCCGAAATATTGCAATCGTTGTTAATAAAAAAGGATGTACCCCTGCCATATTAAGAATCGATTCACCCGGAAACGTAAAATTCGTTAAAGAAAAATTAAGTATTCCTATCAGTAATGGAATAGCAGCTTTGTTTTCTAGAATTGGAGATAAAGGATATTATATTTGCCGCGACGGTCTCATTACCAACTTTTATGAAATGATGATAGAACCTTGTGGAAAAATTCAATTCATAGATCACGGTATAAATGGATTTTATGGTACAAGAAATGAAGCCGGAATGAAGGAACAAGATGCGATTGCGTTAGGACCGGATGATCGATTTGCTTATATAGCTAATAGTGAAGGTGATAATAGTACAATTTCATTAATAGAACTCAAAACAGGTCTTCAGATAAAAAAGCTTTCAATTGAAAATTCTATTACGTCCGGCATTACTTTTGGTTATATTTCGGACTCATTTGACAATCAACCTGAAGATAAGCCGCCTTTGGGAAGTTTCGACTCACCTGCGGATGGCTCAATCGTAAGAAGTAGTATTGCCTTAACGGGTTGGGCTTTGGATGATGTATCTGTGCAAAGTTTGAAAATATATATAGAAGTCCAGAATAATCTCTTATACATCGGAGACGCAAATTTTATAGAAGGAGCAAGACCTGACGTGGCAAACGCTTATCCGTCTTATCCTAATAATTCCAGGGCCGGCTGGGGTTATATGTTGCTGACGAATACACTTCCTTATGGGGATGGAGTATACAAATTATGCGCCATTGCAACGGATTCATCAGGTCAAAATACAATTTTAGGAACAAAATTAATTACCGTTGATAATATACATGCGGTAAATCCATTTGGTGCGATTGATTCACCGCAACCGGGCGAAATTATTTCCGGCACTAATTACAGGATTCAGGGATGGGTTTTAACACCTCAACCGAACAAAATACCTGAAGATGGTTCAACAATTGAGGTATATATTGATGACGTTTACATAGGAAATGCTGTTTATAATATCTACAGGCCTGATATTTCTAGTTTGTTCCCCGGTTATAGAAACAGCAATGGTGCATTGGCCTACTTCGATTTTAACCCATCAGAGTTTACCAATGGAGTGCATACATTGCAGTGGGTTGCAAAGGATAGCGCAGGAAATACAGATGGAATCGGAAGTAGGTATTTCTCAATAGAAAATACAAAAATAGAGGGAAATGTTAAAGACCCCAATGGAATTCCTATTTCAGCAAATGTTTCCGTTGGAAATATAACTGTAACCACGGATAGCTCGGGTTGGTTTAGGATAACTGGAATTCAAGAAAATGATCATACAGTAGTTAATTTCAATAAAAACGGTTATCTACCAACGTATAAAATTGCGGATGTGCATAATGGAATATCTACTACCCTGAATGTTGTAATGATTCCCGAAGAGTCAGCGGTTGAAATAAAGGGTGACTCCGGTGGGACGGTAAGCAAGAAAGGTTGCTCACTGAAGTTAACCGCTAATAGTCTTGTTAATTCAACCGGCGTAGCATACAATGGCTTAGCACGTGTAAGTTTGACACCACTTGATCCCACAACCCAAGAAGGAATGAACTCATTTCCGGGAAAATTTGAGGGTGTTAAAACAAATGGAGAAACTGTTCCCTTTGCATCCTATGGTCTTATGGATATTGCCGTTAGAGATGAAAAAAATAATCAACTTCAATTAACTGACGGAGCTTCCGCTGCGATAAATATTCCTATTCCATCAAACTTACAGAGTTCAGCGCCCGACACAATGCCGATGTGGTATTTTGATTCAGTCACAGGGCATTGGAAGGAAGAAGGGCTCCTAACCATCAATAGCACTAGAAATGCTTATGAAGGAACAGTGAGGCATTTCTCTTATTGGAATTGCGATATGCCCTGGATGACGTCTTATGTTGAAGGAACTATTGTCGACTGTAGTGGTAATGCTCTTCCGAATACCAGGATCTATATACAAGGTGATAAATGGATAACAGATTATTTCTCTTTTGATGGAAATTTTACCATGCCAGTTGAAGCCAACACTAATGTTATTATTTGGGCAGAAAAAAATAGTTATATTACTGGGAGAAATAATTTTACTACTGCTCCGCCATCTCAAATTTATCATTATGGGAATCTTTCATTATGCATTAACCACAGGGGAGCCGTTAACGTTGATTTTCCGACAAAACCAGGATGGTGCTATCCAGTGAAATATCGTTTTAATTCAAGGCAGCCGGTTCCTTATACAATAACCTTTCAACCGACTAACTCAGATAATTTCTCTGCTATGGTTTATTCTGGCTATGATAGTACCGTTTTGCACGCATTGATAAATATTGATAACAGCGATGATTTCTATAAAGCAAATGGTTGGACTATTCTTTATAATGGAAATGCCGGCGGTGCAATTAATTTAATCCTTTTTTGTTTGCCCAAAATTGTTTACCCAGGTCTGGAATATCAGCATAATAATGTTTTATATAAAGTAATATCGGCTAATATGAAATTCGAAAATTACTCCAATTGCATCAAAGTAGAATTTAATTCGGAGAATAATGGTAGAGGGTATTTCATAGTCGCCCAAGGTATCGGCCTTATAAAAATGAATTTTGTTCATTCTATTAAACACGGGGTATGGAATGTTGGAGACAAAGATGATATGACAATAAATGGTATACCAACACTAGCTCCATTACGAACAGTCACGGGTAGAGTCATCGATAGAAACAATAAGCCAATATCTGGTATTTACGCTGTTCCCTTATCTTGGTGGTATTCCTTACTCTCCACCGATATGTATGCTCGTACAGGAAACGATGGATCATTTTCATTTAAGGTTCATTATAAGGCAATGGAGAAATTGAGTCTATATCTTGGCTATGATGTTAATAAAGATGGAGTTCTTGATGAAGGTACATTTAAATTATATGAACAATTCAGGCTTCCTGATGGTAATTTAAATATCGGTGATTTGGTATACGACTTATCCTCTAGTCTCGCGAACCAAAGATCAAAACCTTTGGTAATTTTTAAAAGGCCAATTATAAGCAAAAAAAATTGAAACTTTTTGAATAACATGGAATCAGAGGAGGACAAATGAGAAGATTAAGCGTCTATTTAATAATAATAATTTTTGTATCTGCCTCTCAATTTTTTTTATTTCCGAAAATAGCCTCAGATAATAAACCCAAAATTGCGCCATTAAATCCCGCATTCCTAAAATACCAGGACGAAATAAAAGCGGGGAAATATCAAAAATTTTCCCATGACGGTCACCCTTTGGGAGCTATACCATCTCCCGTTGATTTATCGCATGTCAAAGGAATTTTAGATCAAAAAGTAATCCTGAAATATCCAGCTTTTTATGATTTAAGAAACCAGGAGAAACTCACACCAATAAAAAATCAGGGACAATGCGGCTCATGCTGGGCGTTTGCATGCATGGGGTCACTGGAATCTACTTTGATGCCCTATGAAAAATTAAATTTCTCGGAACAAGATTTGAATGCCAACCATGGTTTTGATGGTGAGGAATGTAAGGGCGGAAACAGCCACATGGCCGCTTCTTATTTCTTACGATGGGCAGGTCCCCTAAATGAGATCGATTTACCTTATCCCTATTCATCCATCGAATCAAGTTACTATTCCCCTCAAAAACATGTTCAACAAGTTATCTTCTTGCCCAATAGGACCAGCTCACTGGACAATGATACCCTTAAATATTTCATTGTCAATTATGGTGCTGTCCAATGCGCATTACAAATGGATACGGACAACTTCTACAAAGAGGCATATTACAGCTACTATTATAATGGAGAACCAAAGGCAAATCATGCGGTAGCCATTGTCGGATGGGATGATAACTTTTCCGCAAACAAATTCAAGGTTTGCCCGCCCGGTGACGGCGCATTCATCGCAAGAAATAGTTGGGGAGAAGGGTTTGGAGAAAATGGATATTTCTATATTTCATATTATGATACCTCCCTCTGTGATTTTAACAGTTTTAATAGCGCCGAACCCATTTCCAAGTATTCTAAAATTTACCAATACGATCCCCTCGGATGGACCTGTACCTACGGCTGGGGCAATAAGGTTGCATGGGGCGCCAATATTTTTACTGCCGAAGAATCGAGCCAACTAAAGGCCGTTGGTTTTTATTTGACGGACGCCAATGCGAAGTACATGATATACGTTTATAAAAATGTTATTCCGGGCAAGCCCCGAAGTGGAACGCTCGCAGCAACCCAAGGAGGTTTCCAAGTATACCCCGGATTTTATACCATCCCATTGAATTACCCGGTTGACGTGGTCAATGGGAAAAAATTTTCTGTAGTGATTAAATTCACCAATTCATCAAATATAGATCCTCTCGCCGCTGAATATCCTATCGAGAAATATTCATCCAAAGCCACCGCCTACGAGGGTGAAAGTTTTATTAGTTACGACGGAGATTCTTGGTATGATCTTGCAGCGAAATCAGCCAATGTCAATGCATGTATCAAAGCCTACACCGGCGTTGATTCCTCAAGTGGGAGACCTACGATCAAGCTTAACCAAAAGGCATTGAATTTTACTGCTATTTCCGGTGGAAGCGCTCCCGAATCCCAGAGTATACGTGTCTCAAATAGCGGTACCGGAACGCTGAATTGGACCACCTCCAAATCCGGAGACTCCAGTTGGTTTTCTTGCTCCCCTTCATCCGGGACCAACTCCAAGGAACTCACCATATCCATCTCCCCTTCCAGAAAAAGCGTGGGCAATTATACCGGCACCCTCAATATCAGTGCTTCCGGCTGTACCAATTCGCCTCAAAACGTCACCATCAATTTAACAGTAAAAGATCCCTCACAATCCCAAACTCCCTTCGGCGAATTTTCGACTCCTATTCACGGTTCGACTGTGATGAACAGCGTGCCGGTGACCGGATGGGCCCTCGATGATGTGGGAATTGAAAATGTCAAAATCTATAACGGCAATACCTATCTCGGCGATGCCGTATTCATCGAAGGAGCCCGCCCCGACGTCCAAGCCGCCTACCCCACCTACCCCAATTGTCACAAAGCCGGTTGGGGGTACATGATGTTAACCAACTTCCTCCCCAATGGTGGAAATGGAACATATATCATTTATGCCAAAGCAACCGATAAAGAAGGTCATGTCACTACCCTGGGAAGTAAAACCATCTACTGCGACAATTTACATGGTATTAAACCATTCGGAGCGATTGATACGCCTGCCCCAAGTGGAATCGCCTCCGGTAAGCAATTCTTAAATTTCGGATGGGTCCTATCTCCTTACCCCCATTCCATTCCGGCTGATGGATCGACGATTGAGATGTATGTAGACGGCGTTAATAAGGGGTACGCTCATTATAACATTTACCGATCCGATATTGCCAGTCTGTTTCCAAAATGTATCAATAAAGACGGGGCAGGAGGTTATTTTTATCTGGATACCACTCAATATACAAATGGTATCCATAGCATTCAATGGATCGTTACTGATAATAGCGGTCAAACCGACGGCATCGGCAGCCGGTACTTTACGATCCAAAATTCCGGCTCTTCCCGGGTACCGGAGGAAAAAAGAGCCGCTCCCCAAGACATACCGGTATACCAATCATTGGACGATCTGGCTGATATCCCCGTTGATCAAACCGAAACGATCCAATTTAAAAAAGGTCACCCCGAAACCGATTCGGTTACATCTAAACCGGGGGAGCCGGATGAAGCCGAAAATGCTTCCCTGATATCCATTCGCGAAGACGAACGTTTGGAAATCAACCTCAAAGAAGACGGGAACACCAATGACCTCCATTTTACCGGGTATCATCTGATCGGAAACCGGTTGGAACCTCTCCCCATCGGCTCGACCCTCGACGGGGAAGAAGGCATCTATTACTGGCAGCCTTCGGCCGGGTTTGTGGGCAACTACCGGTTGATCTTTGTGACCTTCGATGCCTCCGGACCGATTCTCCAAAAGAAAGTCCATATCAGAATTATTCCGAAATTTCAGGGATACGCGTCCAATTAAAGATAAAATTATAAAATATAACTAGGGATTCTCTTGAAGGTGATTTATTTAATATAAAGTAAAACGTTTAACCTTTAAATCAGAATCTCAAGGAGAAGTGATGAAAAAAGCAATCACTTGCATAACTTTTATAATCAGTATATTTTTTGTTTTTTTATTTCAACCATCCTTATTTTCCGGAAGCATTCCGGATAAACCCAAAGCCGCCTCGCTCAATCCCACATTCTTAAAATACCAGGAAGCCGTAAAGGCCGGAACCTATCAGGCAGTTTCCAGCAGTGGGCATCCCTTGGGATATATACCGGTTCCGGTTGATTTATCCCATTTGAAAGGAGTCATCGATCCAAGCGTGGTGATGCCTTATCCCGAAACCTATGACTTACGAAATCAGGGTAAACTCACATCGGTGAAAAACCAGGGTTCTTGCGGCTCATGTTGGGCATTTGCATCAATGGCTGCACTGGAATCCTATTTAATGCCTTTAGAAAATAGAGATTTCTCCGAACAGGATTTGAATGCTCACCATGGTTTTGATGGGGCCGAATGTGCAGGTGGGAACACCGCCATGGCCGCTGCTTATTTTTTACGTTGGGCCGGTCCTTTAAATGAGAGCGACGTGCCTTATCCCTATACTTCTGAAGGAAGTCAGTTTTCCTCTCAAAAACATGTTCAACAATTGGTTTATTTGCCTAATAGGACCAGTCCGCTGGACAATGATACTCTTAAATATTTCATTACCAATTACGGCGCTGTCCAATGCGCATTACAATTGCAAGATCCGGAATTCTACAACAAACAAAGTTATAGTTCCTATTATAATGGAGAGGCAAAGACAAACCATGGGGTGGTCCTTGTTGGATGGGACGATAATTTTCCCACCAGCAAATTCAAGATCGCTCCTCCCGGCAAAGGCGCCTTTATTGCCAAAAACAGTTGGGGACAAAGATGGGGGCAAAGCGGATATTTTTATATTTCATACTATGATACCTCTCTTGGTGGCTTTAATATTTTTAACGCCGAATCCACTTCAAATTATTCTAAAATTTATCAGTATGATTCTCTCGGATGGACGTGCACTTACGGCTGGGGCAATAAGACTGCATGGGGAGCCAATATTTTTACTGCTGAAGAGTTCAGTCAACTAAAGGCCGTTGGCTTTTATTTGACGGACGCCAATGCGAAGTACATGATATACATTTATAAAAATGTGATTCCAGGCCAACCCAGAAACGGAACGCTCGCCGCGACCCAAAGAGGCTTCCAAGCTTACCCTGGATTTTATACCATCCCATTGAATTACCCGGTTAACCTGGTCAGTGGGGAAAAATTTTCCGTAGTGATTAAATTCATCAATTCATCAAACATATATCCCCTCGCCACTGAATATCCTATCGATAAATATTCATCCAAAGCCACCGCCCATGAAGGTGAAAGTTTCATCAGTTATTCCGGAGATACCTGGGGTGATCTTGCCGCGGAATCAGCCAATGTTAATGCATGTATCAAAGCCTACACCGGCGCCGATTCCTCAGGTGGGAGCCCTACGATTACTCTTAGCCAAAAAACCTTGGATTTTAGCGTAGTTTTCGGAGAAAACGCCACGGAATCTCAAGACATAAATATTTCAAATAACGGCACAGGAACACTGAATTGGACCATAACCAAATCCGGGCATTCCGATTGGTTTTCTTACACGCCCTCATCCGGAAGCAACTCCGGTATCATAACCATATCGGTATCTCCATCTGGAAAAAGCGTTGGAACATACACCGGGTTCCTCACCATCAATGGGACCGACTGTACGAATTCTCCACAAATTATTACCATTAATTTGAGAGTAATGAGTTCTTCGGAATCAAAGGCTCCATTCGGCGATTTTTCAACTCCTCTCGACCTTTCAACGGTCATGGGCAGCGTCCCGGTTACCGGCTGGGCACTCGATGACGAGGGGATCGACAAGGTAAAAATCTACATCGACAATATCTATATCGGCGATGCGATATTCCTCGAGGGGGCGCGCCCCGATGTGCAAGCCGCCTTTCCGAACTACCCCAACGCCAACAAAGCCGGTTGGGGTTATATGCTGTTAACCAACTTCTTACCCAACGGAGGAAACGGAGTATACACCATTTACGCTGAAGCCATAGATAAGGAAGGTCATACCACAACCCTGGGAAGCAAAACCATCTATTGCCATAATAAAGATGCAATTAAACCATTCGGTGCGCTCGATACCCCCCCTCAGGGCGGAGCCGCGTCCGGTAAGGAATTTGTAAATTTCGGATGGGTGCTATCCCCTTACCCCGGCTATATTCCTATAGACGGTTCAACGATCCATGTATACGTGGACAGTGTCAGCCTTGGAAATGTCCATTACAATAACTACCGTTCCGATATCTCTGGAATTTTCCCGGAGTGTTACAATAAGGACGGTGCTGGCGGCTATTTTTATCTGAATACGACAAATTATACCAATGGCATTCATACCATTCAATGGATTGCTTCCGATGACTACGGCGAATCCGACGGAATCGGCAGCCGGTACTTCACCATTCAGAATGCCAGTTCCCGATTGTCGGAAACACCGACATACTCTTCCTTAAATGAATTGGCTGATATTCCCGTTGACCAAACCGAAACGATCCAATTTAAAAAAGGCCACCCCGAAACCGATTCGGTTACATCTAAACCGGCGGAACCGGATGAAGCCGAAAATGCTTCCCTGATATCCATTCGCGAAGACGAACGGTTGGAAATCAACCTCAAAGAAGACGGGAACACCAATGACGCCCATGTTTCCGGATATCATCTGATCGGAAACCGGTTGGAAACTCTCCCCATCGGTTCGACCCTCGATCGGCAAAACGGAATTTTTTACTGGCAGCCTTCGGCCGGGTTTGTGGGCAACTACCGGTTGATCTTTGTGACCTTTGATGCCTCCGGACCGATTTTCCAAAAGAAAGTGCATGTCAAAATTATTCCGAAATATTAGGGATAAGCGAACAATTAAAGAGAATAAAAATAAATAATAAAATATAATTAGCGATTTCTCTTGAAGGTGATGTTTTTTTGATTTAAAATTAAACTTTCACCTTAAATTCAGAGTCACAAGGAGAACCGATGAAAAAAGCAATCGCTTGCATAGCCAGTATTTTTTTTTGTTTTTTATTTCAAATATTCTTATTTCCGGGAGTTCCCCGAAACGATAAACCCAACTTTGCTCCACTAAATCCGGCATTCGTCACGTATCAAGAACAACGAAGAGCCGGCACCTATCAATGGTTTTCAAGCGAAGGCCACCCATTGGGAGCGATTCCGAATCCGGTCACATTATCCCACGTGAAGGGCTTCACCGATCGAAGTGTCACCGGGACTTATCCCGCCACCTATGATCTCCGACTCCAGAACAAACTCACTCCGGTCAAGGATCAGGGGGACTGCTTCTCGTGCTGGACCTTCGCATCCATGGCGTCATTGGAGTCATATCTGATGCCTTCCGAAAATCAAAATTTTTCCGAACAGCATCTAAATGCCGCGAATAATTTCGATGTCGGTGAGTGCAATGGGGGAAGTTATCTGATGACTTCGGCCTATTTTTTACGATGGGATGGTCCACTCAGTGAAACCGACGTTCCCTATCTCTATACGTCGTCGATCAGTGCCTATTCTCCCCAAAAACATATTCAGCAAGCGGTCTTTTTGCCCGATCGGACCGGTTCTCTGGACAACGACGCCATTAAATATTACGTGACCCACTACGGTGCCGTTCAGTGTTCCTATGAACACGAGGAGTACTTTTTTAATTCTCCCAATAACAGTTATTACTACAATGGAACCCAGCAGGTGAACCATGCGGTCGCGATTGTGGGATGGGATGATAATTTTGCCGCCAGTAAATTCACCGTTGCTCCGGCCGGCAACGGTGCTTTTATTGTGAAAAACAGTTGGGGGACCGGTTGGGGAGAGAATGGGTATTTTTATATCTCCTATTACGATACCTCCCTCGGTGATTTTTGCAGTTTCAACAATGCCGAAGTCCCATCAAACTACCAAAAGGTGTACCAGTATGATCTATTGGGTTTTGTAACCCCTATTGGGGCTTCTTCCGGCAGTACTACCGCATGGGGCGCCAATATCTTCACCGCCGAAGAAAATACCGACATCAGAGCCGTGGGATTCTATCTCACCGACGCCAATGCCCAATATGAAATATACGTTTATAAAGGTGTGACCGCAGGGGAACCTCGGAGCGGGACCCTTTCGGCCACTCAAACCGGTTCCCAAACCTACCCCGGATTTTACACTGTGCTGTTGGATTCCCCGGTCAATGTCGCCAGCGGGCAAACATTTTCCGTCGTGATTAAATTCACCAATTCATCCAATGCTTATCCGATTGCGGTCGAAACCCCTATTAATGAATATTCATCCAAGGCCACGGCCAATAGTGGGGAAAGTTTTTTTAGTGTAGCGGGGAATACCTGGATAGATATAGCCCAATCATCCGCCAATACCAATATCTGCATCAAGGCCTATACGACCGCTTCCTCGCAAACTCAGCCCCCGTTCGGTGATTTTGCCACTCCGACCGATGGTTCAACGGTTTCGAGCAGCGTGCCGGTGACCGGATGGGCGCTGGATGATGTGGGAATCGAAAGCGTCAAAATCTACAACGGCGAAACCTTTATCGGGGATGCCGTATTTATCGCAGGGGCTCGCCCCGATGTGCAAGCTGCATTTCCGACCTACCCCAATGCCAATAAAGCCGGCTGGGGCTACATGCTGTTGACCAATTTCTTACCCAATGGCGGAAACGGCACGTATACGCTTGTCGCCAAAGCCACCGATATCGAAGGCCACGTCACGATTCTGGGAAGCAAAACCATCCACTGCGATAATTTACACGCGACCAAACCCTTTGGGGCGATCGATACGCCGACGCAGGGCGGCACCGCCTCGGGTAAGGAATTCGTGAATTTCGGATGGGTTCTCACGCCGTCTCCCGGTTCCATTCCCACCAACGGCTCGACCATTTACCTGTATGTGGACGGCGTCAACAAAGGAAATGTCCATTATAACAATTACCGAGCAGATATTGCCGGTTTATTTCCCTCCTGCACCAACAGCAACGGCGCCGGAGGTTACATGTATCTGGATACGACCAAATACACCGACGGCATCCATACGATCCAATGGATTGCGTCGAATAACTCCGGTGAAACCGACGGCATCGGCAGCCGATATTTTACCATTCAAAACTCCGGTTCCTCCCGGTTACCGGAAGCCGCCGCTATTCAGGAGGAAAAAACCGTTTACCATTTGGTAAATGAATTATCCGCGATTCCCTTCGATCCTCATGGCAATGCGTCCCTGGTGACCCTTCGCGAAGACGAGCGGTTGGAACTCCCCCTTCGGCAAAAGGGTCATCCCACTGACCTCGAATTTACGGGGTATCATCTCATCGGCAACCGCCTGGAACCACTCCCCATCGGTTCGACCCTCGATGAGGCAAACGGAATCTATTACTGGCAGCCTTCGGCCGGTTTTGTGGGCGACTATTGGCTGATTTTTCTGACCGCCGATGCCTCCGGACCGATGTCTCAACAGCGCGTGCATATCCGAATCATTCCGAAATTTAGTAAGGATGAATAAGACATTTGGAGGAAGCTCCCCCATCCAATAAGAATTAATTTCAACCATTAGAAGAAAAGCCGGGAAAACGTTTTTCCCGGCTTTCTTTTTCTCAATAGATTTAATTTTTAAACATAACTCAAAAAAAGGAGATAACTATGGCTGAACTCACCAATTTACAGGAACGTTTCGATTCGTTAAAGCAAGCCTTTGATTCCGACGGATTCAATGTCCGGTATTTCAACGATCCCCAAACCGGGGAACCGATCGGTTACAAAGAATACCAGGGAAAAATCGGGGTACTTGCGGAAAGTAAAACGGCAATAAACCTGAAGAGTCAGGAACCCAAACGCGTCTATTACGTGGAAGGCAATGGCTACCAAATGGGTTACCTCACCGGCCTGCTGGCCGAAGATCAGGTGTCGCTAATGACAACCGATTTTGTGGAAAACATCATCTTTGCTTTTTTCAATATCCAGACCCCGGACACCGGCCTGATGGAATTCATCAAACAACTGATGATCAAAATCATTTACGAGATTTCCAAGAGCATGGCCCCGGATATTCCCCAGGCGTACCAGGATGAACTCAAGGGCATTCTGGCCGGGTGTCAGGAAGCCAATCCGCAAACCAAGGTGACCTGGGATAATCTCTGGGCTCTTAACTTTGGAATCGATTGCCTGCTGACCCATATCTATACGGGGAAATTATTTAAAGAGAATAATATCCCGGCGTTTCTGTTGAAACTCCCGATCATGTGCAATGCCTTTTCCCTGTACAATGACCCGCAATCGGCCCAACCCTCGGTTGGCGGCAATGTTCACTACTTCGGCCGGGATTTCATGTTTGCCACGGCCGGGGTGTTCGAGTATACCGCGTGCTTATTTATTTACAACCCGGTGGATGCGGAGGGAAAACCGCTGCTGCCGATCGTCAGCCAATCGGCTCCGGGAATGATCGGAAGCGTTGCGGCCATGAACAGCGAAGGCCTCGGTATCGGCGTGGATATGTCCCCCTCCCAACTCTGCAATGTCGACCGCCCGGGCTTCAATTCCCTTTGCCTCAACCGCGACCTCATGCAGTATTGCCGGACCACCGAGGAGCTGGTCGAACGCATGATCGATACCCAACGCGGCGTGTCCTGGCTCTATCCCGTGGGCGAAGGGAAAAGCGATCATGATAATGCCTGTGTGATCGAAGCCGGGGCCAAACTCGACAGCAATACCCTCCCTTACTTTGACTATGTTCCCGATTATTACAAAGAAGCAGGCGTCCTACCCGACGAAGCCTTTATCGAAGCGGCCCGAGAAAAATACCATACCCCGGAACCCCAAAAAGGGGTAATGGTTCGCGACGGAAACTACAATTTTCCCACCGATTACTTAAGTTACAATGAAAATTTGTGGAACGCCTTTAATCAAGAATTGGGTCCGAAATTAATGAAAACCGTGGAAGATGTCCTGGAAGATTTGCCCCGCATTTTCAAAGGGATGAAGATCAAAGACCTCTTGTCATTAATCCATCAACAACTCAAGCAAATATTCTCAAAAGCCCAATATGATCCGGAGGCGTTTGGCGAAGAAGGGTTCATCAACAAAACCTGGACCGAGACCAATTGTCCGGGTCCCTTCTATTTTGCACCGCAACGGGAAACTTTACCCAATGGGGCCTGGGTTTCCAACCACTGCCTCACACCGGAAATGCGCTACATGGCCATGAACGATTGGGTCGCCCTGGTCGCCAGCGCCGACCTGAACGATATCCAGTGGCGATACGATGCCCTGAATGTCCAGATCCTGGAATCCCTTAAATGCAATCCCTCGGGGATCGATGAACCAACGGCCTGGCGGCTGATCGAATTTCTTTCCCCCAACCCGGCCATCGGTTTTTATCCCGAGTATTACAACAAGGATTTCCAGCAGGATTGGAAGGAAATCGTCATTGAGGGCAGCATTTCGCTCTTTGAATTAAAGGGTCGGAAGATGATCAGTCATTTCGGGTTTTACGGAGATGAGCCGATTACAATCCACCTGCTTAAATACATTAACCAATGATACCCCAATTTTTTTATTTTGACTTTTCGTTTTTAATTCATTATAATTCTAGCTTTAACAAAAGGAGGAACAATGAAAAAAAACATTTTGTTTTTAGTTCTGTTCGTATTGATAATCAGTATCGGAACCGCGCATGCCGAATCCGATAAACCCCGAATCGGTGTCCTGCGTTTTACCAATCACGTGGGTGGTCTGGGTTGGTGGCATGGAACCGTGGGCGATGACCTTCAAGATATGCTGGCCTCCGAACTGGTCAGCGCCGGGGAATTTACCGTTTTGGAACGAAACGAGATCAACGCGGTTCTTGGAGAACAGGACCTGAGTGCTTCCGGGCGAGTCAGTAAAGCCACACTGGTGAAGATGAAAAAACTCAAAGGCGCCAAATACCTCGTTGCCGGAACGGTTTCGGCATGGGAAGAATCCAGCGCCCAGGGCGGCGGCATCCGCTTTAAAGGGATCAGCCTGGGTGGAACCAAAGAAAAAACGTATATTGCCGTGGATGTGAAAGTGGTGGATACGGAAACCGGCGAAATCTACGATGCCCGAACCATCGAAGCCAACGCCAAAGGGTCATCCATTAGCGCCGGGTTAAGCTTACGCAATTTTTCCATTGGCGGCGCCGATGCCAAGAAAACCCCGGCCGGCAAAGCCATCCGTGCCTGTATCGTCTATATCGCCGAATACCTTTCTTGTTCCCTGGTCAATGGTAAAGATGCGCCATGCATGAAAAAATGGAACGAAATGGATACCAAGCGTAAAGAAAAAACAAAAAGCTCCATTTCACTCGATTAAGTCGTAATATTTTAATAAATTTAAACGAACCGTAAAATCGGAGAATCGAAAAAATTTTTTCGGTTCTCCGATTTTCAATCCCATAGCCGATGATTAGACACATATTCGGACCCGTTGCGTCCCGAAGACTTGGAATTTCCCTGGGAGTCGATATTATTCCCTATAAAACCTGCTCCCTCGACTGTCTCTACTGCGAATGCGGTAAGACCACGGATTTAACGCTCGAGCGCCAGCATTTTGTTGATCCCCAACGCATCGTCGAGGAAGTGAAAACCGCAATCAGCGGAGAGCCCCATATCGATTACATTACGTTTTCCGGATCCGGAGAACCCACCTTAAATAAAGATATCGGGACCATTATTGCCGAAATCAAAACAATCACGCCCATCCCCATTGCCGTTATCACCAATGGGACCCTTTTATACCTGGAAGAAGTTCGAGAAGCAATCGCCCACGCCGACCTGGTTCTCCCGTCCCTGGATGCCGTATCGCCCGACGTCTTTTCCATGATCAACCGCCCCCATCCCGACTTACGGATCGATCGCGTCATCGACGGACTGATTCGATTTCGCCAAACCTTTCAAGGCACCATATGGATGGAAGTCTTCATTGCCCGGGGCATCAACGATACCGACGACGAATTGGGAAAAATTCATGATACGCTGATTCGGATCCAGCCCGATAAGGTGCAATTGAACTCATTGGATCGCCCTCCCGCTTACGAGAACGTTCACGCCGTGGATATGGACACCCTGGAACGGATCATGGAAGCGTGGAAGGATTTACCGGTTGAAATCATTCGACGTACCCACGGACGAAAAGAGATCCGGACCTTTTGCCGCAATCTGGAAAACAATATCCTGAATACCATTGAGCGCCGGCCCATGACCATTGAAGATTTGAACCTCTTAACCGGAAAAAATAAAAACGAATTATTTAAATATATCGATGTACTGGAAAAAGAAAAGAAAATATTCCATCAAATCGTGGAAGGAAAAATTTTTTATTCGTCAACGTCTCAAAAACGAAATGAATCATTTAGAGAGGAAAAATAGGAAATCAAAATGAAAAACTTAATCAAAGGATTAAAAAAACTTAGAGAAGAAAAAGATGCCGCGGGCGGGCTGGATAAGCTCGAGGCCCGGCACAAGGAAGGAAAAATGACGGCGCGGGAACGCATCGAGTATTTTTTCGATCCCGGCACTTTCGTCGAATTGCAAAGCTTCATTCAACACCGATCGACCAATTTTGGTTTGGACAAGAAGAAATTCTACGGTGACGGCGTCATCACGGGATTTGGAAAAGTTCACGATCGGACCGTTTACATATTCTCTCAGGATTTTACGGTTCTTGGGGGTTCGCTGGGTGAAATGCATGCCCAAAAAATCGTTAATGTGATGGATCTTGCCTTAAAAGCCGGAGCGCCCGTGGTGGGCATCAATGATTCCGGCGGTGCGCGCATCCAGGAAGGCATCAGCAGCCTCGCGGGTTACGGGGATATTTTCTATCGAAACACCCGGGCATCCGGGGTGATTCCTCAAATTTCCGTCATCATGGGCCCCTGCGCCGGAGGCGCGGTGTATTCCCCCGGCATCACGGATTTCATTTTCATGGTGCAGCATAAATCCCATATGTTCGTGACCGGTCCCGAAGTCATTAAAGCCGTCAATAAAGAAGAAGTCACCTTTGATGAGTTGGGCGGATCCGATACCCATTCGGGAAAATCCGGCGTCTGTCACTTCGTGGGCAGCGATGAGCGAAATACCCTGGATATGGTTAAAGAATTGCTGAGCTACATTCCCTCCTCCAACCTCGAAGCACCTCCCGGTGCCCTTCCCAATGATCCGTTTGACCGAATGGAAGACAAATTAAACGAAATTGTTCCGACCAATCCCAATAAACCCTACAATGTCAAAGAATTGATCACCCTGGTTGTGGATAACGAGAAATTCTTCGAAGTCCATAAAAACTTCGCGCAAAACCTGGTGGTCGGCTTTGCCCGGCTGGGAGGAAAAACCGTGGGTATCATCGCCAACAATCCCGACGTGTATGCCGGAACACTGGATGTCAACGCCTCCTTAAAGGGCGCGCGGTTTATCCGCTTCTGCGACGCCTTCAATATTCCGCTGGTGAGTTTCGTCGACGTTCCCGGATTTTTACCCGGAAGAGACCAGGAAGAACTCGGGATCATCAAACACGGGGCCAAACTCCTCTATGCCTATTCGGAAGCCACAGTCCCCAAACTGACCGTAATCACCCGGAAATCCTACGGCGGTGCGTACATTGTCATGAGCTCCAAACACCTCGGCGCCGATGTGGTTTACGCCTGGCCCACGGCCGAGATTGCCGTCATGGGCCCCCAGGGCGCGATCAACGTGATCTTCAAAAAAGATATCTCAGCCTCGGACCAACCCGAAACCTTGCGCGAACGCCTGATCCTCGAATACAAAGAAAAATTTGCCAACCCGAAACTCCCTGCCGCATTCGGTTACATCGACGATATTATTCTTCCCACCGAAACCCGCCCGCTGCTGATCAAATCCCTGGAATCCCTGGAACATAAATCGTTGCAGAACCCGCGGAAGAAACATGGGAATATCCCCTTATAGGTGACACCATGACAAAAAAGGTAATTATTCCGAACCGAGGGGTCATTGCCCTGGATATCATCGATTCGATGAAAGGTATCGGCCTGGAAACCATCCTGCTTCATTCACCGGAAGATTCCAAATCCCTGGGCGTCAAACTGGCGGACCAAAGTTATAAATTTTATTCGTCCCGACTTCAAGACAGCTACCTCGATATGGAAGCCATCATCGAAAAAGCCCTGGAAGTGAAAGCCGATTATGTTCATCCCGGTTATGGGTTTCTCTCGGAAAGCCCTGAATTCTCCCAACTGTGCCAGGATAACAATATCCAATTCATTGGTCCTGACCCTAAAACCATGAGGACCGTCGGAGACAAGATTCATTTACGAAAAATTGCCGAACGGTTGGGGATCCGGGTCATGCCCTATTCCAGCCCGATCAAATCGCCGATTACCCTCGATGCCTTACCCACGGATTCCAAATTCCCCATGCTGGTCAAACCCTTGTGCGGTTTTGGCGGCAAAGGGATTCGCCTGGTCGAATACAAGAAAAATGCCCAGGAACGCATCAACAACATGCTGAAGAGTGAATCGAACCAGAAACAGGGCGTTTTTCTCGAAGAGTATTTCCCGTATGCCCACCATATCGAAATTCCCTTTTTCCGAGATACCCGGGGCAATATCTTATTTCCGCCCGAAATCGAATCCTCGATTCAACGGCGATTTCAGAAAATCTTTCAGGAATCTCCGTCGCCGAACATCAATGCGGATCAGCGGCGATCCCTGTATCACGATGCCCAAAAAATTCTCCAGGAAATCCATTACATCGGCATGGGGTATATCGAATTCATCGTGGAAAAAGGCGTTTCTTATTTTTCCGAACTCAATCCCTCTCTCCAGATTAACACCTTGATTCCCGAAGTCCACATGACCTCGAACTTCTTAAAGAAACAATTTGCCGTTATCAATGGGGAACCCCTGCACCATGTCGAAGGCGTCAAAATCATCGAACCCCGACACCACGTGCTCCTGGTCTCCTTGATGGCTGAAAACCCGTTTGATAATTTCCAACCCTCATCGGGAACCGTTACCGAGTTTTATAACTATTCCTCGATCCGGAATATTTTCAAAACCAATTTGTTTACCGGCGCAGAGATTTCTCCCCTGTATGACCCGTTTATCGGTAAGATCCTGACCTTCTCTTCCCGTCGCGATCATTCGCTCACCAGTATGAGAAACTTCTTAAACAACATCATCATCCGGGGCATTAAAACCAACCTTCCCTTTTTACGGAGTTTTCTCCAAAACGAGGCCTTAGCCCGAGGCGAAACGATTATTGATTTCCTAAATCTCAAATACAATTACGCCAAACAGCGAAAGAGCGAAGAAGATATCTGTAAAGCCACGGCATTGTTGGCCGCTGCGTTCCATCTGGAAAACAAACAAAAAAATTTCAAAGCCCGGTTGGAAACCATGAAACAGCCGGGCTTCTTTAAGCGGTTATTCAACCGGCTATAGAGGAGGCGAAGAATGAAATATAAATTTCAAGTTGAAAATCATCAGTTCGATATCGAAATTACAAATAATGCGACGTTTTATTCAGAAACCGCCCTTAAGATCAACAATTCCGAATACAATATCTCCATTGGCGACAGTGACGAGTATGAAGTGAAATCGTTCCGGTTAAACGATAAATTGTACCATATGGAAATCGAGAAAAACGCCGACGGTTACCCCACGGGAATTTACGTCAATGGGGAATATTTCTCGGCGGCTTTACTCAAAATCGACAATTTGTTCTATTTTAAGGAGAAACCCTTAAAATCGTCCAAATCCGGTATCGTGAAAAGTTTCATTCCGGGCAGTATCAAAAAGATTTACTACCGGGTCAACGATCGCGTCGAAGAGGGCGATATCATCCTGATTCACGAAGCCATGAAAATGGAAAATGAAATCCGGGCGCCCAAATCCGGGATTATTCGAACAATCGGTGTGAAAGAAGGTGATAACATCCTGGCCAATCACCTGTTGTTGGAAATCGAATAAGATTTGAAAGATTATTAAAGCGAAGACTTAAGAGATTAAATACATTCATTCACGTGGGCTGCGCTAACGCAGCCCACGTTTTTTTTTACTTATTTTTATCTATTTATCTTTTTTATCTATCGGGTTATTTCGATTTACTTCCAAATGTTTTTGAATTGGTGGGGCGTTCCACAGTAAATGCAGACCAATGACCCTTTTTCTTCTTGGCGGATGAATTCGGGGGGAACGTTTTCCGAATGCGAACCGTGGGAAATACAACTGGTGTTGGTACACCCCGTTCCTTCGATGTTAAGGATTCGGTGCGGCGAGGTGATTCGCAATTTTCGAACGACCCGATTTTCTTTTACAATGTTCACGGTGCATCCGGCAGTAATCGCCGCCAGTCGTCGGATTTCCACGTCGGAGAGTTCGTCGATTTCCGGAAGGAAAATTAATCCTTTGTAAACGCCGGGATCTTTTTTGGATTCGCCGACACCGATCGACCCTTTATAGTGGCTGAATCGCATCATCTTCATGGCTTTGAACAAATACAGCCAGATATCTTCTTTGGATTCGCCCCGGCAGAAGCGGTCGATGACCACGCCATTGGATAAGGGATTGATACCCTCTTTCAATGTTTTGTGTTTCGTCTGATCGGGAATGATTTCATGAATAAAATCGTCGGTGTATTCCTGATCCGAAACGGTCTGACCGTCGAAATCATCCCCCACTTTACCGGCTACGGCAGCCAGGAGGATGATTCGGACAAACATTCCGTTGATGGATTGATTTTCCCAATGGTTGAGCGGGGTATCGTCGAGGAAAATGGGAATGGTGGGATAGACTTTGTGGCGGGGTAACGGATGATAAAAGAAGGTATCCCGGGGAAGTTTTCCGATAAATTCTTCTCTGAACGTGATTTTCTGTCTTAATTCCTGTTGGCGTTTCAATATTTCTTCGCCCATGCGTTCCAGTTGCGGGCGGGTAAAATAGAACCGGTTGGCGATATCGGGTTGGGAGAGGTATTCTTCCAGGGATTGGAATTCGCGAAGCTCGAATCCATTGGCTTTCATCCGGTCGATGTATTGTTTCGGCATGGCCAGTTCCGGCGGCGCAATCAAGTCCACTTTGACGTGATCGAAGATGCGCAGGCCGTCGGCTTTGGAGTGAACGGTTCGGCCGTGGTACAAGTCCCCCACGAGGGCAATATGAAGGGAATCCGTGCGCCAGTGATTATCTTCGATGAGGGTGAACTCATCCAGTAGTTCCTGGGTCGGGTGCTCGTGTTTTCCATCCCCGGCATTGATGAATGCCGGCACATACCCCAGGTGATTGCGCTCGGCGTAAATTTTTCCCTTTCGCTCCAGCCAGCGGCATACCCCTTCGAGTCGGCTTCGGACGATAAAGATCTGGTTACGGTAGCCGGCCAGGGTCATAAACCCATCCATGTAACTTTCATTTTTATTAAACGAGGAACTGTCGGAATCAAACATGGCCAGTTTGACGCCATGGAATTTGGCGGCATTGCGGAATGATTCCCGTGTACGGGTGCTGTCTTCCAGGAAAACTTCATAGATTCCGAAATCTTTATCATTAATTCGGAAGCGGTCCAGGGTTTCCGTGTCATTGGACTTCCAGGCTTCCTTTAAAATTTTCGCCTTTTCGAAAATATACTTTTTTTCATCAATCGAGAGATCGGATGCCACACATAACGATCTTTCCTTAAAGACATTTCTCGTCATTATTTAATTCCTCCTTTTTTGTTAACTTTTCCGGATATTCCATACCTCTATTGTACATGATAATGGCATACTTGTAAAGTGGGCGGGGCCCACGTCAGTGATTCGCATTTTCATCCTCTGACACGGGCAGACACGCGGGTCTGCCCCTACACGTTCCCAAACTCCCATCGCATTTATACATACTTTATACATACTTTCTTAATCCCTCTTTAAACCCCCAATTTCCACCACCTCAAACCAAAAGTTTTTGGTCCTACCTTTTTTCAAAAAGGTAGGGAAATTTTTTTTAGTTTTTTTAGGGGTTTACGAATCGATCAAATCGTTGTATAATCAAGCATTTTATATCGTTATTGAAGAAAAACAGGAATAGCGCGATGCAATTAAAAATTAAAGATCTGACCGAAGCGTTTCAGATAGCCGAAAAAACATTGCTCGAGTGGATTCGGGAGAAAAATCTGCCGGCTTACAAGATCAATCATCAGTATTATTTCAATGTGACCGAGGTCAAAGAATGGGTACTCAAAAACAATATTCCCGTTTCGCCGCGGTTTCTCGAAATCTCCTCCGATGCGCCATTGACCTTTCCGCTCCTGTTGAAACGCGGGGGTATTTTCTTTGATATCGAAGGCAAAACCCCCATTGAAGTCATTAAACATGCGGTCAATCGCATGCCCATTCCTCCGGAGGTTGGGAAGGATATGGTGACTTACTCCTTACTGGAACGGGAAGAAATGATGCCCACGGCGATTGGAAAGGGCATTGCCATTCCCCATCCGAGAAACCCGATTATTGCCGATACCGACCATGAGAGCGTGACGCTGTGCCTGCTCAAGGAGCCGGTCGATTTCAATGCGGCGGATCATCAACCGGTTATCGCGATGTTTATTATTCTGAGTGCCAATTCGAGGCGGCATTTGCAAATCCTTTCCCGGGTGTCTTACCTGTGTCGGCAAGAGGATATTATTACCCATATTCGCCTCAAGCATCCGGCAGATATTATTTTTTCCAGCATTCACGAAAAAGAAAATCCCCCAACGTCATCGAAACCATGAACTTGTTCAATTTATTCTTCTACTCCCTTTTGGTTTATCTTGCGGGCGGCATCGGTCAGGCCTTTGCCCCGGCTCGGCTGAAACCGCGCATTATCGTTTGTTCATCTGCGGTGGGCGCGGTTTTACTCACCCTGGTCTCGCTTCGCGTCTTATTGACCGGAACCCCATTGACCCGGAGTGTTCCTCTGTCCTTTCCCTGGGGAGAGGTGTTATTTACAATCGATGCCCTGTCTGCGTTTTTCATTCTGATCATTTCCCTTATCGGATGTGCTGCCGCCTGCTATGCCGGCGGTTACCTGAAACCTTACATTGAAACGGGTCGACCGGTGGGTTCTCATTTATTCTTTTTTAATATCCTGATCGTGTTCATGCTCCTGGTGACGGTCTTACAAAACGCCCTGGCCTTTCTGATTGCCTGGGAAATCATGTCGCTGTCATCGCTGTTTCTGGTGGGTTTTGAACACGAGAAACGCGAGGTTTTTGATGCAGCGATCCATTATCTGGTAGCCATGCACGTCGGGGTCATCTTTTTAATTTCTGCATTTGTCATTCTGTATGTCCACACCGGCAGCCTCTCTTTCCCGGCCTTTTCAATCTTTCTGAAAAGCGGTGCCGCACCCGTTTCCCTTCTCTTCCTGTTCTTCTTTATCGGGTTTGGAACCAAAGCGGGATTTTTCCCCTTTCACGTGTGGCTTCCCAAAGCCCATCCGGCAGCTCCTGCTCATATATCGGGACTCATGTCTGCCGTCATGATTAAAACAGGAATTTATGGTATCTGTCGCATTCTGTTTCTGATGGGCCCGGTCCCGGAAGGTCTGGCCTATGTTGTGCTGGGAATTTCACTCGTTTCCGCGTTGTTGGGCATCATTTACGCGGTTGCTCAACGCGATATCAAACGGTTCCTCGCTTACTCCAGTATCGAAAATATCGGCATTATCGGTATCGGCATCGGTATCGGCATGCTGGGCCTGGCACACGATATTCCGGCCATGGCCGCGTTTGGATTCGGCGGCGCTCTGTTTCACCTGTTCAATCACTCGGTGTTCAAAGCGCTTCTCTTTTTCGGAACCGGAAACGTGTACCAATACACCCACCATCGAGACATGGAAAAAATGGGAGGCCTCACCCACGCCATGCCGGTCACGGCCGCGTTGATGCTGGCCGGTTCCCTTGCCATTTGCGCGCTTCCCCCATTCAATGGTTTCATCGGTGAATTCCTGCTTTATTTCTCCATGATCAAAGGCATCCTTTCTCCCCATGCAATGATTAAAACAGCCAGCATTCTTTCGATCGGTGCGCTGGCCTTTGTCGGCGGCGTGGCCATGATCGCGTTTACCAAAATGTTCAGCATGGTCTTTCTGGGCCTTCCCAAACATGCCAATGCTCATCCTCCCACCCGAGAAGCCAAACCCATCATGTTGGTGATCATGGGTTTTCTGGCAGCCGAAGCCCTGGTGATCGGTCTGTTTCCGCAGTTGATTTCCGGACTCCTGGAACAACCGCTGCATCTGCTGGGCGCCCAACCGGCGCTGTTTGCCGATTACTGCTCGGGTATTTTAAGTAATATTTCCTACGCGCTTTTTGTCTTTTTCTTGCTCTTAGGGACTATTTTCGCGCTTCGATGGTCGCTGTTGAAACACAAACCGGTTACCGAACATAAAACCTGGGATTGCGGGTACCAGGCGCCATCGCCCCGAATGCAGTACAGCGGTTCCTCCTATTCGCGCTTCTTCCTGATCCTGTTTCGGCCGCTGCTGGATTCGCGTTTTTATATCACGCAATCCTCCGATTCCCTGTTTCCCACCCGCTGGCGACTCAAAACCCATTTTACCGATATTTTTGAAACCTACGTGATTGCCCCTGTCTCCAAAGGCATTCTCCGCAGTACCCGATTGCTGCATTGGATTCAACGGGGATCCACTCAACAATACATTCTCTATGGGTTAATTTTTTTGATCACCGCCATTCTGTGGATTTTAGGAACATCCCAATGATCGAATTGATTTTAAATTTACTTGTCATCACCGTTTTACCGTTTGTTTATATCGGTATGATCAATCGCATCAAGTCGCTATGGGCCGGCCGCAAGGGTCCTTCCCTGATGCAGCCCTGGTTCGACTTTCTTAAACTCTTAAAAAAAGGCGAAGTGATCAGCACCGTCACCTCCCCGATTTTCAAAGCGGCACCGTCGGTTTCACTGGCCGCCGTGATCCTGGCCGGCATGGTGGTTCCCATCATCAACCATAAATCCATCCTGGGTTTTGAAGGGGATTTCATCTTCTTTGCCTATATCCTGGCCATGGGAAAGTTTTTCAGTATCCTCAGTGCCATGGATACCGGCAGCAGCTTCGAAGGCATGGGGGCCAGCCGAGAGGTGACCTTCTCGAGTCTCATGGAACCGGCATTCCTGATCATTATCTCTGCCCTGTGCGTGATGACGGGTTTTACCCGGTTTGAATCGCTTTCCGCTCTTCTTCCTGCGGATTCGGAAATGGCCACGCTCACGGTCGGTCTCAGCATCCTGGTGATCTTTATTATGATCCTCGTGGAAGGATGCCGCGTTCCGGTGGACGATCCCAATACCCACCTGGAACTCACCATGATCCATGAGGTGATGATCCTGGATAATTCCGGACCGGACCTGGCGTTCATCCAATACGGGTCTGCACTAAAGATGGTGATCTTCTCCTCCTTAATTCCCAACCTGCTGTTGCCCCGCGGGCTTCCGCTTCTCTTCTGGTTTCCGCTCTACCTGATTATCGTGTTCATCATTGCAGCGGCCATTGGCCTGATCGAATCCCTGATGGCGCGACTGCGACTCATTCATGTGCCTCAATTTATTCTGATGGTGTCTTCGGTTTCATTTATTTCGCTGGCCGCATTAATCATCTACACTTACACCTATGGACCCGGAGGGCCGAAATGATTCATTTCCTGATCGTTCTTTTTGCCGTCAGTTTACTTTATATTGCCATTACCAACCGCCTGGAAGCCTACGTCAAAGCGTTATTCATGCAGGGGTTGATCATTTTCCTGGCCGTGGCCCTGGAAGCGCCGGTTCTCAATTCGATTAATTTTATTTTCCTGATGATCGAAACCCTGGGATTTAAAACCATCATCATTCCCCTGATGCTCTTTAAAGCGATTCGGGAAATGAATGTCCGGCGGGAAGTGGAACCGTATACGATGAATTTCCATTCGCTGGGAATCCTGACCGTCATGATGGCGTTTGCGTTTGTCCTGGCGTTTTTATCCCGAAAATATTCCCCTGAAATCCGGCCGCTGCATTTTGGTGTTTCCATTTCCACCATCCTGACCGGGTTGTATGTCATCATGTCCCGAAAAAAAATCATCACGCATATCCTGGGTTTTATTGTATTGGAAAACGGCATTTTTCTGCTCTCCTTTTCCATTTCCCGGGAGATGCCGCTGATGGTGAACCTCGGCGTCTTACTCGATATTTTTATCGGCGTGTTTCTCCTGGTGGTCGTGCTCAAACGGATTCATTCCACGTTCGATGAAATTCATATCGACACGCTGACCCGGTTGACCGATTAGGATTACCATGATTGCCGCCATCCTCCTCTATCCCTTGATTGCCGCGCCGCTTTGTTTTTTCCTGGAATCAAAAACCGCCAACCGTTTGGCTCTGGTGCTTTATGCGGTTATTTTCGCTGCCGGATCCATTGTCCTTTCCATCCATCCGGTAACCTTTACCGCGTATTTCGGCATGGACCCGCTCAATACTCTGTTTTTGTCGATTATGGCGTTTCTCTTTCTCGCGGTATCGGTTTACAACATCGTGTATTTTAACCATTCCGAGTTTACGATCAAAGAACAAACCGAATACACGGTTTACTTCTTGTTTTTTATCGGGGCCATGGCCGGCGTGATCTTCTCCACCCACCTCGCCCTCTTATGGGTATTTGTCGAAGCCACGACGTTGTTTAGCGCCCCATTGATTTATGCCGAACGGTCCCGCTCTTCGCTGGAAGCGGCATGGAAATACATCTTTATTTGCTCGATCGGTATTTCATTGGCTTTTGTCGGCATTATCTTGCTTTCCATTGGAACCGGGCATCTGGATTCGCTGTTTTTTGCGGACCTGTACCGAAACGCTGGAAAAATTAATCCGTTCTGGCTGAAACTCGCGTTTCCGTTTATCCTCGTGGGACTGGGAACCAAAATGGGATTGGCCCCGGTTCATGCCTGGTTGCCCGATGCTCACTCCGAAGCCCCGTCACCCGTTTCCGCCATGCTTTCCGGCGCACTCCTCAATACGGCGTTACTGGGAATTCTTCGGGTCAGCGGCCTGATGACGCTCGCTCACCTGGAATACTACTCCGGAACGCTGCTCATGGTCATGGGGCTGTTATCGCTTTTAATCAGCGCGATTTTCATTTTACGAACCAACAATTACAAACGCATGCTGGCGTATTCGTCCATCGAGAATATGGGGATTATTTCCATTGGTGCGGCTACCGGCGGTATCGGAACCTATGCGGCGATGCTTCACATGGTGGCCCATTCCTTCACCAAAGGCGCCTTCTTTCTCACGGCCGGAAACATCGTGCACCGGTTTAAGACCAAAGAGATCGAAAAAACCCGGGGGATTCTTCAAGCCGATGGCATCAACGGATGGCTCTGGCTGGCGTGCTTTGTCGCCATATCCGGAATTCCGCCTTTTCCGTCGTTTATCAGCGAATTCCTTTTGATCAAAGGTTTTTTTGAAAAGAAATATATTTTACCCGCAATCCTGTTTTTTCTGCTCCTCACGATTATTTTATATGGCATGGGAAAAGCAGTATTCCATATGAGTTTTGGCCCCAAACGCGAACCGGTTTCGGGCGATCAATCGCCGGCGTTGACCTATCTGCCGCCGGTTATCATTTTACTCCTGCTTCTTTTTCTGGGATTTTATATGCCCGATTATCTCGGTTCCATGCTTCAAAAAGCAGCGGATGCCTTGAACATGGTTTCCTATCGGAGGTTACCATGAATCGTTTGATTACTCGAAATAACCGGGTTGTTTCTCGAACCGATATCCCCTGCCTGTCGATTTCCCTATTTCGCGATGAAGTGATTCACGCCTCGAAACAAGGGATGCGCGTGGTTTCCTTTTTCGGAATGTCAGACGAAACAAACCGATCGGGTGATATCTTCTTATATGCCATATTGGCGGGTGATGAACAGTCGGTATTAACCATTACCTCGACCCGGTTGGAGAAGCATTCGTCCTACCCGTCGCTAACCCTGGAATGCCCGCCGTTTCATATCTTTGAGCGGGAATTTTACGACGAATTCGGCATTCGGCCCGACGGTCATCCGTGGCTCAAGCCCGTGCGTTATGATTATCGGCGACAGGACCTATCGCAAACCATGGCCGGTTATCCGTTTTTTCAAATGACGGGCGATGAAGTGCATGAAGTCGCTGTCGGTCCGGTTCACGCCGGAATCATCGAGCCCGGACATTTTCGGTTTATGTGTCATGGGGAGCGCGTGCATCATCTGGAAATTCAACTCGGGTATCAACACCGGGGCGTGGAAGCCTTGTTTGAAGAAAAAGGCACTCCCGGTCACAGTCCTTTTAAAGTGCGTTTGGCCGAATCCCTTGCCGGGGATAGTGTGATTGCGCATGCCACGGCTTACGCGCAGGCGATCGAGTCCTTAGGTAATATCGATATTTCGCTGCGGGCTGCAGCGATTCGGGCCATTGCATTGGAGCTTGAACGCATTGCCGTGCATATCGGGGATTTGGGAGCCATTGCCAACGATATCGCGTATTTAACCGGAAACGCCATCTTTAGCGCCCTGCGAACGCTGGTCATCAATACCTCCCTGGCCCTTTGCGGCAGCCGTTTTGGCCGAGGTCTCCTGTGTATCGGCGGCGTCCGGTTTGATATTGAACCCGCGCTTCGCGATAAAATGAAAGATACCCTTCAAAAGGTGTTAACGGATATTTTACTCATGGGTGAGGCCATGTTATCTTCTCCCAATGTATTGGCGCGATTGGAAAAAGCCGGGATGGTGAACACCACCCGGGCCAACGATATCGGAATGGTCGGTATGGCAGCGCGGGCCTCGGGTCTCTCCCTCGATATTCGAGCGGATCATCCGTTTGGAATTTACAAATCCGTTCCGGTTCATAAATTTACTCTGGACGAAGGGGATGTCTTTGCCCGGACTTACATGCGGTATATTGAAATCCAGAAATCCGTTGCGTTTATTATGGAATTATTGGACAATCTTCCGGAAGGAGAACGCATCACGCCCTTGACGCATACTCCTGGTCCGGATGGTTTGGTCGTATCCATGACCGAAGGATGGCGCGGGGAAGTCGTTCATGTTGCCATGACCGATTCGGAAGGACGTATCGAGCGGTATAAAATCAAAGATCCGTCGTTTAACAACTGGTTTGGGTTGGCGTTGGCGGTCAGAGAGAACGGGGTTTCGGATTTTCCCCTGGTGAATAAAAGTTTTAACCTCTCCTATTGCGGCAATGATTTATAATTATAATTTTATAATGGAACCGGGACAAGGAGTTCGAAATGTTCAATTTAATTAAATCAAGAATCAATCATGGCATTCAATATATTGCGGATGTTCGAAAAGCAACAATCCCTAAACCCTTTCGAGGACTTCCGACGATTTCCTCCAAAGACTGTAAGAAAGGATGCGTCGCCTGTCGGGACGTATGCCCGACTCGGGCCATTTCTTCCGAATCCTTACACATCGATCTTGGAAAATGTGTGTTTTGTGGGGATTGTGAAACCGCGTGTTCGGAAGGTATTCTTTCCTTTTCAAATTTTCATAAACTCTCATCCACATCGCAGGAAGATCTGATCGTGAATCGGGAAACAACGGAAGAACGTTTTTATAAGAAGGCGATTCAAACGAGTGATGAAATTCAAAAAATATTTGGGCGTTCGTTGAAGTTGCGGCAGGTCTCGGCGGCCGGATGTAATGGCTGTGAGATGGAGTTGAATGCGTGTTCCAATGTTAATTTCGATATGCAGCGATTCGGAATCGAGTTTGTGGCGTCGCCGCGGCATGCGGATGGCATCGTGATTACCGGACCGATTTCGGAAAACATGGCGTTTGCTGTTGAAGACACGTATAAGGCGGTACCGGAGCCGAAAGTCGTGATATTGGTGGGAGCATGTGCGATTAGTGGCGGCGTATTTGCCGGTTCGGGTGCGTTGAACCGGGAATTTTTGAATAAGTATCAGGTGGATTTATATATACCGGGATGCCCCACGCATCCCCTGACATTTATTAATGGGGTTCTGGATTTCCTGTCCAGAAAGTAAAATGTCTTTCGCTTTCCCCATCTGATTCATTCGTGAAAGAAGAAGAAAATTCAGTGGGTTTTGGCCGTTAGATTTTTTATTTCTTCAACCGAAATGCCAAGGTATTTTGAAATGGTTGCAATCGCAAGGCCATCGGACATCATCCTTTCGGCGTTTTCCTTTAGTGTTTCATCTCGGCCTTCTTTTCGGCCTTCATTTAAGCCTTCATCTCGGCCTTTTATTTCTCCTTCTCTTCTTATTTCTCTTGCCCACATGGGTACATATTCCATTTTGGTTTCCTCCTGTGCTTGCTTGATCGCATCAAATATGCGATCTTTGAAAATTTCCGGCAAACGAATCACCCATTCGATAAAGGTAAGCAATGTTCGAATGGTATCTTTTGAATAGCCTGCGAATGAACATTGCCGGATCAATTCTTTTGTTACTTCAAATTTGGATTCATTATCCCGATGGCATCATGGATTTCGGGAAAGAAAAATTCAAGACAATCCTTAAAAAGTTTTTTTAAGACCTCTTTCCATGCGGAGTCATAATTGCAATTCTCAACCTGATCCTTACAGATCGTTTCATTTGTTGTCTCATCCATGATGTTCACACCTTTTATTATACCATCATATCAAAAACATGTGTGAATTTCAAGATGGAATAACAGGACAGCGATTTGGGATCGAGTTTGTGGCGTCGCCGCGGCATGCGGATGGAATCGTGATTACCGGGCCGATTTCGGAAAACATGGCGTTTGCTGTTGAAGACACGTATAAGGCGGTACCGGAGCCGAAAGTCGTGATATTGGTGGGAGCTTGGGCGATTAGTGGCGGCGTATTTGCCGGTTCAGGCCTATCAAAGGAAGAGGTAGAGAAGCTCTGAGCAATAATGGTTATAATAATGTTCTTTTTTACGTATTGCCCATTGTGATCTTTTCCAATAAATATCAGGTGATATTCACCGGTAAAACCGGGACCCGGCTGCCAATAAAACACACCGTTACGATTGTCCAACGTGGAACCAACGGGTAAAGGCGTTAATCGATCCCCAATCATGAGATACCCTTCAACGAATTCGCCATTCATGTCCTGGCCGGACAACTTTATTTCAACCCGTTCCAGTTCTTTGATTTCAATCCGAACAGTTTCCCCTTCTTCCGGAAGTGTGCCCAGTTTTGCCGAATCGAAGGCCTCAATTCGGGATGCAGTTTCACTGCTCACCCCGGTATTCCATACGGTAAAATACCGGCTCCCGATTCCGCCGATGTTTCCTGCATTGTCTTTCACATTCCAGGAAATGGTATGCATCCCGTTCGATAGCGTTTCGGTATCCAGATAATAATAACCCAACGCGCCATTCGAATTGGCATATCCCTGAAATAACGATGCAATATCAGAACGGAAAATATTATATGCCGGATGCCCTTTAATGACACCATCGACAACCACATCGATGGTGGAACCGTCGATGGGGATCATATGGGGCTGGGGTGTTAATGCCCATCCGAAGTTCAAAAAATCTTTTCCTGATAGGGTCTCGCATGGAATCGGTGTATCGATCGTCCCGAAGGGATTTACGGAATGGGCATTATCGATGATAATGGTTTTGGAACCCAACCTGCTCTCGTTTCCTTCCCTATCCACGGCTTTTGCAATTAGGGTATATGTTCCATTGCCCCCGTTCGGCAAAAGGTGAGTTAAAAGCATACATCCCCATCCGGCTTTATCATTCATGGGGAATTCGGGGAAAGCAGTTTCAACATCCGGCCGGGCTCCTTCGACAAATACTGCATCGCTGACACACGTATCTCCATTGTATATTTTAACGCTTGAAACCCCAAGGTCGTCCAGCGCCCATCCGGTAACAGCGATGCTATTGCTTAAAATAGCCCCTTCCTGCGGGGTTGAGAATTCGCCAAATGGGGGCAACGTGGTTCCCTGGCCGTAAACCTGGAGTGAAACCGTTATCGCCTGTGGGGAATTAAATGCCTCAGGATCCGTGATTCTAATTGTTCCCGAATAACCTCCTACCATTAAAATTTCGGGATTAACCGATACGGAAATAACGGAATCACCGGTACCCGAAGAGGGGTTGAGGGATATCCATGCCGTATCCGCAGAAGCGCTCCAGTTTAATGGGCCGCTACCCGTGTTATGAATCCGTATGGTTTGGACGCCAGCCCCGCTGTCTGAAATCCGCATTCCAAAATGCAACTGGGTTTGGCTTAAACGGATCCCACTCCCGCACTGATGTTCTTCCCAGTCCGGGTCATGGACATTTAGCCATACCCTAAGCGTGGGATCGGTTACAGAAAGACAATTATAGCCGATATCCAAAAGATATATGTTTGACAATTTTGCGAGGGTTAACGGAATGCTGCCGCTCAATTGGTTGTGATCAAGGTAAAGGGAATTTAAACGGCTCAAATTGCCTAGTTCTTGGGGGATGCTGCCGCTCAATTGGTTGTAATAAAGGTAAAGGTAATTTAAATGGCTCAGGGTGCCCAGCGCTACCGGGATACTGCCGCTCAATTGGTTACGTGACAGATCGAAATAGGTTATATTTTTCAGATTTCCCAATTCCGGAGGAATGCCTCCACTCAATTGGTTGTCACTCAGAAAAAGCACCTGAAGATGACTGAGATTTCCCAATTCCGGAGGAATAGGTCCGCTCAGGTAATTGGAATACAGGTTAAGTACCTGTAATTCACGGATATTGGCCCAATCGGGAGGAATATTCCCACTCAGTTTATTCATCCCCAGGTGAAGCTCCTTTAAGTTGCTGAAGTTGCCGAATTCTGACGGGATAATTCCGCTCAATTGATTGGAATACAAGTTAAGTTTTTGTAAAAAACCAAGATTACCCAATTCAGGCGGAATACCCCCGTTCAGTTCATTCCAACTCAGGTCAAGTTCCTGTAAATGACTGAGATTGCCCAATTCAGGCGGGATGCTGCCACTCAGAAAATTACTGATCATGTGGTAATTATTCATGCCGCTCAGGTTGATGAATTTTAAATGAGTGAGGTCAGTTAACTCAGGCGGGATACTGCCCTTCAGTTGGTTTCCATTTAATTTAATCTCAGTGACATGGTCTTCTGAAAGAGTAATTCCAAACCAGGTTCCTTCGGTTCCCGGCATGGCAAATCCATCGGTATGCAATGGGGGGGTTTTCCAGCCGCCATTAACGCCCCAATCATCACCACCGGTAAGGTTATACAAGGCGATCAATGCTGCGCGTTCTTGCGAAGGTATGGCCGCCGGGGCAAGATTCGATAATTGCAATAAAAATAAGATAAGAATAAACAAATGCCTCCTCATGTTCCTTCCTCACAGTGAATTCTTAAGTCGTCACCTCCTTAACGGCGCCGGACCATGATAAATTAATAAATAAGTATAAGAACTTTGATTATCAAATTCAATCCCCAGCAATGCTTCTTTTGAAATTTTTTTGATCAGATTCCCATACCCCACTCTTTAAGTTAAAAGATTTTTTGTCAAGAAAGTAAAAGCCTAACCTTTGGCTTCTGATTAAAATCGTGAAAGAAGAAGAAAACTCAGTGGTCCGATATCGCTACGGCACCATGATGATCATGATCAATCATGATCATCAATGAAGTTGACAAAAAAATTCACAGGAACTATAAGTCGAATGGTTAGCCTAATCGACGGTATAGTGCCGACTCCCGAAATACCGCCCAAATATAAGTGGAAAATTATCCATCAAGAAATTCGAGAAGACCGATTTTAAAGTCAATGATGACTTATATCGACTATAGCTTCATGAGAGAAGAAGAAAAATTCAGTGGGTTTTGGCCGTTAAATTTTTTATTTCTTCAACTGAAATGCCAAGGTATTTTGAAATGGTTGAAATTGCAAGACCATCGGCCATCATCCTTTCGGCTGCTTCTTTTCGACCTTGATTTAGGCCTTGATTTAAGCCTTCATCGCGACCTTCAGTTAAGCCTTCATTTCTTCCTTCATTGCGACCTTCAGTTAAACCTTCTAGTTTTCCTTCTTTTCTTATATCTCTTGCCCACATGGGTACATATTCCATTTTGGTTTCCTCCTGTACTTGCTTGATTGCATCGAATATGCGATCTTTGAAAATCTCCGGCAAACGAATCACCCATTCGATAAAGGTAAGCAATGTTCGAATGGTATCTTTTGAATAGCCTGCGAATGAACATTGCCGGATCAATTCCTTTGTTACTTCAAATTTGGATTCATTATCCCATTTTTTTACTTCCAGACTCTTTAATTGCGCTTTAA
>JBLMYT010000061.1:0-115117 GCA_050258455.1 Candidatus Omnitrophota bacterium | reverse complement strand
AGTTCGTTTTGGCGAGACGTTGCCCGCAACGTCTCTTTTTTCTTACCTTCTTACCTTCTTAACCCCTTAACTTCTTGAACTTCAGAGTTCCTCAATCCCTTATAGTAGGGAAACTTTCGGTCGCCGGTAGCCAGTTACCGGTTGCCGGTAAAAGCAGAAGGTGAGAAGATATGAAGTTAAGAAGGTGAGAACGGCGCTTCGCGCCGGACATTCTTTTTTCTCATCTTCTTATCCTCTTAACCTCTTAACTTCTTGAACTTCAGAGTTCCTCAATCCCTTATAGTAGGGAAACAACTACGGTTGAGTCGAACGGGTACAGTGTTTAGAGACGTGTTTCAATCCCTTATAGTAGGGAAACAACAAAGGAAATCAGACACAAATTAACAATTATTCTTGTTTCAATCCCTTATAGTAGGGAAACAACTCAATTGCCAACCCACCCATTGAGGTGTTTCTTGAGTTTCAATCCCTTATAGTAGGGAAACAACGGTAGACTTTAAAAAACGACAAGAGTCAATAACAAGTTTCAATCCCTTATAGTAGGGAAACAACCCATTGAAATATGATCAATTGGTATTCTTCATTTTCACTCATTTTCGATTTTTTTGATAACCTTCGGAAACCCAATTCCATGAAAGCAACCAAACACTATACTTTTTCTTATTTTCGATCTTCTCGTCGACCCACCCTGATTTTGACACTACCGGGGGTCGACGAAACCGTTAACGTCATAACAAATATGTCAAAGTGTCTGATACCATCCTGGCTATTAATTATACGATAATAAACCACGAATTGTTGCAAAAATCCAAAAAAGGCGGTTGCCCGACAACTGGTTTCGATATTACTTCAGCAAGGGCCCCCAATATTCATAATTACGAGTTTGAGGGTTGAAATTATAGATTTTAACGGGTATCCAATTATCAAACATAGCCCCAACCATTACGGCTGCCTGCAACGGTCCCGATATGAATAAATGGATTTCAGTAACTCCTCTGGCTTGCAATTCCCTGCGCTTTTTTTTCAGATCTTCAACAAAATCGCTGAAATTTTCGTGGGTTAATCCTTCGAAGTTCAGTTCTGCAATAGGCATTTTTAATTTTTTATGATCTAAATGTTTCTGAACATCATCTCTTATGGAAGAGGTACGATCAGTGAGCGATAAGCAGAAAGCACACGGTAATAGTGAATTTATACCGTTATGATATTCAATCATTTTATCATAATCCTGACTATAACTCTTTTGGCCAGCGATCTCCATTAATTTCTTATTTTGATATCGTATTTTTAACCAAATCAATGCCGATATAATAGCACCGATAATACTAAAACAATCACTAATATAACCTATTATTCTCATTTTTAAACCTCTGTCAACATCACCCAACCGGGTATGGAAAACGGCTTCCCATTTCTATCGAATCTGTCGAACAAAATCTTCCTGGATTTTGGGAAAGGCTTAAACGGCTTACTATGCTTATTTTCATCGTATTCTTTTTGACATCTGGTACAATAAAATTTTCCGCCGCTCCTAAATTCCAAATCTTTTCCCTCATGATTTGACGGACAACGCTTTATCATTTTGCCAATTCGAAATGTCCGCCTCACCTCGTCCAAATTCTTCTCGTTAATCCAATTCCCTGTTTTAAAATTCCACCCTGTCCCCCATCCGATATTCAATAAAAATCCATTTCCCTTGCAAGCTTCCATTCTGTTCAATAAATCCTGGTAAAATCGGGATATCGGTTCAAGGTCCTTCTGACCGGAATAGAATGTTAATTCATCCTGGATTCTCTCTCTTGCATATTTATTGGCAATTTCTCTTATATTCAAAAGCGCATTCTTTCGATTCTGGTTAATTTTATCAAGCTTCTCCATTACCGATGGTTTAAAAAAGAAATCATCTATTTTTGTCTTCACCTGGGAAGACGCCTTTTCCTTCAAAAATTCACCATATATTTGCATCTCACTTCGGGGATTATCCTTTTGTCGTAATTTCACAGAAAGCCCCCGGTCCCTTTGCAACGTAAACACTTTGGTAAGATGCAAGGCAAGATCGGAACCGTTAAAAGGCGCGTCCACTACAATAAACCCTTTCAGAAAATCGTGATTGTGATCTTTGCCAAATATTTTTTCACTCATTTCTTTATACGCCCATTCTTTTCTATTCCCGGTACATTCAAAAGGGAGGTTTTCTTCTTTAAAGATATGCTGGGCAATAACAGTCCGCAATGCACCTTTTAAGGATGAGCCGGGTATGTAAGGCCTTTCGAAACAATCTTTAATATGACGGATGATTTCCGAAGCATGAACCTTTTGGTAATTGATTTTTTTCTTTATAAAATCCCATTTGTTAATCCCTTCCCGGTCCATGAATGAGATAACATTTTCGCTATTAGTTAACGTATTAATCTGGGAAACCGACAGGGTCTCGAAAAACTTTTCCAGATCTATCAGGAAAGTTCCTTTTTTTTCGTCCGAAAAGTAATCGATATCCTTACAAAATTTTTCTCCCGAACCAATGTGTACCGGAGATAAGAGCGTTATTTTATACTGTTTATCCACAAGGCCCTCCATCCAAACATCCAACAAAGAAACCTTTTCCATACCGGTAAAGATTAAAATCCAGTAAGCCTTCCTTTTTCTCTCCGACCACGGGAATATCACCATAATCCGCCCTGTTTAAATTCAAGAATATCGATCCTTCGATAAACATATTCAATGATTTCTTTCGAAGGGTTTGATACCCCGGCATGGTGACCCATCCTCTGCGTTTAATGATATCGTATGAAGAATTCTGCAACAAATGGTTATCGATTTCTTCTTTTAACGGATGATAAAGGGAGAGGTTTAGTATGGAGTCGGGGTTTTCAGGTTGTTGAATATTGAAATCTTCGACAACGTCCACTTCAAAAAAACCTTTACCCACATTCCGGTCTCCCCCAATACCTTGATCTCCCAGAAACCGAAGAACAGCTTCAAACTGTTTTCGTATGCCATTATCCTTAAAAGACGCCATAAAAAATAACCCGGAATCTTCGCGAAACACAATCTCGGAGAAATAAAAGATATCTGTTGCACCCGTAACCCTGTCAATGGCGTTTCGTGAAATCTCCTGTTCCATAAAACAATCGGATACATCCTTTTTCAACCCCATAAACCGTCGTGTTTCTGAAAAAGAAATGTCCCGGGCTTCATTATTAAGGATTTTTTCAAACAAATCTTTTTCAACAAATTTGACCTTTGTCAGGTTTTTTATTGTCTTATAATCATTTTGATCAAATCCCAGGGACAATGGTTTTAATGGTTTAGGAAAATAATAATCATTGGCGGCAAATGGAAATGCGGATGATATTCGGAAAGGTAAGGTTTGAATGAGGGAATCTATCGAATCATCATAAAGATGATTCCAATTGGAAATAATGGCTGAAAATAGTGTATCGGAATGCAAATAATGAAACGTCTGCTCATATCCTCCATGCCCGGCACACAAATGCAGGGGTGAAGTAAACCGTAATTTATATACGATCATTTGGTGTTAGTCTCCCTGGCATCTTTGATTAGAGAAGGAATTTCATATTTATAACTTTTGGCAGGTTCGTTTTTTTCGTATGTCTCTCGATCTTTGTAGGTCAATTTCTCAATTTTAAATTCAACCTGACCGCTTCCCCTTGAACCGTAACCGCCCAGGTAATCATCCTGGACAAGGATCAATGACTTGAAAATATTGTCCAGGTCCTTTTTTTCATTTTTATCTTCTTTAAAGACATTCAATATTAGTTTTAACTCAAATTCAGCACCGGCAGGAACCCGTTCGATTTGTCTCGGATTTGCAGCAGACGTAATTCGGTCAATAACGGTTTCGGTCTTGATTTCCGAATAAGGCATATCAGTTTTTGCTTTTTCCAATTCCCCCGGATTGAGAAGGTAACCATCCCGTACGATCAATCGGGAAGGAATTCCACCCTTTTCCGCAGATACACCGAAGAGTTTTGCGGAATCGGAAGCCGGGTCAAGGCATGGACCATTTTCAATTTGCTTACTTTGAAACGTAAATTTACAATCATTTGTTTTTTCAAACAGGCTACGCATTTTTCCCTTCAATGAGGAACCGGGAATATAGGGTTGGTTCTGCTTCATGGCACATCGGATAATCACATTGTCGGTGCTTCCCACAGCAAGCCCGATGTCCGAACCGCCAATATGCAACCCTGTTATGGCTATGATTTTCCCTTCGATAAAAATTTTTTTGACTAATTTTCCTGTATTTTCCATGAAGTCCTCCTATTTTCCGCCGGCAGCTTTGTGGTAACACAAAATTGCCTCAAATAAATTGCAGAAACAATCAAATCGTTTCTGTTTTCCTTTGTCGTCACCTTCGATGACCATATCGATGGCTTTTGTTAATACATCTTTTAAATCATTCAATTTTGAATTCCCCGCTCTCTTAGCGGCATACGCCAGCTTGGGTTTCAATAAAAGAAACGCCCTTTCACCTTCGGGATCAAACCCTTTGGCTTCAATCTTCTTGACGGTGCCGAAAAAATTTCGGATCTGTGACGTGGTTAACTTTGCAACTTTAACTTTTTTCCCATCTTTTATATCTTTTGCTAAATCTGAACCGAAGGTTTCCGCTTGATCAACCAGTAATTTGGTATCCCCGTCCTCGATAATTTTTTTCAAATCATCATCTTTTATCGTCATCCATTTCCTCCTTATTTACATTTCTTAGCTCGAATTCGGCCCATCGGGCCGGTATATCGATAAAGCCGATGGCGTCGCCCTCAGCCTCACAGGTATGGTAAACATTTTTGACCAGATAATGTTTAAGCGCTTCGATTTCTACCTTTTTTTCATCATTGTTTTTAGCGAACCGATAAAGGCTGTAAACCATTCGCCACATCCATTGGTTATAGAATATCTTTTCCTTGACTTCATCGGTTAAAATGACCCCATGAGAAATAAGGGCCTCATTCTTTTTATACAGCAGGTAAATCTGTTTCAACCGGTTGATAATTCCTTTTTTCTCCCGGGCGATACCCATAATAAGCACTTTAATCTCCTGGCAAAGTTCAAAATTCTTCCAGGATAAGGTCTTATCCAGAAAGGTAATACCGTCTTTTTCCTCTCGAAATGATTTGGCTTTGGATTCTGCATCGCCGGCAATAATTGCGCCGCGCGACACGGGGTATTTATAAGGGATCAACCCAATACCCGCAGACATGGTAATATGGGGATTGAAGGCGGTAAACCGTGAAAACGCGTTTCGGATTTTAATTGCCTGCTCAACCACAACATTCCATGACCCGATAATAAATAAATCATCGCCACCGGAGTAAACAATATATATGGAATCTTTTACATCCTTTAATATGTCATTAATATACCCCTGAAAAAACATATCAAAATAAAAACTTAAGCCGGTCACATGCGACAGCGTCTTTTTCTCACGCGGAAGACCCGCTTGAAAAATAAAACCCAGGTTATCGACATCCATCCGCAGTATGCCCAATCGTTTAATACCTTTTGCTTCTTCGCCTAATTCATCGAAGGTTTTAATCTCATCCCCGGCCATTTTCGGTGCTTCATTTCCGCCATAAAATTTAAAGCCGCACAATCCTTCACTGAGGAAATCCGAGTTATTAATTTTGTAAAGCGTTCCACGCTTGGCCACGCTTTTTAAATCCGCATAAAGGTTGTAACCGACATGAAAATTACCGAAATCAAATGTTATATCAGCGTTATCTTTTAAATCCTCTCCATCGGTTATTTCTCCAAGGTAGTTAAACCGTTTTAAATTCGCCCCAATGTTTTCGGCCCGAATACACGCAGGGCATTTCCTTTTTTCTTCATCAATCGTTAAATTCGTGTCCTCTTTCCCACAAATGGAACAAAACTCAATATTTCCCCAGGCATTTCCCGGTTCAAATACATGCGAGTAATCTGTTTCCATGAGATGCTTAAATTTATTCCGTTTACTATCGGCAATATTACGGTTGACATTTCCCCATATTTGGGAAAAGTCTCCGGTTAGTGCATCACCATTGAAATCCGTTTTTCCGACAGCAAAATAGATGATCCCACCGAATTCCTTATACAAAAACATATTCACCTGGTTTTCAAAATCCCTGACCGCGGTTTCTTCGATGTTATAAGAGAGGATATAAAATTTACCGCCACTGGAATAAATGAGATTTGCAACCGAGAGTTCACATTGATGAAGAATGTACCGGTTTACGGCTTCGGAAAGGAGTTGCAAATAAAAGCTTCTCCCTTTTAATCCCCTGGAAGCGCCTTTTGAACTGATGTTGTAAATGAACTTTTGGATCCCTGAAATATCTCCCTGAATTAACGAGTACCTGACTTTCGACTTATCGGAGATATCCGCAAGCATTTCATCTGAAAAATCGGTGAACCGGTTTGCATAGTACTGATAAAGGGCAGCCGTGATTGCTGCCGTGGTTTTGAGATGATTGAAGAGAGATACACCGGATTCTGCATCATGTGTCGCGGGAATGCACCATAAATATTTTTTTAAAAGATAATAAATGGTTTCAAATGAGGGTTCGGGAAACAATTTCATCGCATGCGTAAATTCGCAGATGAAATCCTTGATATGATTCCGGTACATTTCATCGCTTCCCGCTATTTTATCTTTTTCAACGGGTAGCACACTGTCTGCATTTAATTTATTGTATAAATAATAATACTCTTTGTCTTTATATTCCTTCGCTACAGCGTTACCGCAGTTGACGATATCCGGAAACAGCGCACGGATAGGTCCTGGCTGGCATCTTTTCTCCATATTCGCTTTACCGATGGAAAGATGAATGGCTTCGCCAATAATTGCCGCCAAAATCCGTTTTTCCGAGGAAAGGTTGCTATTGATTACCTTTTCCACTAAACCTTCATGATGATGCGAGAGTATAAAAGAGAACCATTCCCTGTCTTCGGCTTTTAACCATTTCGAAAAACCGGGCCACCCGATTTCCGGGTTACCATCGAGAAAGCATTCCGCTTGCTTTAAATTGTCTGAATTCGGCTCACAGCCGTAATCTGTCCCGAAGAACTTCCCCACGTCGTGAAGAAGGCCCGCCAACATCACCGTTTGATACTCTTTCTTTTGCCTTTCATTAAGTTCCATTGCCATATGTTTATTCCTTTCATTTCAATCATGTTACGGGTAAACCGTTTCGTGCTTACCCTTTTTTGATCGGTTTTTAGGGACAATCAGTAACACCGAACGAACGCTATCTCAATATAAGATTATATTTTAACATAAATTGGGGAAAATAAACAAAAAATTCGGGTGGGAAAGTAGCCGGTTGCCGGTTGCCAGTAAAAGCAGAAGTTGAGAAGATGAGAAGTTAAGAAGGTAAGAGAACGGCGCTTCGCGCCTTTTTCCAAAAGCGTCGAGCACTCTTTTTTCACCTTCTTATCCTCTTAACCTCTTACCTTTTTGGCATTCAGGAACGCCATCCCTTATATCAGGGAAACAACCAAAATTGCAGAAAGTTACTTTAGAAAGAATGTCCAGTTTCAATCCCTTATATCAGGGAAACAACTAAAGGATCAATTGAAGAAATACGCCGAACAGAAAATGTTTCAATCCCTTATATCAGGGAAACAACGAATGGTGGTGCTTTGGGTAAACTATTTCCTGACAGTTTCAATCCCTTATATCAGGGAAACAACCCATTGGCGTATGATCAATTGGCATTCTTTATTTTCACCCATTTTCGATTTTTGTAAACCTTCGGAAACCCTATTCAATGAATATAACCGAACACTATAATTTTTCTTATTTTCGAGCCTCTCGTCGACCCACCCTGATTTTGACACGACCGGGGGTCGACGAAACCGTTAAACATCATACAAAAGAGTCAAATTGTCTGATACCAATCCTGGCAATTAATTAATTATAAAATGGAAGGAGTGAGGTGTCAATCGAGTTCGAAGAGGTCATCTTTAGAGCTCATTTTAAAAGAGACATTGCGGGCAACGTCTCTTCGACAATTCGGTACTTACCCAAACCGAATGCCGTGCCTTTCCCCACATGAAGGTACTCCCCGATTCTCAAAAACGGCATAAACGGTTCGAGGTTTCCTTCAAATGCGATGCGACCCGAAACGCCCCCCATGCCGATGTGTTTCTCCTGGCGAAACGAAAACCGCGATTGCTGTTCCCAATAAATCGACGAGTTCCTGACCCGTATGGTTTTGGATCGTTCAATCAAATCTTTGAAATCCACGATTTCGGGCCCCTCGCAATACAAGGCACTCAACAATTGAATCCGCCGCAACAGGTTTCGCACCACCATTTCAAACGTGATCCGCTTTTGAAAACTCCCATTAAACTTCAAACGCAGAGGGGTTTCCAATTCAAGAGTCAGGGATTTAATTGTCCCTGTTTCTTTCAGGAAATCGCTGCCCCGAATACCCGGAAAATCGCGGGTAATGGTTTTGGTTTCCCGATTATAAATCATTACATTCGAACATAATACCTTCTCGATGACAAACGGGCTGCGCGTATTGCCGATGCCATAGGTTCCGATTTCCTCGAATGTCAGGATGAAGTATGGGATATACGCGACTGCCTCCCCGATTAGCGTTAAATAAAAATGAATGCGATGATCGCGCTTGTATTCCAGTTTATGCTTATCCGGGACATAAAGAACAAACGGATGGGGAGCATTGTCCACGTTTCCGAGGACAAGACCGGCTTTGATGCGATAGCTTTCCATGACGCGGGAATAGATGCATTGATCCCGGATCAAGCAATCGTTGCAGGAAGGGTTTTGGGTTTTGAATGCGCAGGTCAGGCGTCGGAGGTATTTACCCAGCGCGCCGCGAAAGGCGTTTCCTTTGAAGTCCGGAAGGATCACATCCCGTTGAGGAAGGACGACGAACTCGAAGACATGAAATTTCAATTGATCAAGCGAATCTTTCATTTAGGTATCTCAATATGTCCCTATATTTTAACATAAATTCAATTAAAAAAATAACAAAAAATAAGGGGGTAATAATTCTCAATTTATCCCTATTACGAAAACCGTATCGAACACACGGGCAGAAACGCAGGTCTGCACCTACGGATATCCTGCCATTAATTCAAAATGCACACAATAAAAATAATGTGTGAATATTTTTAATATTTCTGATATAATGGTTTAATAAAAAAATAAATAAGGAAGGACTCAAAATGGCTAAGAATCTTCAACCCAAAAGAGAGAATGATTTCTCTGAAATTCTCAAGATTATTCAAGGCGGACGTTCTCGCGCCTTTAATGCAATTAATGTGGCCCTGATCGATACGTATTGGGCTGTTGGTTCATATCTTTCCAATAAAGTCGCCAATGCCGACTGGGGAAAAGGTGTTGTGAATGAATTGGCAGAATGGTTAGAGAAGAAAGCTCCTGATGTAAAGGGATTCTCTACATCCAATCTTTGGCGAATGATGCAATTTTACAACACTTATACCGGAGAGGAAAAACTCGCACCAGTGGTGCGAGAATTGTCATGGTCGAAAAACCTTTTAATATTGGCTCAATGTAAAAGCATTGAAGAAAAAGAATATTACTTAATGAACGCCTCCCGGTCGCATTGGTCGAAACGAGAACTGGAAGAGCAAATAAAAAAAGGCGCGTTTGAGCGCACCATGATTGCCGAACAAAAACTCTCACCCGTCGTGCGAGAATTACCTCAAAATATAGGCGGTATTTTCAAGGACACCTACTTGCTGGACTTCATCGATTTACCTGAAACGTATCAGGAAAAGGATTTACGGGAGGCACTGGTTAAAAATCTCTGCCGCTTCCTTCTTGAGTTAGGCGACGGATTTACCTTTGTCGGGGAAAAAGTTCGATTGCAAGTAGGCAATACGGATTTTGAACTGGACTTACTTTTTTATCACCGAGATTTGCAATGCCTTGTGGCGTTTGAATTAAAAACCGGTAAATTCGAACCCGCTTATCTCGGACAGCTTTCGTTTTATCTTGAAGCACTTGACAGGGATCGCAAACGGGCACACGAAAACCCGAGTATTGGGGTTTTGCTCTGCCGCAATAAAGATGATGAAGTGGTTGAGTATGCCTTAAACCGAACACTTTCCCCTACGCTTGTAACCGAATATGAACACAAACTCATTCCCAGATCCCTATTGAAGGAAAAAATGCAGGAATGGACGACCCTGATAGAGGCTCGAAATTCGGAAGATTAACCGATGGCCGGCAGCCGGTTCGCGGTTTTCCGTATGGGCGGCCCCTAATCAGCCATTAAAATTATCATACCCATTTAAAACCGCATCGACAATTCATTGACAATTCATTATCGAGTTAGTATAATGCGTTTTTGAACATGATACGGATGTTCATCAGTTCAATATTCACTCCATGATTTTTAGTCATACTTACGCTGGTTAAGGAGTACGTAACATGATGGCAATAATTGGTATGGTCGGTGTTATTTTATCGATAGTCGTGGGCTATAAGATGGAACAGGGCAATCTCAGCATTATGTTCCAACCCGCCGAATACATTATCATCGGCGGCGCTGCCTTTTTCTCTCTGATTATCTCCGCGGGGAAAAATTTTTCCGCTGTCATAAAAAACGTGACATTGATATTCAAACCGTCTCTGGGAAACAAAAAAAATTACCTCGATTTGCTGCTGCTGCTTCACAATCTTTTTGCCAAAGCCCAAAAAGAAGGCTTGATATCCCTGGAACCGCACATCGATGCCCCGGATAAAAGCGATATTTTTAAACGATTTCAATCCATCACCTCTCACACCAAAATCCGGTTGAGTATCACGGATAACCTTCGAATTTTAATCTCCGGCGGATCCCCGGACCAACTGGAAAGCCTGATCGAAATCGATATCGAAACCCAACATAAAGAAGCCTTGTACGCGCCCGGCCTGATCACCAAAATCGCCGACGGTCTCCCGGGTCTGGGAATTGTCGCGGCCGTTCTGGGCGTTACCCTGGCCATGGCCAAAATCGCGGCTCCCCCGGAAGTACTCGGTCACACGGTTGCCGCCGCCCTGGTCGGTACCTTCCTGGGCGTGTTGATGTGTTACGGTTTTGTCGGCCCCATTGCCACCTACCTGGAACACGCGGTAAGCGATGAAGAAGCGTTCTTTATTGCCATTAAAATGGCACTGGTTGCGTTCGCCGAAGGCACCCACCCGACCCTGGCCGTTGAAGCCGCCCGGCGCGCGATTCCCACGCACGGCCGCCCGACATTTCAGGAAATTGAAAACGAGATTCGAAAATGGAAAGGCAAGGCGTAAAAATAAAAAAAGTCAAAAAGGGCGAAGACCACAAGGCACACGGCGGAAGCTGGAAAGTGGCGTACGCCGATTTTGTCACTGCCATGATGGCCTTCTTTCTCTTAATGTGGCTGGTGACGGCTAAAAAAATGGAAGAGAAAATCGGTCTTCAGGAATATTTCCAGGAATACGATGTCACCAAAGGCGAAGCCGATATTAAAAAGAAAATCGATGAGAAGATCAAGAAATTAAAGATCACATTCAATCAGGCAGACAAAGACGCAGCGCCCATCAAACCCATTTTCATCAACAAATATTCCGAAGCAGCCCGCAAAATCATGGATGAATGGAAAAACGAAATTCAGCAAAAATTAACTGATGTTTCGGACCAGGTCATGATCGAAGTGACCGAAGACGGCGCATTGATGATCCAGTTGGTCGATAAAGAAGGAGCCCCGATGTTTGCCGCAGGCAGTACGGAACTCACCCCCATGGCGAAAAAGATCATGGCCGTGCTGTGGGAAAAGATCCGCCAGGAAGGGGTCAAAGTTGCCATCGAAGGTCACACCGATGCCCACCGGTATTCAGCCGGTGGGAAAACGAATTGGGAATTGTCCACGGAACGGGCCTCCTCGGCACGACGCGAACTCGAACGCCTCGGTTTCCTTCCCAGTAACCTGCTTCGGGTCACCGGTCTGGCAGATACCAAACCGATTTCCGCCGATCCGTTCAGTCCGACCAACCGCCGCATCAGCCTGATCTTCTACTACTTCAATAATCCCGAAAACCCGTCCTTAATCCCACCGTCGGAAACAGGGACGGAATCCGCCACCCCACCGACACCGGAATCATCCCCCATCTCCAAACCACCCAATAACCTTCGTTAGTCGTCTGATTGGTCAATATTGAATATATAATTAAGATAGAACTTATGGTTAGTGTATTCCTTGGTATAGCGGTACTGTTACTGGTGTATAAAGCATTCACCTTTAAACTGCAATTGCCCCGGCACAAAAAACAAACCCTTCTCCTTCTTCTTCTGGCCGGTCTCCTGTTTCTCCTCATCCCCGATGTGATCACCGGAGAAGCTCCCGTCTTTGTCCGATACCCCGGAACCTGGGTGGGAGTTCTCGGTATCATGGTAACGTTTTACATCACGGTCACGGGAATTTCCATTTTATTTCCCGGTCATCGCGCCAATATCGTGTTTGGCGGCCTTGGCCTGTTTATTGTCCTATCGGCTTACGCAGTATTTAATGGACTGGGACTTCCCCGGGTCAACGACGTTAAAATCCCGATGCCCAAATTGCCCCAAACATTATCCGGGTTTACCATTGTGCATCTCTCGGATCTCCACCTGGGGAGCATTGCCACACCCGAATGGATGGAACAAACCGTTCGAAAGGTGAACCGGCTGCACCCGGATCTCATTGTCATTACCGGCGATCTGGTCGAAGGCCTCAAACCCGTGGAGGATTGGGCCCCTTTTATTCCCCTGCTTAAAGGCCTGAAGGCCAAATACGGAACCATGGCAGTTCCCGGTAACCATGATCTGGTCCGAGGATGGAGAAATTTTTCAAAATTTGCCTCCCAAAGCAACCTCCGGATTCTGACCAACGAAGCCGTTACCGTGGCCGGAGGCATTCAATTGGTCGGCATCAATGACCCCCGAGGCGTGAGTTGCCCGATCGGAGGGCCGGACCTGTCCAAAGCCTTTAAAACCGTTAATCCTTCCCTCCCGGTCATCCTGCTCTCTCATCGGCCGAATTATTTTAATATGGCGCAAAGTTACGGAGTTGACCTCCAGCTTTCCGGCCATACCCATGCCGGCCAAATTCCGCCCCTCAATTTAGTTATTCCCTTTGTTTATTCGTATGCCAATGGCTTGTATCATAGAGGGAAGGCCTACATTTATACCTCACCGGGTTCGAGCGTGATGGGAGTGCCGATGCGCGTCTTTTCAGGAAATGAGATCGTCCGGGTTCAACTGGTAAGATAAATCGTAAAATAAAAATTTGCTTACCCCGAGTATTGCTTTTTGAAAATCGCTGTGCTATAACCGTGTGGGACAAAAAGTATTTATAGTATTTTGGACTTTTGATTCTTATTTAAATGAAAGATGATTTAAATAAAGTCCTTTAGGAGGAGGAGAAGATGGCAGAAAAAAAACCAAATGTCGTATCAAAATCAGGGAAAATTTCACCTGAGGGGGATGTACCGACGTTAAAAAATGCAAGGCCGGATTATCGGGCGCCGATCCATTCGGGGATCATCGTGGAAATAGCACCCGAAATAATGCCGGAAATAGCACCGCAGGTGCCGACGCATCCGGAAATTGCCGTATTTATTCCGCCCCATCCGGAAGTGGCATATGAGGTCAGGTATGAGGTCAGACACCCTGGCCCTCATCCGGAAGTGGCCACGGAAGTTGGGCCGCCGTATTGGCGACCGAAACCCATTGTGGAAATGGCGCCCAGCCCATCCGGTTGGGGTCGCCCGGGAGGGATCGTTGTCGAGATTGCACCGGAAACAGTCCCCTATCACCCGGTTGTCGAAATAGCGCCGATTCGAATCGGGATCACACCGGTTCAGGTGGAGGTTGCCCCGTATGGTCCCCCCGGCATTGTCGTCGAAGTGGCCCCGGAAGTTCGACAACCCAAATAATTCATTAATCGTTTTTATCGTTTAATCGTATCATTGGCGAGTTTTCGGAATCTCAAAAATTCCGAGTAAGGGTAAACACATGGATGGAAAAGAACAATTTTCAAACGAAAAAAACCGTTTACTGGCGCTTTTGCTTAAAGACGGGATCTATTACGGGACGCCCGAGCGTCCGGTTCTGTCGGGCGATGGAAAACCGGCGCGCTGGATGTTGGATTCCCTGGGCGTGTCCCTGACAACCGAAGGCCTTCGCCTGGCTGGCCGCTGTCTCTTGAAACTACTGGAAACCTTTAATGGGCATACCCTGGCCACCTACGGCACCATCGGGATCCCGCTCATGGCTTCCTGCATCCTCCAGTCGGACGGGCGTTACGAAGGGCTCCTGGTTCGCAAAGAAATCAAAACCTATGGTTCGCGCAAATCCATTGAAGGGCGAATCCACAAGGACGAACCGGTGATCATCGTGGATGACTCGATCAGTTCGGGCCGGACGATGTTGGAATGCCGCAGACGGCTGGAAGAGGAGGGTTTTTGTGTCGAAGGCGGGGTCTGCCTGGTGCGTTTCGGGTGGTACAATGGGTTTGGCAAGATGCAGGAATTGGGGTATCATATGGAAGCCCTCTTTGATATCTGGGAAGACGTCATGGTCCATATGGAAAATGAACCCCGCCCGGTCTTGAATCCGACCAAACTCTACCCGGATTTTACCTGGAATAACCGGCATGCTCCCGAAGGAATGCATCCGGCCGTTCTGGCCCGATTGGTCCTGAACGAGTATCTGGATTCCGGGACGCTTCTTCGTCCGCCGTTGAGTCTGGATCGGGAGGTTGACGGTGCGGGAGGGGTTTGGGTCAGCGTCCGTCCTCGGTCCGACATTTACCAGCGTCATGCTCGGGAAGGCATGTGGCATTTTCCCGGCGAGTCTTTTGGGCCGATCGGCGAAGATTTGGTTCGGGCGGCGTTAAAGACGGTCCTCAAGTTGGAGAAGGGAGACGCCGGAAAGAAGCAATTGCAAGAAAGTGCGGTTGCGGTCACGTTTTTTTCCGCCATGGAAGAATGCACGGTGGGTGAACTGGATAATGACCGGTATGGGATTGTGGTACTCAGCCGGGAACGCCCGGGAGTCATGGGGGGCGCCCTGCCCCGCATGCCCGGGATTTCCAATTCCTGGATGCAGTTTCAACATGCCCGAATCAAAAACGCCGGTCTTGTTCGTTTCGAGCCTTACCGAATTCTCCGCCACGATGTGGTCAAAGTGGTGGAACCGAATGAAGTTTGGCAACCCACCGGCGTACCCAAACACGATACCTGGGAATGGTACGCCGATCTCCAGGCCGCAGGAAAGATTGCCCATCGGGCATTGGATCTGGTGACGTCCACGCTCGCTCACACGCCTCCCTCGACCGACCCTCTGCCGGATAATCTCATGTTTACGGATCTGGATTCGATTTTCGTCACCGTTTATGAAGAGGGAAAACTAAAAGGATGCATGGGCTCAACGATCGCTCATCTGGACGAGGATCTTCAAACGATATGCCACCAAGTGATCGCCGATTCCCGCTTTGGGGAATCCCCGATAGCCAATTGCACCGCAGTGACCGTCTCCTTTCTCCGAGATCCGCTGGATATCGGTGTTCTTCCTCCCGACGAGATCATGGTCCGGATCCGTTTCGGTGAGCAGGCCCTCATGGTCTCTCAAGGAAAGCGGAGCGGGCTGCTGCTCCCCTTTACCGCCGCGTTACTCAACCTCACGCCGGACGCGTACGCCCTGGAGGTCATCGATAAAGCCGGGATTACCCGACCGCCGTATCACTGGCGGCGGTACGAATGCCAAACCTGGATGGTGGTGCCGGGTCAGGAACCCCGAATGATGAAGGGGATGTTTCCCATTGCCCCCCCCTCGGATCATCCGGAAGAAAACCTTGAGTACGATGCCCGGCTGCTTTCCGATTATCTCCTGCGGCTTCAAAAGGAAGATGGGGCGTTGTATTTTCACTATTCCCCTTTCACGGACACGCTCACGGAAAAAGTCGACCTGCCGCGGCTGGCACACGCATGTTGGGCGCTGATGGTTCTGGGCGAAAAAACCAACCGTTCGGAGGTCCGGGAATCTTCGGCCAAACTCCTTTCGTATCTGTTAAACCTGGTGGAATCGGATCCCCATGGCCAGGTATGGCTCAAACAGGAAGACAACAGCCCGTCGGTTTCGGAAAGTAGCTTTTTGCTGTTGGCGATTTCTCATTCGCCGGATGTTGAAATATATCGGACCATCGGGTCTCAAATCGCCGACACCTTGTGGTCTCGCATCAACCGTCACGGTAAAGTCGAGGTCTTTTTAGACCCTGCCATGGACAACGATGGGTTTCAGGATTACTTTCCGGGCCAGATGTTGCTGGCGCTGGGTAAGGCGTGCCGGGTCGGAATCAGTACGGTGGACGCGGTAAAATTGCAGCGTGCCTTTGAATTCTACCGTCGGCGATTTCGGTACAAGCGTGATTTCGGTCAGGTCTCGTGGATGATGCAAGCCTTTAGCGAATGGTTTTTGGTCACCCATGAACCCGAATTTGCAGCCTTTGTTTTCGAAATCGGCGAGTGGATCCTGGAATTTCAGGATCAAAAAGGAGGCGGCTTTTGGAATGATCACCAACCCGATACGCCGGGGTTTACCACGGCCCTGTACCTGGAAGGGCTGGGGGATGCGGCGACACTGGCGACGGTTTTGGGAGAACGGAGACGGGCGGACCGGTATCGGGAGGCCTGTTTGAAAGGGGTCGGTTTTTTGGATCGCCTGATCATTCAGGAGCGAGACGCTCCGATATTGCCCAATTCGGAGTGGGCGTTGGGAGGCGTTCGAGCCAGCCTGTATCAAAGCGACATCCGAACCGATTTTGTTCAACATACCCTGGCAGCCGTTTTAAAACTGTTGGCAAATTAAATTTAAAAGAATAAAGAATTAAATTTAAAATTTAAATTTAGGGGGAATTTGATGGGTGAATCAAACGAAGACAAAACAACCAAAATCCGGACGGCATTGGTCAGTATGCCGGTATTGGCAGGTTATTTGCCATCCTTTCAGTTGGCATTACTCAAACCCACCCTTCAGCGCGAAGGGATCGATGTGCAGACCTTTTCGATGTATATGTACTTTGGGATGCATATCGGATATACGCTCAATGAAGTGCTCTCCGAGGCCCGCCCCTGTATTGCCGGCGAGTGGATCTGGTCCAAAGCCGCCTTTGGTCAGTTCAACGAGGACAAAGACTACATCAGTTACTACAAGGAGAGCCTGGAGGACCTGTGCAACCAAGCCGATTGTACGATCGACGATCTCCTGGAAATTCGAAACAACAAAACCTTTTCGTTTATTGAATTTTGCCTGAATCGCATCGACTGGAGCCGTTTTCAACTGATTGGGTTCTCGGTGGTCTTTCAGCAGATGGCGTCCAGTATTGCCCTGGCGCGAGCCCTTAAGGGACGCTACCCGCATATCCCGATTATTTTTGGCGGCGGAACCTTCGAAGATGACATTGCGGAAAGCATCATGACCGGGTGCCCGTTTATCGATTACATCCATTGCGGGGATGCCGATAAGACCTTACCCGAGATGATCCACCGGCTGGAACGAGACGAGTCGATGGAGGGGTTACCGGGCTTGATGTGGCGAAAAGACGGCCAGATCATTTACAATGGCAGGTCTCCCATATTGAATAATATGGACATCACACCGGTTCCCGATTATGACGAGTACTTCTACGCTTATAAGGAAAGCGGGTACAGTTCTGCGCAATTTCCGGGCAAAAAAAATCCCATGTTACCGATTGAGACCGCCCGGGGATGCTGGTGGGGCATGAAAAATCACTGCACGTTTTGCGGCTTGAACCGCGCGGGTTTGGAGTTTCGCTGCAAGAGTGCCGAAAATGTGTTGGGCATGCTCAAAACGCTTTCCCGAAAGTACAATTACCTGTATTTCAATGCCATCGATAATATTATGGCCCCGGAGTACATTGAGAAGGTGTTCGGTCGGCTGGCCGATAATCGGTCGGACTTTCTGATCCATTACGAAGTGAGGCCGTGTTTCACCCGGGCTCAGTTAAAGCGCCTGAAAAGCGGGGGACTCTTCTCCGTTCAGCCCGGTATCGAGAGCTTTTCCACCCATATCCTCCAATTGATGAAGAAGCACATCATCGGTATTCGCAATATTGAATTCGTCAAGTGGTGTACCTACTATGGGATTGTCGATTTGTATAACCTTCTCTTTGGTTTCCCGGGTGAAACCATTGAGGATTATGAATTGCAGTGCAAGGTCATTTCCAAAATTCCGCATTTTCAGCCGCCTTACGCGATTACGCGCGCACGGGCCGAACGGGGGTCTCCGATGTATCTGAATCGCTGGGATTACGCCATATCCGATATGATCCCGGCCTATTGTTACAATTACATTTTTCCCGGGGAACGCTTTGACCTCCAGCACGTGTCGTATTACTTCATGCACAAAGTCGGAAATACGCCGGAGGTATCCAATTATCGCAACATCCTTTCCAAAGTCGCCGAATGGAAAAAGCGCTGGGAAACCGGGAGTCGGCCCAAACTGCGGTACCACAAATCCGTGGACACGGTCCATGTGGAAGACACCCGAAGCGGCGTACTCTGCCGGTATGTGTATATGGATCGGGAAGCCGAGTTGATTGAATTTCTGGATGATGCCAGCAGTTGGGATGCCCTGACCAAGCGTTTTGACGACGACGTGGAATGGCTTCAGAAAACACTGGCCGATTTGATGGAAAAGGATCTGGTGTTACACATGGATGATCGGTATTTGAATCTGGCCCTGCCCGCCAACCCTTACCGTTAAATCTTTTTAAATCCGAATTTAGCCATCCGGGTCAATCGGCGGAAATTACCGGTATTATTTATTGAAAATATTTGAAAGTTACGCAAAAATAGTATATAATCCCCTGTTAGAAATAAAATTGAATCACTATCGAAAAGAAGATATGGGCACAAAAAAGGTACACATCCTATTGATCGGTTTGGCTTTCTGGTTTTACATCGGATGCGCCGGGAGCAAGCACCCTGCCGGAAAAAATGGAGACGACAAAGACGGAACGGCTTCTCCCGCTTCGCCTGGCGACACCAAAATCATCCTTAAAATCAATAACCAAACATACACCAACCGAGATTTCCGGAATTATCTGCGGATTAATTACCCGAATCTGGAATCGACCAAATCCCAGTATACCAATACGTCCCGGTTTATGTCCCGCTTGTTTGATTCCTTTGTCGAACATAAAATCCTCTCTTATGCGGCTGCCCAACAACACATTCCCGCAAGCGAAGACGAAATCGACAAATTGCTGGCCAAACTCCAGATCCCCAAGGATCGCATCGATAAAAACGCCATCTCGGATGCCGTGAAAGTGCAAAAACTTTTGTACTATAAGGCCTATGAAAATACCGAAGTATCCGAGAAAGAAATCCAGGACTATTACCGCAACAACATCAACCAGTTCCGAAAACAATCCGAAGTTCACTTATTCCAGATATTGGTCAAAGACCGAGACACGGCAGAGCGAATTCGGGGGATCCTCGCCAACAACCCGGAGAAATTCTCCGAATTGGCGAAAAAAGAGTCTCAATCCAAAATGGAAGCGGATAAGGGCGGAGATATGGGTTTTTTTGAAAAAGGCACCCTCCCCAAGGATATGGAGGATGTGGTATTTGCCCTGAGCCCCAACACCATTAGCCCGGTGATTCAATCCACGTATGGCTTTCATATCTTCAAGGTCGAATCCAAAAAAAAGGAACGCTTGCTCTACATCGACAAAGTCAAACCGGATATTCAAAACATCCTGATGACTGAAAAAATAAGAGATGCCTATCAAAAATTCCTAAGCACCACCAAACAAAATTTAAACCTGACGGTTGAGTATAACCAATTAAACTTCAATTATCAAAAAAATGAGAATGACGAAGGAGATTCAAAATGAAAATAAGAATACTAATAACGCTGGCACTGCTTAGCATCGGTGTTTACGCCGCCGGTGCGCCAACGGTTATTGAAAAGATATATGCGGTTGTCAACGGTGAAATGATTACGTACACGGATTTAAAGAGCACCGAAATCCAGATGACCGGGGTCCTGTCCCAGGAGTATAAGGGCAACGAGCTTCAAAATAAAATCGAAGAAATGAAAAAATCGCTTCTGGATCGCATGATCGAACAGAAGGTCCTTCTCTCTTTTGCAAAGGATAAAAACTACAATGTCGATGGCGAATTGGAACTGATCATTAAAAATGTCAAAAAGGAGAATAACCTCAATTCCGACGATGAGCTCAAGCAAGCCCTGACCTCTCAGGGATTAAATTTCGAAGAGTGGAAGCAGCAGGCCAGGGAGACCCAGATGCAGCGCCACTATATCGATGAAATGATCGGTTCCAAGATCAAAATCGATAGTTCGGCCATTATGGAATACTATAAGAAAAACATCCAAAACTACACCTTGCCCGCCAAGGTATCCCTCAATTGCATTTTTCTCAATAAATCCAATTATCCCACTCCCGATTCGCTTCAGGAAAAAATGAAGGCCATCGACGCCGAGCTCGCCGCGTCGAAATTTGAAGACACGGCCAAAAAATATACCGAACTGCCGGATAAAGAAATTTTTCTGGGTGAATTCAAACAGGGAGACCTCGATCCGGCGCTTGAAAAGAGTGCGCTGGGCCTGAAGAAGGGAGAACACAGCGGCTGGATTGAGACCAAGGCCGGCTGGTACGCCCTCCAATTGACCAATAAAGTGGAGTCTCAATTTATGGAATACAAAAGCGTCCGGGACGATATTGAAGGGACACTAAGGCAGGAAGAGGAAAATAAAAAGATGAAGGATTTTATCCAGGATTTAAAGAAGGATAGTCATATTAAAATCTACGAGAAATGGTAAGTCTTAAATAAATGGCAAGACGTTAAATCTTATAAGTGAAGAAATATCCCCCCGCTGATCCGGGTGCGCCGGTAGCCGGAAAAATGGAGGAAGCGGACATCGCCGCGAAGCGAGATCATGCTTGTCAAAAAGAGATGGAGACCGCCGCCGATAAACGAGAACTTTTGGTATTCACCCAGTTTTAATTTGAGGCGATCAAACTCGGCCCCGATCCCAACGCCCACGTAAGGAGCCAGGGCTCCGAATTTCGGGCGGAACTTCAATCCCGCGGTGGCGGTGTTCGGGAATGGATAGGCATTGGCTGCTCGATAATATTCCAATTCCACCTTCACCATCGGGATGAGCATTCCCATACCGGCGCTGACGCCATAGCACGTCTCTCGGGGCCCACTGATGGTCCCCAGATTTAAGCCGGCTTCCAACGCGTATAAACCGGAAGATGCCCCCCACATTAAAAATACCAATATACCCAAAACCCAAACTATTTGCCGCATGGTCTCCTCCTTTGTTATTCGTATGTTTTCTTTAACTTACTTGACCCGGCATTGATTGACTATCGGTCTTCCGAAGTAATCCATCCCGATCCCCTTGATATGGTCTTTAACCAGAAGCGCATACCGTTTCTGGTAAAGGGGCATGATCACCCCATCCTGAATGAGTTTGGAGGTGATGGTAGACACCAGGTTCATTGTCAATTCATCGTTTTTCAAATTTTTCAACTCGTCAAGTTGATTGACCAGTTTGAGGTATTCCTCATCAAATTTATCGAAACTCAATTCTTTTAATATCTTTTTAATCTTCTCTTCAACCGGCATCTGATGGTTAAATATTTTTCCCACAATCAGGTATTTGACCGGGGTGTTGGTCATGACATTGAGCAATTGATCATCTCGGACATACACAGTTTCGATCGGAATCGCTTCTTGCTTTAAAAACGCAGTAAACGACTCCTCCATGTGCTTCAGTTTTAAGGAGGTCACCATATAGAGCTTAATCTTGGAATGGCGTAACACCGATCGCACTTTGGCGACCGGAAAGGTTTTGATGTTCATGGAAACCGGGGATTCTTCATTCGAGGTCAGCGTATTGAGATCCACCAAACCGGCATACGAATCGGCATGTTCGGAAACGCTCTGTCCTTTGGCCTGCGATTTAAAAAACTCTTTCATGAGCGAATACAGGGCGACACGGACATTCATACTGAAATTTTCCTCTTTTCCTCCGGGAAAAGCCAGGTACACGTTTTGATAGACGCCGGGATCCCATGCCGAAAATTTTTCCTTCACCGTTGCGGGTTCTCCCAAAAACACATCGGGATAATCGTAGTTATAAAAAACCACTTTAAGCGAATCGAGGTAGCATCGCCCACCGGGGTAAAACGGATTGGCCTTTAAGACGATGTGTTTTCCTTTCTCCCATTCCACGGGATAAAATAAACCCGAAAATACATCCCCGCTTCCCGTAATCAGGACCAATTCCGGAGACGCCAGGGTACCGACAATCGTGGGATCGTCGTGCATGAGCTCGATCAGTACCCGGTTTTCCTGAGGCAATGCCCGAATTTGTTTGACGGCCCGTCTTAATTTCCGTCCCGATGCCAAATTCATATCCATAAACAGCTTCAACGATCCTTCAATGCTCTCGGCGGTGACCGGTTTTCCATTGGAAAAACAGATACCGTCTTTCAGATGCAGGTTCAACGTCAGCGTTTGTTTATCGTAACGGTAATCCTGAAAAATATGCGTCAGAATTTCTCCGTTTTTCGTCAAATAAAAGAAGTTCTCATAGATAAACGAATAAAACACCAGATTCGAATAATTCGAGGGATTGTTGGTAAAATCGTCCGGTTCATTTAGGCGGATGGTCACTTCACCGCCATAATACGGTTTGGTGGCAAATAGGCAGGGCAACGCCAATAAGAGGATCACTAGTTTTTTTAAACTACTCACTCTGTTTACTCCAAAACTGCAGTTTATATTCCGTGTAAGGTTTGGTTTCTCCATTCTCCGTGTTTTTTTCCGGCTGACGCTTGACGTACACCCAAAATCCCCCCACACCGTTCCATACCCCATCGGAAATAAAGAGGATTTCATGATCCGATTGTTGTTCAAATACGAGACGCCGGCTGCCGTTTTCGATTTTGTAGAAGTACAGTTTATCAATGCTATCATGATTATCGTGCGAAAAATCGCTGATCGCCATCCACTGACCATTCAGGGAGCAAAGCGCGGCGCCGCGCGGCTCTTTTTCCACGGCCAGTTGTTCGAAATTATCACCCAAAAAGCGGTATTTGTAATCCCGATCAATGCCGTGAATCGAATTTAACGCCGGGGCATGATCCCCGGTTGCAAAATCCAGGGCATAAAAGGGCGGCACTTGTTTTTCAAGAATATCCGGGGATGGGGCGTTTGGGGCGGTGGTCGGTTGGCCGGAGGAAAAAGGGGCCAGAACCAATTTGTTTTCAAAATAATTTCGGCCCAGGGCATAGCGGGCACCGGCAAGGTACGAGGTGCCATTCAGCCGAATGTATCGAAAAGGAACAAAATTAAGATCAACGGCTGTTGCGTCTTCCCATTTGAAATCGTTACAGGTCAGGAGTTTCGAATGGGTTGAAAAATTACTCCCTACACCGACATACAGGTTCTTCCCTTCCGTAAAGACACAGAGTCGGCCCTCGGGCTGCATGGTCGGATAAAGGGGTTGTTTCCAATCGATCTTGTACGTAAACGACTTGATCAGCCGGCTATCTTGAAGTTTATAGATTTCGATTCGTTCCGGGTAATAAAAAAAAACGGATAGGATGCCTTCGGGGTTTAAGAGGGAGCGAACATCGAGCAGATCGCCACGGGCCTCCAATTCGATGACTTTGGAAAACCCCGTGCCTTTAAAATTGAAGCGACCAATATCCAGAATGTCCTCTTCGGCCGGGACAAATTCGGATTCCACATACTTGACATAGACCACGCGGTCCTGGGTCCTGGAAAAAATCGAGATCCCTGCCCCCATATAATTTTTATTACGGATAAGCCGGATATAAATTAAATGGTTGAGGGGAGCGATTCGGTTCAAATTGAATTCGCCCCTATTCTGGCTGTAGTTGATCATTAAATCCGTGTATTCGATTCTTTTATCCGATGCGTCTTCGGGCATGGTTGCGGTTTCCAGCTTGGAAACCAGCAGTTGATAAAATTTTTGAGCGGCCTGATCCGAAATCCCGGAGAAATTCTCAAAACTGGTGATGGAGGTTTTGATGTTGTATTTATCGGTAAAATAATCCAGGATCGAACGGGCGGTTTTATCCGCCAACTCATCCATCCCCTGGCCATACCCCCAACTTCCGCAGGCAATAAAAAAAATAAGTAAAAAGAGATACAAGTAGGCAAAGAATGCTTTATTATTCATTCTTGGGTATTTTTCTTAATGATAATATGAAGATTCAAATTGATTTGGACTTCGCTTTTATCTTCAGGAATTTCGATATGAATCGGGACACTCACCGTGGTATCCGCGAATCGGGCAGGGAGTTTTTCATCGGCGAAAACAGGGGGGCCAACCGGAGACACCGGCGCGTCGTCCCAGGATTCCACCTCCAGAGGGCCGGGTTCGGGTTCGGAAATGTCTTGTACCGGTTCATCTTTCAAATTTTTCAGTTTGGAGAGGTCGGCCTCATTGGTATCCTTTTTATCCGTTAGCTCTTCGTCGGTCAATACCATTTCCGGAATTTCCAGATTCAGCTCTCCGGTTTCCACCCGGTTTTCATCGGCAAGATTGAAAATATCCTCTTCTTCCTGTTTTTTATAATTGACGGTTTTGAGTGGTTCCTCAGCCAGAGAAGACGATAATTCGAAAATATCTTCTTTTTCCGTATCCTCGAATTCAACGGGATGGTTCGGTTTGAGTTTTGGGTTAGGTGGAGTCGGTACAGCAGGTACAGTCGGTATAGTGGGTATAACAGGAGGGATTACCGGTTCGTTTTTCTTCGGGGGAATGGCCTGGGCCGCATCCAGCATTTCCTCGCGGGAAAACATGACGGTCTTATCCTTTTGAAAAATCGACAGTTTGTTTTTCAAATGGAAAATGACCTTTTTCATAATCGCATGAAGGGCCTCGAGGATATTTTCACCGGTCGTTCCCACGGATGGAAAGAAGGCTTTGTTATCAGGGTTTAAATCCTTATTGAGTGCGTCGATCGGCAAAATTTCTCTCAGATCCCGTTTGTTGTATTGAAAGATCAGAGGGATTTCTTCAAAGGAGATATTATTGGCCTTGAGATTTTCCTTGAGGTTTTTAAAACTGTCGATGTTCTGTTCCCGCATCACGGCCTGGGACTCGGCGACGAACACAATGCCGTCCGAGCCTTGAAGGACCAATTTCCGGGTGGTATTATAGGCGACCTGTCCCGGAACGGTGTAGAGTTGCATTTTAATTGAATAATCCCCGAGTTTCCCGACTTCGATGGGAAGAAAATCGAAGAACAGCGTGCGATCTCCTTCCGTATCCAGGGTGATCAATTTCCCCTTTTTGCGAAATTCCCCGCCTTCGTAAATATATCGGAGGCAGGTGGTCTTCCCACTCAATGCAGGCCCATAGTAAACGATTTTAACTGTAATCTCTTTATTGTTATAATTTATAAATGCCATCTGCTAGTTTATCGCTGTTAAACTAAAAGGGATCGCCATTGTCGTAAGGGATATCGTTGATATCGTCGTATTGCATTTCGGGAGGAACCTGGGAGCCTGAATTGGGGTAGGAATAATCGTGCGATTCTTTGCTATACCCGCCCGAGCCGCTGTTTTTCCCATAGGAAGAGGCTTCCCGTTCTCTGGCCGATTTTTCCAGCACGACCACTGAGTCGGCTTGAATATCGGTTGTCCGTCTTTCCTGATCGTTTTGATCTTTCCACTTTCGGGTTTTGAGTTTACCCTCCACCAGCACCAGAGTGCCTTTGCTGACGCCCCGTTCAATTTTTTTAGCTGTGGGTCCCCAGGCGACGATGTTGTGCCACTCCGTGGATTCCTGAAATTGGTTCGAATTTTTATCCATCCACACTTCGGTTGTTGCCAGGCTAAATTTTGCCACGTCTCGATCGATACTGGGGATATGCGTGATTTCAGGGTCTCGGCCAACGGTGCCGATTAAAATCACGCGATTTAAACTTCGTTTATTTGCCATATTTATTCTGTAACCTCTTTAATTTTTTGCTGCGCCAGGGAAGCCTCTTCCGAGAGGGGAAACCGGGAAATTAACTCTTTTAACGTCGCGATTCCATCCGGCTGTTTCCCCATTTCCAGAAGGGCATACCCTTTTTTTAATAACGCATCGGATAATTTGTCGCCTTCCGGGAAACTGGTAATCAGTTCCGAAAACGCACTTACCGCCTCTTTGTATGATTTTTGAGAGTAATAACATTCCCCGATCCAGTACAGGGCGTTATCGGCAAGATCGTGTCTGGGATAGGCCTTGATAAATTGTTTAAACCCTTCGATTGCCAATGGGTAGTTCTTTTTGATGTAATCCGAATAGGCAGCGTAATAAGCCGTTTCCTGATTCACCTGGGGAACTGGCTGCGGGTCGGCGGTCGAAGCCGTTTTATCCGAGATGGGGCCGGCCCCCGAAGGAATGGAAACGAGTTTATCATTGATTTTGTTGACACTGTTTTTCAATTCATTTAATTCTTCTTTGATGAATTGAAGGCTTACCATCAGCTTTTCCTTGTTTTCATTCCCATCGGCCTGATTCCGGGTAATGGCACTGACTTTTTCGTCAAGGGCCGAAAGAATCTTGGCCATGGCTCCGGTCTGGGTGGCAATACTATTGACTTTATCATTAAGATCCCGGACATCTTCGGCCAGTTGCGTGACTCGCTCCAATATCTCTGTGTCCTTTTTAGCAAAAGTGGGGAACGCAGTCAATAAGATGAATGCCAGAAAAAGAATAATCGATCCTTTCATTTACGTCTGTATCCTTCCATTATATATGTATAATGTTTAAAATGCATTGTTATTTGTTATTTCGGTTATTTTTTGGAAATCAGGGGCTCGGCTCTTCGGTTAAGGAAGAAGCTTTCTTCGTCGTTCCCTTTGACCAGAGGCATGGATTTCCCATACGAGACCACGTTTAACCGATCGGCAGGGACGCCGAGGGATACCAAATATTTTTTCATTGCATCCGCTCTTTTTTCACCCAGCGCCATGTTGTATTCTTCGGTTCCGCGCTCATCGCAATGGCCACCGATGATGACCATCACGGTCGGGTGCTTGAGCAACCACTGGGCATTTTGTTCCAGGACGGGCTTCATATCCTCTCTAATATCATATTTATCGAAGTCGAAGTTGATTCGCTTTAAATAACCTTTATTGTTCAGTTCTTCAAGGGTGCTTTGTCTGAAAATATCTTCTTCGGTGGGCTGAGGTTTTTCGATTTGGGGTTGAACTTCTTCAACTTTCTCCACTTTTTTGGGCTCTTCTTTTATTTTGGGTTCGGTTTTGATTTCCTTTTTGCAAGAGGTCGAGAATGTGATCATCAACACGACAGCTAACAAAATAACATAAAATCTTTTCATTAAAATGTCTCCTTTGTCATTAGATTATTTATGATATTATAGAACGTTTTTTTTGTCAAATACTGGACACCCGCATACTTATTCGAGAAATGTAGTTGCATGTGTTAAATATATAATATTTAATGTGAAATTTCAAGTGAAAAGACATGTTTAATATTTTTCTTTGATCATGATGAGCGACATGGCCTCTTCGCGTGTGGCCATTTTGTCTCTGAAAATGCCGCGAACCGCAGAGGTGATGGTCTGCGCCCCGGGTTTTCGGGCACCGCGCATGCACATGCATAAATGTTCGGCTTTGATGACCACCATGACGCCCATCGGGGTTAAGACTTTGACCAGGTGGTCGGCAATTTGTTTGGTTAATCGTTCCTGGATCTGGAGGCGCTTGGCCAGTACGTCCACCAGCAGGGCCACGGTATTAAATCCCATGATCTTTCCGTTTTTCGGAATATACGCGATGCTGGCCGTACCGGAAAACGGAAGCATGTGATGTTCACACATCGAGTAAAGGGGAATGTCTTTCAATATCACCATTTCTTCGTGCTTTTCTTCGGTCAGCGCCTTGAGAAAATCATCGGGATTGCGGTTGGTTCCAGACAAGACTTCACCGTACATTTCGGCCACGCGTTCGGGCGTGCGTTTCAATCGGAGCGAGTCGGGATCTTCTCCCACGCCTTCCAATATCAACTTGACGCCTTCTTCTATTTTTTTTAAATCCATTTGAACCGTCAACTCCTTTTTCATTGCTGTCATTTTAGTATATTATCTTACCCGCTAATTGTCAACTTGACACCGGTATCCATTTCATTTAAAATATCGCTTCCATACGAATTTCAATAAGGATCAGGATGACGAGTGAGACAATAGAATTAATTGAATCCAATGATGTAACCAGGAGTTGGACTTATCAACGCGGGGTTAACAATCAAATTAAACTGGCCATATTGGCAGCGGGTCTGGGGAAACGGATGGATCCTCTCACGACCCATTATCTCCCCAAGCCGATGTTTCCCCTGGGGGGATGCGTTCCCATGACCGAGATGTGGGTACGCCGGGGCGTTGAGGCCGGTATCACGGATATATCGATGAACCTGTGCGTGCTCGGCAATACGATAAAAAACCATTTTCAGGACGGGACCAAATTCGGCGCCCATATTAAGTATGTAGAAGAAGATGTACCCTCCGGGACACTGGGAGGGGTATGCAAGCAAGCCCTCGGAAATCGGGCCAAACCCGTATACGCAACGGAACCCCCCCTTGCCATTCCCCCCTTTCAGGGGACAACCATTATTGCGCCCAGCGGGGATATTATCAGTAATTTCGGTTCAGCCTTATTGGAAGAGATGTATGACATCCACAAAAAAAAGGGAGCCGCCTTAACCATGGTCTTAAGTCCGGTCCCCTGGGACCAGCGGGGAGAGTTCGGAACCGTGGAACTGGAGTCCCCCGAGGTTTTAACCGGCGAAATTTCCCGGTCGGGGCGAATCGTCAAATTCAGAGAAAAAGATCCCCAATCCCCCAGCAACCTGAACAATGCCTCGATTTACATGATTGAGATGGATCTATTAAAGGCACTGGACCCGCTCCGCACAGCGGCCGATCCATCGCTTAACGAACCGTTCTATGATTTCGGAAAACATGTTTTCCCCGCCATGCTCGGAAATTTAAGCTATCTCTCCTTACCTAGCGATTATGTGTTATGGGGCATTCAATACGATGGGCTATGGTTTGATGTGGGACGAAAACGCGATTATTTGAGTGTCAATCAATCCTTTCTGGATGGGGACATTCCACTGGAGTTACCGTACGAGAAATGTCCCTGGGGATACGTGGGAACCCATGTGGCCATTGATTTCTCGACGGTCAGGATCATCCCCCCGGTCGTCATGGGAAATCACTGCACGATTGCCCCGGGCGTCACTCTGGGCCCCTATGCCGTAATCGGTGATGATTGGACCATTGACGCCAACGCCCACATTCGGCATTCGGTATTATGGAAACGCTATTCCTATTTTACCGAAAATACCAACCGTCAGGGAAGAGAGATTCGTGCGTCGGAACGAACAACCAGTGACCGCCATCGCATTCGCCGCAACGTGACGATCGACCAATGCATCCTCATTGGTGGGGATATCGATCGGGATTTAACCGAAAGCGCCGTCAATGTTATGGAAAATGGCCAGCTTGACGTCGTTTCCATCGATTGGATTCCCGGCGGAACCCGGGCATAAGTTTCTCACCGCATCATGGCCCCCCCACCCTTTTGGAAACAAAAACCCCTTAACCGCATGACCCGGGACGAATGGGAATCGATATGTGCCGGGTGCGGCAAATGCTGTTTATTCAAGATCGAAGATAAGGACACCGGTGCGGTCCGATACACCGACGCGTGTTGCCATCTCCTGGATCCCCAAACCTGCCGTTGCACTCACTATGAGGGCCGAGGGAAAATCGTTTCAACCTGCAAGGTCCTGACCCCCGACCGGGTCAAAATGTTTGACTGGCTTCCGAAAACCTGCGCCTACCGCTTGCTCGGGGAAGGTAAAGACCTTCCCTGGTGGCATCCCCTGGTTTCGGGAAACCCGGATCTGGTCCATCAATCCGGACACTCCATCAAGGGAAAGGCGATTTCGAAAAAGGGGATCAACCCCTTTCAGTTGCACCGCCACTTCATCGATTGGGTCGATTAATATTTCGGGTTCCCCGGAGTTTCGTCGTCCTCTTCTTTTTCAACCACCAGCGTTAAGTTGGCCAATAAGGCGGCCATGGCTCCGATTGCCGCCAGCAGAGGCGCCAGGGCCGCACCGACCAATCCCCAGGTCAGAGGGATTTCCATCAAGGTTTTTCCTTCTTCATTTTTGATAATTATCCGCCGAATGTTCCCCTCGTGGATCAATTGCTTGATCTTGTCGACAATTTCACCCCCCGATAATTTAAATTCTTCTTTTCTGGTTTTTTTTTGCCCTTCTGGTTCCATCGTGTTTTTTCCTCCTTATTATTTTATTTTTTTCCAATAGATGGTATAATATTTTTATGGAACAAGCAAGCGATTTCGAAAATTTTTTTGAACCATTCAAGAAGAATACCATCGGAAATAACGCGTTCTATACCTCCCCCTATGGCAAGCAACGCATCGTCTATGCCGACTGGATTGCAAGCGGACGTTTGTATGGGCCGATCGAAGATCAAATCAGGACTCAATTCGGACCTTTTGTGGCCAATACCCATACGGAAACCAGTGAAACCGGTACCCGGATGACCCAGGCCTACCACTATGCCCACGAATTTATCAAACATCACGTCAATGCCGGTTCAAAAGACGTGATCATTACGCAGGATACGGGCATGACCGGCGTCATCAATAAGTTTCAACGCATACTGGGATTGAAAATTTCCGGTTGCCTGATGGGGAGTTCCTGCATCAACAGTCTGGAAAAGCCGGTGGTATTTATTACCCATATGGAGCATCATTCCAACCATACCTCATGGCTGGAAACGATCTGTGACGTGGTCACTCTGGAACCCAATAAGGATTTACTCATCGATCTGGATCAATTGAGGGACCGACTGAAGCAGTACCGAAATCGGAAGTTTAAGATCGGGTCATTTACGGCAGCCTCCAATGTGACCGGCATTCATACGCCGTTTCATCAAATGGCCAAAATCATGCATGAAGCAAATGGTCTTTGCTTTGTGGATTTTGCAGCCGCAGCCCCGTATGTCGATATCAACATGCATCCGGAAGACCCGAATGAAAAGCTGGATGCGATCTTTTTCTCTCCCCATAAATTTCTGGGAGGTCCCGGGTCTGCCGGCGTACTGGTGTTCGATTCCGCACTCTATCACCGAAAAGCCCCCGATGATCCGGGCGGAGGAACGGTCAATTGGACCAATCCCTGGGGGCAATACAAATACATCGATGATATCGAAATTCGGGAAGATGGCGGCACGCCGGGTTTTCTCCAGGCCATTCGAGCGGCGTTTGCAATCGAACTCAAAGAAAAAATGGGGGTCCCCAATATTCAGGCGCGCGAAAAGGAGCTCCTCAAAATTGCCTTTCACGAATTACGAAAGCTTTCCAAAGTCAATATCCTCGCCGATAACGTCGAAGACCGACTGGGGTGCATTTCGTTCTATATCGAGGATCTCCATTATAATCTGGTGGTTAAACTGCTGAGCGACCGCTTCGGTATCCAGGTCAGGGGCGGATGCGCCTGCGCCGGCACCTATGGCCATTACCTGCTCCATGTTCCACCCGAACAATCCAAGCACATTACCGACCTGATCGATCAGGGAGACCTTTCTGCCAAACCCGGATGGGTCAGGCTTTCCCTTCATCCGACCATGTCCAATGATGAATTGTATTATATTATTGATGCCATCCAACAGATCATCGGCAATGCCAGGGAATGGGAAAGAGATTATACGTATTCGCCTCACACCAACGAATACCGAAATAACCGCTTTCCGGGTATCAGCAAAGAGATCGTTTCCGACTGGTTTCGTTTTTAAGGAGAGGCAACATGGATTATTTTCCATTAATACCCGGATATAAAATCGAACGCAAACTCGGTCAGGGAAAATTCGCCGATGTGTATCTCGCGGTTCAGGAAGATCTGGATCGAAAAACCGCAATTAAAATTCTTTCTCCCCTCTTTTTCGAAGACAAAGCCTTTCGGGACAGCTTTCTTAAGGAGGCCCAAAAAATAAGTCGGTTTACTCACCCCAATATCGCCAATATTCTCGAAGCCGGGGAATCCGGTGGACATTATTACATCGTTACCGAATATTTTCCGGAAAACCTCCGCGATAAAATCAGCCGCTGCTATGCCCTGGATATCAGCCCCTTGCTTGAAATCGGAGACGACCTTCCCGAACCAAATGCCATCGATACCGAAACGGATTCATCGCTCGACCATTTTACAATCATCGATATCGTCAAGCACATTGCCTGGGCATTGGATTACGCCCATAAAGAAGGCGTGATTCACATGGACCTGACTCCCGAAACCATCCGGTTTCGGTCCGATGGTACGCCGGCTGTCGATGGCTTCTTCTTATCCAAGCTCATCATCCCCCACGTTGAGGCGTTGAAAAAAAAGGGACTCACGTTCTTTTCACCCCACTACGTGAGCCCGGAACAGGCCCTTCGCAAACCCCTGGAGCCAGCCAGCGACATCTACAGCCTGGGGGTGGTCTTTTATGAAATGCTTACCGGAAGCGTCCCTTACAATGCCGATGAACCGATTGCCATCGAAAATCAACATATTATCGAACCCATTCCTCAATTGCCCGATAACCAGGCGAGTTTCCAACCGCTCCTGGACCGGATGATGGAAAAAAACAAAGACAACCGGTTTTCCTCTGCTCTCGAACTGATCCGGGCCATCGATGATTTGAGTTATGAACTCCCTGAAAACCGACGCCAACAGCATCGAGCGCTCGAGGTTCCTTCCGAACAACCGGCTTCCACTCAAAAAGCCATTAAACAAAAGAAACCAACTGCTCCCCCGAAATTAAAAACCCCCTCTCCCGAACGTTCCCAATGGTTTTCCAAATTGCCCTCATTGACGCCGCTTCCTGTGAAACGAATTCTTCCGATTGTCGGGGTTGTGGTTTTAATCGCCGTTATTCTATTGTTTTTCAATCCATTTTCCAGAAATTCATCCAACGATCAACCCTCCATTCTCATCAAACCCACCCGTCCTCGCCCGGCGACAGCAAAATCCAAGGCCCGTACCACAAAACCGGCCCAAATCCCCGTTCGTACTCCGGCAGAGATTTCAAAAGAAAAACCTGCGCCGACGCCGTCTCCGGCCATTGCCCCGCCATCGCCCGCTGTCCGTGCGATCACCCTTCGGTCTCAATACAAGGATTTAACAACCAATGATGTGAAAGCCATGCTCTCCCGATACGGCTTCTTTGACAAATACTACAATAAAGATGGAAAATTTAAAAATAATTTCGAATTAATCACCGTAAAGAAAGAGAAAGCCGTGATTGACCGGACCACCGGTTTGATGTGGCATCAAGCCGGATCCGAACAATCCTTAAATTGGGCCCGAGCGAAAAAATGGCTGGCGGAGTTAAACCAACAGGGATATGTCGGCTACTCCAACTGGCGGTTTCCCACCCTGGAAGAACTGGAATCCTTGATGGAAGGTGCCGAATCGAGTGACGGTTTGTTCATTGATCCGCTTTTTTTCTCCGACCAACGCTACATCTGGACCGGGGATACGTTTGAGCGAAAAAAACTGTGGGTGATCGATTTTTTCAGTGGAGATGTGAACAAAGTGGACCCCGGTAACAACGTGTACGTGCGACCGGTGCGCTCGCTCTGATTATTTTCGTTTTCTCAAATCCCCATAAAGGAAGACCGACATATGATCGAGATCAAGATGCTCGTTAAAGAGCCGATTGATATCGTCGACGGTTGTCTCATTGATATTGGTAATAATTTCTTCAAGGGATAAATTTTTCTTTATAAACAGCTCGTTATTCACATTAAAGCGCAATTTGGTCATCCGACTTTCGAACCCCAGAATGATCGAAGATTTGATGGAATCCTTGGCTCGTTTTAATTCCTCTTCGGTAATCCCGTCGCTTTTTAATCGCGCAATTTCGTCATTTACAGCCGTTTGATACTCGTTGACTTTCATCGGCTCAACGGTCGAATAAACGACGTGAAGGCCGCAATCCTGGTAAGCGTCGTTAAAGGAACTGATGGTATAGGAGAGCCCCTTTTCTTCTCGGATTCGCTGAAACAAACGGGAACTCATACCCGCACCCAATATATCGTTTAAAATCATGTACCGATGACGAAGGGGCGCCGTCATACTTAACCCGTCAAACCCGATGATCACGTATACCTGGTTCAAGGAATTATTTTGTTTACTAAACGAGGAATGCTGGATCTGCGGGGAATCAAAGACAAAATTGGCCGGTTTTTTGGATGGATAATCGCTAAACGCCTGTTGTGCCATGGCCACGATTTGCTCATGGGGCGCTTTTCCGATCGTTGCCAGGAGCATGTTATCGGGAGTATAGACCTTTTTATAAAACTCAAAGACGGCATCCCGTTTAAAGGCCGAAACACTTTCAATTTTTCCGCCGACCGGGTAAGCCAGCCCATTTCGGCCGAACACTCGCTCATAAAACGTTTCAAAGGCGTTCTCATCCGGGCTGTCGTCGGCTTCGTGGATTTCTTGCAGGATCACATTCTTTTCTTTTTCAAATTCATCCGGTGGAAAAATCGAATTTTTCATCATATCCGTTAACAAATCAAAAGAGAGTTCCAGATACTCGTCCACGGCCTTAATCCGAAAATGGGTCGTCTCCTTCCCCGTGTACGCGTCGAGTTTTCCGCCCAGGCGGTCCGAAATATCGGCAATATCTCGCAAATTGTATTTTTTTGTTCCTTTAAAGAGCATATGCTCGATCATATGGTAAATACCGTTATTCTCAAGGGTTTCGTTTCTCGATCCCCCCCGAATGGTATAACTCAGATCAAAAGAAGGAAATGTCGGAATATATTCGCTAATAATCACCAGTCCTGAATCCAGTACCGTACGTTCCACCATGTGAGAGCCTCCATTTTCAAGATTTCCATACGCGAATCTCGAATTCGAATCACATTTTCATAAGGGAATTTTATCATTACCAGACAATAAAGTCAAAAAAGTTCAAAAAATTAAAACACAGCGGAATTTGGCAGAGTCATGGATTTTTGAACGGTTTTGCTTTATAATATGACTTTTTAAAACCTTTCAAGCCTTTAAAACCGTTAAAACCAAAAAGGAAGTTTAAACATGACAGAGTTCAAACACCGCGTATGCTCGTTTCAACGCTCCCCCCACGCCGTTCTGGTCACGGGCGGCGCCGGATTCATCGGAAGTAATTTTATTCATTATCTGTTCAAACAACCCGATTTCCAGGGAACAATTATAAATATCGATAAACTCACCTACGCCGGAAACCTCGACAATTTATCGGAAATCGAACGCATATATGGCCCCGACGGCTTCAAACGTTATTTCTTTCATCGGATGGATATTTGCGACATTTCGTCTATCCGGGACATCTTTTCCCGATACGATATCGATACCGTGATCCATTTCGCCGCCGAATCCCACGTGGACCGATCGATTCACGGACCCGCGGATTTTATTCAAACCAATATCCTCGGCACATTCTCACTCCTGGAAGGCGCCCGAAAACATTGGTTAAGCACCGAAATGACAAATGCCCTCTTTCATCATATCTCGACCGATGAGGTCTATGGAAGCCTGGGCGATACCGGCCACTTTTTCGAATCCACCCCCTATGATCCCCGAAGCCCGTACTCGGCCTCCAAAGCCTCTTCCGATCACCTGGTCAAGGCCTATTTCCATACGTACCACTTACCCATTACCCTCTCCAATTGTTCCAATAATTACGGTCCGTATCAGTTTCCCGAAAAATTGATTCCCCTGATGATTCTCAATGCGATCGAAGGAAAAAAACTCCCGGTTTACGGCGACGGAATGAATGTCCGAGATTGGCTTTATGTCGACGATCACTGCGCGGCCATCTACGCCATTATCCGAAACGGAACACTCGGGGAAACCTACAATATCGGTGGGGAAAATGAACAATCCAATATTGCCGTCATCCAGAAGATAACCGATATTCTCGAAACGCTCCTTCCGATTCCAACCAACCGCCCCATTCAACGGTACAACGACTTGATCACCTTTGTCAAGGACCGCCCCGGTCATGACCGCCGGTACGCGGTCAACTGCGATAAAATCAAACAGGAACTCAATTGGAAGCCGTCCATCGATTTTAATACCGGATTGAGAGAGACCGTGCAATGGTATTTGAATCATACCCCCTGGATCGAACGCGTCCGATCCGGCGACTACCGGTCATGGATCGAGAAAAATTACGATTCTCGAAATTAAATGAATTAAATCAATTAAATTTATAATTATCGGATTATCGGATTTGGAATTAAATGATCTGAATTAAATTAAAAAGTATTCTCCTCTTGAGTGCTAAAAAGGGAAGGGATGTGAACACTCGAAAAAAGATAAGAGAGGAGAACATATTGGTAGCGGGGGTAGGATTTGAACCTACGACCTTTGGGTTATGAGCCCAATGAGCTACCAGGCTGCTCCACCCCGCGATCCAAAATAATATTATATTATATTTAACAGACGATGTCAAACAATAATGAAAAATAATGAAAAAAAATTTCCGGTCGTTACCCGCGACGACCGTTCGGCATGGGAAGGACTTTCCTGGAATCAATCGCTTTAAAGAACTCCTCCGTAAATACCGGCGGTATTTTCACCAGTTTACTCCCGGACATCAGGAGGAACACCCGCGACGCATAAAGTTTAAATCCCGGAAAGTAAATATCCTTGACCGGTTCGGTGGTGGGCGAATTCAATCTCAGCGGGTTCAGAAAACTTCCACTTTTTTGCATCCCGTAATGCAGGTGCGGGCCGGTCGACCAACCGGTGCTTCCGACAAAACCGATGACCTGACTCTGGTCCACCCGTTTTCCAACCTTAACGCCGCTACTGATCCGACTCATATGGTAATAGTGACTGATGTAATGGTTGGGATGTTCAATCAAGACAAAATTTCCTCTCGAACCGCTACGCCCGGCTTCCCGAACAATGCCCGACGCCGTTGCCTTAATGGGAGTTCCGGAAGGTGCCCCCAAATCGATTCCATTGTGCTGGGCCGAATACCCCAACAGGGGATGCATCCGATTCCCGTAACTGGATGTGACGTGCATGAAGGGAAGCGGACACCGCAAAAACATCTTTTTAATCGATTTTCCATCGGGTTGATAATAGGCGGTTTTGCCTTCCGGGTCGGTAAAGCGAAGCACCTGAAGCGTTTTTCCGCGGTTGGTGAATTCGGCAGACAGGATGTTTCCGTACTTAATAAATTGGCCATTCAAGTACAATTTTTCGACAATCAGGTTAAACCTATCCTTTTTCTGAATATCCCGATTGAAATCGATATCGTACTCGTACAACGAGGCCATGGAATCGGCCAGCTCCGGTTTTTCACCCGCGGCGACAATGGCGCCAAAGAGCGACTCCTTAATTTCTCCGGATACAAATTCATCCTTCTTTTCATAAAGAACGGTCTTGATCTCGGCGTGCCATACCCCCCTCTTCTTATCCTTCACCACATTCAGGGTTCGAGCCGGGTCAATCTCGTATTGAAACCGCTCCAACGCCTTGTGATCCGGCGAAAAATAAAGGGTGTACTTTTTTCCGGAACAAATTTGTTTTAAATCATATACCGATTTGACTTCCGTAAAAAAACGGTATGCAAGGTCACGATCCATCAGTCCTTCGGTGGTCAGGACACTGATAATGGTGTCACCTTTCCCAACTTGATTAACGACCTTCACGGATTTCTCGATCACCGGGGTCGGAACCACCGGCTTTAGAGACACATTCATCGGCTTTACCACGGGCATTCCAGCCAGATAGAGCAAACCAATATAAAATATAATGAATGCGACAACAATCGCGTGAAGGATTAACGATGTGTTTTTTTTTGAGTACCAATGTAAGTGAATAAGCATCCGGCATTATACACTCATTTTAATTCAAAGGCAATAGGCAATCTTTGATAAAAAATGATTTGGATTTTTGGGCTCATGATGTATTTGCCCCCTGTACGCTGATTTTTATCGATTAATTAATGACGAAATTCGAAAAAATTCTCAATGATTTTCTTTGATTTTTTCCAATCGAATATTGGGGGAAAACTCCCATTCATGCGGGAGTCGGACGATTCCGATATCTTTTCGGATGGATGCGATCTTAAAGGTATACTGAAAATGATGGTAATCGAAGGGGTATCCATCCCGTTTGTGGACGGCCACATCCAAAAAATAACTGCCGTTGATTAAATGGAGCGCCGGAAAATGAACCCTGACCGTCCCCCGGCCCGACATCCGGTGGGATCGATAATTTTCAATCAGGGTGTTGCTCCCGTAACACTGAACCCCTTCGGAATTAAAGATACCGATTCCAAAAACGAAATCGTCTTTCTCTTCCTCGGTTGATGCGTCAAATTCCAGGGTTACCGGCTCATCCGGTTCATAGATGTACCTTTCCTTGCCTTGTTGATCGAGCAGTTTGACATTCACAATTTCAATCCCTTTACTCCCCCACCGCTTCTCCCGATCCGGTTCGGCATTTTTTTCTTTTTCCCGGTCGGTTCCCCCCTGATGGTCCCGTTTTCCGATGTATTCCAGGTAAGCATCGACGACCCGTTTGGGGTACCCCTGCATTTCAATCACCCCATTTTTGAGCCAAATCACCTCATCGCTGATCCGCTCGACGGTTGCCAGGTCATGGGACACAAAGATAATGGTCTTTCCTTCCCGCTTAAACGCATTGATCTTGTCCAGACACCGGGGGACAAACGAGGCATCCCCCACGGCCAGCACCTCGTCGATGAGCAGGATATCCGGTTCGACATTAATGGCAATGGAAAATCCCAGGCGCATGTACATCCCGGACGAATACGACTTGACGGGATTATCGATAAAATCTTCCAATTCGGCAAATTTGACAATCTCATCAAAGCGCTCCTGGATCTTCTTTTTGGTTAATCCCAAAATAATCCCATTGATAAAGATATTCTCGCGGCCGGAGATTTCCGGGTGAAATCCGGCCCCTAATTCGATCAAGGCGGAGATCCGGCCATGGGTGATCATCTCCCCGGAGGTGGGCCGGCTGATTCCGGCGAGAATCTTGAGCAGGGTACTCTTACCGGATCCGTTTTCACCGATAATGCTCAATGTCTTTCCCTTTTCCACATGAAAGCTCACGCCTTTGAGCGCTTCAAAAATATCATCCTTCTTTAAGTCGGAAAAGAGCGTGCGATTCACCAACGCACTCTTGAGCGTTAGAAATTTATGCTTATGGGAGTATTTTTTATAGCACTTCACAATATTATTGGCAACAACCGGATGCATCTCCATACCTCTCTATACCTCTTCGACGAACGTGTCCCGGAGCTTATTGAAAATCAAATACCCCAGGTAAAAACAAATTAATCCCACGGCAAAGGTCACCGGAAGCTTTTTCCAATGGGGCAGTTTCCCAAATACAAAGGAATAATGATACGCTTCGATAATATGGGTCATGGGATTGAGGGTCAGGATCCAGACAATGGCCTTGTGCCGCTGAATGGACTCGGTGGCAAACGCGTAAATAATGGGAGTGGCAAAAAACCAGAGTGTCAGGAGATTGGACAGGATATCTTTCAAATCCCGGAAATGGACGGTTAATGCAGAAACGAGAAACCCCAAACCCAGCGTAAATACCAGTTGAACCAGGATGGCAATGGGAAAGAAGAACACCCACCAGCTCAACGTCACGGTTTTTCCCAATAAAACGATCATCAGAATCAGGATGGGGATTCCCAACACAAAATGCACCAGGTTGGTCAGCACGACCATAATGGGGAGAACTTCGATCGGGAATTGAATCTTTTTGATTAAATTGCCATGAATAAAAAGGACGTTGGCGGATTCCAGGGTCGAGGTGCTAAACCACAACCAGGGTAAAATTCCGGTAAAGAGAAAAATGGCATAATCGATCCCCTTTAACATGGCGTTTTCGACTTTGCCGCTGCTTCCGGGTAAGATGATCCCAAAGACAATGGTATAAACGCCCAGTAAGAGAAGCGGGTTTAAAAAACTCCACAAAAACCCCAAAACCGTCCCCCGATACCGCGCTTTTAATTCTCTGGATACGAGTGTTAAAATGAGTTGTCTGTATTTAAAAAGTTCTTTTAATCGTTCAATCATGGTTGTGTCGCTGTCATCCTGTCAATATGTTAGTCATCTCGGGCGTGTAAACCCCTTTTTCCAGGAAGATAATCAAAGGTTCCATGGTGAGTTGAGCAACATCGTAATTGGTTAATTGTACCAGAAAACGCTCCGGTTTTCCATCGGGAAATGAAAGAATGTATCGCAATCGCGCCACTGCGTATCCGATTTGCGGGGCCAGTTTCATGACTTCATCGAATCGAGAGTACGGCAGAACGAGGCAGAGGCTGCTCTTTTTCCCCAGGATGGCGTAGGCGTGGGTCAGCAATTGGTGCAGGGTCAGCCGGGTTTCGGTTTTGGCGTCTCGTATTTCAGGGTTCGGGCTCAGTTTGCCGCGATGCGTTTCAAAAAAGGGGGGATTGGAAAAAATCAGACGGATTCCTTTGAATTCGCGATGAATTTCGTTAAAGTCGGCATTAATGACCAGCAGATTCTGAGAAAATCCGTTTTTCTCTGCATTGAGTTTGGCCAATTGGCTCAGTCCCGGATGGATCTCCACGCCGTAAATGGAGGAGAACTTCTTTTTATGAAGGGCCAGCAACGCAATAATCCCGGAGCCGATACCGATTTCCAATGCCTGCTGGGTGGGAAGGGAGGGAAGAAAATCAGCCAGAATTGGGGCGTCCACCGAGAAGCGGTAGCCTTTTTTGCGTTGATACACGATGACTTTTTTCTTGTAAAAGTAATCCTGGGTGATCGCTGAATTGTCGAGGTCCGATAACATCCGTTTATATATTTATTATCTTTTATTTCTTTTTGAGATATTCGCGGATCAGGTTAAAGCAAGAATTGACGGATCGGGCTTTTACCATTTCCCGTGAACCGGAAAGGACAAAATGAGCGTCCATTTCGGCATCGGCGGCCGAAAGATGCATCAACACCAGCCCCACCGGTTTGGACGGTGTTCCCCCGCCGGGTCCGGCAATTCCGGTAATCCCGATACCGATATCCGAACCGGTGACTCGTCGGATGCCGCCGGCCATTTCCCGCGCGGTTTCGCGCGAAACCGCACCGTGACGCGTCAACGTATAGGGATCAACACCGAGGATGTTCATTTTCAGTTCATTGGAATACGCGATCACACCGCCGAGATAAACCTCGGAAGAACCGGGAACATTGGTCAGGGTATGCCCCAATCCCCCACCCGTACAACTTTCCGCTGCACTGAGCGTCAGGTTTCGGGCCCTTAACTCGTCCAGGATGTATTCGGCAAAACTGATGTCTTTTTCGGTGATCAACGCCTCCTTCATCCGGTCTTTGATCTTTTCCGCCAGTTCATCGGTGAGGACTTTGGCCTCTTCGACCGCGCGCTTGGAGCGCCCCAGCAGGTGCACTTCGATCACGCCGGGTGAAGCCAGAATCGTGGTTCTCGGATTTTTATACTTGACGTACAGATCCGAAATGGCTGAATCCAGACCGGATTCGGTCACCCCGCCGAATTTGAGCGTGCGTTTATAGATAAAGTAATTGCAAAGCGGGCCGAGACGCTCCTCCAGCATCTTATCAAACATGGGGATCATCTCTTGCGGCGGGCCCGGAAGCATGAGAATCCGACACGATTCCTCGTCGATGTAAAGACCGGGTGCCGTGCCATTGGGGTTGGGGATCACGTCGGCTCCCTGGACGATAAATGCCTGCCGGGTATTGATCTCCGGCATTTTCATGCCCCGCTTTTGAAAGCGTTCCTCCAGTTGCTCTTTGATCTCCGGTCTGAATTCCAGTTCACGCTTCAAGGCATTGGCCACGGCTTCGCGGGTAAGGTCATCCTGGGTGGGCCCAAGACCTCCGGTAATGACCACGAGTTGCGTCCGCTTGTAGGCGCTTTTGATCGCAAATACCAAATTTTCCATATCATCGCCGACAACGAGCTTCATATCGACCAGAAAGCCCCGTTCCATCAGTTTCTCGATCACATAAGAGGAATTGGTGTCTACGCGTCCCAATTCCAGCATTTCGCTTCCGACTGCAATAAATATGGCTCTCATTTACTCCTCCGGCCTGCTTATATAAAAATAAAAAAGCGTATAACAAACAACGAAAAAACCATGCGTCACATGGTCAGTAGATAGGTAGCAAACGATGCCAGCCAATGCTCGCCGGCATAGTCGCCGCTCTGGATATTTTTCAAGGCATCCGTGGTATGATGAATGGCCGCCTCTTTTAATGCCTTTCGGGCTTTATCATGGGCGGGCAGCGCATTGGCGATTTGAATCATGCACCAGGCGCGACTGAGGTTCAAACCGTCCAGATGCACCAGTTTTCCATCGCTTCGGTCCGAGACAATGGCAGGAACCATCAAATTACCGAGTTGCCCGGCATTGACCCGAGGCATAAACCGATGAAACCATTGAATAAAGGCTTCCGGTTTCAGGATCCGCTGCATCAACGAGGCTTCCATGAGACATGGGGAGAAAAAATCCTCACCGCTCGGTTCCCACTCACAGGGGCAATTCCGGTCTTTGGAATAATAAAGGGTACTGCGCTGAATGATCAGATCTTCCAGTGCTTTATTTTTGGCGGTTCGGGCATAATCCAGTGCAAATCCCAGAGCAAAGGCGGTGTTGGGATGCACACCGGTTCGAACCGGATAAATCTGTTTGGGTAAAAAATCCATGTAACGCTTCACAAAGGCGTCTTCCAGGGGGGCCAGATTCTTGAGCCACTGTTTCCCATCCGCATCATTCCAGGTATACAATTCTTCGGCGAGTTTCAGAAACCACGCCCACCCATAGGCCCGTTCGAAGCTTCGCTGATCCGGCTGACGGAGGTATTCGGCTTCTTTGAGAATATTTTCCGCACTGAGGTTTCGGTTCAGGATCTCACGGATGGCCGGGGCTTCGGGAAGGTCCGGGAATGTTTTCAGCAGACGAATCAACATCCAGTGCCCGTGAACCGATGAATGCCAATCGAAACACCCATAAAAAGACGGATGAAGCGTTTTGGGGGTTAAAACGTCTTTTTCGCCGGCCAAAACATGGTCCATTTTATTGGGGAATTCTTTTTCGACGCATCGCATTGCCATTTGAGCGAATTTGGATGCGCGTTCTTTATCGAGTTTTAAGGGTTGACTATCGGTGGCATACAGTGTTACTACCGACGCGCTTAGGAATAGGAATAAGAATAAGACCCGGAATCGGGAGCCTGTCGTTCTGATCATGTCGTCCTCCGTGTGATATTAAAAAAATTGCATCATGAATCATCAGTTAATTTTATAGTTCAATTTGTCGAATAAGTCAAGGATTTAATTGATTATTGATATAACACTTATTGATCCGGTATCGAGTCTTGCGAAATCTCCGAATTCACCAATGCTTCTTCCAGATTAAATTGTTTGAGTTTTCGATACAGCCGCGGCCGATTGATTCCCAATAATTTGGAGGATTGGCTGATATTATAATTGGTGACTTTCAATATCTCATGGATGTATTTCTTTTCATGTTCATCCAGCGTCAAATACCGTTTCTCCACCGGTTCCCGGGCTTCCATCGTGGCATAGGACAAATCGTCCAGATCCAGCGTATCGTTTTTCTTGAAGGGAATCATGCTTTTAATCAAATTTTTTAATTCGCGCACATTGCCTTTCCATGAGTAATTAAGGAAATAGTTTTCGGCCCTTCGACTGATTTTGGTTATATTTTTATTATACACATGGTTATAGATCCGGATAAAATGACGGATGAGGGGTAAAATATCATCGGCCCGTTCGCGAAGCGGCGGAATGTAGAGGGTCGACTCTTTCAATCGGTAGTACAGGTCGCTTCGGAATTGTTTGAGATTGACTTCATCCATCAGGCTCTTGTTGGTCGCGGAGATCAACCGGATATCGATTTTTACCGGGGTTTTGCTTTTCAGCGGGTACACGACGCGTTCTTCCAGGATGCGTAACAATTTGGCCTGGATATGAAGCGGCAATTCGCCGATTTCATCCAGAAACAGGGTGCCTTTATTGGCCTGGATCAATCGCCCGCTGTAACTATCCACGGCGCCGGTAAAGGCCCCTTTGGCAAAACCAAAGAGTTCCGACTCGAATAGCTCGTGGGGAATGGACGCACAATTGAGCGGCATAAATACTTCGCTTTTTCGATTGGAACAATTGTGAATCGAACGGGACAGGATATCCTTGCCCACACCGGTTTCTCCCTGAATCAAAATGGCGTTATCGGTCTGGGCCAATATCTTGGCCCGATGGATGATCTCGGCAATTTGGCGGCTCTCGTAAACGATATCCTCGAAACCGTAATCCGAGGTCACTTCGGATTTGATGGATCGATAACTGCGTTCCAGAATTTTTAGCTCGGCGATTTTTCGAATTTGCGCGGTGAGTAATTCTTCGTCCACCGGTTTTTCCAGGTAATTGAAGGCTCCTTTTTTTATGGCCAGGACAACGCTGGATACCGATACGTTGGAGGTAATAATAATGGTCTTGGATTCCATCTTTTTGGGAAATCGGTCAAACAATTCAATGCCGTTTCCGTCCGGCAATTGTAAATCCAGGAGTATCACATCAAAATTGTCATGTTCAATTTTTTCGGCTGCTTCGGCAACGGTGGGAGCAACGACGACCCCGAACAGATGGCGTTCCAGAAGCATTTTGAGCATCTTAATCATGATTGGCTGATCTTCTATTAATAATATCTTAATCATTTGTAACCTCTGATTGGTAATGAAACCGTTTGATATATTATGATTATATAAAATATCACAGTTCACTTTTTTTATCCAACCCTTTTCCCCAAAAAAATTACCCTCCAATTCCAGCGAAATTTTATTGAAAAAAATATAGGGGGATGTTAATATTAAGCGATGACAGATTTAAATGTATCGAAATACTTGCATTACGTCGAGGTAGATACCGATATCTACATTGGGTGGAACCGTTTTTTTCCTTCGATTTTCATTTTGAATAAAGCAGCCATCGGGCTTCTGGATCGGATCGATCAACAGACACCCTTTGAGTCCAATGACAATATTGCTTACTTTATCAATGAATCGAAAAAGCACAAGTTCCTTTATGAAGGGGATACCGATCCGTCAGAAAAGGATTTTCTGGCTCTGATCGACCAAAAACTGAAAGAACTGGACCGCAATGCCAGGGAATTTTACGACACGGAAGCCGATTACAACGAATTGAAATTCATGACCAATGTGTGTAATCTGGGGTGTTCCTACTGTGTGAACAAACATGCGGCGTCTCTGGGTGGCGGTCAATTCCATCCGCACGAGCGGATGCGGGCGGTTGAAATGTGCATCGATCAATTCTTTGAACGGAAAGTGAAGCGTGGGGTTCGGGAAGCCAAAGTTTTTTTTAACGGAGGCGAGATGCTGGCCGATTGGCCGTTGATGGAAAAAATTGTCAATCGGATTTCAACCCGATATTCGCAGTTCAATGTGGAATACAGCATCAATACCAATATGACGTTATTAACCGAAGAAATTGCCCGTTTTTTCAATCGCCACCATTTTAAAGTGCATCTCAGTATCGACGGATACCGGGACGCACACGATAAGAGCCGGGTTTACCATAATGGAAAAGGGTCCTTCGATGATGTCATTCGTAACGTCGAACTTTACCGGATGCACAATCCGAATACGCCCCCGGTCATTTTTCAGGGCACCATCAAATCCCTGGAGGATTTTAAGCCGGAAGACGTTTACCGCATGGATCGGTATGGGTTTGCGGCAGCACGGCTGGCCCCGAATTTACTGGAGGTTTCCGAAGAAGATGCCCGAGAAAAGGCGAAGTTAATGGGATGGTTTCTCGAATCCAATACGCCGGAAGGATTCCGGGTCGAGGAATCGATTTTCACGACGGCCAAAAATAAGATTAACCAGGATGCGTATCGTTTTGCCTTCAATTGTCCGGGGCTATCCGGTTTCCCTCGTTTGGGTATCGAGTTCAATTTAACCGAGCTTTCTGTCTCGCACTTGTGCGGATACATTAAAAAGGCAGCCATGCCGTTTAAAGATCTCAATGAGAATATCTATGATCCGGCTCTCTGGGATCATTCCTCCCGGTACATCCGGGAGCGGATGGATACGTTGCGCCGCGAGTGTATGGAATGCCGATTGGTTGGGATTTGCGCGGGCGGATGCATTTTGTCCGGGATCGATCAATGGAACCGGTTAAACAAGGCGGCGTGCGTGTATCAAAACGACATCTGGGAAATTTATCTGAAGAAAGTATACCGCGACCGAAAGAAAAAGAAGGCGTAAATTTATTCGGCCATTTCCATAACGGTGAGGAAAATCAAGCGGGAAAGGTCTTGCATGATATTCGGCGTTATGATGGACGGATGATCGAAGGAATTGTGGTAATAATCAAAGGGAAGGGGATCTCCGCCGCGGGTTCCAAAAGAAATCGTCGGAATTCCGGCCCACATGAAATGAGAGGCATCCTGTCTGGGACGGGCATTATTGGCAAAATAGGTCGGAGTCACAATTCGGTGGATGTATTTGTTGTTGGCGTCTTCAAAATGCTTCCATAATTCGGGAGAGTTTTTTCCGGCGATAGCTTCGAGTTTATCGCCTCGTCCCACGCCGTCCATGTTGATGAAGGCTTTGACCTCTTTGTTGCGAATAGAGGGATGGTTCAGATAGTATTCCGAACCTTTGACGCCCTGTTCTTCGGCGCCGAAGAAATTGAAAACAATGGTGCGTTTGGGTTTGACACCCGACTGATGGATGGCTTCGGCAATTCCCAGCATGACGGCAACAGCAGAGGCATTGTCATTGGCACCGGGCATGAGTTTGGGGGTACTTCCGCAGTGGTCCAGATGCCCGCCGATCATGATCACGTCTTTTTTTAATTCCGGGTCGGAGCCTTCGATGATACCGATGACGTTTTTTCCGATGCCTTCGGGATGATGTTGGGTCGACGCCTTGAGCGACATGGTTTTTCCGGTACTAAAGGAATGGGGTTTCCGGGTTTTATCGATCGATTCGACCACCTTATCGTATTTTTGTCCCGTGCCGGCGAACAGATCGTTGACGATTTTATCGCCCACGTTGAAGACAATCAATCCTTTAATAAAGGTACAATTGGGGTTGGCGATGGGGTAATTGAACATGACGCCTGCGGCTCCGTGATCTCTGGCGTTTTTGACTTTGTAATGATGAAAGGAATACGGTCGCCATTTTTTGAATTCAACGGGCTCTTTTTGGGGAGAAACCGGCACTTCCCGTTCGAATAAAACGATTTTGCCTTTGACGTCCATGCCTTTGTAATCGTCGTAATTGAGTTCAGGGGCCGTGATACTGTATCCGACATAGACCACTTCGGCGTTGATCTCTCCGGAATCCGAGGTTCCGCCGGGAAAATAATCGGTTTCGTAGACATATGTTTTGTCGATGACGCTGTTGTTTTTATAGGGAATATGAAGGGTGACGTTTCCTTCGTTTAAAATGAGGGTATACGGATTGGGAAAATCCTGAAAGTAAGTCCCATTATCGCCGGCAGGTTGAATTCCCCATTCGTTCATCAATGAGGCGATCCATTGCGCGGAAGCATCATACGCGGGTGTTCCGGTCAGACGCCCTTGATATTTCTCGGAACAACATTCCTTCACGTACCCGAATAACGTCTGACTGGAAATGGCATGCATGGCATTCATTATTTTTTGTTCATTGCTTAACGGAACATTTTCCGTTTCCTGAGAATGAACAGGGGAAAAAGTAAAAAAGAGAAAAAATAATATCCCAACAGATAATAAGGTCAGAATGGAAATAGGTTTTGTTCTTGGTTTCATGGTTTCTCCTTATATATATGATATATATGATAGATATGATCGATATGACGGATATGGGTTAGGTTTCATTATCTTTCATTATAAAAGAACGGGGAATAACGGTCAAGTTTTTTTGCAATGCAACTCTTGATGCATGGTTTTATTCATAAGCATGCGCGAACACGTTTATGGTTTTTCGCCAACCGCGATTGCCAACGCGTCCAAATACGCATCAAATATTTTTCTTAACGTTTGCGGCTTGAATAACACTTTTTGGGCTTCCCATACAACCCCAATGCAATTCCGATACGCAATCAACCGTACATTCAACGGATACTTGGCCTTTATCTTCTCATCCTCCGTAATATACGGTTCTTTCACGTCTACATCCGCATCAATCCGACTTTCACTGATGTTTTGCATATTAAAAGAGATATACAGGTTCGGTGTTTTCATCCCCAAATCCCGGGCCGCTTCTTCCAACGGATACCATTGGTATTGAAATACCTTTAAGGCATTATCAGCCGTTCGCGTTAATAACTCAATAAACGGTTCATCGCCTTCAACCGTGCTTTTGACCACCGCCGGGTGAACAAAATACCCAATTAACGGTTGCAATTCAGGACGTTCCCTTCCGGCATTCACAACCCGGAGCGCAATTTCGGTCTGCCCGGTCAATCGATGCAACGCCAGATTAAACGCGGTCAGTAATACCATAAACAGCGTATAATGATGCTTTTCAATAATTTTTTCCAAACCCGTTTTTATATTCTCAGGTATAAAGGTGTGAAGCCGGATGCTCCGAAGGTCATCCGACGGCGGGCGCGAATCAAACGGAAGTCGAAGATCCGGAAACCCTTCCTTGAGTTTGGTTTTCCAATATTGAACCGCTTCTTCTTTGTCTCCCGCACGACCGACTCGGCGCCGCTGCCATACGGCAAAATCTTTGTAGGTCAAGGAAATAGGCGCCAATGGTGCAGGTCTTTTTTCCAATGCGGCTGTGTACAACGCCATGAATTCATCTTTTAATACGTCCTGCGAATACCCATCCGTAATAATATGCTGCAAATTCCATATGAAATCCCATACCCGGTTTTCCCTTTTTACCAATACGACATCCACCAATGGCGCACGCCCAAGGTCAAACGGTTTCAAGGCAACATTATCATAAATTTTCGATACGGCCGCTTCCCTCTCTTCTTCCGGTAAGGATGAAATATCGATAACTTCTACGGGAATCTCTACAACCGGTTCAATAAACTGAAAGGGTTCCCCGTTGATTTCCTTAAACCAGGTTCGGAAACTTTCATGCCGATTCGCTAACTCGGCCAGAACATGTCGAATGACATCGATATCAACCTCAAGATTCAACGGAATATGCTCGTGAAGGCTGAACGCCGTACTCCCGGGATGGTTCGACTGGAACTTCCATATCCGCTGTTGACTATAAGATGTGGGATAATATTCTCTCTGTTCGACAAACGGTATGGTTTCAATGTTTTCATCCGAACCGGCAGAAACACGCGCCGCCAACTGCCGAATCGTGGGCGTTTTAAATACTTCCGGAAGCGTCACGGAAGAATCCAATTCATTTTTCATCCGGGATACCAATTGCGCCGCTTTTAACGAATGCCCACCCAACTCAAAAAAACTATCGTCAATGCCGATGACATCGCGCTGCGTTTTTAATAATTCAGACCATATGTCCGCTAACTTTTCTTCGATTTCATTCTGAGGCGGCACATAATTCTTGCTCGCCATTTGCCCGGGTTCCGGTAACGCAGCAACATCGATCTTCCCATTTCGCGTTAATGGAAAGGATTCAACCGGAATAAAATAGGAGGGAATCATATGACTCGGACATTCCTTCGACATGTATTCCCTGATCTGTTTCTCTTCTAGCTCTTGTTCTCCGACCAGATAAGCAATCAAATACAGATGACTCCCCTTCTGGTCCTGCTTTGAAACAACCACTGCTTCTTTAACAGATTCATGCTTGACCAACACGCTCTCAATTTCCCCCAATTCAATCCGAAAACCCCGAATCTTCACCTGATGATCCACTCTCCCCATGAACTCAATCGCTCCATCCGGCAACCATCGTCCTAAATCCCCCGTTTTATAGACAATGCCTCCGGCGGCCCACCTTTTTGAAAAAAGGTGGGACCAAAAACTTTTATTTTGGGGATTGTTTGGTTGTTTATTTATATTTTTATTTATATTAATAAATTTATCGCTTGTTAGTTCGGGATTGTTTAAATATCCTCTGGCCAGTCCGAAGCCACCGATATAAACCTCACCTTGCACACCTACCGGTAATAGGTCCATATAACGATCCAAAATAAAAATCGATGTCTGAGTTAACGGCATGCCAATCGGTACGGTCACCGCTTTTTCTTTGATTTCATCGATGGGATAATAACTCGCATAGACAGTCGTTTCCGTCGGACCGTATACGTGAATGATTCTTCCTTTTCCCAGATGTTCCGATGCCTTCCGGGAATGCTCGATCGACACGCGCTCCCCACCAAATAATACCTTTCGAACCCGATTCAAACTATCGATCCGTAATTCCACCAATGTATTAAATAACGCGGTGGTACTAAAAAATACGGTAACTTGCTCTTGCCGAATGACCCGCGCCAATCGGTCCATTTCAATTAACTCATCTTTCCCTATCATCACTAAACAAGCCCCATTCAACAGCGCGCCGTAAATATCAAATACCGATCCGTCAAACGCATAGTTGGATAACTGAAGCACACGGTCTTCAGGTTGGATGTCGATATAATTGGTATTCTTGACCACCCGCACCACATTGCGATGCATCGTTAGTACACCTTTGGGCTTTCCTGTGGAACCGGAGGTGTAGATCACGTAGGCTAGATTTTTAGCCACAGAGTTCACAGAGGACACAGAGGAAAAGAAAGACGGGTATGGGGAAGACGAATATGAGGATGACGGATATGAAGATGACTGGTATGAAGATGGCTGATATGAATCGCCATCAATTAACTTTATGTTTATTCTGTATTTAATATTTATTCTATAATTATCTTCTGCTTCTTTTGCGGCGAATAAAAAATTAACTTCCCCCCCTATTTTCTCTGTGAACTCTGTGTCCTCTGTGGCTAATAACAATTTCGCCCTACTATCGTTTAACATATAATCGATACGTTCTTGCGGATAGGATGGATCAATGGGTAAATATGCACCCCCTGCTTTTAATATCCCCAGGATCCCAATAATCAACTCAACAGACCTCTCCATCCGAATACCGACAATCGTATCAGCCCCTACCCCTTTTTCTTGTAATATCCCAGCCAAGACATTGGACTGTTCATTCAATTGTTTGTAAGTAATTTTTACAACGGAATGAACCACAGCCAAACGATCCGGCCCCTTTTCAACCTCATCCTCAAACAATTCCGGAATCGTTTTATCCGATGGATTATCCGTTCCCGACTCATTAAACTCAACCAACAACCGATGCTTTTCCTCTTCCGTTAATATAACGATATCCGAAAGTCTATCTTCCGGAAATTTCACCCCATGAGAAATAATCTGCTTAAAATACCGGGAAAATCGCTCAATGGTTTCTCTTTTAAACAGACGCGTACAATATTCAATCTTAAACAGCAACCGGTTCCCCGTTTCCACCCCATGCAACGTCATGTCGAACTTGGAGGTCTTACCTTCATAAAGAGAATCCGATTCTTGCCCCCCGTTTTCATCGGTTTTCGACGCGTCAACCGAATCGCTTCCCATGTTTTGCAACGCAAACATCACATCAAATAACGGATTCCTCGCGACATCTCGACTTAACGCGATTCGCTCCACCAGATCTTCAAAATAATATTCCTGATTCTCAAAGGCCGCTAAGGTCTGCTGTTTCAATTCTCTCAGAAAACCCCGAAACGTTTTCTCACCAGCCGGATAATTTCGTAATGCCAGAGTATTCACAAACATCCCGATGATCTTTTCCAAATCCGCATGAACACGACCCGCGACCGGTGTGCCGATAATCACATCCTCCTGCCCGCTGAGCTTCATGAATAAGATATTGTATGCCGCCAACAAGACCATAAATATCGTGGCATTCTCTTCTTTGATAATCGAACGAATCCCCTTGATATCTTCAACATCCAATTCAAATCCAAACGTACTCCCTTCAAAACTCTGAACCGCCGGACGCGGATAATCCAGCGTTATATTTAATACCGGTATCTCGCCTTCAAATTCATTGACCCAATACGCTTCCTGTTGGTTGCGTTTCTCTCTTTCCGAATTGCCGGACTGCCATTCGGCAAAATCTTTGTACTGTATACGAAGAGGCGAAAGATCTTCCCCATTGTAAATGGATACGAAATCTCGCTTCAATACTTCCCGCGATACGCCATCGGAGATAATGTGATGCATATCGATCATTAATAGATAGTCCTTTTCTCCTTTTAATAATCCCACACGCATAAGCGGGGCTTTTGCCAGATCGAAACGTTTTATAAAACGTTCGGCGATACTTAACTTCTCATCTTCTCCACTTCTTAACTTCTTCTTTTCCCCCTCCGCGTCCTCCGTGTGCACCGTGAGAAACAGCTCAATTCTAAATTCCACGTTACCATGAACCTTCTGAACCGGCTCCTCCCCCATCATGTGAAACGACGTTCGCAAACTTTCATGACGCTGAATCAACAGTTGGAAAACTTTTTCCAACCGGTCAATATCCACTTCTCCTGCCATCGGTATAAATTCGGGGATATTGTAAAACACACTCCCGGGTTCCATTTGCTGCAAGACATACATCCGTTTCTGCGGCGACGATAATACATAATATTCTTTCATCTCAACCGGTTCGATCGACGAAAATCGATTGCGCTGCATGCCGCGTATAAACTCTGAAATTCCCCGAATGCTGGGATTTTTAAATACCTGACCAAGTGAGATGCGAATATCCAGGGATTTATGGATTTTGGCCGCCATTGTTGTCGCTTTTAACGAATGCCCACCCAATTCAAAAAAATTATCTTCGATGCCGATCCGATCATTCGGTATCCCCAATACCTCACCCCATATATCGGACAATTTTTTTTCGATCTCATCCCGCGGCGCCACATAATTACAAGTAGAAATAGATGCGTGATCCGGTTGAGGTAACGATTTTACATCGATCTTTCCATTCGGCGTTAACGGGAAGGATTCAACCTGAATAAAATACGAGGGAATCATATAACTCGGACATTCTTTCGCCATATATTCCCTGATTCGTTTCTCCTCTATCTCTTGCTCAACAACCAGATAAGCAATCAAATATAAATGACTCCCCTTCTGGTCCTGCTTTGAAACGACCATCGCTTCGTTAACCGATTCATGCTTGATCAACACACTCTCAATCTCCCCCAACTCGATCCGAAACCCCCGAATCTTTACCTGATGATCCACCCGCCCCATGAACTCAATGCTTCCATCCAGCAACCATCGTCCTAAATCCCCCGTTTTATAGACAATGCCTCCGGCGGCCCACCTTTTTGAAAAAAGGTGGGACCAAAAACTTTTATTCTGAGGAGGATTAAGGTTATTTTGATTGGGAAAAAGATTACCGGCAACCGGCAACCGGCAACCGATAAACTTTTCAGCCGTTAGTTCGGGATTGTTTAAATACCCTCTGGCCAGCCCAAAGCCACCGATATAAACCTCACCTTGCACACCTACCGGTAATAAGTCCATATAACGATCCAAAACAAACATCGATGTCTGAGTTAACGGTTTGCCAATCGGTATAGTCATCGCTTTCTCTTTTATTTCATCGATGGGATAATAACTCGCATAGACAGTCGTTTCCGTCGGACCATATACATGAATGATTCTTCCCTTTCCCAGGTATTCCAATGCCTTCCTGGAATGCTCGATCGACACGCGTTCCCCACCAAACAAAACCTTCCGAATCCGATTCAAACTATCGATCCGCAATTCCACCAGCGTATTAAATAACGCGGTGGTACTAAAAAATACGGTAACCTGCTCTTGCCGAATGACCCGTGCCAAACGGTCTATTTCGATGACCTCATCTTTGCCTATCATCACTAAACAGGCCCCATTGAGCAACGCGCCGTAAATATCAAATACCGACCCGTCAAACGCAACATTGGACAACTGAAGCACACGATCTTCGGGTTGGATGTCGATATAATTGGTATTCTTGACCACCCGCACCACATTGCGATGCATCGTTAGTACACCTTTGGGCTTTCCGGTTGAACCGGATGTATAGATCACGTAAGCAAGGTTTGAGTTTCTCACGGAGGACACGGAGTTCACAGAGGGAAAAGAAGCCTGATTAAGATATTCTGGCAAATTTTCCGTAGGGGCAGACCCATGTGTCTGCCCGGGCGCACACGCGGGTGCGCCCCTACGAAATAAATCTACAACGTGTATCCGACCCAATTCTACCTGTTCTGAAAAAACGCCGGACGCATTCTCCGTGACCTCCGTGTCCCCTGTGAGAAACAATCCGGCTCGACTATCGTTTAACATATAATCGATTCGCTCTTGCGGATAGGACGGATCAATAGGTAAATACGCTCCCCCTGCTTTTAATATCCCCATGATCCCAATGATCATCTCAATCGAGCGTTCCATTTTAATTCCCACAATGGAGTCGGGTCCAACACCTTGTTGCATGAGTTTAAATGTTAACGCGTTGCATCGTTCATTTAACTCCCGGTACGTCATTTGTAGGGGCGGTTCGCGAACCGCCCAATATGATTTTTTTAAGGGCGCTTCTCGAAGCGCCCCTACAGAAGTCGAACCGATAAGAGCAAGATGATCCGGAGAGCGAAGTGCCTGATCCTCGAATAATTCCGATATCGTTTTCTCCGATGGATCATCCGCCCCTGCTCGGTTAAAATGAAACAATAACGTTTCTTTTTCTTCATCAGTGATCAAAGCCTCTTTTGAAATCATACAATCAGGCTCTTCAATAAATTTATACAAGATTTTTTCAAAATACCGACATAACGCGATGGCTGACTCCGAACAAACCAGCGCTTCTCCGAAATTAAGAAGCAAATTAAAATTTCCCCCTGAATTCGAAATCGTAAAATCAAATAATGTATTCGTCCCATCTGTTTCCAATACCAATAACCGATAACCATTATCCGTATGGTTATCATGCATCGGATGATCCGGCCCACTGCTAGCCGAAGTGCCCAGTTCCATTTGATCATATACATGAAAATCCGTAAAATTAAAAATAGTATCGCATATCGGATTCTGGTTCTGCGTCATTTCGCCGATCGTTCGAACAATCTCAAAAAACGAATACCGGTCGTATTTCTTTATTTCCCGAAGCTTGGCTTCCACCATCAAAATATAATCTTTCCATCGCAGCCCGGCAGGAATCTTTAACCGCACCGGTACCGTATTCAAAAAACACCCGATAATCTTTTCTGCATCCGGAAATCCCGGCCTGCAATTGGTGATTAACCCAACCACGATATCGTTTTCGTAAGACAGCATACTTAACATATAAACATACGCACCAAAAAACAAATGCTTCAATGAGGTATTGTAGGTCCTGGCCACATCCGTTAAGCGTTTCGAAAAACCGCTATCGAAATCCTTGGTAAGAGCCATCTTTCTTCCCGATTCATGCGTGATCGAAGAAGAGCCGGGAAAATGGAGACGCTTGTAATCGTCCAACTCCGCTTTCCAGAACAAGATATTCTCCGGTTTCTTTTTCTCCGCCAGTTGATCCGCAACATAATGTTTATACGTGGCCCTTAATTTTGGCGGCACGAAATTGATATCGGTTTTTAATCTTATATAAGTATTATCCACCTCTGTCATTAATGAAGCAAAACTCCAACCATCGATAATCGCATGATGGGCAACCCAGATGAAACAAATCCTGTCTCCCTCCAGAGAAACCGTTCGCATTCGCCACAATGCTTTGGCATTGAGCACATCGAAGGCGGTTGTCTTTTCCGTTGAAATTAACCGCTCCAGATAAGCGTCTTGTTCGGTTTTTCCCATTGAACTGATATCATGATGCACAATATCAGGGATTATTGTTTTGTATACAATTTGAACCGGCTCTTTAAAGTCATGCATATTAAACCCGGTTCGTAATATGGAATGCTTTTCGACCATCAAGTCGAATACTCTCCGGAATAAGTTGGCATCGAAGTCTTTGAAATTTAAATAATAAACATTCACCACATAATAGACGAATCGATCCGAATCGCTAAACGAATGAAACAGCATTCCTTTTTGAATATCGGTTAATGGATATAAATCTTCGAAATCTTGGGGTAATTTAGTTGCGCTCATTTGAATTCTCCAATGTAATTAAAACCGAAGTATTCTTGATTTTTATCAATGGGATCGCCACAGATGCCAGTATACCACATCATGAAATGGTTTTCAATCAATGATAGGCTCAAACAGAAATTCGAATCTTGGAAAAGTAGAGGTACATGAAAAAAATGGGGCGCACACATGGGTGCGCCCTACGGAAAAATTCCGAACCGTCCCGCGTGATATAACACCAATAATTTGGTTTATTTTCTGTAGGGGCAGACCTGCGTGTCTGCCCGTGTGTTCGATGTGGTTTTCGGGTTGGGGACAGAATGAGAATTGCTGGCGCAATTTCTAAAATGAGTTTATCGATTTAATCCCAATCAATAATCTTTCTCTTTCACAACAACATCTTTCCCACTAAAGACAATGGCCAATTTCTTGATATTCGCGATTCCCCGCTCGATGAGTTCGGTTTCGTATTTCTTTTCTTCGATTTGTTTGAGGGCTGATTGAACAGCAGATTCGACTGTCTCGCTTTTCCTTACTTTTTTAAACTCAATCACGTATCCCAATTTTGAAATATCCCCGGGAATGATCATAATATCATAGCGTCCATATCCGCTCTCTCTGTTGCTTTTTACCTGGTACCGGGGAGAAAGCCAAAGCAATAATCCCATCGCAAACGCATGATACACTTTCTCCGGGTCACCTGCCACATCGAAAACACTCATCGATGCCGCTACATAATCGGAAAAAATTTCTTCAAAGGTAGGAATATCACCCTGGATCAATGCATTGAGCATGATCTGCAATTTTCCATTTTCGATTTTGGTTGAAAAATAGTTCTCGATAATCCGTTTATACGCGATCCTGACTTCCCGATTCGGAATCGAAAGTGTATAGGACATCTCATCTGAAAACTCATGTTTTCTTTTCGCGGTTTGTTTGAGGTAACCGCCCATTAAGAGAAAACCCCACAGTGAATGTTCATGACTAAAGATGTCTATAAAACTGATATTCGTGTCAATGGTTTTTTCAATACTTTCACCCCGGATGAGCTGCTCCAGTTCCCCTTTGAGTTCTGTTCCTTTTTTGGAGAGTAATGACTCGATGATCTGGTTATCGGCGGTATTCAGCCAGTAAGGTTCCGGTTCCTTTCGGTCGCTCGCGAGAAAGTTAATGATCGACCAGGGATTATAAATGGTTTCATTTCCGAAATGATAACCATTATACCATTGCCGTACGTCATCGTACGAATCCGAGGCATTGAAATCCTTCAGCATGGTTTCGACTTCTTTTTCCGTGAAACCGAATTTATCGCCAAATGCATCGGATAAGAGGGTGTAAACACCGAGGTTGTTGAGGCCGGAAAAAATGGATTCCTTTGCGACGCGCATGATTCCGGTAATCACTCCTTTTTCCAGGTATTGGCCAGTGTCTTTCAGTCCGCCGCTGAGAAAATTTCTCATAAAGTTGATAATTTCCTCGTAGTACTCGTGATTAAATCCCGCATGAATCGGGGTATCGTATTCATCGATCAGAATAACGGCACGTTTTCCATAGTAGCGGTTTAAGTACTTGAGAAGCTTTTCCAGGCTGTTTTCATAGGCTCCCCTATCTGCCTTCAGATCAATGATTTTTTGGAAATCTTCCCGTTCAAAAGGCTTCAATTTTGGGCTTTCAAGGAGATAATCATGATTGGCGTATTCCTCCCTGATCAGTTTCATTATTTTACTTATGCAAGTTTCCCAATCGGGCTGTTTAATGTTTTTAAATGTTAAGAAGATGACTGGGTGATTGCCCATTTGTTCTTGATATTGGTGACCTGCCTGACTGATAGCGAGGTTATCGAATAAGTTTTTGTAAGTATTGGGGGGTGCTCCCGGTAAATCGATTTCCGGACAGCAATCGTAATAATATTTGAGCATGGAGATGTTGAGGGTTTTTCCGAATCTTCGGGGACGAGGAAGGAGTAAGATGGTATCGCTGCGGTCAATGACTTCTTTGATAAAAAGGCTTTTATCCACGTAATAATAATTGCCTGTAATTATTTTCTTAAAGTCGGATTCGCCAATTGGCAGTCGCTTCATATTCATGGTCGTTGTAATGGTTCCTTACTATTTTTTATTTACCAATGCCAGTATACCACATCACGAAATGGTTTTCAATTAATGGTAAGTCCAAGCAGGAATTCGCATCTTGTAAGGGGCAGACCTGCGTGTCTGCCGTGTGTTCGATGTGGTTTTCGTGTTTCTTAATTTATGAATTCCCAGGCCCTTATATGCTTAATTCCCTTTCGGTTTCCAAATTCCATATCATCCAGTGAAACCACAATCTTTTCATAATTATCGGAAATCTGTTCAAGGTTACCGAATTCCCTTTCGATTACCGCTTCGTCCGCCAGCAAATAACAGACTTGGATATATTTTTTTATATTGTCTTTTTCCGCAATAAAATCGATTTCTTTGTCCCTGAGTTTTCCTGAGTAAACGCTGTATCCTTTCCGCTTTAAATCAAGGTAAACAGCGTTTTCAAGATATTTTCCCACACCGAAATCAAACGATGATGACAGATAGTACTTAAATGCCATATCATTGATATAATATTTTTTCTCACCACTGAGAATTTTTTTACCTTTTAGATCGTAACGTTCGGCTTCATGGATAAAATATGCCTGTTTAAGGAACGTCACATAATTTGCAATGGTTTCGGTGTTGGTCTTATAGCCGCTGCTTTTCAAATGATTCACCATCGTATTAATGGAAAAGAGACTACCCACACAATCGATCAAGTAACTGAGGAGTTTTTCGAGTAAATACACATCGCGAATGTTGTGACGCCGCACAATATCTCTCAAGACAATGGAGTCTTTTAAGGTTGATATATAGTTTTTCTTGATTTCCGGGTCCTTTAAACTGCAACTCTCCGGTATACCGCCATTTTTAAGATAATCGAGGAATGAACTTTTGTTTTTTTCGAGGTTATTGAAACCGAGATATTCGTCGTAACCGAAGGGAAAGACTTCAAACGTTACATACCTTCCACTTAAATAAGTGGATAGTTCCGCAGACAGGAGATTGGCATTGGAACCGGTAATAAAGAGTTCATAGTCGAATTTGTAATCCTGGGAAAATGAATTAACGGTTTTTTCCCAGTCCTTTATCTCCTGGACTTCGTCAAGCAGGAGAAAGACTTTCCCGGAAGGTCGGAGTATTTTCCTGTACTGATTCACGACATCGATTAATTGTGAGGCGCTGTCAATGAAATCCAGTTCGGCAATATCTTTATTGATATACAGAATATTGTTGCGCGGTATTCCCTGATTTTCGATCAGGTGTTTGATAATCATTCGAAGTAAATAACTCTTCCCCGACCTCCGCTGTCCCAGTAAAACTTTCACCAGTCGGTTGTTCAAATATTTGGAAAAATTATCGACATAACTTTTCCGGAAATATCCGGTTTTGATTTCTTCATCAGTCCAATAGTTATATTTCTTAAGGACTTCCAATTTACCTTTTAACGGAACATTCATTTTTCACCTGCGTATCAAAATCCGACATATAAAAGTATACTTGAAACTTTTGATAAAAACAACAATATTTACAAGTATACTTGATAAAATTACTCGCCCCGATTTGGTCACTTTTGTAAGGGCGATTCGCGAATCGCCCTCAGAATTATCTTCTTGGTGGTGAATCATGGCACGCAGGAATTCGCATCTTGGAAAAGTAGAGGTACATGAAAAAAAATGGGGCGCACACATGGGTGCACCCTACGGAAAAATTCCGAACCGTCCCGCGTGATATAACACCAATAATTTGGTTTATTTTTCTGTAGGGGCAGACCTGCGTGTCTGCCAGTGTGTTTAATCGCAATCCATATCTTTCTCTTTCACAACAACATCTTTCCGATTGAAGACAATGGCCAATTTCTTAAAATTCGTGATTCCCCGCTCGATGAGTTCGGTTTCGTATTTCTTTTCTTCGATTTGTTTGAGGGCAGATTCAACGGCAGATTCGACCGTCTCATTTTTCCGTACTTTCTTAAACTCAATCACGTATCCCAATTTTGAAATATCCCCGGGAATGATCATAATATCATAGCGTCCGTACCCGCTTTCTCTGTTGCTTTTTACCTGGTATCGGGGAGAAAGCCAAAGCAATAATCCCATCACAAACGCATGATACACTTTCTCCGGGTCACCTGCCACATCAAAAACACTCATCGATGTCGCTACATAATCGGAAAAAATTTCTTCAAAGGTGGGGATATCACCCTGGATTAATGCATCGAGCATGATTTCCAGTTTATTATTTTCGATTTTGGTTGAAAAATAATTCTCGATAATCCGTTTATACGCGATCCTGACTTCCCGATTCGGGATCGAAAGTGTATAGTACGTTTCATCTAAAAATGCATGTTTTCTTTTCGCGGTTTGTTTGAGGTAACCGCCCATTAAGAGAAACCCCCACAGTGTATGTTCATGGCTAAAGATGTCTATAAAGCTGATGTTGGTGTCAATGGTTTTTTCAATGCTTTCACCCCGGATGAGTTGCTCCAGTTCCCCTTTGAGTTCTGTTCCCTCGTTGGAGAGTAATGACTCGATGATCTGGTTATCGGCGGTATTGAGCCAGTAAGGTTCCGGTTCCTTTCGGTCGCTCGCGAGAAAGTTAATGATCGACCAGGGATTATAAATGGTTTCTTTTCCGAAATGGTAGCCATTATACCATTGCCGTACGTCATCATACGAATCCGAGGCATTGAAATCCTTCAGCATGGTTTCGACTTCTTTCTCGGTGAATCCGAATTTATCGCTAAATGCGTCGGATAAGAGGGTGTAAACACCGAGGTTGTTGAGGCCGGAAAAAATGGATTCCTTTGCGACGCGCATGATTCCGGTAATCACTCCTTTTTCCAGGTATTGGCCGGTGTCTTTCAGTCCGCCGCTGAGAAAATTTCTCATAAAGTTGATAATCTCCTCATAATACTTGCGACTGAATCCCGCATGAATCGGGGTATCGTATTCATCGATCAGGATAACGGCACGTTTTCCATAGTAGCGGTTTAAGTACTTGAGAAGCTTTTCCAGGCTGTTGGAATAATCGACTCTATTTCCCGTTAGATCGATAATTTTTTTAAAATAATCGATTTCCTGTTCTTTCAGTATACTTCCGTTAAGCAGGTAATTGTGTTTTAAATACTCTTCCTGAATAATCTGCTTGATATTATTGAAACACGATTCCCAGTCGAGCTCTTTTACGTTTTTAAAAGTTAAAAAGATGACGGGGTGATTGCCCATTTGTTCTTGATATTGTGGACCGGCCTGGCTGATAGCGAGGTTATCGAATAAGTTTTTATAAGTATTGGGAGGTGCTCCCGGTAAATCGATTTCCGGACAGCAATCGTAATAATATTTGAGCATGGAGATGTTGAGGGTTTTTCCGAACCTTCGGGGACGAGGAAGGAGTAAGATGGTATCGCTGCGGTCAATGACTTCTTTGATGAAAAGGCTTTTATCCACATAATAATAATTGCCTGTCATTATTTTCTTAAAATCGGATTCGCCAATTGGCAGTCGTTTCATATTCATGGTCGCTCTTTTTCTTTTACCGATGCAAGTATACCACATCACAAAGTGGTTTTCAAATCAATGGTAGGCCCAAGCAGGAATTCGCATCTTGTAGGCAGAGCCGCGTGTCTGTCCCCGTGTGTTCGATGTGGTTATCGTGTTGGGGACAGAATGCGAATTGCTGGTAACGCATCGATCACCCGAAGTTGGTCTCCTTGTTCCAAAGGTTTGTCTCCCGCTGACCATGATTGGTCTCCTTGTCCTGAAAGTTTGGCTCCTTTGACCAGAGGTTGATCTCCTTGCTCCAAAAGTTTGGCTCCTTCTATCCAATGATTGGTCTCCTTGCTCCAAAAGTTTGGCTCCTTCTATTCAATGGTTGGTCTCCTTGTTTCAAAAATTTGGCTCCTTCTATTCAATGGTTGGTCTCCTTGTTTCAAAAATTTGGCTCCTTATGTTCAATGGTTGGTCTCCTTGTTTCAAAAGTTTGGCTCCTTATGCGCGAAGTTCGACTCCTTTTGCATACAGACGGGTCTCCTTCCGCGCGAGGTTCGGCTCCTTATGCATGAAGGGCGGCTCCTTTGGGTACAGATTGGACTCTTTATGCATGAGGTTTAGCTCCTTTTGCATAAAGTTGGTCTCCTTCTGTATGATGCTTGGCTCCTATCCAACAATTCGCATTTTGGGGCGCACCCGTCTGCCCGTGTGTTCGATGTGGTTTTCGTGTTGAGTTCAGAATGCGAATTGCTGGTCTTGGTTATGGGTCCTTGAATTTTTTTTTTTTGTATGGTAAAGTAGAAATATGCCTGAACTAGCAAGGTTTCTTGGAATTGTGATCGGAATTTTCCCGCGCGAGCACCAGCCGCCGCATTTTCATGCGATCTATGGGGAATACCAGATTACGGTGGACATAGATACAGGTGTTGTCCATGGAGATTTTCCCAAGCGGGCTCTGCGGCATGTATTAGAGTGGTTTGATTTGCATCAGCAAGAACTTTTCAATGCCTGGGAACTTGTTCAGGAAGGTTTTAAACCAAACAAAATAGCACCGTTGGAGTAGAAAATGATACCGAAGGTAATAGCTGCAAAATACGAACATGATTATACGGTCCACGTCATTTTTTCTGACGGAACGGAAGGCGATGTAGACATGAGCCAGGAACTTTACGGCGAGATGTTTGATCCACTTAAGGACCGAAGCACCTTCAAGCAGTTCGCTATCCATCCGGAGTTCCACACTCTCTGCTGGCCAAATGGGGCGGATATTGCCCCCGAATTTCTGTACGAGAAAGTAAACATTCCAGCATAGCAAGACGTTATCCGAAAAGGGTTAATATATAAAATGATAGAAAAAGGCATAGATAAGATTTACGTCTTTTCTCTTTTATCAAACACACGGGCAGATCCGCGGATCTGCCCCTACCGAATGGTTACTCGTTTGGACACAAAAAAGAGGTGGAATTACATGATTTGGATGATTTTTTTGGGACCTGGACCGAAGAAGAATACCGGTTAATCGAAGCAGGAAGCGTCGAGGCTAGGAAAATCGACCAAGAGCTCTGGAAATAAAAAATGGGCGATTCGCGAATCGCCCCCCATAATAATAAATTTCAAACGAAGTTCCGATTGTATTGAATAAGGGTCTCTTTTTTATTATAATGGATGATCATTAAACGAAGAGGTCTACCCATGCCTTCAATGATTTCAAAAACTCCGGTTAAACTCTTTGTTGCTTCCGGCAGCGAATTGAGCGAAGAACGAGACAAAACCATCCTTATTCTTAATAAGCTGAATAAGACTCATCCTCATCTCCATTTGGAAGCCGTCGAATGGGAAACCGATCTTCCTTCCGGAAGTTACAATGGGAAAAAGATCCAGGAAGAAATTAACCCGTATCTTGAAGCGTGCGATATCGTCCTGGTTTTATTCTATTCTAAAACCGGCAATTTTACGCTCGAAGAATATCATCTCGCCCTAGAAAAGAATAAAAAAGTATTCCTCTATTTTAAAACCGGGTTTTCCCCGAAAAAGAAAAAAGAAGCGAAAATGTACTTGGAGTTAATGGAGTTCAAGGAGGAAGTGGAAATTGGAAATAATCTTCTTTTTAGAGAATATAATGAACTACAAACCTTTGAGAATAAACTTAAGGATGATTTAACCCTTTATTTATCGCAAGCTTTTCCACATTTTACGGGTAACAATAAAAAAGAGCTCAATGAGCATTCCGTAACCGACGTAAGGGACATATTATTTAATGGTTCTAAGAAGTATTATGAATCATTAACCGGGCCGAATGGGAGGTTTCGGCATTTGAATATTTCCGAAATCTTGTTGGCCAGTACGAAACACGATTGGATCGAAACCAGCGTTGAAATTAACAAAAGCTTTGTTGGGTGTCAAGAGGGCGATTTTATCGAAAAAAAAACCCTTAAAAAAAATCCCGTACTTTTAGTCCGGGAAGCGCTGGAAGCCTTGTATCGCGATCAATGCCGACATGCTATGGTGGTTGGTGAAGGCGGAATGGGAAAAACCGTTTCTCTTCTCCATTGGTGGGAAAAACTCTTAAATAATAAGCAATCGGGTCCCATACCGGTGTTTATTGCGTTAAATGAAATCAACAGCAGACCCGAAAATCAACGCCATGATTTTATTCTGGATATGATCCGGGAGCACTATGGCGAGTTTCGATTAACGTTAGACCAAATCAAACCCTTAATGAAAACCCCGCTTCAAGGTGGGCAAAATTTTATTCCATCCATGGTGTTGCTACTCGATGGGCAAAATGAGGTCACGGTAGACAATCAATTGGTTCTGGAAATCAAGACCATTGCCGAACAATACCCGGGAGTACAGATTGTGATTACCGGCCGATGGGACATCCGGAAAGAATGGGGATTCATTCATTGGGGCGGGTTGATGTTGAAACCGCTGGAAGACCACCAAATCGCTGAATATCTAAAAAAAATAAGAAAAAACCTACCGGAAGGAACGGAATTAAAGAATTTAATCCGCAACCCCATGATGTTAACCTTGTATACCGCGTCATGCGAAATCCAGGAAAACCACCAGCATACGCCGGGATGTGATTTCAAACCTGATGTTGAAACTCCCGGTGAATTGTTATGGAACTTTATGCAAGCGCAGGTGGCCGTATGGCGGGACAAGTTGGGTCAAGATGAAAAGCAGATTGCGTATTACAAATTTCTCTTAATATTTTTACTGCCCGGGTTGGGATATGAAATGGAGAAAGCCGGTTTGTTTGCGTTTACTAAAGAACAACTCGATCAGCATATCGATGCGCTTTGCGTTCGGTTTTCTTACAATGATTTTTTTGATACATTTATCGAATATGAAAAATTTATTGAAGTGCTTCCTGTAGAAGAATTAAAGGATTTTAAGCAAATAAAGAAAAGAAATACAAAAATTCGGGGGATCCTAATTCAGGAAATGTCCATGTTGGTGGAAGAAAGAGGCATGTACCGGTTTTTGCATCAGAACTTCCGTGACTTTTTTGCCGCTGTTCATGTACTGAATGAGGTCGAGATGAGTGTCAAGAAGGGGGAGATACCTTCCGTATTGAAAGAGCGGGTATTGGATTATTTTGTACGCCGGTTTATGGGTGAGTTTGAAGGGGAGCACCGGGTCAAGCCATACATCGTTGAAGGAGAGGGGTGGAAGATTGACATAAATAGAGAAAGTTTTTTGCATCAGGCATTGGATTTATGTCGGGGTAAATTCAATGGGGCTGAGAATCCTATCGGTTATGCCGTATGGAATATAGTGGAGATATGGAAATTGGTGCGAGCAGAATTAACCGGTGCGGATTTAACGAGGCTTGATTTATCCGAAGTATCGTTGAATGGGGTAACATGCAGTTGTTATTATTATAACCAGTATCTTTTAGCGGCAAATTTTGAAGGGTCACGGGTGCATGAGAAGAATGTGCTGCCCCAGGGGCATAAGGGGGGGGTAAAAAGCGCGGTATACAGTTCCGATGGGAAACGCATCCTTTCGGCTTCGGATGATCACACCATCAAAGAGTGGGATGCGGAAACCGGACAATGCATCAAGACAATTTCAGGGCATAAGGGTTGGGTAAGAAGCGCGGTCTATCGTTCGGATGGGAAACGCATCCTTTCGACTTCGAGGGATGGCATCAACGAATGGGACGCGGAAACAGGACAATGCAACAAGACCCTTTACGGGCATTTTTTACCTGCAGATAGCGTGGTGTACCGTGCCGATGGGAAACGCATTCTTTCGGCTTTCCGGGATGGCATCATCAAAGAGTGGGACGCGGAAACCGGGCAATGCATCAAGACAATTTCCGGGCATGACGATATTATATGGAGCGTGGTGTACCATGCCGATGGCAAACGCATTCTTTCGGCTTCGGATTGCACCATCAAAGAGTGGGATGCAGAAACGGGGCAATGCCTCAAAACCCTTTCCGGGCATGACGATGTGGTAATCAGTGCAGTATACAGTTCGAATGGGAAACGCATTCTTTCGGCTTTCCGGGATGGCATCATCAAAGAGTGGGACGCGGAAACAGGGCAATGCATCAAGACAATTTCCGGGCATGACGATATTATATGGAGCGTGGTGTACCGTGCCGATGGCAAACGCATCCTTTCGGCTTCCTCGGATCACACCATCAAAGAGTGGGACGCGGAAACAGGGCAATGCATCAAGACCCTTACCGGGCATGAAGGTGAAGTAAACAGCGCGGTATATCGTGCGGATGGGAAACGCATCCTTTCGGCTTCTGCGGATCGCACTATCAAAGAGTGGGATGCAGAAACCGGACAATGCATCAAGACCTTTTCAGGGTATGCAGAAAGAGTAACCAGTATGGTGTACCGTTCTGATGGGAAACGCATCCTTTCGGCTTCGGATGATCACACCATCAAAGAGTGGGACGCGGATACCGGACAATGCATCAAGACCTTTTCAGGGCATAAAAGTGATATAATAAGCGCGAAGTATAGTGAGGATGGGAAACACATCATTTCCACTTACAGCGATCATACCCTCAAGGAGTGGGACGCGGAAACAGGGCAATGCATCAAGATCATTTTCGGGTATGAGGGGGGTGTAAGAAGTGCGTTTTACCGCGCCGATGGAAAACGCATCCTTACGGCTTCGGATGATCACACCATCAAAGAGTGGGACGCGAAAACCGGGCAATGCCTCAAAACCCTTTCAGGGCATACGAGTGCAGTAGTTAATGCGGTGTACCGTTCGGATGGGAAACGCATCCTTTCGGCTTCGCATGACCGCACCATCAAGGAGTGGGACGCGGAAACAGGGCAATGCGTCAAGACCCTTACCGAGCATGAAGGTGCGGTAAACAGTGCGGTGTACCGGGCCGATGGAAAACGCATCCTTTCGGCTTCGCATGACCGCACCATCAAAGAGTGGGATGCGGAAACTGGCCAATGCATCAAGACCATTACCGGGCATGAAGATTACGTATGGAGCGCGGTGTACCGTGTGGATGAGAAACGCATCCTTTCAACTTCCTGTGATTACACCATCAAAGAATGGGACGCGGAAACTGGAAAATGCATAAGAACTAATATAATAGAATATGCCCTAAACTTCCCCGTATACGAACCGAACGATATGAGTATTTCGGAATTGAAAATAATTAATGTGCCGGGCCTATTGATTCAGGGATGTTCCTTTGAAAACCTGGAACAAGAAAGCGACTGGACCGAAAAAGGTCTTAAAATCATGAAACAATACTGCCATAGAATATCCATTTCCGGTAGCCAAAACAGATAGTCGGAGTTAAGTACACGTAACGCCATACGAGATTAAAAACCGAAATCTCCTTCATTCTTATCATTGGTCACTTCCACAGACAGTAAACGGTGCGAGAGAACCACATCGTTTAACAGGATACCGGGATTGGAAATGACCGTTTCCAATATTTCCAAATAACGTTCCCCAAAGAGTTCGATGGTTGATCGTTTGAATAACTCCGATGAATAACGCAATAGCATCTGAATCGTATCCCCGGCTTCCATTGCCGTCAAAATCATATCAAACGGAATACTATCCACTGAATCGGATGCATTCTCGTCCATGTCTGGAGAATCGTGTTTGACGATCTGCGTTTTTGCTTTTCCTGTTTGACCGCTGTCCATATCCCCCAACATGAAAACAAAATCAAATAACGGGTTTCGCCCGGCACTTCCCTGAACCCCCAATTTGGAAGCCAATAATCCAAAATGATATTCCTGATTTTCCATGGCAAGGACAAGCTTCTCTTTGACCTGATGCAAAAATTCTCGATACGTGATATCTCCAACCGGTTGGGTGCGAAGCGCCAGCATATTCACGAATAGTCCGATGACGTTTTGCAAATCGCCATGTTTTCTTCCAAATACCGGCGAACCAATGACAATATCATCCTGGTTGGCATACCGCGAGATCAATATGGAATAAATCGAGAATAACAGAAAGTTTAACGTACTCCCGGTCTCAACAGCCAATACTTTCACTTTTTGACTTAATACTTCATTAACGGTAAATCGGATCATCTCACCGGCGAAATTCTTAACCAACGGCCGGGGAAAATCCAACGGGAACGCCAATACCGGCACACCATCGCTAAACTCGTTGAGCCAGAACGCTTCCTGTTGCTGAATCGAACTTCCCTTATCGGATAACGTACGGTTCTGCCATTCGGAATAATCCTTATATTCAAGATGGAGAGTCGGTAAAGACTTTCCGTCATATAAAACCATAAACTCATGCTTTAATATCTCCTGAGAAATACCATCCGAAATAATGTGATGCATGTCCACAAAGAAATAAAACGTCTCTTCACATCTTAACACCGACGCTCGAATGAGAGGGGCTTTTGCCAAATCAAACGAACGTTTGAACATCGCCGGCGTTTCCAGTTCTTCCCGGCTGCATTCCGCCACTTCCAATTTAAAATCAACGCTTTCGTGTATCTTCTGTTTCGGTTCCCCGTTCACCATCACAAACGATGTTCGGAACGCTTCATGACGGTCGATCAACGCCTGAACCGTATCCTCGATCTTCTTCATGTCCGCATGGTCTTCAAGCGGAAAGAAAAACGGCATGTTGTACGCCAAACTCATGGGATCGAGCTGATACATGATATACAACCCTTTCTGCGACGCCGAAAGTTCATAGTACTCTTTTTCTTCGGTTTTTTCGATCGACTCATATCTCTCTTTTTCCGATTCATGAATAAACCCGGCAATCGACCGAATCGTAGGCGACGTAAACACTTGCGCCAATGTTAAACGCGTGTCAAAAACATGGTGAATCCTGGAAATCAATACCGTAGCCTTGAGTGACTGCCCACCCAACGCAAAAAAGTCCGAATCGATACCGATTCGCTCCGGGTCACAGTCCAAAAGTTCCGCCCATATGTTCACCAATTGGTGTTCAATCGAATTTCTCGGTCCGACATGATGCTCCTCATTCAGGTTCTCACCCATGATGCGCGGATCCGGTAACTTCCGCCAATCGATTTTGCCACTCGAGTTCAAGGGCATGTGTTCCACCTGAACCAAATACGACGGAACCATAAACTCCGGCAGTTCTAACAATAAGTACTCTTTTAATTGGTGAATGTCTTCGGAATCAAACACCCGGTCCGAAACAAAATACCCGGCTAAATATTTATCGCCGCGTTTGTCCTCCCGCGCCATCACAATGGCTTCATGAATTTCGTCATGCTGAATCAATCGACTTTCAATCTCTCCCAATTCGATTCGAAAACCCCGTATCTTCACCTGATGATCCACCCGCCCCAAAAATTCAATGTTGCCATCCGGCAACCATCTTGCCAGGTCACCACTTTTGTATAATATGCCTCCGGCGGCCCGCTTTTTGTAAAAAGCGGGGCAAAAACTTTTGGTTTGGGTTATTTTAAATGGTGTATTTAAAAAAGTATCGCTTGTTAACTCTGGATTGTTCAAATACCCGCGAGCGTTTCCTTTTCCTCCGATATAAATTTCTCCCTGAACACCCACCGGTAAGGGGTTCATGCTTTGATCCAGGATGTAAATCGAGGTATTGGAAAGCGGTTTCCCAATGGGTATGGTGATCGCTTGGTTTTCAATTTCATCGATAACATAATAAGACGCATAAACCGTTGTTTCTGTGGGTCCATACATGTGGATGATCTTTCCTTTTCCCATATAGTCCAATGCCCGGCGCGTATGCCCGACCGATACCCGCTCACCACCAAATAACACGTTTCGAATGTGTTTCAAACTATCGATACGCACATCCACGATGGTATTAAATAACGCAGTGGTGGTAAAAAATACCGTGACCTGCTCTCGTTTAATTCGATCGGCTAAATGATCGACTTCGATTCCGCCGGTTCCCATCATCACCAATGCCGCACCATTGAGAAGCGCGCCGAAAATATCAAATACCGATCCGTCAAACGCAACATTGGATAATTGAAGGATACGATCGTCGGGTTTGATGTCGATATAATTGGTATTCTTTACAACACGCGTGACATTGTGATGCATGGTTAAGACACCTTTGGGTTTTCCCGTTGAACCGGATGTATAGATAATGTAGGCAAGATCTAAGTTTTTAGCCACAGAGGTCACAGAGGACACAGAGGAGGGAGATTTTGAATGATTTTTTGAAAAATTCATTGTAGGGGCAGACCCATGTGTCTGCCCGGGCGCACACACGGGTGCGCCCCTACGATATAAATCAACACCATGTATCTGCCCCAATTCGTCGCGTACCGAAATTGCATCGGGCGCACACACGGGTGCGCCCCTACGGTATAAATCAACCTCATGTATACGCCCCAATTCGTCGCGTACCGAAATTGCATCGGGCGCACACACGGGTGCGCCCCTACGGTATAGATCAACACCGTGTATCCGCCCCAATTCCATCTGTTCTGAAAAAACCTCTGTGTCCTCCGTGTCCTCTGTGGCTAATAACAATTTAGCATTACTATCCTTTAACATGTAATCGATGCGTTCCTGCGGATAACCCACCTCAATCGGCAGATACGCACACCCGGCTTTTAGTATTCCGAGTAATGCCACAATCATATCGATCGACCGTTCCATTTTAATCGCAATAATATCACCGGAAACAGCGCCTTTTTCTTTCAACGTTTCGGCCAGGGCATTCGATTGGTTGTTGAGTTCCGCATAGGACATTTGTATGGGCGCTTCTCGAAGCGCCCCTACAGAAGTCAAACCGATAAGAGCAAGATGATCCGGAGACCGGAGTACCTGATCCTCAAATAATTCATGAATGGTTCGATGCGCCGGATATTCCGATGCCGTATCATTAAAATCAAAGAGGATATGATTCTTTTCCTCTTCGGTCATGATATCGAAATCTTTTAATTGCGCATGGGGATTTTGGCATATATTTCTTGTCAGCGTTTGGAAATGGGAAACCATACGAAGAATGGTTTCTCGTTTGAAAACACCCGTGTAATACTCAATATTGATGTAAATATCCTCTCCCGGTTCATAAATGGAAAATGTCAAATCAAACCGGGAAACGTTATTTCTATAATTATCACTATCATCATTATTATTATCATCATCATCATTGTTTTTGACCATGGAATTATGGGTGAAATCCTTTTCGAAATTTTGCAAGACAATGAGCACATCGAATAACGGATTTCGCGACGGGTTGCGTTCCAGGTCAAGTTTCTCAACCAATGCATCGAACTGGACATCCTGATTTTCAAAAGCGTCAAACGTTCGGGCAACCACGTCTTTTAAAAATGTTTCGTATGGCGTATTCTTGCGCGGGTGGTTTCGCGTCGCCAGGGTATTCACAAACATGCCGATAATGTTCTGCACATCATGATGCGTGCGGCCCGATATGCCTGCACCGATGACAATATCTTCCTGACCGCTGTACTTATAAAAAAGAACATTAAAGACGGATAAAAGCGTCATGAATAAGGTTCCGCCATTTTTGAATGCCAGATCTCTTAATTTGCCGGCATCTTCACGATCCAGCATGAAGCTCAGATTATCGCCTTCAAAGGTAAATACATCGGGTCGTTTAAAATCGGTCGGAAGCTCCAATGCCTGGAGCTGAGACGCATCCGAATATAGATCCAACCAATAGTTTTCCTGCGCGTTTAATTCTCCCTTCTGAATTAACGCGTTTTGCCATTCGGCGAAATCTTTGTATTGAAGGCGTAAGGGATCCGGTTTCTCTCCGTTGAGCAAGGTTATAAAATCTGTTCTCAACACATTATGCGAGGTTCCGTCCGATATGATGTGATGAAGGTCGATCATCCAGATATCATGAGGTTGATCCGGCAAATGGATTAACCCGGACCGGATAAGCGGTGCGTTTGAAAGATCGAATGGTCGGATAAATCGTTTGACGATAGCCCCCGTGTGCTCCGTGTCCTCCGTGTGCCCCGTGAGAGATGACATGCGCCCCGTGTCCTCCGTGCCCTCCGTGAGAGACACATCATAATAATCGATCTCAAAATCCACGTTTTCGTGAATGATTTGAACCGGTACATCGTGAATGGTATGAAACGAAGTTCTCAAGCTTTCGTGTCGAGCAATTAATGCGTTGAATGCGTTTTCCAGTTTATTTTTATCGACATGTTCTCCGTTTTCTTTTTGCAGGGGTAGAATCATGGGCATGTTATACGTAGTGCCGGTGGCATCCATTTGGCTGAGGACGAACATCCGTTTTTGGGCAGACGACAGTGCATAATATTCTTTTTCTTCGGTCGGTTCGATGCTTGAAAACGTTGAACCTTTGGTCTGTTTGATATAGGCGGAGAGGTCTCTGACAGACGGGTGCTTAAATATCTCTACCAGGGGGAATTTGACATTTAATTCTTTGTGGATTTTGGAAACGAGGATCGCGGCTTTGAGGGAGTGGCCGCCCAGTTGGAAGAAATTATCATCGATACCGATGGCGTGCGAGGAGCCTAATACGTCTTTCCATAATTGGGCCAGTTGGGTTTCGATCTTGTCGCGTGGCGCGGTGTAGGTCTCCTCGGGCATGGTTTCCGGAGAAGGCAGGGCATTTCGGTCGATTTTCCCATTCGGAGTTAGTGGCATGTGATCGATGAAGATAAAATAAGACGGCACCATGTAATCCGGGAGGAAAGAGGAAAGATACGCTCTCAATTCTCTTTCTTTCATTTCTCTTGAATTTTGATCATGGGCAGGATCGTGGGAAATCACATACGCGCACAGGTAGGATTCGCCGCCTTTTTCTCGGATGATGATCGCGGCTTCTTTGATTTCGGGATGTCTCAATAAACTGTTCTCAATTTCGCCGGGTTCGATGCGTTGGCCGCGGATTTTGAGTTGCTTATCGATTCGGCCCAGGAATTCCACATCCCCATTCTCCAGCCAGCGGGCTAAATCCCCGGTCTTATAAACTCTTTCAAAACCTCTTTCCCCAAACCAAAAGTTTTTGGAGGTCCAGGAACCTTTTTTCAAAAAGGTTCCTGGCCGCCGGAGGCAATATCTTTCAGCCGTCATTTCGGGATTATTTAAGTAGCCTAACGCGATGCCGTCTCCGCTGACGCAGAGTTCGCCGATGATTCCGGGGGGAACGAGTTGATCGGATTGATCGATAATATAGATGGATGTATTGTTTAAAGGTTTTCCGATGGGAATAGCAGTGTGGTAGGCGTGTTCAACCGGGTGGAAAGAGGAGAATGTGGTATTTTCGGTGGGACCGTACATGTGGAGGATTTTCAGTTTTTGGCATTCGTTTCTCAGTAGATTCACGTATTGAGGATTGACGCGATCGCCGCCAATGAGGAAGTAATCGAGACCGGAGAAGATGGCGCATCCTAAGGATGATGTGGCCAGGCGGTTGAAGAGTTCCGGGACCAGGTGGAGGATATTAATCGCGTGCTGAAATAAGAAGGTTTTGAGTTTTTCGCTGTCGAGGAAGGTATCGGAATGGGTTAAAAAGAGGTTTAATCCATTGAGGAGAGGTCCCCAGATTTCAAAGGTCGTGATATCGAACACGATGTTTCCGCTGAGGAGGAGCCGGTGATTGGGGTTCCATTCGATGTAATTGGGATGGATGACCAGTCGGAGGACGTTGGAATGTTGGATCATGACACCTTTGGGTTTCCCGGTGGAACCGGATGTGTAGAGGATATAAGCAAGATTTGAGTTTCTCACGGAGCGCACGGAGGACGCGGAGGGGGGACATATTGAATGGCTTTTTGTAAAATTCATTGTAGGGGCAGACCCATGTGTCTGCCCGGGCGCACACACGGGTTCGCCCTTACGGGATAATTCAACACCGTGTGTCTGCCCCAATTCGTCGCGCACCGAAATTGCATCGGGCGCACACGCGGGTGCGCCCCTACGGGATAATTCAACACCGTGTATCCGCCCCAATTGCACCTGTTCTGAAAAAAACTCTGTGTCATCTGTGACCTCTGTGGCTAATAACAATTTCGCACCGCTGTCTGTTAACATGTAATCGATGCGTTCCTGCGGATAGGACGGATCAATGGGAAGATACGCGCCGCCGGCTTTAAGAATTCCCAAAATACCGACGATCAATTCAATCGATCGTTTCATGCTGATACCGACAATGGTATTAACCCCTACCCCGTTTTCACTTAACCGGCACGCCAAACCGTTGGTGCGTTCATTCAATTCCCGATAGGTGATGTGTGTGAAGGGTTCAACCAACGCCATTCGATCCGGCGTTTTCTCTACCTGCTCCTCAAACAATCCATGAATGGTTCGATCTTTCGGATAATCGGTTTGAGTATTATTCCATTCGACTAATATTTGATGTTTTTCGTCTTCGGAAAGTAATGTAAACTCGCCAATCTTTAATGCTTCGTTTTCAATTATTTGATCCATCAGGCGGACGAAACGATTTCCGATTTGTTCGATATAACAACGGTCATAGGCGTTGACGTTAAATTGAAACCGAATGTTCAACTGATCCGAACCGGATAATACGACGTTTAAATCATAATTGGTTTGTTCAAATATTTCGGTATTCTTAAGCGTGAGTTTTACGGCATGATCTTGCGATGATTCATTGCCGGATCCTTCGATTTGCTGAGAAATGGGAAAGTTTTCAAACACGAAAAGATGATCGATAAGATTTTGTTTTAATGAACTTCGCGATTGAATTTCAGCCAATGGATTGTAATGATGGGATTCACTCATCATTGCGTCATCTTGAGCTTGGCGCAAGAGTGTCGTAAATGTCATGTCCGCATCGAACCGGATCCGAACCGGGATGGTATTGATAAACAATCCCACCATGGTTTCCACACCTTCCAGGTGATATGGACGTCCGGATACAACGGTTCCGAAAACCACATCGTCTTTCCCATTGTATGTTCCCAGAAGAATGCCCCAAAGTGCCCGAATGACGATATTGAGCGTCACTTGATTTCGACCGGCTAGTTGAGTCAAACCGGCGGTTTTTTCTTTATCCAAATCAAAAGAAAAGATATCATTGCGATATGAGACGTCTCCCCTATTATTTCGGGGAATTCCCGTTTGTTCGTCGAATCCATCCAGGTATTGTTCCCAATAACGGTACGTGGCTTGTTTATCCTGTTGTTCCAGCCATTGAATGTACGTTCGATACGGTTGAACCTCCGGTAACCGGCAGGGTCGATGTTCCAAATAACCGGTATAAATCTCGAAGAATTCATTATTTAATATTCCCAGGCACCATCCATCCATTAGGATGTGATGAAAACTCCATATGAATTCATATTCACCGGGGTTCACGCGCAAAATCGAAACGCGCATTAATACATCACGACTTAAATCAAAGGAGCGTTGTTTGTCTTTTTCTTTAAACTCGGTGATAAAACGTTCTTTTTCCTCTTGTTCATGCAAATGCTCAAGCGCATCGATATTATAATAAAAATCAATGGCTCGCTCTTTCAATACCACCTGTATCGGACGATTGATATCATTGTCAATATCATTATAAACGAAAACCGTTCGTAATATTTCATGCCGTTTTAGTAGTTCATTCAAACTTCGTTCCACCAACGGGATATCCAACTCGCCCTGCAATCGATAAGAAACCTGTTCAAAATACGAATGCGATGCCTGCTCGGCCATGGCATGAAACAACATGCCTTCCTGCATGGGTGTTAACGTATACAGATCTTCGGCATTGGGATATATCTTCAGCAAACGATCCACATCATCGATGGATAATCCCTTGTAGGTAAAATCAGCGGGCGTGCGTTCATTTCCTTCCCCGGAACAGCAATACGCAATCAGCGTTTTGAGTTGCGATTCGAAATGATGAATGAGTGCAGCCGCGGTTTCCGGTTTGAAATGCGTTTCATTATAGGAGACACTCATGCTTAATCGGTTGTTGGCAATCATGCCGTTAACATCGATCAAATGATCCCGTCGGCCATTTAGACTCTGGGTATTTCCGGCTGATTCTTTGGCCATTTGAAACGCCGACATTTGCTTGACATCCGCGTCGAATTGCCCCAGGTAATTGAAACTGATTGGCGGTTCCAACTGAAAGTCGATTCCTTTTTTGTTTTCATCCGCAGTCAGATACTTCAAAATACCGTATCCGAATCCTTTATTCGGGACGCGCCGCAATGTTTGTTTAACTTCTTTCAATTGCCGGCCCGGATTTTCGGTATCAGAAATATTTAGGAGAACCGGAACCATACTGGTAAACCATCCGACAGTCCGGCTAATATTCATATCCGAATCCCCGATGGATTCTCGGCCGTGACCTTCCAGCATGATCAGGACTTTATTCTGTTCGAAAGTGTTTCGGATGGCGATTCCCAATGCGGTTAACAGCACATCGTTGATTTCGGTTTTGAAAATATCGTTCACGCGCGTTAACAACCGCCCGGTTTCCTCTTCATCGAGCGTAAACGAAAGACTTTTCGTGTCTTTTAATTGATTGTCGATTACCGGAAAATCCGTTCTTAATTCGGGCACCGCCTGAGATTCCAAATCGGCCCAGTAGTCTTTTTCTTTCAAAAATTTCTCGCTATTGGAAAACGTGGTCAATTGCTCGGCCCAGGATTTGTACGAATCTGTTTTCGGAGGTAACGCCGGCTGCTCGCCGCGTTTGTATTGACTATAAAGGGTTTCAATATCTTCAAACAGGATGCGCCAGGAAACGGCATCGATGACCAGATGATGAACCGCAATGAGTAACCGGTCCCCATCCTCAAGATGAAACAATCCCAGCTTCATCAGCGGCCCTTTTTCAATATCGATACCCGATTGAATGGCATCCATTTTTTGTTGCAGTTCCTCAGCGGTATTTATATGATACTCTTCAAGAGAAAGCGGATAGTCCAATCCCTGATTAATTTGAATGATTTTGGTATTTAGTTGATACGTCATTCTCAGGGCATCGTGATGCGCCTGAATTTTAGTAAACACGTTGGTTAGTATTTCTTTATCAAACCGCTCTTTTGAAAAAAACATCACTGCCTGGTTAAAATAATGGAGATGATTGTGATGGGCATTGGCTTGCTGAAAAAACATGTTCTGAATGGGAGTCAGCGGAACCTCGCCGGTAATCGCAGATTGATCCGCGACACGTTCCAACCGGGTCACAAAAGGAGCCAGTTTCGCAATGACCGGATATTTAAAAAGGTCTTTCATCTCCAGTTTGTACCCGGCACTGTTCATCCGCGATACGATCTGAATCAATTTGATCGAATCCCCACCCGCCTGAAAGAAATTCTCATTGATACCGATATGCTTCCGATCCAATACGCTTTCCCAGATTTCCACCAGCTTCTTTTCAACCGGAGTCCGCGGCGCCACATAACGCGCCTCATCCCGGATCCCGCTCTCCTGCGGATCAGGTAACGCCGAATAATCGATTTTTCCCCGCGATGTCACCGGCAATTTTTCCAAATAAACAAAATATGACGGAATCATATGATCCGGTAATTCCGTTGCCAAATAATCCCGGATTTCGGAGATGGTTAATTCCTTCGCCCCGCTTGCCGCAACCAGATACGCACAGAGATTCTTATTTTCATTTTTATCCTGTTTGAGCGTTACCACTGCATTCGAAATCTTCTCATGCCCGGATAATAACGCTTCAATCTCTCCCAACTCTACCCGAAATCCCCGAATCTTCACCTGATGATCCGTCCGCCCGAGAAACACAATATTTCCATCTGAGGTCCAATACCCCAAATCACCGGATTTGTAAAGAATGTAAAGCATGCCTCCGGCGGCCAGGAACCTTTTTGAAAAAAGGTTCCTGGACCTCCAAAAACTTTTGGTTTGGGTAATTTTTTTGTGGGGATTTATATTTATATTAGTAATTATGAATTTATCGTTTGTTAACTCCGGGTTGTTTAAATAACCGCGCGCCGTAGCATCTCCCCCGATGTATAATTCGCCTTGAACACCGAACGGCACGGGTTTCATGTTTTTATCCAATAGGTAAATAACCGTATGGGATACCACTTTCCCAATCGGAATGGTTAACGCGTCATTCTCAATGTCATCGATCGGATAATACGTGGCATAAACGCCGGTTTCTGTCGGACCATACATGTGCAGGATCTTTCCTTTGCCCATATACTCAAGCGCTTTGCGCGCATGCGCCACCGATACCCGCTCCCCACCGAATAACACATGCCGAACGTTCGCCAAACAATCGATCCGCAATTCCACCAATGTATTAAATAACGCGGTCGTCACCAAAAATACGGTAATCTGCTCCCGTTTGATCATATTGGCCAAACGATTAACGTCCAATACGTCGTTTTTGTTGACCATGACCAACGGAACCCCATTCAACATCGAGGCAATTATATCAAATACCGAACCGTCAAATACATAATTGGACACTTGCAACATGCGGTCACTATGCCGAATGTCGATGTAATTACAGTTCTTCGCCAAACGCGTGACATTGTGATCCATGACCAACACACCTTTGGGCTTACCCGTTGAACCGGAGGTGTAAATGACATAAGCAACACTGGAATGGTTTCTCACGGAGCTCACGGGGGACGCGGAGGAGGGAGATATTGAATGATTTTTTGTAAAATTCATTGTAGGGGCAGACCCATGTGTCTGCCCGGGCGCACACACAGGTGCGCCCCTACGGAATTCCTGTAAATCCTCATCGGCCCCATGTGTCTGCACGGGCGCACACGCGGGTGCGCCCCTACGGAACAAATCAACCCCGTGTATCCGCCCCAATTGCACCTGTTCCGGAAAAACACCGGACTCTTTCTCCGTGCCCCCCGTGTCCTCCGTGAGAAACAATTTGGCTCTACTATCTGCTAACATGTAATCGATTCGGTCCTGAGGATAAGAAGGATCGATCGACAAATACCCGCCACCTGCCTTTAATATCCCCATAATCCCAATGATCATCTCAACCGATCGTTCGACTTTTATTCCCACAATGGTATCGGGCTCAACACCTTTTTCGATTAATATAACCGCTAATCTCCCCGCGTATTCATCCAATTGCTTATAAGTTATCTGTAGACGGTTACCAATAACAGCCATACAATCCGGCCCCTGCATGACCTGTTCTTCAAATAATTCAACAATGGTCTTCTCTTTCGGGTAACCGGTCTGCGTATCATTAAAACCTTCTAATATACGCTTCTTTTCTTCTTCCGGTATTATTTCAATGTCCGATAATCTCATATCCGGAGACTGGATCACCGACGAAACCACCTCTTTAAAATATCGACCGAACCGCTCAATGGTCTCTCGCTTAAATAACCGGATACAATAATTAAAGGTACAACTCATCGGACCGTCAATATTGTTTACGCATCCCAACATCAGATCGAATTTCGCGATGGTGTATTCGAGTTCATACGGTTTGACAGTCAATCCATCCGATTCACTTAACGAATCTCCCGTATGCCCCACGGCATTATCCAATGTAAACACCGTATCAAATAACGGGTTCCGACTCATATCCCGATCTGCCAATACCCTGTCCACAAGCTCCGCAAACTGATAATCCTGATTCTCAAACGCATCTAAGGTGCTTTGTTTCACGTCCTGTAGAAAATCAGCAAACGTTTTTTCCGCTTCCGGAAAATTTCTCAACGCCAGCGTGTTGACAAACATACCGATTATATTCTCCAAATCCGCATGACGACGCCCCGCAGTCGGCGTTCCCACCACCATATCCTCCTGGCCGGTCATTTTAAACAACCAGGTATTGTATAACGCAAGCAACACCATATATAATGTGGTTCCGCTCGTTAACGCCAACGCTTCCAGCGCACGCGCGTCCTCGATCGATAATTCGAAATGATACGTACTCCCTTCAAAACTCTGAACCGCCGGCCGGGGATAATCCGACGCCAATTCCAAAACCGGTATCCCTTCTCCGGGATCAAACCGCTTCAACCAATACGATTCCTGACTCTTGAGAGATTCTTTATATATTTCACTGTTTTGCCATTCGGAATATTCCTTGTATTGAAAGGATAACTCAGGAAGGGACTGCCCCTGATACAAAAGTAAAAATTCCTGAACCATGACGTCCATGGATACGCCATCCGAAACAATGTGATGCATATCCATTAATAAGATATGTTTCGCGTCGCTTTCCTTGATGAATCCGATACGCATCAACGGCGCTTCGGATAAATCAAACGGACGAATAAATGCATTGATCATCGCTTCAAGCGCTTCAACACAGGTGGGAGAATCGAAATATTCGATTCCAAATTCAATGGTTTGATGGACCATCTGAACCGGTATGCCCTCGATCATGTGAAACGATGTTCTTAAACTCTCATGCCGCGCAATTAATTGCCGGAATAGGGTTTCCAGAGTATCCAGGCTCAACGTTTTACCTTCGAACACCATGGGCATCGGCATGTTGTATCCGGTTCCCAATGGTTCCATCTGCTGGAGAAAATACAACCGCTTCTGCGCCGGCGATTGCAGATAGTATTCCTTTTGCTCGGCTTTCGCGATCGGACAATGAGGCGTTTCCGCTGTTGCGTCTTTCCCAATGTAAGACGCCAATCCCCGAATGGTCGGATTTTTAAATACTTCTTCCAATGGCACTTTAACATTAAAAGCTTTATGCAACGCATTGGTGACCTGAATGCCACGCAATGAATGCCCCCCAATACTGAAAAAATTATCGTTAACCCCAATCCGTTCCGCTCCCAATATCTCTTCCCATATGTGTTGAATCCTCTCCTCCACCGCATTGTCCGGCGGCACATAATCCGTAATTATCATCGTATGAGGATCCGGCAACGCCTTGACATCGATTTTCCCACTCGGCGTCACCGGCAATTGATCCATCCGAACATAAAACGCAGGGACCATATACTCCGGTAATTGCGCCAACAAAGCCTCTTTGATCTGCCCGGCATCCAGCGCCTGCTCCGAAACCACATACGCACATAAATATTTATCGCCATCACTGCTCTCGTTAACAGCCACAACCCCCGCGGTTACCCCCGAAATGGTCAACAACTGCGCTTCGATTTCCCCGGTCTCGATGCGATACCCCCTGATCTTCACCTGCCGATCCACCCGTCCCCCAAATTCAATATTTCCGCCATCCAGCCACCTTCCCAAGTCACCACTTTTATATAATAGGTCTCCGGCGGCCCACCTCGGGGATGCAATCCCCTTTTTGAAAAAAGCGGGGCAAAAACTTTTGGTTTGGGTAGGGTGTGAATGGTTGGAGTAAATCGTTGTAGTCGTTATAAATTTGTTGTTGGTTAACTCTGGGTTGTTGAGATAACCGCGCGTTACCCCTTTCCCCGATATGCAAATCTCACCATACACACCAACCGGTACGGGTTGATGATAGGGATCCAAAATGGTAACCTGATAATCCATGATGGGTTTTCCAATGGGTACATTGGATAAACCTCCGGTTTTATCCGCTTCCGTGTACTTGTAAAATGTCGCACAAACTGTGGTTTCTGTGGGTCCATACGTATTATATACAGCCGCATGAGTCAAGAGATGGTTCACATATTCCCCTTTTAACGCATCTCCGCCACTGATAAACGTATGCACACTCGAAAATAAATTTTTTCCTTTATCCTTTCCTTTATTATCACCACACCGGCGATTGAACTCATTCAACAACAACGGCGTGCAATCGATAATGGTCACGTGCTCCCGATGAATCAACCGGACCAATAACTCAAAATCCATGACTTCGGCTTTGGACGGAATCACCACCCGCCCCCCCCGTAACAATACGGGAAAAATTTCTTCAACAAATAAGTCAAAGGTATAAGTCGTTAATTGAATCGCAATGTCTTTGGAACTGATGCGGAATTCATTCCAAAAGGAATGAATATAAGAAACCACCTGCCGATGCTCCACCATGACGCCCTTCGGACGCCCGGTTGATCCGGACGTATATATAATATACGCGAGTAATGTAAGTTCAGGTCTTTGGGTTTGATAGATTTTTTTTGTAGGGGCAGACCCGTGTGTCTGCCCAATGCGATCTTCAGGCGAATGTTCTGTAGGGGCAGATCTATGTATCTGCCCCATTCCAAACTGGCCTGTAAGAACACCGGGCGCATACACAGATGCGCCCCTACGGAAATGCTCGATGACCTCATCATTAATCGTTAAAACCGCACAACTATCGTTTAATATAAAATCAATCCTCTCCTGCGGGTACTCCGCATCGATCGGTAAATAAGCACCTCCGGCTTTTAATATCCCCAAAATCGCCACCATCATATCGATCGATGGCCCCATCTTTATGGCAACAATCGGCTGAGTTTCCGAATCCAATCCTTTTTCGCATAAAACACGCGCCAAATGATCCGCCTGCGCATTCAATTCTCGGTAGGTGATTTGCAGGGTCATCTTTTGTAGGGGCGGTTCGCGAACCGCCCAACACGACTTTAAGGGCGCTTCTCGAAGCGCCCCTACAGAAGTCGAACCGATAAGAGCAAGATGATCCGGAGAATGGAGTACCTGCTCTTCAAATAATTCATGAAGACATTTATCACATGTTTCATTCGATTCGGTTCGATTGTATTCATCCAATAATTGCTTCTTTTCTTCATCTGTTAAAATATCCAGCGAAAATAATTCCCCATCCATATGACGAAGCGCCATTTCCAATATTCGAAAGAAATGGTTAATAATCCGCTGAATGGTATCGCTGCGATACAATAATTCATTATAAATAACCTCCCCCCGAATCGCCATCCGACGCTCATCCCCTGTTCTCACAAACCCGAATCCGATACTGTACGGAATATGATCAATAAAATGTCTATCATATAAATTATCAAGCCAAACCGCAATATCAAACAATGGCGATTCAAACAGTCGTTCCAACGGATAATTTTGATTTTTATTAGCGCCGATAATCGTCTCCCGAACCTCAAGCAACAGTTGCTTAAAATTGGAATGATCCTCGACAGCATTTCGGAACACCAGAACCGTATTGATAAAATCCTGCTGCGTTTCCTGCTTCAATATGGGAGAACCGATAATCATGTCGCGGCTTCCGGTATATCTGCCGGATAAAATGAAGAGCCCGGTTACCAGAATCATGTGTAACTTGATATCGCTGCCTTTACTGAGCTTGTTTATTTCGGAAACCAATGACTCGGGAAAATGAAACGTCTCCACTGCCATTCGGCGTTCGGCGTTCCGACCGACCGGAAAATCATAAGGAAACGATGTCCGGGTCCAATCTCCGAATAACTGTTCCATCCAGTATTGCCGTTCCTGAACATGCTGCTCGGCAGCAACCGCAAACTTATACGACGCACCTCGTTCTTGCATCTAACTTCTCCTAAAAATCAAAATCAGTGTCACTCTCTTCATAAACATCCGATACCGCAGTTCCCAGTTCATGGGAGATCCGAATATCCTGTAACTTCACCGACGGATTTGAAATCGCCGCTGTCATGACTTCATTAAAATGTTTATCAAATTTCTCAATGGTTTGTCCGGTAAACAAACGAATGTCATATTGAAAACTTAAGGTTATTTTATTTTCGCCTTCAGCACCGGCCAGAATGATATCGAATTTAACCGGCGAATGCTCTTCTTCCAGCATTTTTATCTTTAAATTCCCGGATTGAATTCCGTCTTCCTGATTTAATACACTGCCCCCATCTGCCGAACGCGGGGAAAAGGAAAAGAATACATTAAATAGCGGGCTCCCGGAAGAATCCCGTTGTTTGACCACTTTTTCCACCAGTTGGTCAAACTGATAATCCTGGTTATCGAACGCTGCCAGGGTTCGCTGTTTCACATTCTTTAAAAATTCGATGAAGGTCTGATCGCCCGTGGCAACATTGCGAAGGGCCAGCGTGTTCACAAACATTCCCAACACCGTTTCCAGGTTCTGATGCCTCCGGCCTGCAATCGCAGTTCCGACAATAATATCCGTCTGACCCGTAATTTTAGACAGAAAGATATTAAATAAACTCAGGAAAAGAATAAACAAGGTGACTTCCTCCGCTTTTGCCAATTCGCGTAATTTTTCCGTTTCTTCTTCGCCGACCTCAAACGACAGAATCATTCCTTGATGCTGTTCATCGTCAATCGCCCGGGGCATTGCCGCATGATCCGCCGGTAATTTCAGAACAGGTAAAGGCCCCTTGAATTCATTGAGCCAGTAGGTTTCCTGATTTTTCATTTCATCCGAATCCATGATTTTATGTTGCCATTCTGCAAAATCGATGTATTGGAGTTTCAGTTCCGGCAGTTCCTTTCCCTGATACAAATCCTGGAATTCGTGAATCATGATTTCCATGGAAACGCCGTCGGAAATGATATGGTGCATGTCTGCCATTAATAGATGAAGATCAGGGTTTTTCTTGATTAACCGAATGCGGAGAAGCGGGGCCATCGATAAGTCGAAAGGCCGAATAAAATCAGCATTATCCGATATACCATCCGAAGGGGTTTCCATGTATTCGATGGTAAAGGGGACTGTGGAATGAACGCGTTGAACCGGCTGGCCATCGATGATCTCGAATGACGTTCTCAAACTGCCGTGCCTTTTGATTAATTGAATGAAGACGGCTTCCAGTTTTTCCTTATCCAATAACCCTTCGACAGTGGCAATCATGGGCATATTGTACGAGAGACTATCGGTCCGCATTTGCTGGATCACATATAACCGCATCTGAGCAGAGGATAAGGCATAATATTCTTTTTGCTCGATTGCTTCGATCGGGATGAATTCGCTTTTTACGGCTTTTTCAAGATACAGGACCAGATCGCGAATGGTTGGATGGTTGAATATTTCCGTAGACGTTAGCCGGACATTAAACTCTTTGTGGACCCGGTAGATGATAATGGTTGCCTTGAGTGAATGCCCACCGAGTTCAAAGAAATTATCCGTGACGCCCAATTTGGATTGTTCGATTCCCAAAACCGAAGCCCATATCGCAGTCATATTTTTTTCGGCGTCATTGGCGGGAGCAATATATTTTCCGCTTCCTCCGGAAACCGGCTCCGGTGCAGGGAGTGACTTGATATCCACTTTTCCGTTTTTGGTTAATGGAAGTGCGTCCAGTTGGAAGAAGAACGCGGGTACCATGTAACTCGGTAGCCGCTGCGACAATTCTTCTTTCAGCTTTGAAATGTCAATGGGCTTTTCACCCACGATATACGCGCATATGTATTTTTCGTTGTTGATGTCCCGGTCAATGACGATCACATCCGTAATCGCATTCATGCGACGCAAACAACTTTCGATTTCTCCCAGTTCGATGCGAAAGCCGCGAATCTTGACCTGATGGTCTGTCCGTCCAAGAAATTCAATATTTCCGTCACCCAACCATCTAACCAAATCTCCGGTTTTATATAATCTCTCATCTCCCTCTTTTAAAAACCAAAAGTTTTTGGACCCACCTTTTTTCAAAAAGGTGGGCCGCCGGAGGCAGAATTTTTCAAACGTTAGTTCGGGGTTATTTAAATATCCCCGTGCGGTTCCGTGTCCGCCGATATATAATTCACCGGCCACGCCGATTGGAGTTGGTTTCAGATATTTATCCAGAACATAAACCGTGGTATTGGCCAATGGTTTCCCGATTGGGACAGTCCCGGTTTTCTCGTCGATGGTATCGATGAAATAATAGGTCGCGTAAACGGTGGTTTCCGTGGGGCCGTAGACATGAATAATTTTTCCCGGTCCAAGAGCTTCCAATGCTTTTTTCGAATGCGCGACCGATACGCGTTCCCCGCCAAAGAGAACTTTCCGTACGCCTTTCAAATACGACGTGTTCATAGCCACCAGCGTGTTGAACAATGCGGTGGTAACAAAAAATACCGTGATGGCTTCGTTTCGGATGACGCGGGATAACCGTTCCGCATCTGCGATGTTTTCTTTGCTGATCATGACCAGTGTGGCGCCGTTGAGAAGGGCGCCATAGATATCGAAAACCGATCCGTCAAACGCGACGTTGGACAATTGCAATACCCGGTCCCGGCAATCGAAATCAATATAATTGGTGTCTTTTACCACGCGCGTGACATTGGAATGCATGGTTAAGACGCCTTTGGGTTTCCCTGTGGAACCGGAGGTGTAGATGATGTAAGAGAGCGAGGTTGCCGGTTGCCGGAGGCCGGCGGCCGACAAATTTTCCGTAGGGGCAGATCTATGTATCTGCCCCATTCCAACATGCCCTGTAAGAACACCGGGCGCATACGCAGATGCGCCCCTACGGATGGATATTCCCGTAGGGGCAGACCCGTGTGTCTGCCCGGGCGCACACATGGGTGCGCCCCTACGAAATTCATTAAACTCCTTATCGGTAATTAATGCCATGGCACTACTGTCTTTTAACATGTAATCAATTCGTTCCTGGGGATAGGAAGTCTCAATCGGAAGATACGCACCGCCGGCTTTCAATATCCCCATAATTCCGATGATCATCTCGATCGATCGCTCGATCTTAATCCCCACAATGGTATCGGGTTCAACGCCTTTTTCGATTAACATATCCGCTAATCGACCGGATTGTTCATTCAATTCCTGATATGTAATTTGTACGTTATTATAAACAACCGCAATGCGATCCGGCGTTTTTTCTACCTGTTCGTCAAACAATTCCTGAATGGTTTTATCTTTCGGGTAACCGGTTTCCGTATCGTTAAAAACGTTTAAGATAAGATGTTTTTCCTCGTCGGTCATGATATCGAGTTCCGAAATCCATTCCATGGGATGATCGATGATATGATGGATTAATTCCCGGAAATACCCGACGAAACGTTTGATCGTGTCTTCGTTATATAAATGCGTGCCGTACTCGATTTCTATAAATAGATGATTATCTGTTTCTTTGGCAATCCAGGTCATATCGAATTTGGAAATCCGCTGATCCATATCCCGCGGGATTAATCGAAATTCATGCTCGTCGTTGGCTGTGTCCATGTTTTGCAGGGCAAACATGACATCGAATACCGGGTTTCTTCCGTTATCATGTTTGACGGCCACATGTTCGACCAGTTCCTCAAACGGATATTCCTGGTTTTCAAATCCATTGATGATGTCTTGTTTTAATTCCTTTAAAAACGCATTAAACCGTTTATCGTCCGATGGGAAACTGCGAATGGCCAATGTATTGACAAACATACCAATGATATGCTCCAGGTCCGGGTGACGCCGCCCTGCCACAGGTGTTCCCACGATGATATCATCCTGACCGCTTAAGCGCGCTAACATGATATTAAATACGGCAAACAGAACAATAAACAGCGTGGCATGTTCTTCGGTTGCCAATTCGTTCAACATTTCGGTTTCATTTTCATCCAATTCAAAAGTAAAAATCGCGCCTTCGAACCGTTGCACCGCCGGTCGCACATAATCCAATGGCAAATTCAACACAGGAAGATCGCCCTGAAATTGATTCAACCAGTATGCTTCCTGTTTCGCAAGGATAACGTTTCCTTCATTCTTATTTTTTTCCAGCCATTCGGAATAATCCTTATATTGAAACTCCAATGGCGGTAAATCCCCGCAAGCATACAACGCGGTGATTTCATTTTTAAAGAGTTCAAGCGAGACGCCATCCGCAATAATGTGATGCATATCGACCAGGAGAATAGAGCTCCCGTTTTCATTTTGGGTCAAACCGACCCGGATTAACGGCGCTCGGGATAAATCGAAAGGCCTGAAGAATTCATAAGGGTCTAAAACATTGCAGTCAAATTCAACATCCGTGAGATTGTGAATCTTCTGAGCCAGGGTCCCCTCTTCCGAAAGCACATGAAAGGATGTTCGGAAGCTTTCGTGTCGTTCGACCAGTTTGATAAACGCCTGTTTCAATCGTTCCACGTCCGGGGCTTGGGATAACTCATACACCTGCGAGACATTGTAACTGGTGCTGCCGTATGTCCGATGATCGATGAGGTACAGCCGTTTTTGAGCAGAAGATAACGGATAATATTCTTTTTGTTCCGCTTTCCCGATGGACAGATAGGCGTTTCGTTCCGTTTCCCTGATATGAGCTGCCAATTTTCGGATGGTCGGCTTTTCAAAAATGTCCCCCAATGTGAGTTTTGCATGTAATTCTTTGTAAATCCGGGAGATCATGGTGGTGCCTTTTAAGGAATGGCCACCGCGTTCGAAGAAATTATCTTCGATGCCGATTTTCCCTTTTTCGATTGCCAGTACAGCGGACCAGATATCGACCAGTTGTTTCTCTGTCTCGGTTTCAGGGGGAATGTATTGTTTTTCTCCCTTTGCTTCCGGTTCAGGAAGCGATTGAATATCGACTTTTCCGTTGGTATTCAATGGAATCTTTTCCAGACGCATCATAAACGCGGGCATCATGTACGCGGGCAGATGCTTCGCCAATTCATCCTTAATCTGCGTCATCGATGTTGAGTTCTCAGTCACCACATACGCACATAAATTCTTTTCCCCCCGGATCATCTTATCGATGACCACGGCTTCATGAATGCCGACGGTCTTTCTCAACACATTCTCAACCTCTTCCAGTTCGATTCGAAAACCCCGAATCTTAACCTGATGATCGAGTCGCCCCATAAATTCAATATTACCATCCTCCAACCACCGACATAGATCCCCTGTTTTGTAAAGAATGCTTCCGGCGGCCCGCCCCGGGGATAATGCCATCCCCTTTTTGAAAAAAGCGGGGCAAAAACTTTTGGTTTTAGAGGATAAAAAACATTCGTGAGTTAACTCCTGATTATTTAAATATCCCCGGGCAACGCCGTCGCCGCCAACGTGTAGTTCTCCGACAATTCCGATGGGGGTTAAATGATTGGATTGATCCAATATATAAGCCGTGCTGTTACGGATCGGTTTTCCGATCGGTATTTTATTTTCTTTATTTTCAAAATTACGGTCAATTGAAGAAATCTGATAAGTCGTCGAAAAGGTCGTGTTTTCGGTCGGACCATAACCATTGATGATTTTTAATGTCCGGTTTCGTTCTTTGACCCGGTGGATATGAGACGGAGACAGGACATCGCCGCCCACGAGCAGCCATTCGAGTGTGGAAAACATGGCGCTGTCTTCCTGAGCCAACTGGTTAAATAACGGAGCGCTTAACCATAATATATTAATATGGTACGTTTTCAATGCAATTGAAAGCCGTCGGGCATCGAGAATGACGTCATTGGAAACCAGAAATAAGCTGCCGCCATGGAGGAGCATTCCCCATATTTCAAATGTGGTGGCGTCAAAAACCGGTGCCCCGGTTTGGAGGAGACGATTGGTTTCGGAGAAAGAGACGTAGTCGGTATTCGTTACGAGGCGAATCACGCTGTGATGATCCACCATGACGCCTTTGGGTTTACCGGTAGACCCGGAGGTGTAAATGATGTAAGCAAGGTTTCTCACGGAGCTCACGGGGGGCACGGAGTGAATGTGCCCAATTAGAATTTCGGGCAAATTTTCTGTAGGGGCAGACCCGTGTGTCTGCCCGGGCGCACACATGAGTGTACACGTGGGTGAAGACCCGCGTGTCTGCCCCAATTCATCACCGGGCGCACACATGGGTGCGCCCCTACGGAATTCCTTAAAATATTTATCGGTAATTAATGTTAATGCATTGCTATCATTTAATATATAATCCACTCGTTCCTGCGGGTAAGAGGGATCAATGGGTAAATACGCGCCTCCGGCTTTTAATATCCCCATAATTCCGATTACTATTTCAATCGAACGTTCGATTGAAATCCCCACAATGACATCTGCCCCCACCCCTCTTTCTATCAATGCAGCCGCCAATCGGTCGGATTGTTCATTTAGATCCCGGTATGTCATTTGTAGGGGCGGTTCGCGAACCGCCCCCATCGACATTCCTAAAATAGTCCCCAATACCGCCATCCGATCCGGCGTCTTTTGGACCTGTTCCTCAAATAATTCATGAATGGTCTTATCCTTCGGATAATCCGTCGCCGTGTCATTAAAATCATATAATAACCGCTGCTTTTCTTCTTCGGAAACCATATCGATTGCCGAAAGCAACAGTTCCGGATCGCTTAACAATTGATCCATCACCGCAACGAAATATGTCCCCCAACGTCGGATCGTTTCTTCTTTGAATAATTTCGCACGATACGTGAACGTCACATAAAACACCTCCCTGAATTCGCTGATCTGGCAAAAGATATCGAATGGCGTGACACCGGTCGTCACATCGTAAGGCGTAATGGTGAGCCCGGGAAGCGACAGAATCTGCGCATCTACGTTTTCATAAACAAACGTGACATCGAAAAACGGATTGTGGCCAATGTTTCGTTTTCCCCCCAGTTGAGCGACCAACGCCTCATACGGGTACGCTTCATGAGCATACGCCTGCAAACAATTGCGCTTGACTTCATTTAAAAAATAGGTAAATGATTTCTCCCCTTCCGGTTGATTCCGGGTCACCAACATATTGGTAAACATCCCGACCGTGCGTTCGAAATCGAGACTCAAATCCCCCTTGGTACTGGCGGCAATTCCCACCAGAATATCGTTCTGACCACTCAGTTTGGACAGCCATACATCATACATGGCCAACAATAGAATATTTAACGTGCAACCGGTTTTTCGCGCCAAAGTTTTAACGGCTGCCACTGTCTCCCGCCCAATGGAAAACCGCACGCAATTTCCGTCAAATTCAAGAATACGCGGCCGCGGAAAATCCAACGGCAATTCCAGCGTGGGCAATTCACCCCCCAATTCATTCAACCAATACGCCTCATGCGCGTTGAATTTGGATGATCCCTGAAATGTTCGTTCCCATTCCACATAATCTTTGTACTGCCGCTGAACCGGTGGAAGGGAACGCCCCTGAACCAGCGCCATAAAATCATCGAGAAACAGGTTTAAGCAGGTTCCATCCATGATACTGTGATGGTAATTGACAATGAGGACAAACTGTTCAGGCGAAAATTCACCGATTGTGGCGCGCATCAGCGGCGGTTTGGAAAAGTCGAACGGTTCCAATATATCTTGAACCAACGCTGCAATCGATGCATCCGGACTCCGGGCATTCACCTTTTGATGGTGAATCGAAAAGTGGATTTCCCCGGGTGGAATAATGTGTTGGACCCATTCGCCATCTTTGATCTCCAAACCGGTACGGAAAATTTCATGACGGTCGATCAATGCGTTGAAAACCGATTCGAATTTTTTGATATCCACGGGTCCATCGATCATGACCGTGGTGGGCAAATGATACGCCCGATCCCCTTCCCGGTCCTGACACAATGCAAATAAACGCTTTTGTATGGACGACATGGGATAGTACGTTCCCGGATCATTTCCGGAAGGTGTGGTCGGCGGTTTGGGTTTGGATCCCCCTCGCATGGAAAAACCGCCTTCTTCCAATTCCCGAACCGAATCTTTGGCCGCTTGAATGATATAATCGATATCTTCATCCGTGTGTGCGGTCGACAGGAAACAACTCCGCCATTCCCAGATGTACACGCCTTTTTCCAGCATGTGGTAGTAGAACAAATCCATCCCGCCCTGAATATCGAACCGGAAAATCGAACCGAAATGATTGACCCGGATTCGAATATCGTTTTCTTTAAAATAGGTGTTCAACCGCTCGGCAAAGCGTTGGGTTTTCAGGTTGAGTTGCGCCTGAAGTTCCGGCCCCTGTTGATCCAGGTACTCGAGAACCGCGCACGCGGCGTTCATGGCCTCATGATACTGGCAAAAAGTCCCGCCGAAAAATGTTCGTTCCACCATGGGGTACGACCCGTCGCCGTAATCCCAGAACCCGCCATCGATATGGTCCAGGTATTTGGCTTTACCGGCAATCACCCCAATCGGTAAACCGCCGCCGATAATTTTTCCATACGCGCAAATATCCGCATCCACATTGAAATACGCTTGCGCGCCTCCGGGACACAGTCGGAATCCGGTGATCATTTCATCAAAGATCAACAGTGTTCCCGATTCGCGGGTGATTTGACGCAATTCGCGCAAGAACTCTCCGGGTTGAATATCCGGGTACCGACTTTGCACGGGTTCGACCAGCACGGCCGCGAGTTGACCGGCATGTTCGCGAATGAGTTCCAACGACTTCGGGTCCAGGTAATCCATGACCATGATTTCATCCACCACGCTTCGGGGAATACCCGGAGAAACCGCTTCGGAAATCAACCGGCCATTATGAACGGTGGATACGGCCAGGGTGCCGTCGGAATGTCCGTGATAGGACCTTGTAAATAATGCGATCTTCGTTCGACCGGTGGCGGCACGCGCCAGACGAATGGCGGTCATCACGGCTTCGGTTCCGGTATTGGCAAACGTCACCCGTTCCATGTCGGTAAATTTCGCAATCAATTCCGCTGCTCTTCCGACCAGGTTCGAGCGAGGGCCCAATTCGGTCGAGTCCTCGGAAAGTCTCTTCATGGCGTTGGTGATAAATTCCGGATGGTGGCCGAACAGGTACACGCCAAAACCCATGGTGACATCGATGTATTCATTATCATCGATGTCCCGGATGCGGGAACCTTTGGCCGACTTTCCAACAATGGGATACAGCATTTCTTTGGTGGAAATGTTAAACCCCACGGTTCCTTTGCTGTCTGCCAATACTTTGCGGTACTGGCGCGCCTGCTCTTTGGAGGAACGCGTGCGTGCGGTATAGCGTTCGATCAGGGCGTCCAGGTGATTTTGCTGCTGCGGGGTTAAATGGCGTTTGGCCGTATTGGCCGTGGAGGAGAAATTAAGGGGTTTCGGTGCTGCCGGTTTGGCAATTGATGGTTGGTGTTGCGATTGGGAGGGCGCTGCCGACATTGTCGAACCCGGAACCATTGGCGCGCTATTTCCGGAACGATTCAAATTCCGTAAGGTTTCCAATTGCTGGAACGCCAATTCTTTCATCGTTTCCATCTGACGAGCCAGTAGCCATTCGATGCCCGCCCCCGTAGAGGAAGACGGTAATGACGGTGATGCAGACGACGTTGGCATGGAAGATATCGGAGGTGGCGGTGAAACGACAGACGCCGGTAAATTGTCCCGGATGTAAGCAGCGATTTTATTCAATGTGGTTAATTCCATGAAGAATTCATTCAGCGATATATCGATCCCGTATTGGCCGGTGATCTTTCGCCTCAATTCGGTAAGCATCAGGGAATCCAGGCCCAGGGCAAAGAGTTCGTCATCGTGAGCGGACGCCTCGATGCTCAAACCGGATACGTTGTGAATCATTTCCTTTAAATTATTTAAAATAGTTTCCATAGGGTCTATTACCTCGTATTGGATTTCTCCCGGAATGGAATCGTGGATGGGGGTGATGGGAGACGTGATGGTTTTGAGATGGATGGCATTTAAGGCATGGGTTTGGTTGTGGGGTAATGCCTGGAGGAACGACTCCACCCAGTATGTTTCGCGCTGAAACGGGTAATTGGGAAGCGCGACTTTTTTCCGGTGAAACGCCGGAGACGGTCGATGAAACGGCTCCCAGTTGAAATCGATTCCGTGGGTATACAAATGCGACACGGTCATTAACAGATGTTCGTAGGCGTTTCGTCCCTTTCGTAATGAGGGCAGAAACAGGGCGTTTTCTCCGGGCAGACATTGAGCGGCCAGGCCCGCCAATGCCGCGGTTCCTCCGATTTCAATGTAGACCCGGTACCCGTCTTGATACGCGAGATGCATGCTGTCATTGAACCGGACCGTTCGGCAGAAATGTTCGGCCCAGTAACCGGGATCGCAGATCTCGTCTTTCATCCGTCGACCGGTAATGGTTGAAATGAACGCCAGTCGGGGCAGAGAAAACGGTATGGACTCGATTTCGCGTTTGAAGGTTTCGACAAACGGTTCCATGATCACCGAATGAAACGCATGAGAGATATTGAGAGGCTCGATAAAGATTTTACTGCGTTTCACGCGTTCCAGCACCTTTTCAACCGCGGACTTTCTCCCGGATATCGTGACATTATCCGGTGCATTCACAGCAGCCAGGGAAACCTCGCTTTCAAAGCCTTCGATAAATGATCGGGCATTGGTTTCGGATGTTAACAAGCCGGCCATGAGCCCTTCGTCGGTTACGGATTGCATCAGGCGTCCCCGGATGGAGACGAGTTTGACCGCGTCTTTCAGGGTTAAAATGCCGGCCGCATGAGCGGCTGCATATTCACCGATGCTGTGCCCGATCACCAGTGATGGTTCGATTCCCCACGACCGCCACAATTCGCTTAACGCGACTTCGATCGAGAAAATCACCGGCTGCGCGTGAATCGCTTCCCTCAGAATCGCTTCGGTTGCGTTCTCATTATATAATAGTGCAATGATCGATGTTTCAATATACGGTTGAAACAACCGGTCGCATTGTTCCAATGCGTCTTTAAATACCGGTTCGGTTTCATAGAGTTCCTTTCCCATGCCCACGTATTGAGAACCCTGACCGGTAAACAGAAACACGATCTTTTGATCGAATCGTTTTTTATCGAGGGTGGTGTCCGCGTGTTTGGAGAGAAAGGTTTCCAGTTTGGTTCGAAGGTCGCGGGCATTTTTTCCCAGGGCTGAAAACCGGTAATCGAAATGGGAGCGGCCGACCGATGCCGTGTAACAGATATCGCCCGGGTTTGGCGTTTCCGGGGAAAGAACCTCCAGGTATCGGCGGGCCAGTTCCTTTAATGCCCCGTCGGTTTTTGCGGAAATGTTGAGCAGGTAAACCGGACGAATCGGAGCACCATCGTCCGCTTTCATCATCGGGGCTTCTTCAAGAATGATATGAGCATTGGTGCCGCTGAAACCAAACCCGCTGACTCCGGCGCGGCGTTTCCTGTCATGGGCGGTCCATGGCGTTAAATCCGTGGGGATGTTTACCGGTAAGTGGTCCCAATCGATCATCGGAGAGGGGGTTTGCAGATGCAGATGGGGTGGAATTGCTCCGTGATGAAGCGCTAAAATGGTTTTGATGATTCCGGCAGAACCTGACGCCGCTTCCAGGTGGCCGATGTTGGTTTTGACGCTTCCCACGAGTAATGGATGTTCCATTGAACGGGTGATGCCATAGGTTTCGTGAAGGGAGCGAATCTCGATCGGGTCGCCCAGGGATGTTCCGGCGCCGTGGGCTTCGATATAATCCACGCTTTTGGGTGAAACGCCCGCGTTTCCGAGCGCTTTACGGATGACTTCCTGTTGGGCCGTGCCATTGGGAACCGTAAAACCCGTACTTGCCCCGTCGTGGTTCACGGCCGAACCTTTGATCACGGCCAGAATGTGGTCGTTGTTCTGAACGGCATCCGATAGCCGTTTCAATACCAGGATGCCGCATCCTTCACCGCGACCGAAACCGTCGGCTTTTTCATCGAAGGTTTTACACAATCCATCGCCCGATAACGTATTGAGTTGAGTGAGGTAAACAAACATATGGGGGGAAAGCATCAAGTGAACACCGCCGGCCAGGGCCATGTCGCATTCGCCTCGACGGAGGGATTGAACCGCCGTGTGAATGGCGGTTAGCGACGAGGAGCAGGCTGTATCCATGGCAATGGATGGCCCTCGAGTGCCCAGGAAATAGGAGATGTGACCCGATGCCGGACCAAACATGGATCCGGTTCCCGCGTATGCATCCATGACCGTTAAATCCCCGGCGTGGAGATGGGCGGTTTTGTAGTCATCGGAGCAAATGCCGACAAAAACGCCAACGGATCGATCCCGGATGCTCAAAATCGGAATGGCAGCGTTTTCGAGTGCTTCGACCGAGACCTCCAAAAGAAGACGGTGTTGGGGATCCAGCGAGCGTGCTTCTTTGGGAGAGATCTTAAAGAAACCGGCGTCAAAGGCGGTGATATCGATACCGGAAATAAAGCTGGCGCGTTTGGTGTTGGATTTTCCCGGCTGGTTTTCCCTTGAATAATAAAAATCGCCGTTCCAGCGATCGGTGGGAATATCGCTGACGGTGTGGATTCCTTCTTTTAAGATATTCCAGAATTCATCGATGGAATTCGCACCGCCGGGAAAGCGGCACGCCATACCGATGATGGCAATCGGTTCATGGGTATCATGGGTGGCGCTGATGAGGGTTTCTCCTCCCCGATCGTTGCGACCGGATAACGATAAAAGGTATTGGTTCAGGGAATGGATATCCGGGTAGTCGAAGATCAGGGTAACCGGTAACCGGAGGTTTAAGCGTTGGGATAACGTTTCTTTGAAGGTGAGGGCATTGACCGAGTTAAAACCCATTTCAAAAAAGCCCAGGTAGGGATCAAAAGAAGCGTCCGGTTGTTTTAATACCTCGCCAATGGATTGTCGGATTGCCTGAAGGATCGTTTCGGCTTCCGGTTTATTTCCGGGCTCAAGGTTTACCTGAAGCCCATTCGAGCAGACATGCGGGTCTACCCCACCAATAAGAGAATTGTCGAGGCGTTCCAGGCATTCGGCCAGGCATTGGTGATCATCTTCGTCGCGTTTTAAGGTCGGGATGACCGAAAACGGTTGAACGCCGCTTTGCTCCACGATTTCCTGAATATTTCGAGAAAGGACCGGATGGGGGCTGATTTCAATAAAATGGGTATGCCCGTCGTTGATCATCGCAAGAATTCCGTCCGTGAATCGGACCGGGTGGATCATCAGATCGGTCCAGTAGGAGGAATCGAAATCCTGTTCATGGCTGAATCGTCCCAGAAAGGATGAGTAAACCGGAATGATGGGAGATTGCTTCTTGATATCCTGTAATCGGGAATCGATCACGTCTCGGTGTTCGGCCATGATTGGGGAATGAAAGGCGCCGGCGGTTTCCATGAGTTTGGCGAATGCGTTTTCGTTTTTCAACCGTTCCGCCAGGGCGGTGACCGCGTCGCGGTCACCGGAAATAATTGTGGATTTCGGACTATTTTGGCCTGCCACAAATACTCGGTTTGGGTTTTCGGAAATGGGAAGTTCGTTTCGGATGGCATCAATCGCTTTTTCCACGCGTTCGGCGGGTAAACCGATGTAAGCCATGATCCCGCGACCGTCCGGATGTTTCATTTCCATGTAATGGGTCCAAATGATGCGGAACGCATCCGTTAAATTCAGGATGCCGGCGGCATAAGCAGCGGGGACTTCGCCCCCGCTGTGGCCAATGACTGCTTGTGGGGAAATATGTTGGCTTTTGAATACATGGATGAGTGCGATTTCAATGGCCAGGGCGCAGGTATAGCCGATGGGGGTTTCGTCGATTCGGGAAAAGTCTGTTGACTTTTGGAGTTCCTCTTCGATGGAAAAATCCACCAGCGGGTTTTGTCGGAATGCGGCATCGCATTCTCGGATCCAATGAAGAAACACCTTATCGGTTAATAATCGGGATCCCATGCCTTTCCAGTGGGAGCCCATTCCGGGGAAAACAAAAGCCATTTTAAGCTTATCGGGCATGATCTACTTTCTCCATTTTAACAGGTTCCTCGGCGTGTTGAATATTTTGTTTTTGGAACAGCTTATTTTATTGAAATATAAAAATGGACGTGGAATCGTAACATTTTACGGACCATTATTTTATACGTTTTTTCCTTAAAAATCAAATAGAAAGTGCGAAGAATGGACATGATGAATGGGGCAGACACGCGGGTCCGCCCCTACAAAATGATTATAAAAGTTCGCTGTTTTCTAGTGGCGGATCCATGGTTCCGCCCCCTTGCATTTGAATAGCGCCACCAATGCCGGTTGTTGAATTTTTTGGTGCATATTGCCAAATCAAAAATTTTCTGATAAACTTAAGTACCAAATTAATTCGAAAATATCCTTTTGTTGGGAAAATATGAAAAGAAAATTTGTGTCTATGTTAATTCAATTCAAGATTTTATTATCAATCATTATCATATTGATCATTAACCCTGTTTCCTTGTTTTCTTATATTCATATTGAGCCCTCAAGTGGAGTATTTTCACCGGGGACGACGATAACAATCCAAATGAATGTGTCTTCGGGGACAAAATGTGTCGGTTTTCAAATGGAAATCGGCGCAAGGAAAGCGGTAAAGAAAGAGAAACGATTGATATTGAAAACAAGTGCATGCGAAGGGAATAATCGGGGTGAAATCAAAACCTGTTTTGAAGAAAAGGATGTAATGAAAATTACCTTTCGTATTCCTTTTCAGTATGAAATGGGATATTACTCAATAAGATTAACCGACAATCAGCGCTCCGAGAATATATCTTTCAAGATCGAGCCCAACCTCAATAAATTCAATGTAAAGATTAAAAAAGACATGGGGATTATTCCGGAAGCGATTAAAACTCCCCCTCCCAGTATAAAAAAAGTAAGGAGTTCCAGGGGGATCGGTGAAAATGAAAACACTGACCTCTGGCTAATGGATGGGTCAAACTTTAAAATCCTTTCACGTTTAACAGATACCGGCGATTGCGGGGAGGCTTCATGGTCTCCCGATGGAAAAACGATCGCCTATGTCCGTTGGATTAATGACAATTCTCAGTTATGGACTCTTTCTGTCGAGAAAAATCAAGTAAATTCAAAACCGGTAAGATTTATGGAACATTTCTCAGATAGTACAGTTAACCCCATTTGGTCTCATACCGGGGAATACCTTGCATTTCTATCAGGGAATCGTGTCTGGGTTGTAGGAAAAAATGGATTAAACCCGAAACAAATAGCCACCGTTGAGAATATTCAGCATATATTGGCCTGGTCAAGGGATGATCAAAGTATTATTTGCTCGGCAGAACCCAGTGATAATACAGCGATTATCACGTCTCAAGGAAAAATTCTGGCTTTGGGGGATCCGGAAATAAGCTCTGAAGATAAATCAGTCCTGGAAATATGGAAAATCAATATTCGAACTGGAACTCGGGAGCGTATGGTGTATCATCCGCTGTGGCTCTGGTTGCCGTTTATGTCTCCCAACGGGCGTAAATTGATATTTTCCGTCCCGGCGACTTCTGCCGGCTCTGCACTTTGGACAAGGGAAGGAAGAAGTTGGTCGAAGTTTGAAATGAGAACCGATGGTCAATACGCGGATGTCCATCCGGTCTGGTCCCCCGATGGGAAGAAGATTATATTTGGATCCAATAGACCGTTATTAAAAGAAAAAGAGGAATTAAATGAAACGAAATAGGAACTGGATAACCTTTTTATTGTGCTTCTTGACTTTCATATTAATTGGTAATTCTCAAAATTCAAAAGATAAAGAGAAGAACGTCCCGGGTCTGGCTGAATCGGTGGGTCAACTTCGTGAGCTCATTAAATCTGCGATCAATGAAAATAACCCTAAATTGGTGGCTCAGATTAAGGATAATCACAGGCAATTGGTCCAGAAAAATATTTTATCTACGATCATAGAATGTGGCAAAACTCTTAAAGAAGCTATCGAGAATGAACTATGCAACCAGAAAAAAATGGCTAAAACGAATTTCCAGGTATCACAGATCATGGCAGAGATTTATAAAGATGCTGCAAACAGTAAATATCTTCTCGATAAGGTTGCCCTTTTTTACAGTTGGAATAAAAAAGAAAAAGAAAATTATAGAGAAGCAGAGAAATTATTTTTTAAGGGTAATGAATATTTTAAGAATGATAAACATAATGAAGCACTGAAAATTTTCGAAAAGCTTTTACCGCTATACAAAGAGCTTGGATATAAAGAAGGACAATTAAAATCTATTTTCATGATAGGTCGGTCCTATATAATCCTTTCCAGATACAAAGAAGCGCAAAAAAAAATTGAGGAAGGCCTGGACCTTTCCCAAAAAATAATAGACCCTTTAAACCAAGCCAATTGCCTTATCCTTCTTGGTGAAGTACATCGAATGTTAAATGAATATGAAAGAGCGCAACAGTATTTAAAAAAGGCCATTAATACTTGTCGAGATATCAATTATTCTCTTGGGCAGGCTAATGCTCTTTGGAATCTTGGCGAGATGGAGATGGATTTGTCCGATTATGGAAACGCCCGAAATGAGTTTGAGGAGAATCTGAAAATTTCCAGAAAGATTAATGATCTTACTGGGGAGTCCGATTCCCTTCGATCGCTTGGTGATATACATTTATATTTAGCCGAATATGAGAAAGCTCAAAAAAGGTACGAGGAAAGTCTTCAAATATCTCGAGAGATTAAAGATCAACTTGGCGAAGCCAATACTCTTCATGCCCTAGGTGATTTAAATAAGATGATTTCAGAAAATGAAAGAGCAGTAAATTTATACGAAGAGAGCCTAAGAGTTTATCGAGAAATTAATAATCGTATTGGAGAGGCGAATTGTCTCCTAAGTCTCGGAGAAACCTATTTATCTATGTCTGATTATGAAAAATCGCGGCGAAGTTACCAGGAAGGCCTCGATGTTTATCGAAAAATTAAAATTTATAGAGGGGAGGCCAATTGTCTCCAAGGTTTTGGTAAAATATATACTCATTTATCGGAATATGAAAAGGCGGAGCGTAATTTGGAAGAAGCATTGACAATTTATCGAAAATTAGGCGATCGGCTAGGGGAATCCGATTGTTTGGTAAGCCTTGGGAATTTTTACTTTAAATATTTTGATTATGAAAAAGCTCGTCAGAAAATCGAGCTGGCGCTTTCAATTCAAAAACAAATCGGAGATAGACAGGATTTGCCCTGGTCTTATTATCGTTTGGGGCAGACCCTTCAGATACTTAAAAATTATCCCGAAGCTAAAGAGAATTATATAAACAGCGTCCGCGTGATTGAAGATGCCTGGCAAATCATGAAATTGGAAGAATATAAAACTCGATATCTTGCTGAAAAAATAAAACCCTATGAAGCGCTTATTGACTTCTTATTTAAAAGTGGTGAGGGAACGCAAGCCTACTCATATGCCGAACGTTCCAAAGCCCGTACATTCCTTTACCTCTTGGGGAATAAGCGAATTGACCCCAGAAAGGGAGTTCCGCCGGAATTGATCAATGAAGAGGAAGATTTAAAAAAACGTATCCATTCTATTACAATCATACGGTCCCCTTCTGAGAGCCTGAAAAATCAACTTCTCCAATTAAAGAAAAAATACAGTGAAATAATTGAAAAAATAAAACTCAATTCCCCGGAATATGCCTCATTGCTTAATGTTAATCCTCTCTCAACCGATGAATTACAGTCCCTTATTAGGGAAGATGGAAATTCTGTTCTAATTGAATATTATACTACATCGAACTCTACTTATTTATGGGCACTCGACGGAAAAAGAGTCATCCCGATTCAATTAAAGATAACGGAAGAAGAACTGAATACCAAAATCAAGAAATATCATTCCATGATTTCCAATCCTATATTCGGCCTGGATATTCTTAAACCCAGGGCCTGTGAATTATATGATCTATTACTTAAACCCCTAGAAAAACAATTGACCGGTAAATCCAAAATCGCCATCGTTCCCCACGGAATTCTCCACTATTTACCATTCGAAACACTTATGGATAAAAAGAGCAGAAAATTTCTCATCGAAAAGGGTATTCAATCATTCTACCTTCCCAGCGCTTCAGCGTATAAGTTTTGCAAAGAAAAAAACCAATTAAAAAAAGAAAATGCTGTCATTTTTGCAAATCCCGATGGAACACTTCCCGCATCCGAAAGAGAAACCGAGAATATTAGGCAATTATTTCCCCAAAAAATAAAAATCTTCGAAGGCAAAAAAGCTAACGAAACTTCGGTAAAGAATGATTCCAAGAATGCTGATATTGTTCATTTTGCCTGCCATGCAAATTTCGATTCCGCTCATCCTTTATATTCCGGTTTAATACTGGCCCCTGATAGTAAAGAAGATGGCCGGCTGGAAGTCCAGGATATTTTTCAACTGGAACTCAAACCTGCTTACCTGGTAACACTTAGCGCATGTGAAACCAATATTGGTAATATTTCTCCTGGCGATGAAATCGTGGCAATGTCTCGAGCATTCATGTATGCAGGCACTCCGAGCGTGCTGGCCAGTTTATGGAAAGTTGATGATGATTATACGGAAAAGCTAATGACCACTTTTTACCGCGAATTGAAGAGTAAAAATAAAATCGATGCTCTACAAATCGCCCGCCTTGAAATAATCAATAAATACGGCAAGCGCCATCCCTATTACTGGGCTCCTTTTATCCTAATCGGCGATTATCGATAAAAAGGTCTTGTATACATTCCTAATATCACTTTTATTTATAATTTTTGGAGGGACCAGGGAACCTTTTTATAAAAAGGGTTCCCTGGTCGTCGAAGGCAGCGAGGGCGATTCGCGAATCGCCTTTACAGAATGTTATCCTATTCATCCTACCGGAAATCACCGATCAACACAAAGGGGGCCCAGTAATAGGGATGTCTTTTCCCTTCTTTTTGAATCATTTCTTTCCGGGCACTGTGCAGGGCGTCAATCTTGTCTTTGGTTTTTAATTCCCTGTAGAAATTGACCATAAACTTTTCGGTATAACGGTCATCAACACTCCACATACTGGCCACCACACTTGGCGTTCCGGCATAAATAAAGGCCCGGGACATGACGACAATTTCATCCCCGGCATTAATACTTCCCAAATTGGTTTCACAGGCACTGAGTGTGACCAGGTAAGCAGGTTTGAATTCCAATTGAAATATATCTTGCACTTCAAGATTTCCAGCTTCTTTATCGTCAGCAGCCAGTTTTAATGCGGAATACAAGGGATGAACACTATCCAATATGCCGTGGCAGGAAAAATGCAAAATATCGGCAGACGGCCCTTCGCTCTTAACTCGGCTCTTCGTGGCTTCTTTTCCGGTAAAAGTTTTGGCACCTTCTTTGAATATTGATTTGAGTTCATTGACTTCCGATTCGGAAAAAGGTAGGGAACCGTCCGGGTTTCCCAGGGCGATAAGTTGTTCTTTTTTCAAGGGGTTCTTTTCCCGGCAATATTTATAAACGCTGGCACTGGGAAGATAATAAAATGAAATATCCTGCTCTTCGAGAAATTTTCCGTTGTTCATCAGTGCTTCAAAGGGTAGATAATGAAGAGCCCCGTGGGGAATAATACCGATCCGTTTTATTCCTTTCCAATGACTTTGCGCCGGTTTGAGAAGCAAATTATACAATTCCTGGGCCTTGACGCCAAGTGTTTCCACGCTAAAAGTTTCGGGATTGGCGATCATGGAATGATATTCCTTAATCTTATTTTGGAGGGTTTGGCTGTTGATATTGATTTTGTAGGAGAGGATCTTCTTGCCGTCCAGCAGCCAGAGGTAAGTGGCATTGGGGGCAGTATAATATTCCAGGAAAACGGTATTTCCGGCTTTTCGGATCAGGGTTTGGATGTCATTGAGAGAAAGGGGGTCAACCGATATCATATTGGCGTATTCAGGGCAAAGAAATTTTATTTTCCCCAAAAGGTCGGTATGGGATTGTTTTAATTGCAGAAGTTCATGATTGAGCTGGGCCGAAGAGGATCGACGGGCCGGTTCTTGTTCTTCATTTTCCATTATCTTTTGAGTCTGATTTGCGATTTTTTGTCGCAATTTTTCCTCTTGCTGAACCAGGTTGAGCGGAACGCCTTTCTTGACATCGATGTGTTTGTTGCCCAGAAGGTAGAGAAAGGATCTAGCTTTGGAGCGTTCCGCATAAGAAAATGCCAGGGTGCTCTTGCCCTCTTTAAAGAGGAGATCGATCAGATTTTCATAGAGGAATATAGTGGAGGTAAAATAGGGGGATTTGAATTCCTCGCGTTTCATTTCTCTCCAGATCTCTTCGTATATTTCAATACTTTTCGTGAGTGCTTTTTCCGCAGAGAGAAAATTTTTCATGGCTTCAAAAATTTGACCCAGGCGGCAATAAGACCAGCCTATTCCATATTTCTCCCCGATTTCTTGCTGAAGAGAAAGAGCTTCTTCATAAAATCGGCGGGCGTTTTCAAATTCCGATAGCTGAAATTTCACATCGCCTAAGCCTTGAAGCGCTTCGGCCTCGCCTAAACGTGACTTAATTTCGCGATATATCGCCAGCCCTTGATCAAAACACTCACGCCCTTTTTCATTTTCTGATAATATCAGGTGCGCATTTCCCAGTTTTAGAAGTATTTCAGCCTCGCCTAAGCGGTGATTGATTTCGCGATATATCGCAAGTCCTTGTTCAAAACTCTCACGCGCTTTTTCATTTTCAGACAACATCTGGTATACTGCACCGATTCTTATTATTGTGTTAACTTCCCCTAATCTATCTTTGATCTCGCGTTGTATAGTCAGGCATTGTTCATAAAATTCACGCGCTTTTTCATTTTCCGATATTCTCATGTGCACATCACCCAGACTTTGAAGGGCGTTAGCCTCGCCCAAACGGTGCTTAATTTCACGATAAATCAAAAGCCCTTGTTCATATCTCTCACGCGCTTTTTCATTTTCAGATAATTGCATGTGCACATCCCCCAAACTTTGAAGAGCGTTAGCCTCGCATAAACGGGCCTTGATTTCGCGAAAGATGACAAGCCCTTGCTCATAATTCGCACGCGCGTCTTCATATTCATTTAATAGCCGGTGCACATCACCTAGGCCCAGAAGAGTGACGGCCTCGCCAAATTTGACTCTAATTTCGCGATAAATCGCCAGTCCTTGCTCATACCTCTCACGCGCTTTTTCATATTCCGATATGCTTACGTGCACATTCCCCAGACTTTGAAGGGCGTTGGCCTCGCCCAAACGGTCCTTGATCTCGCGATAAATCAAAAGGCCTCGTTCATAACTCTGCCACGCTTTTTCATTTTCTGAAAACACCAAATATACATCCCCCAGACTTAGAAGCGCGTTGGCCTCGCCTGACCGGTCCTTGATCTCGCGATAAATCAAAAGACCACGCTCATAAATTTCCCGCGCTTTTTCATATTCCGAGAACATCTGGTACACTTGCCCCAGACTTAGAAGTGTATTGGCCTCATTTGAACGGTCCCTGATTTCGCGATAAATCAAAAGACCTTGTTCATAACTCTCCCGCGCTTTCTCATTTTCCGCTAACATCAAATATACATCCCCCAGAATTTGAACCATATTAGCCTCTCCTGAGCGGTTCTTGATTTCGCGATAGATTAAAAGCCCTTGCTCACAACTCTCCTGCGCTTTTTCATTTTCCGATAATATCTTTCGAACTCTTCCTATACCATTCAGTACATCGGCTTCGCCTTCTCTATAACCGATTTCTCGGTATAAAACCAAACCCCGATTATACGCCTGTCCTGCTGCTTCATAATTATACTTCTTTTGCTCTTCCTCCCCTTGAGAATATAATTTCCCTGCTTCCAAATATTTTTCTTTTTCCTTTTTGCCCCAGCGTCTAAATAAATCGAGTTTATCAACAAGATATGTATTTCTATAAGCCTGCAGGTAAATCTCTGCCATCACCCGGGCGATCTTGAAGTTCAATTGTTCTTTTTCATTTTGTCCCGATAATCCATTTTTAACTGCTTCATCCATCAGTTTATTACATTGTTGAGTCGTAATCAACAGATTTCCACGAACCCATTCCAGATTACTTTTTTTTATTTCTTCCAATTTTTTAAGGTCATTTTCTTTTAGGGCCGTTTCAATCAATGCTGTCAATTGTTCAATGGATTCTGCTTTAAGCGTTTCTTTTTTTGCATCCTGGGCATACAATCCATTGTATCCCGACCAAAAAACCAACATCAAGACGTAAATAAAAATCATCCATTTCATGCAACGTTTCATTGTAATACTCCTTATAATAAAAATTTTTGGAGGGTCCAGGGAACCTTTTTGTAAAAAGGTTCACTGGTCGTCGAAGGCAGCAGGGGCGATTCGCGAATTGCCCCCCACAAATGTCATCCTGCGCATACTACCGGAAATCACCGATCAGCACAAAGGGTGCCCAATAGAAGGGATGCCTTTTACCTTCTGTTTGAATCATTTCTTTCCGGGCGCTGTGCAGGGCGTCAATCTTGTCTTTGGTCTTTAATTCTCGATAGAAATTAACCATAAATTTTTCGGTGTAATAATCATCGACACTCCACATACTGGCCAACACGCTGGGGGTTCCGGCATAAATAAAGGCCCGGGACATAACGACAATTTCATCTCCGGCATTAATACTTCCCAAATTGGTTTCACAGGCACTAAGCGTGACCAGATAAGCCGGTTTGAGTTCCAATTGAAATATATCTTGTACTTCCAGGTTGCCAGCTTCTTTATCGTCAGCAGCCAGTTTCAATGCTGAATACAAGGGATGAACGTTGTCCAATATCCCGTGGCATGAAAAATGCAAAATATCGGCAGATGGTCCTTCGCTCCTGACCCGGTTCTTTGTCGCCTCTTTTCCGGTAAAAACTTTGGCACCTTCTTTGAAAAGCACTTTAAGTTCTTTTACTTCCTCTTCCGAAAAAGGTAGGGAACCGTCCGGGTTTCCCAGAGCAATGAGTTGTTCTTTTTTTAAGGGGTTCTTTTCCCGGCAATATTTATAAACGCTGGCACTGGGAAGGTAATAAAATGAAATATCCTGCTCTTCGAGGAATTTTCCGTTGTTCATCAGCGCTTCAAAGGGCAGATAATGCAGGGCGCCGTGGGGAATAATACTGATACGTTTTATTCCTTTCCAATGAGCTTGTGCCGGTTTGAGGAGCAGATTATACAATTCCTGGGACTTGACGCCAAGAGTTTCCACGCTAAACGTCTCGGGATTGGATATCATGGAATGATATTCTTTAATCTTATTTTGGAGGGCTTGAGTATCGACATTGATTTTGTAAGAGAAAATCCTCTTGCCATCCAGCAGCCAGAGGTAAGTGGCTTTTGATGTGGTGTAATATTCGAGAAAAACAGTATTTCCGGTTTTTCGAATTAGGGTTTGAATGTTATTGAGAGAAAGGGGGTTAACGGATATCATGTTGGCATATTCCGGGCAAAGGAGTTTTATTTTGCCAAGGAGTTCGGTGTGCGACTCTTTTAATTGAAGCAGTTCATGATTGAGTTGAGAAGATGAGGAACGCCGGGCCGGTTCTTTTTCTTCATTGTCCATTATCTTCCTTGTATGAGCTGCAATTTTTTGCCGTAATTCTTCTTCTTGCCGTATTAGATTTGCTGGGGCGCCTTTCTTGATATCGATGTGTTTGTTACCGAGAAGGTAGAGAAAGGATCGAGATTTGGAACGTTCGGCATAAGGAAAAGCCTGGGCCCCCTTACCCTGTTTAAAGAGGAGATCGATCAGATTTTCATAGGGTAATATATTAGAGGTTAAATAGGGAGATTTGAATTCCTCCCGTTTCATTTCTTTCCAGACCTCTTCGAAGGTTTCGATGCTTTTCATGTATGCTTTTTCTGAGGATGAGAAGTTATTGATGGCTTCAAAAGTTTGGCCCAGCCGGCAGTAAGACCACCCCATGCCATCTCTTTCTCTGATTTCTTGTTGAATGGAAAGAGATTCTTCATAAAACCGGCGGGCGTTTTCATATTCCGATAACATCCGGTGCACATCGCCTAAACGTTGAAGAATGCTGCCTTCGCCTAGGCGGTTCTTGATATTCTGAAAAATCAAAAGTCCTTGATCATAACTCTCACGCGCTTTTTTATATTCCGATAACTGAAAAAGTACATCACCCAAGCTTTGAAGCGTGCCGGCCTCACCCAGACGGTCGTTGATCTCCCGATAGATCGCAAGCCCCTTCTCACCCATTTCCCGCGCGTTTTCATAGTCCGATAACATCCGGTGAACATCGCTTAACCGTTCAAGCATGGTAGCCTCGCCTACGCGGTCTTTGATCTCACGATAGATCTCAAGCCCTTGTTCATAACTCTCACGTGCTTTTTCATAGTCCGATAATCCAAGGTGCACATCGCCCAGACGTTGAAACGAGTTGGCCTCGCCTAAACGGAGCTTGATCTCACGATAGATTACAAGGCCTTGTTCATAGCTCTCACGGGCTTTTTCATAGTCCGAAAACATCCGGTGCACATCGCCCAGACTTTGAAGCGCGTTGGCTTCACCTAAACGGTCCTTGACTTCGCGAAAGATGGCAAGTCCTTGCTCATAATTTTCACGCGCTTTTTCATAGTCCGATAAACGAATATGAAAATCGCCCAGACTTTGAAGAGAGTTAGCCTCGCCTAAACGGTCCTTGATCTCGCGAAAGATTACAAGGCCTTGTTCATAGCTCTCACGGGCTTTCTCAAATTCATTCAACATTTTGTATACATCCCCAAGACTTATCAGCGTATCGGCCTCGCCTGGACGATACTTGATCTCGCGAAAAATCACAAGACCCTGCTCATAATTCTCCCGTGCTTTTTCAGTTTCATTTAAACGATAATATAGATCGCCAAGACCTTCCAGCATAATGGCCTCGCCTGGACGATACTTGATCTCGCGAAAAATCGTAATCCCTTGTTCATAGCTCTCTTGTGCTTTCTTATATTCATTCAATAGCCGGTATACTTGCCCCAGACGCTGAAGATTATAGGCCTCACCTATCCGATACTTGATCTCTCGATAGATCAAAAGCCCCTGCTCATAATTTTCACGCGCTTTTTCATATTCAGATAGCCGATAATGGACATAGCCTATAATTTGAAACATATTGGCCTCGCCTTCTCTATAGCCGATTTCTCGGTATAACGCTAAACTCCGGTTATATGCCTGTACTGCCGTTTCATAACTGTACTTCTTTCGCTCCGTCTCTCCCTGAGCATTGAATTTCTCTGCTTCCAAAATTTTTTCTTTTTCCTTTTTGCTCCAATGGTTAATTAAATTAAGTTTATCCATCAGATAAGAGTTATTATAAGCTTTTAGATAAATTTCTGCTATCACTCGGGCAATCTTGAAATTCAATTGTTCTTTCTCGCTCTCTCCCGATAATCCGCTTTTAATCGCTTCATACATCATCATATTACATTGTTGAATCGTAATCGATAGATTTCCACGGACCCATTCCAGGTTACTCTTTTTTATCACTTCCAGTTTTTGAACGTCATTTTCCTTTAGAGTCTTCTCAATCAATGATGTCAATTGTTCAATGGATTCTGCTTTAAGCGTCTCCTTTTTTACATCCTGGCAATATAATCCCGAAAAAAAGCCCAACATCAAACCGCAAATAAAAATTATCGATATCATGTATCGTTTCATCCGTTATACTCCTTAAATTAGTTCTGTTTTTTTGCCCATTCTATAATTTGCTCAAATTTCGATTGACCGTGACCTGGGGGATTCAGCAACGGAAGAATCTTACGATTATAAGCCCGTCGTTCATTTATATATTCCAGACCATTCTGTCGTAAACCCCAGAAAAATTCTACACCTTCTATAAAATGATAAAATAACGGCGTCGATTTTCCTCCTTTTAAGAATAAATTAAAAATCCGAATATCGCACAATCGGATCGTTTTATCCATCGAGCCGGAAGCGAATACAACGGTATTTCCATCGGGACTGAACCTAACACAATTAATAACATCCGAATTCCCGCCTATTTCCCGTATCTCTTCACCGGATGCGACATCCCAAAGCCGGACCGTATTATCATGAGAACCGGATGCCAGAGTTTTGCCATCCGAACTGAATGCCACGCTACTCACCCAATCCGAATGCCCCCTTAAAATACGCACTTGCTCGCCCGAAACCACATCCCATAACCGAACCATTTTATCTTTATTCCCTGATGCCAACATCTTCCCATCGGGGCTGAACGTGACACTATATACCCAATCCGAATAACCGGTTAATACCCGTATCTGTTTTCCTGAACTCACATCCCATAACCGGACCGTTTTATCTTTGGAACCGGAAGCCAATGTTTTTCCACTTGGACTGAACGCAACGGTGTAAACGGTTCCCGAATGCCCGGTTAACAGTTGTATCAGTTTTCCGGAGTCCACGTTCCATAAACGAATGGTTTTATCCATGGAACCGGAAGCCAGAATTTTTCCATCAGGACTGAATGCGATACTATATACACAATCCGAATGACCGGTTAATACCCGCGTCTGCTTTCCTGAACGAATATCCCAGAGTCGAATGGTTTTATCCATGGATCCGGAAGCCAATGTCTTTCCATCCGGGCTGAATCCAACCCCTGAAACCCGATCCGAATGACCGGTTAAGGTTCGTATTTCTTTGCCGGAGGCGACATCCCAAAGCCGAACGGTTTGATCATCGGAGCTGGAAGCCAGGGTCCTTCCATCCGGACTGTACACAACGGCAGTGACACCATCCGAATGACCGACCAATGACTTTATTGTATGATCAACGCTTACTTTCCAAAAACGAAGGGTGTTATCCCGGGAAATCGAAGCGATGCTTTTTCCATCCGGACTGAACGCAACGCTGTATACCGCATCCGAATGTCCGCTAAATTTTCGTAATTCTTGACCGGTTTCGGAGTCCCACAGACGAATGGTTTTGTCATCGGAACCGGAAATGAGGGTCTGACTATCCGGGCTAAATGCAACGCTATTAATTGGCCCGGAATGCCCGGTGATATTCCATCTTTCTTTTCCGGAGGCGATATCCCACAATCGGATGGTTTTATCATCGGAACCGGAAACCAACCATTTTCCATTCGAGCTCAAGGCAATACTGGTAATCGCCCCCGAATGACCGGTGAATATGCGTATCGCCCTGCCTGTTCCCGCATCCCACAATCGAATGGTTTGATCATCGGAACCGGAAGCCAGTATGTTTTTATCGTGACTAAACACGATACTCTTGATCGCTCCCGAATGACCGATAAACGAGCGTACCTCTTTTCCTGAAGAAACGTCCCAAAGTTTGATGGTACCATCCGAAGAGCCGGAAGCCAGCCCCATTCCATCTCCGGTAAACGCGACACAGTTCACCCAGGAAGAATGACCGGTGAATACGCGTATCTCTTTTCCGGAAGATAGATTCCACAACCGGACCGTATTATCATCCGAACCGGAGGCCAGGATCCTTCCATCCGGACTGAATGTCACGCAGTTGACTCGATTCAAATGCCCGGTGAGTTTTTGTATCTCTTTTCCCGATTCGACATCCCATAACCGAATGATTTTATCCAAAGCCCCGGAAGCAATTATTTTTCCATCCGGACTGAAAGCTACCGTATAAGAGGTATCGGAATTAGACACGGTTAAGCTGGAATGGAAATCCGTTAAAGGCAAGGGTGATGACCACTGTTGGGCAAAAGCAGCCAAAATTATTTCGGGCTTAAATAATGCGTTGGCATTTTCAGGATACAAGTGCAATTTATTGGGATCTATTTCCTGTTTTAAAGCCGCAAATGTATGCAGCCATGCCAGGGTCGGATCATGATCCGTATTTAACGCAGACATGGCTTTTTCTTCAAAAGCTTTGGCAAGATTATAATTGGCGTCTCTTTTTTGGTTTTTGGTTTCCTCACTTTTCTTTAATGACAAATAGGCAAACCCGGCGGCAATCACCATAATGATAAAGATAACAACTGTAAATATACGGGTTTGGTGCAACGCCCGGTGACGCTGGGCCGCCTGTTTTTCCATCAAGTCTGCTTTCTCACGAAGCAGCCGTTCCCGCTCATGTCGTTCATTTTCTTCTCTTGCCAGACGTTCCGAATGAGCGCTGTGACTCCTATCCAAAAACGCAATCGCAGTCTCGAACCCGTTGTGATATTGCTTGGCCCAGGCTTCGGTTGGTTTCTCTTTTTCCTTCCAATTCAATGCAATCGACAAGCCAGGGCCCCTATAAAGGCCGACTTTTCCCTGGTTATATAACTCTGCTTCCTCTGCCAAATGTTTATATATTTTTGCAGATTCCGCTTCTTCATTCATCCAATTCTCCAATGTCACCCATTGGCGCATTAAGCTTTCGTGGGATATCTCCACCAGCGGATCATCCGAGGGATTTTCCGAAGAGAGGACCAGAAAGGATCGACCTTTCTCACGGAATTTCGCGATAATCCCCATTAAGCAATCAGCGGACGAATGAGTTATAGCGATAACTTTGCTAAGTCGGGACGGACGACGAATACGCCGGTTTTCATCATCCATCTCCGTTAAGGTTTGAAACAAACGTTTCGCAATTTCTTTTTCGTCATTGGTTAATTCATCCAAAACCTCATCGGCATGCCGGGAAAGAGCATATTGCACGGTTTGAATTCTTTCATAATGGATCAGATCTAGTGGGCCGGTTTTATCTTTGGCCCAATCATCCCACGTCCGCATCAGTGCATGCTGTAGAATCGGAAGATCGTCGCGGTTTTCACCGCTCTCATTGAGTAATCGGTCCAGAAGGCGGGGGGTAATCGATGCACCGGATAGAAAAATCGGTCCTTCAATGATTTCACGATGCTGGTTGCGGGTAAGACCGGGCGTTAAATATTGACCACGGTTCATCGCTTCCGCCAAACCGGGAAATAAATTGCAATCGCCGATATAATCGGACCGCATGGTTAGGCAAACGTAAACCGGTATGTTTTCTTGTTTGGATAGACGCAGTAAAAGATCGATAAAACCGGCCGCTTCATCGCGCCGATGACTATCTCTGGTATTTAACCCAAACCGAAACACTTCTTCAAATTGGTCCACGAGCAGAAAGAGATTACTATCTTTCTCTCTCATACGCGGCCCAATCTGATCCAATACCGCATATATGCCTTTATCGCGAATTGATTCGGCAAAATCCGAAACTTTTCCATCATCGGTTTTTTGCGAAAAATCCGCGGTTACACGCAGTAAGGATTCCGCAAGATTGAAGATTGGTCGAATCCCCGGTTTCATCCGGGCAATGTGCCATAAATCACGATCCTGAACCAGGAAACCCGCTTCGAGTAAGGGAATCAGTCCGGCGCGTACCAGGGACGATTTGCCTGAACCGGAACTACCGATAACCGCAATAAAACGGGTATCGTAAAGCCTTTTTAATAAGGCATCGGTTTGCTCTTTTCGCCCAAAGAAATAAAGGCTATCGTTGCTCTCAAAAGGACGTAACCCCACAAAGGGATTAGGAGCGTTTGGAGACAACGCCCATTCATTCCCGGAACTAAAAATCCGATCGATGACTTTCTCATCCGGATAATCCGAATGCCTGTTATCAAGGAATTTAATTCCGTGCGTATTCGCCAGTTCAGTGATTTCAGGTGTGATTCGGCTGGGTGGCAATAGGTATACCCAGACCTTTTTTAGGTTTTTTTTATTTTCATCCTTTAATTGAATATCAATAATACTGATAGCTTTCTTCAAGCGTTCGAATACCCAGGAGGGCGTGACTTCGCCGAAAATAATAATCAGACTGGTTGCATATTTTAAAGATTCCTCAAAATGACGAATGCTGGATACAGGATCCCTTAATTCCTGATTGAATTCGATTTTAAGATTTTTACTGCTGATGAATTCGGCAAGTTTAAACGCCATACGCTGATCCTTCTGATGGGTATCCAGCAAGATATAGGAATAAGCGTCCTCACCTTGAATTTTTTGTTTAAGTCCGTTTATTTTTTCCAGAATCAAGTCGGAGAGATAAGTTTTGGGACTGCGAAGGAATTCGTATTTTTTTTTACGGATATTGAATTCAAGGGATTGGAGAAATGTCTGATATGAACGATCTTCGATTTTTTCATAGTTGAGGCTTCCGGGAACCCAAATCATTTGTGGCGTTTCAGAATTTAAACCGATTTCCACTTGTTTTTGTGGGTAAGTGGTGTCAGGCCAATCGATAATTTTTTGCCCAGGGAACTCGTTGAGTAGGTGGATCGATAAGTTGGAATCCTTAATGGCTCTTTCGATACAGATATCATGTTCTTCGTTTGCCACAAACAGTGGATTATTCGTAATCACCCGAATATGTTTAAGGCTTAAATCAGAGATCAGGCAATCCCGGATGGATGTTAGGGAATCAGCCACATCGGCAACAAATACCTTGAAGGTTTCACCCGCATGATCTCCCGAGGAATCCGTTATTGTTTTAACTGGAAAAGCGTTAAGCGTGGCGTCGATGGCATCGACAATTTGACGTAATTTCTTATTAAAGGGAAGATCGTGAGGGTTAATCGGTTCCCCGGGTACATCGCTTTTTTCCGGTGCGTCGTGCATCGGAAAACATCCACTGTTCTTCAATTTTTCAGGCCATGCAGTATACGGCACATTTTTTAATTGAACATTGAATAAACGGCATTCATTCTTAACACTCAACCCGTATTGACTTACCTCAGCCTGTTTGTAGAACCATTCAAGCTCTTTGAGGCAGTAGCCCGAATCGAAATAATGGGGAGACGTTAATGCGATAAAAAGGGCTGAATTATTGATAACTTCTTTAATTCGTTCATCAAATAACGTATTACCTTTGAGTTGTTTGTCTCGCCATATCTCGATTTTTTTGTGACCAAACCGTCTGACCAGCCAACTTTCAAGCTCGGTATGGAAATAATCGACCCATCCGGGTTTTCCTTCGGGTGCATAATTATCAATGTGAGAGTAACTGATGAAGATATCGTATTTAAATCCGGCAAAAGCCATTGGTTACCTTCGATTCTATTGATTCTGGTATTAAGAAAATAAGTATTTAGGGACATAGTATTATAAAACGAGAGTAAATATAATTCAAGTTTTTAAAAAATTTAAAATTATTGAGGGCAGACACGCAGGATTGCCCCTACGAAATGATCATGCAAGGACGCTGTTTTCAGTTGACGAAAAATAAAGCCAACGTTGAAACGTCTTTCCATGTAACGGAAATCGATGTCACTGTTTTATCCGGTTTCATTCAAACCGGTCGCCCCTGGAATTGAATTTATTCCTATTTTGGGATATGATTATCGCATGAAAAAACACAGCGCAAAACGTGAAAAGAAATATGCTTCCTCAAAAAAATGTATGGGTTGATTTAGGCTCGGGTAAATCTCCTAAAGCGTGATATAAGAGGTTTTTCGTGGCTTCAATAGTTCTCAACCCATAAGATTTTCTGAATGTCAATT
>JBLMYT010000060.1:0-3263 GCA_050258455.1 Candidatus Omnitrophota bacterium | reverse complement strand
AAACCTGCCCCATTAATCTTTTAAAATAAGAGATAAACCGGTCAATGGTTTTCGAAACAAACAATTTCGTACAATAATCAAATGTAAAAAATAATCGGTCTCCATAATCCAAAGCGGTTAATGTTAAATCAAATTTGGAAGTTCCTTTCCGGTGGTTGAGCTCAACTGGCCCGCGATCCGTTTTAATTACGCGATCCTCACGGCTCAAAAAATTATACATCACATCAAAGACCGGATTGCGCCCGATATCCCTGGTTACCGATAGTTGATCCACCAAATCTTCAAACGGATAATCCGGATGATCATAGGCGCCCCATGTATGAGATTTAAGTTCTTCGAGAAATTCTTTATAATCCATCGCACCCCGGGGGAAATTCCTCAGCGCCAATGTGTTGACAAACATACCGATAATTTGCTCAAGGTCGGCGTGACGCCTCCCGGCAATGGCTGTTCCCACAACGATATCGTCCTGCCCGCTTAACCTGGAAAGCAAAATCGTCAATACTGACAATATTAACATATAAGGGGTAACGCCCAATTCAGTGGCCAAACGTTTTAACGCCGCGGTCTCTCCGGAACTGAATCCGAATTCCACCGTGCCACCTTCAAAACTCTGTAAAACAGGCCTGGGATAATCGGTCGGAAGTTCCAGTACCGGGATTTCATCCGAAAATAGATTTAACCAATAATTTTCTTGCGCTTGGATTCGGGTATGCTGAATTTCACTGTTCTGCCACTCGGCATAATCTTTATATTGAAGATGAAGCGGAGATAATTCTCCTTTCCCTGAATACAGGGAGTCAAATTCTTTCTTCAATATTTCTTGCGATACTCCGTCGGTAATGATGTGGTGCATATCGATAACAAGCACCCGGCTCGATGATCCGATCCCCACATGATTGACCCTCAAAAGCGGGGCAACACTTAAATCAAAGGGCCTAGTAAACCCCGAAATTAACTGTTCGGCCTCTGCCTCGGTTGTCTCATACCATCCAATCGAAAAATCAACCCCATCGTGAACCCGCTGAACCGGCTCTTCATCGATGGTTGTAAATGAGGTTCTCAAACTCTCATGCCGTTGGATCAACTGTTTAAATACCGATTCCAATTTCTCCTTCTCCATCTCTTCCGGCAAGGGGATGATATGGGGCAAGTTATAACCGATATTACCGACGGTCATGTGATGAAGCACATACAATCGCTTCTGGGCTGAGGACAATTCATAATATTCTTTCTCTTCAATAGGTTCTATGGCGCTGTACGCTTCCTTATCCTTCGATTGTATATATTCGGCCAAATCACGGATTCGGGGGGCTCTCAACACCTCGGCCAATGGCATTTGGATATCAAAAGTTTTGTGGATTTTCGATACGAGAGCCATTGCCTTTAACGAATGGCCCCCCAATTCGAAAAAGTTGCTGTCGATTCCGATAACAGCGAGATCCACCCCTAAAACCTCGGACCACATGTTTACCAATTCATTTTCGATCTTGTTTCTCGGGGCAATGTAACGATAGCCGCTTTTTAACCCGGGTTTGGGTAAGGCTTTTCGGTCCACCTTTCCGTTGGGGGTTAACGGAATTTGATCAAGTGTGATAAAATGGGCGGGAATCATGTAATCCGGTAGCTCTTCGGTCAAATAATCTTTTATTCGTGAATCTTCATGGCCTTTTTCAAAAACCACATAGGCACATAAAAGTTTATCGCCTCCCCGGCCGTTACCCGCTATCACGACGGCCTCTTTTATTCCCGAATGCCTGGAAAGGTGGGCCTCGATTTCTCCCAATTCGATGCGGAATCCCCGGATCTTGACCTGGTCATCCATGCGCCCCAAAAATTCGATGGTTCCGTTCGCCAACCAGCGGGCAAGGTCCCCGGTTTTATAAAACCGGGAACCAGGAACCGGCAATCGACAACGAATAAATTTTTCCGATGTTAATTCCGGGTTGTTTAAATACCCCCGCGATACGCCAGCCCCGCCAATATATAACTCACCGGTTATGCCGATAGGTAAAACATTCCCATATTTGTCCCATATATATACCCTGACATTGGCAATCGGTTTTCCGAGGTTCACTTTTTCCGAAGAACACTCCTGGGCCAGAGCATCGATGGTGGTTTCTGTAGGGCCGTATTGATTGACCAATCGGTAACCTCTTCCAATGAGGGTATCTTTTGTTGCATCATCCAATCGGTCGGCACCCGACAATACCGTATGAAGGTTTTCGAGTTTATCGACATAGCAAAGCAACTCTCTTAAATAGGAAGGAACGAAATTGATTAAATGAATGGCATGTTTCATAATATAATGACGCATTTTTTCGATATCCAATCGAATATCCGCGGATACAATATAAAATGCTGCGCCGGAAATGAGTGCCCCGAAAATCTGGTTCACACTGGCATCAAATGTGAAATCCGAAATCTGGAGAATTCGAGTCCCCATTCCTATTTTGTGAGTTTCTGCAAACCAATTTACGACATTAATGACATTCCGGTGTTCGACCAGGACGCCTTTGGGCCTTCCGGTTGTGCCGGAGGTGTAAATGATGTAAGCAAGAGAAGTGGCCAGTGGCCGATGGGCGGTGGCCGGTAAGGGAGAGAATATAGGAGAGAAGTTAAGAGGATGAGAAGATGAGAGGTTAAGAGAATCTAAGAAGAGCACTTGCTTACCTTCCCAACTTCTGACCTTCTGACCTTCTTCATGGGTGGTGACCAACACGGTGGCCCCACTGTCTTTTAATATATAATCGATGCGGTCCTGCGGGTAATCCGGGTCAATGGGCAAATATGCACCGCCGGACGTTAATATTCCCAGAATGCCGATAATCATTTCAATCGAACGTTCAGTCTTTATTCCCACGATGATATCGGCCTGAACGCCTTCTCGCATTAATCGATACGCCAACTGACCGGATCGTTCATTCAATTCCCGGTATGTGATTTGTAGAGGCGTTGCGTGCAATGCCTCGACCATCGATCCCGTTGAACCGATCACCGCAAGGTGATCCGGAGTTTTGATTGCCTGCGCCTCAAATAAGCCATGAATCGTTTTCTCTTTCGGATAGTCGGCACGCGTATCATTAAACTCATGTAATATCAGTTTCTTCTCTTCTTCTCCGATGATCTCCAATTGCGATACTTTCTGATCCGGGTTCTCTAAAACCTGCCCCATTAATCTTTTAAAATAAGAGATAAACCGGTCAATGGTTTTCGAAACAAACAATTTCGTACAATAATCAAATGTAAAAAATAATCGGTCT